>NZ_LZRK01000004.1 GCF_001687305.1 Actinomyces vulturis
ACGTCTAGCACGGTTATTGAAATTGCAACGAAAAATGGCTTACATCGTGTGATGTAAGCCATTAAATCGTCGGGCTGGCGGGATTTGAACCCACGACCCCTTGACCCCCAGTCAAGTGCGCTACCAAACTGCGCCACAGCCCGTTGTTCTCAAGTAACTTTCGCTCTTGCGAACGGGTGAAAGCCTAACGCATATCGGTGCCCGAATGAAAATCAAAAACGCGTGACGGTGCACACATGTAGTTTTCAGCCGATAATAAGCGCGTTAGGCCCTCTCCCCTACTTTTTACGAGAACGTTTTTCGCGCACGCGCACACCAATCTGAATAGGCGTACCCACGAAACCAAACTCTTCACGTAGACGGCGCTCAATAAATCGGCGATAACCAGGATCGAGGAACCCGGTAGTAAACACGACGATACGTGGAGGAGCCACCTGGGCCTGTGTAGCGAACAAAATACGAGGCTGCTTGCCACCGCGTACCGGGTGCGGTGTAGCAGACTGCAACTCGCCAAGGAAGGCGTTGAGGCGCCCCGTAGGAATACGGGTGCTCCAGCCTTCAAGGGCTGCGTCAATGGCACGAGCCAGGCGGTTAGTGTGCCAACCGGTCTTGGCAGCCAGGTTGATGTGAGGAGCCCACGAGACGTGGCCAAGGTCGTGCTCGATTTCCCAGAGCAACTGCTTTTGGCGGTCCTCATCTACTAAATCCCACTTGTTGTTGACCAGGACAAGTGCACGGCCTGCATCAACAACCTGCTGGATGACGCGAACGTCCTGTTCACTGATGGTCTCAGATGCATCAAGGAGCACCACAGCGACTTCCGCTTTTTCGATGGCTCCCTGAGTCCGTAAAACAGCATAGAAGTCAGCACCACGGGCCTGGCGAACACGGCGACGGATACCCGCGGTATCGACGAACATCCACTGGCGGCCATCCATTTCAACGACTTCGTCAACAGGATCACGAGTCGTACCGGCCAGTTCGTTGACCACAACGCGTTGTGACCCAGCGATGGAATTGAGCAGAGATGACTTACCCACGTTTGGGCGGCCAACCAGAGCTACACGGTGAAGTACACCATCCGGCGGAGGGGGAGCTACAGCGGATACCTCAGGGAGTACTTCCATGCAAGCGTCAAGTACATCTCCACTACCACGGCCATGGAGAGCAGAGACAGGCCACGGTTGCCCAAGACCGAGGTTCCATAATGCTGCTGCATCACCTTCAAGAGCAGGACTATCAACCTTGTTGGCGGCCAAGACAATCGGCTTGCCACTCTTACGAAGCATACGGACAACGCGCGCATCAGTATCGGTAATACCGACGGTGGCATCGACAACCAGGAGCACGGCGTCTGCCATTTCTACGGCGACTTCCGCCTGGGTGGCTACCGCAGCGTCGATACCTTCAACATCAACTTCCCATCCCCCGGTATCGACAATGGTGAAACGGCGTCCTGCCCATTCTGCGGGGTAGGACACACGGTCACGCGTCACGCCTGGAACGTCCTGGACCACCGCTTCGCGTCGACCAAGAACACGGTTAACGAGAGTGGATTTACCGACATTGGGGCGGCCCACCACGGCGAGGACCGGAAGACCCGCTTCAAGTGTCGGTGCTTCAAGCACGTCATCGCCCATGGCGAGAATCGCACGGTCATCGTCACTGAGATCGTAATCATCAAGTCCAGCCAACAGCGCTTGAGCACGGAGGTCATCTTCACTGATCTGCTGGGCCTGCTCGTCAATGGCTTCTTCCACCAAATCGAGTACGTGTTCAACGCTCTCATCAAGTGTCATGTCCGAGGTATCCACAAGGGTGACACCTTCAGGAGCAGTAAGGAACTGGGAGACCGTAGCATCATCGCGATCACGGCGGAGTACCTGATCGCGCAGTGCTTCAGCGTCCACAAGTTTTCCTGAAGCCTCAAGGTCACCGGCACGGCGGAGCAATCGTGCCTCTTCACTAGCAGTCACTAAGAGACGAACGTCAGCGTCAGGGGCAACAACAGTCGTAATGTCGCGGCCCTCAGCGACAATGCCGGAGCCCTCAGAGAAGCCGCCCTCGGATTCATCGCTGATGATGGCGCGCTGGCGTGCCTTCATGTTGGCGCGTACATCAAGGTTGGTAGCGACCTTAGAAACAATGGTGGAAATGTGAGGATCGCGAATCTCTTCATCAATTGCGCGTCCATTAACAACGACGGAGGGATCTTCTGGATCAAGCCCCATCTCTAGTGGCATGTTTTCAACACACTCAATTACTGCGTCAGCATCGTCAAAGTCGATGCCTTGGTGTTCGCACCACCATGTGGCAGCGCGGTACATGGCGCCGGTGTCGAGGTATGCCAAGGCGAGTTCACTGGCAACTCGCTTAGCGACGGTGGATTTGCCTGAGCCACTGGGCCCGTCGATGGCAATGACGAGGGACATGAAGCCGTCCTTTGTGATGGTGGAAATAAAACGTCTGTTCTTAGCCTGCCATGACTTTCAGGCAGGGGCCACTATGCCATGCGTGCCACGCGCCACCCTTGCTCACTCAAGGAGGCTTCAAGCGGGCTCGCCTGAGCAGGTGAAACGGACACGATGGCCACGCCAACTTTCTGGCCGGCTGAGTGCTCCATAGCGAAGTCTTCAATGTTGACTCCGACCTTAGCAATGTCAGCAAAGAGTCTGCCCAGTTGACCTACGGTATCAGGAACCAAGACATGGACTTTAGCGTATCGCCGTGGGGCACCGCCGTGTTTACCTGGAATTCGGGAATGTCCTTCATTACCGGCGTTAATGAGTCGAGCTACTCCCCCGATGGCCTGCGTATGTGCGTGTTTGGAATCCGTGGAATGTTCCAATGCCTCGATGAGTTCATCCATATCGCTGCGCACCTGGTTAAGCATGGCAACGATGGGTTCGTGGTTGGCGGTAAGAATGGAACTCCACATGCGTTCGTCAGAGGCGGCAATACGTGTGGTATCCCTCAATCCTTGTCCAGCCAATGAGAGTGCAGTGGCTGGTGTGTCGATTAACCTGGAGGCAAGTAGCGAACTCATGATTTGTGGCAAGTGAGAGATTGCAGCCACGGCCTGGTCGTGTTTGTCAGCTTCCATAGTAATGGGGGCCGCTGCTACATCGACGGCCAGTGTACGAATCTGCAAAACACGTTGGCTATCTGCTTGGCCGGGAACAATCACCCAAGGGCGTCCCGCGAAGAGGTCTGCGTGAGCTGCCAGGGGGCCTGATGTTTCACGTCCAGCCATGGGATGTGAACCGACGTAGCGGTTAAGACTTTCCCCTGCCAGGGTTTGTACTCTGCGTGCGATGGATTCTTTCACACTGGCCACGTCGGTAACGGTGGCGTTGGGGTACTGGTTTAACGCCTGGGCGATAACTGATGCGCACACGTCAGGTGGGGTAGCTACCACGACGATGCTTACGGCGTCGTTACTGGGGAGACTATCTACGCTGTGTCCTGCCCCCATATCGATAGCAAGTGCCTGGCAGGTGGGCGAGGCGTCAGCCAAGTACACGTCAACTCCCCCGGCGCACAAGGCCAGTGCCACGCTGGTACCGAGCAGACCGGTGCCAATAATGACAACAGGCCCAGTAGTAGCCAACAGCGGAGTCTCGACCTCACGTAACTGGGGCAGTTGTTCATCGACAGTTTCTGCGCGAATGCTCATAGTCCTACTGCTTGGCTGAGGTCGGTAATTTCTTGGCTGGTTAATTGACGCATGTGACCCTGGTGAAGGGGGCCAAGGGTCAACGGTCCTAGAGCTGTTCGTGACAGGCGAGTGACTGGGTGCCCGACGGCTTCACACATACGGCGCACAATACGGTTACGGCCAGAATGCAAGGTGATGTGAATAATGGATCCTTGTGGCGTGGCCTGGCGAATGCTGACTTTGTCAGCGGCAATGGGACCATCGTCCAGATCGATACCGCGCATGAGTTGTCGTGCAGTGCCGCGTTCCATCTGTCCTTTGACGATAGCCACGTAGGTTTTGCTGATTTCGTAGCGCGGATGCATGAGACGATGGGAGAGTTCACCGTCATTGCTCAAAAGGAGGAGGCCCTCGGTGGCTGTGTCGAGGCGTCCAACGTGGACTAATCGGACCTCTGACCCTAATCCGTTTTCTTCACAATAGTCGCGTGCCATATCCGCCACGGTGGGGCGACCTTGGGGATCATCCATGGTGCATACCACGCCTGCGGGTTTGTTGAGCATCAGAGTAATGATGGAAGGGTCCGCAATGATGCGCTGGCCGTCAACAGTAATGCGTTGGTTGGTAGGGTCCACACGCACACCTAGATCGCGTACCACTATCCCATCGACGCTTACGCGGCCGTCGGTAATGTAGCGTTCGCACATGCGCCGTGAGGCCACGCCAGCATGAGCAAGTATCTTGTTTAGACGCTGGCCATTGGGGACATACACCTGGTCTGCATGTTCACGCTGCCGGTCACGTTCTTCGGCTTGGCGGGCTTCACGGTCGAAGGCAGCGAGGTCTGCGTCGGGCGCATTATCGGGGAAGAATTCGAGGTCATCGTCGTCGTAAAACTCTTCGTCACCAAAGTCGAGCGATGACTGAGGTTTGTGGTCCATGAATGGGTGCCCTTCGTGGTGGCGTTACAGCATGCGGTTTGAGGCCTGTGCATCAATATCGTCGAGAACATGAGTATCTGGCAAATACGGAGCCAGTGGTGGTAGTTCATCAAGGCTACTGAGGCCCAGACGTTCAAGAAATTCTGTGGTAGTCCGATAAAGTACCGCGCCCGATGGTTCATGGCCATCTTCTTCAATGAGACCACGGGCATGGAGCGTACGTACCACACCATCGACACTTACGCCGCGGATTGCACTAATACGACCACGGGTGATCGGCTGGCGGTAGGCAATGACGGCCAGGGTCTCGAGGGCAGCTTGAGTTAAGCGTGCGGTGGCTCCCCCGGTGATAAAGCGTTCCACCACACTGCGCAGAGCAGGATTGGAATAGATACGCCAGCCGCCACCGACGTGTTTCAGAACAAAGCCGCGTGGTGGTGTTCCTGCATCACCGCGGTATTGGGCGGCGAGAGTCTTGAGCATGGTGGCGACGTCGCCCGGTTCCCTATTCACAGCGTCGGCGAGTTCTTCTGTGGTCACGGGCTGGTCGGTGACCATAAGGACTGCCTCGAGTTGGGCCGCGAGAAGTGCGTCATCGGTATGCCACGAGCCAATCTGACCGTCAGTGTTGTGCCAGAGGTCCAGGGGCATCTGTGCGGATTCAGTGGGTGTTGCCTCACTCATGGTGTCCCTCCTCGGCAGGTGCGGTGATGGCAATGTCACGTTCCGATTCATCATCCCACCCGCCAAGGTCATCGCTGGGAAGATCGCTGTGAGGACGCTCCGTGTTCCACTCGACGCGGAACGAATCACCACTCTGGGTGGGGGCAATATTGACTAGGCCCTCACGGAAGAGGATGAGCACAGCGAGGAAACGGGAGATGACAACGGGGAGTCGATCAGTATCTCCGATGAGATAGGCGAAAGTCACGGTGCCACCCATTTTGATGCGCTCACGCATCAACCCAATCTGCGTTTCCACAGGAACCGTAGGCTCATGCATGTGCATCGTGGTCACAAGTTCGCCATCTGGGCGGGTGAAAGCTGCGGCTGCACGCTTAACTAAATCCTCTGGCCCGAGGGTGAAAACCAACGTGGGAAGAAGTTGAGCCAGATCAGGGTCTTCGGGAGGGATTCGTGGCCAGGACGCACTGCCTGCTTCCATGGCTTTGGCTACATATCGTGAGGCTTCTTTGAAGGCACGGTATTGCAGGAGACGGGCGAAAAGCAGGTCTCGTGCTTCGAGCAGTTCAAAGTCCAAGTCCTCATCGTCTTCACCGTCATGAGGCAAAAGGCGGTGGGCTTTCAATGCGAGAAGAGTCGAGGCGACCACCACAAACTCACTGGCAGCACTCAGATTCCAATCTGAACGCATATAGGCCACGAATTCATCAGTCACACTTGCTAAGGCAAGTTCAGTGACATCTAAGCGTTTGCGGGCAATGAGATGAAGGAGAAGGTCGAAAGGACCTTCGAATTGTTCGAGACTGACCGAAAAACCGGGAATGCGACTAGGGGCTGCTGATGGGTCCTCAACAGGGAGTGTTAATTGCCCCGATGACACCGGCAAAAAGGGTGTATCAGAATGTGCCCGTGCCACTGCTCATCACGCGACATTGCCGCGGGCAATCAATTCACGCGCCAACTGACGGTAGGCCTGTGCACCAGAGTGCGTGGGGGCATAGGAAGTGATGGGTTCGGCGGCAACGGATGCATCAGGGAACTTAATCGTGCGGCGAATCTGGGTACGGTACAGCGTGTCACCGAAAGCCTGCTCGAGACGTTCAAGAACTTCACGTGAGTGAAGAGTCTGAGTGTTGACCATAGTGGCCAGAACTCCGTCGATCTGCAGGCGTGGGTTGAGACGATCACGGACACGCTCAACGGTTTCTACGAGCAGGGCCACACCGCGAAGTGCGAAGAATTCAGTTTCCAGAGGAATAATCACGCCATGTGAGGCGGTCAATGCATTGACAGTCAGCAAACCAAGTGAAGGCTGGCAGTCGACAAGGATGATGTCATAATCGTCGAGAACGGGACGCAATACGCGAGTGAGTGCCTGTTCACGAGCAACTTCATTGACCAGTTGGACCTCAGCCGCGGAAAGGTCAATGTTGGCAGGAACAATATCTAGACCGGGTGTTGAGGTGTGCTCGATAACCGGAAGAATGTCCGGACGTGCAGCAACGAGCAGGTCATAAATGGTGGTGTCACGTTCGTTGGCATTGATGCCAAGGCCAGCGCTGGCAGCACCCTGGGGATCGAAGTCAATAATAAGGACCTTGCGACCGTATTCAGCCAGTGCAGCACCAAGGTTAATAGTAGTGGTGGTTTTGCCTACGCCACCCTTCTGATTACACATGGAAATGACCTTCGCCGGACCATGAGAGGTCAGCGGTTCAGGAATAGGAAAGTTCTCCCCTCCATCAAGAGCGGGAGTGTCCAAGTCGATCAATCCGGGCTGTGCTGTGTCCTTCACAGGCCAAGCCTATCGGAACACAAGCCCCAGTGAGTACGCATCATTGTGTTATGAGCCGAATACTCGTGCGAAAGTCTGGATTTTTGTTAGCCACGGGCTCGGGGGTGGCTCATAGCGTAGACCTCGCGGAGTTGGTCCACGGTGACGAGGGTGTAAATCTGGGTGGTGGTCACTGAGGCGTGACCAAGCATTTCCTGGACCACACGCACATCTGCACCACCATGAAGGACGTGGGTAGCGAAGGAGTGGCGCAGGACGTGGGGAGAAATGTGCGTGGTGAGTTCTGCTGCCTCAGCGGCGTGCTGAATAATGCCCCAAGCACTTTGGCGACTCAATGGATTGCCGCGCAAATTAACGAACACTGAGGCATTGCCTTGACCTTTTTCCGCAAGGTGGGGACGTGATTGGACAAGATATCGATCCATGGCGTCCCAGGCGTACTGGCCCATGGGCACAATACGTTCTTTGCGTCCCTTACCGAACAAACGGACGCATCCTGATTCTCGGTCAAGGTCATCGATGGTCAGGCCCACGGCCTCAGAAATACGAGCGCCCGTGGCATAAAGCATTTCGAGCAGAGCACGGTCACGCAGTGCCGCAGCATCATTTCCGTTGACTGCCTGCAGTAGACGAGAGACCTCATCAACACTCAGCGCTTTGGGAAGACGCTTACCCACCGCTGGTGGCGCGATATCACCGGCCACGTTATCGATGACTGTTCCCTCCGCGGCCATGAACTTGTGCCAGCCGCGGATGGTCACTGTGGCACGTGCAGCACTTGATGGTGCAAGTGCTGGAGTATCCTTAGTGCCTTGACGCAGGCGTTGAACCATTGTGGAAACGTGATTGGCAGTAATCGCTTCTGGGTCCGTGATTCCTTGAGAGGTGAGGAACTCAAGGTAGCGATCTAAGTCGTGTCTGTAGGCGGCTAGCGTATTGGGGCTGAGGCCGCGTTCTACCCGCAGATGTGCCAGGTATTCGTCGTGTGCTCGGGTCAGGGCCGTACGTGCAGGGCGTGGGGTGCTCATTGGGTACGGGTACTCCCCCACAGTCGGTGAAAAACTCAGGCGAACTTAATCATTAGGCCAAGACCCACAATGGCCACGGCCCACACCAGTGCCACACCAATAGTGATGCGGTTGAGGTTGCGTTCAGCGACACCGGAGGAACCCACGGCGTTGGATAGGCCACCGCCGAACATGTCAGACAGCCCGCCACCGTTGCCCTTGTGAAGGAGCACGGTCATGATGAGGAAGAAACTAGAAAGAACGAGGAGTACTTTCAATGCAATGGTCAGGGCTGCCACGGTGTCATTCCTTAGACGGCTGGGGTCTCAAACTGTTCACATCCTAGCGTATGACGCATTCTATTCGTCATTATCGTGGGTTTACCAGGTTCGAATGACGACGGTGCCCCGCCTTCATACAGAAGGCGGGGCACCAAATTGCTATCAGGCTGATTGAAAATCAGGCGTAGAAGCGGCACATTTCGGCGAAGGAATCAGCCTTCAGACTGGCGCCACCGATGAGTGCACCATCGATGTCTTCCTGAGCCATGAGTTCCTTGATGTTGCCAGGCTTGGCGGAGCCACCGTAGAGCACACGAGTTGCCTCTGCGGTTTCTGCACCAAAGTCTTCAGCGAGAGCCTTGCGGATTGCACCGCAGACTTCCTGAGCGTCATCAGCGGTGGCGGTTTCGCCGGTGCCGATGGCCCAGATGGGTTCGTAGGCGATGACAATCTTGGCGACATCAGCGGCGTCCCAGCCCTTGAGGGCTGCGCGAATCTGGCCGAGGACGAACTCGACGTGAGTGCCGGCCTTACGGATCTCAAGGGCTTCGCCGCAGCAAAGGATGGGGGTCATCCCTGCGTCGAGAACCTTACGGGCCTTCTCACCAACAAGTTCATCTGACTCGTTATGGTACTCGCGGCGCTCGGAATGACCCATGACAACATAGGTGCAGCCAAGCTTAGTGAGCATAGAGGTGGAAATCTCACCAGTGTATGCGCCATTGTCATGTACGGAGACGTCCTGTGCGCCGTACTTGATGCCGAGGTTGTCAGCATCAACAATGGTTTGTACGGTGCGGATATCGGTGAACGGAGGAATCACCAGAACCTCGCACTGGGAGTAATCATGGTTGTGATCAGCCAGTTCCATTGCAAGGCCCTGGACGAGATGGTTGGCCTCGAGGTGATCGAGGTTCATCTTCCAGTTACCGGCCATCAGGGGGGTGCGTGTCATGGTGTATCAGCCTTCCAATACTGCGATGCCGGGGAGAACCTTGCCTTCGAGAAGTTCGAGGGAGGCGCCGCCACCGGTAGAAATGTGGGAGAAGGTGGACTCGTCGAAGCCCAGAGTGCGGACGGCTGCGGCACTATCGCCACCGCCGATAACGCTGAAAGCATCGCCCTCACTCATGGCACGAGCAACTGCCTTGGTGCCTTCAGCGAATGCGGGAAATTCAAATACGCCCATAGGGCCGTTCCAAACGACGGTCTTGGCCGAATCAATAGCGTGGGCGAAGAGTTCGCGGCTCTTGGGGCCGATGTCCAGGCCCATCTGATCGGCGGGGATTGCGTCAGCATCCACAACGGTTGCCGGGGCATCCTTGTTGAATTCGGGTGCGACTACAACATCAACGGGGAGAATGAGTTCTACGCCATTCTTTTCAGCGGTGGCGATGTATTCCTTCACCGTGGGGATCTGGTCCTCTTCGAGGAGGGAGTTGCCTACGCCGTAACCCTTGGCTGCCAGGAAGGTGTAAGCCATACCGCCACCGATGAGCAGACGGTCTGCTTTACCCAGCAGGTTGGCGATCACGCCGAGTTTGTCAGAAACTTTGGATCCGCCAAGGACCACGGCGTAGGGACGTTCAGGATCATTAACTGCCTTGCTCAGCGAGAGGATTTCCTTCTCAACGAGCAGACCTGCTGCACTGGGCAGAAGTTTGGCAATGTCGTAAACGGAAGCCTGCTTACGGTGAACCACACCGAAGCCATCGGAAACGAAAACGTCTGCGAGTTCTGCCATGGACTTGGCGAGTTCTTCGCGCTCTTCGTCAACCTTGGAAGTTTCGCGGGGATCGAAGCGCACGTTGTTCAGAAGAAGGATTTCGCCTTCTTTCAGGGCTTGTGCTTCAGCCTTGGTAGTCTCATCGATCAGATGGGACTTGGTGAAAGTGACGGGGACACCGGCTAATTCACCGAGACGGGTAGCGACAGGCCCGAGGCAGTATTCGGGGTTAACCTGGCCCTTAGGACGGCCAAGGTGTGCCATGACGATGACCTTTGCTCCTGCATCAGTCAGACGCTTGAGGGTAGGCAGTGCAGCCTTGATACGGCCGTCGTCAGTGATGTTCTTTTCGGAATCGAGCGGAACGTTGAAGTCGGAACGAACCAGGACGCGCTTTCCGCGCAGGTCGCCGAGGGAGTCAATGGTCTTCATGGAACCTCTTTGTGTGTGAAGAGAATTTGTTTGTCAGGTGATCTTGTGGCTGCGCCCGCGCACGCCGTGGCGTGCGCGGGCGCAAACGTCATTGTGAGCTCATCGCTCATGATGGAAGAGGCTTAGTGCCTCATCACATCACGATCAGAGGCGCTCGCCAACGTAAGAGGTGAGCTCAACGAGGCGGTTGGAGTAGCCCCACTCGTTGTCGTACCAGGAGACAACCTTGACCTGGTCGCCGATGGCCTTGGTCAGGCCGGAGTCGACGATGGAGGAGTGAGGATCGCCGACGATATCGGTGGAGACCAGGGGTGCCTCAGAGTATTCGAGAACGCCCTTGAGTTCACCTTCAGCAGCAGCCTTGAGAGCAGCGTTAACTTCTTCAACGGTGCAGGGCTTGGAAGGCTTGAAGGTCAGGTCGGTCACGGAACCGGTGGGGGTGGGAACGCGCATGGCGTAACCATCGAGCTTGCCCTTGAGCTGGGGAAGAACGAGGGCCACTGCACGAGCAGCACCGGTGGAGGTGGGAACAATGTTCAGAGCTGCAGCACGGGCGCGACGCAGATCCTTGTGGGGAGCGTCGTGGAGGCGCTGGTCGCCGGTGTATGCGTGCACAGTCACCATGAGGCCGGACTCGATACCGAAGTTCTCGTCGAGAACCTTGGCGAAAGGAGCAAGGCAGTTGGTGGTGCAGGAAGCGTTAGAGATGATGTTGTGCTTCTCGGGATCGTACTGGTCCAGGTTCACACCAATAACGAAGGTGGCATCTTCGTTCTTTGCGGGAGCGGAGATGATGACCTTCTTGGCGCCAGCCTCAATGTGGGCCTTTGCCTTCTCAGCATCGGTGAAGAAGCCGGTGGACTCAACAACCACGTCAACGCCCAGGTCGCCCCAAGGCAGGTTGGCAGGTTCGCGCTCAGCGAGAGCAACAATGCGGTGGCCGTCTACGGTGATGGACTCGTCATCGTAGGTAACCTCAGCGTCAAGACGACCCATGATGGAGTCGAACTTCAGCAGGTGAGCCAGAGTCTGGTTGTCGGTCAGGTCGTTGACTGCAACGATCTCGATGTCAGCGCCCTGCTCGAGAGCAGCGCGGAAGAAGTTACGGCCGATGCGGCCGAAGCCGTTAATACCAACGCGGGTGGTCACTTTGTGTCCTCCTAGTGCGCCGGTCAGGGCGCACGAGATTCGTATTCTTGTGCACTGGTTTAGTGCCCCGGATGATTCGAAGGGCGAAACGCACATCGCTCATCCAGCGCTCTGAGCATATCGTGACCTAAGCCAAAGAGCGTAGTTTCTACCCACGCCAAGGGCGAACAACTTGATGTGGCGCATGCCATGTTGGCGGAATTTCAGCGCAAGAAAAGGACTTTGGTCCCGATCACATATCGAGCATTTCGGGTGTCAACACGGACTCAGTGTCCGCAATACCCAATTCATGAGCACGCTTATCAGCCATGGCAAGGAGGCGACGGATACGTCCTGCCACAGCATCCTTAGTCAACTGGGGTGTGGATAACTGTCCCAATTCTTCGAGGCTGGCCTGCTTGTGCTCAACACGCAGACGTCCTGCTTGAACAAGGTGCTCAGGAATGTCATCACCCAGAATCTCGAATGCGCGCTCAACACGTGCACCAGAAGCAACAGCCGCGCGAGCACTGCGGCGCAAATTCGCGTCATCAAAGTTAGCCAGGCGGTTCGCAGTTCCGCGAGACTCACGACGAGAACGACGCTCACCCCACACCTGCAAAGCATGAGTAGCACCCATACGAGACAACAGCACACCAATTGCTTCACCATCACGAATCACTACGCGATCAGCACCGCGCACTTCACGTGCTTTGGCAACAACATCAAAACGACGCGCTGCACCCACGAGCGCTAAGGCAGCCTCGGATCCGGGACAAGTCACTTCCATCGCCGATGATCGACCCGGCTCCGTCAGAGAACCACGAGCAAGGAAGGCACCACGCCAGGCAGCAGCAGCCACACGGCGTCCTCCCTGGACAACGGAGACGGGCATACCACGAACTGGGCGGCCACGTCCGTCAACCAAACCACTAAGGCGAGCCAGATCCTTGCCACGATCGATGACGCGCAGTACGTAGCGGTTACCACGATGGAGGGAACCTCCCTGGACCACAACGATTTCAGGATCCACGTTGTATAACTCGCGTAAGTCGCGACGCAGGCGGCGCACAGAAGCACCATGATCCAACTCTGCCTCGACCACGATACGACCGGAAACAATATGAAGTCCCCCGGCAAAGCGCAGCATTGACGCCACCTCCGCACGACGCTCGGTGATGTTTTCAACCACGACGCGTGCCAGTTCGTCTTTCACAGAGACGGTCAATGACATTCGGGAGCCTCCACAATGAACAGTGGTCTACGAGGGAGAAACTGGGAGTTGGGTGTGCACAACATGCACGAGACACAGTTGTACCCCACTGGACATAACCAAGGCTACCTATGACGAGGTCTCATTGGAGTCAGAAACATCTCCTAAAACATGATCGAAGGCATCACGGAAGGCTGCAGCTAAGCGCAGTGCATCGTGTTCAGCAGAGCCATTACCAGTACGAACTTGGCGTAAAAATACCTGCGCACCCATGAGAGCAGCGACGCGTTCCAACTGGTCAACGTCATCGACAGTTGACGGGTCAGCGATGACAATGTCCACATTCAGATTTGGCGCATACCGAGCCATAGCCAAGAGATGGTCAGCAGGATTCATACCGTCTGTCTCTCCGCGTTGAGCAGAGAGATTAAGAACCACGGCAATTTTCGCTTTGGTGGAGACCAAACTCTCACGCAACGATGGAAGCAATAGATGCGGCAGCACAGACGTGAACCAACTACCTGGCCCTAGAACCACCCAGTCTGCTTCATCGATAGCAGCCAGGGCTGCGGGATGTGCCTGAGCATCCTCAGGAACAACACGGACATCTTCAAGGCGACCGAGTGCGGTTGCCACACTGACCTGTCCCACTGCATGGCGACGGAAAGGACCATCAACCACATCGGCTTCAATAACAAGAGGTTGCACGCTCATGGGGATAACGCGGCCTCGGATTCCCAGAAGGCGGCCTACCCAATCCAGGCCGGAGAGCTCGTCACCAAGTAATTGCCATAAGGAAAGAATGAGAAGGTTACCTAAAGCGTGGTTGTCGAGTTCTCCTTTACCGGTGAATCGATGTTGGAGAACGTCACGCCATGTCAGTCCCCATTCACTTTCATCGCACAAGGAAGCTAAGGCCATGCGGAGGTCGCCTGGTGGCAAGCAATCGAACTCATCACGAAGGCGACCTGAAGAACCGCCGTCATCAGCGACGGTAACAACAGCAGTGAGACGGTGAGTAACGTGACGAAGGGCCCTGAGCGTAGCGCTCAGCCCGTGTCCCCCACCGAGTGCGACTACAGCAGGGCCTTCTTCACCGCGTCGGGCAAATCCCATGGCATCGACGGTAGTAGGCATTTACTCACGTCCCAGGTCTCGGTGATAGGTGCGTACAGCGAAGCCTGCTTCACGAAGGCGGGCACTAATACGCTCAGCGCTGGCAACCGAACGATGCTTACCACCAGTACACCCCACAGCAATGGTCACATTGGGTTTGAGCTCGTCTACATAGCGGGGCAACACAGGGATGAGGAGATCCGTATAACCGTCAACGAATTGCACTGCTCCATCCTGAGCGAAAACATACGAACTCACAGGTTCATCACGGCCCGTAAGGTGACGTAGTTCCGTGACCCAGTAAGGATTGGGAATAAAACGCACGTCAAGCACGTCATCTGCATCGAGAGGAATGCCATATTTGAATCCGAAACTCATTACGTTGATCTTCAAAGCGAGTTCGGACTCTTTCGCAACTAGGTCACGTACCTTACGAGCCAGGTCGTGGACCGAGTACGCGGAAGTATCGATGACCATATCTGCTCGTTGACGCAAAGCATCAAGCAGTTCGCGTTCCTTAGCGATGCCTTCGGTGATGGAACCATCGCTCTGGAGCGGATGGGGACGGCGTGAACTTTCAAAACGCCGAATAAGGGCAGCGTCGCTGGCATCAAGGAAAAGGATGCGGTAGTCGACCCCTGTATCTCGCAGGCAGTTGATGTAGTCAATGAATTGGCCAAAGAAATCACGGCTACGCACGTCGACCACTACAGCCAGACGATGCACACCAGTACCATCGGTGGTCATCATGCCCGCTAACGCAGGCAACATCTGCGGAGGCAAGTTGTCCACCACGTACCAATCAAGATCCTCGAGCACCATGGCAGCACGGGAACGTCCAGCACCGCTCATACCCGTAATAATCATCATTTCTGGGCGTTCCGCAGGTGCGGGGGGCGGGGTTACTTCATCAAGGATCGGAATGCCGTGGGGCACCGTCTCATCACTCGACGCCGCGACGTCAGTTCCGTTCAAAGGGTTCTGATTGTGGTCAGTCACCGTGTGCTCCCCTGGTTGCCCTGCATGATGTTTCCATCATATCGGTACGCCAGTGTTACTGGGCTTGAGGCACCAGATGATCGAGAATTTTCTGGGCGAGAGCCGGACCGATTCCCGGAACCTCACAAAGTTCATCGACGGTGCATTTGCGGATATTCGCCACAGATCCCTTGGCCTTGAGCAGTGCGGTCTGTTTGGCTGGTCCTAACCCAGGAACATCATCAAGGATCGAGCGCGTCATGGCTTTGGAACGCTTTGAACGGTGATGAGTAATCGCAAAGCGGTGGGACTCATCGCGCAGGTGCTGAAGTAAATAAAGGGCGGGGCTAGTGCGCGGCAGAATGAGCGGGTACTCGTCCCCAGGAATCCATACTTCTTCTAATCGCTTGGCTAGGCCAATCAATGGGGTATCAATGCCCAAGTCATCGAGTGCCTTGCGGGCTGCATTGACCTGCGGCAGGCCACCATCGACCACGACGAGGCTGGGTGCGTAGGAGAAGCGCTTCGGGCGGCCCGTAGTGGGGTCAATCGGTCCCGATACAATCGGAACACCGTCATCATCCACGTCTGGTCCTTGACCAGTTTCTTCAGCGATAAGGCGGTTGAAACGACGTGTAAGCACTTCATTCATAGCCGCCGTATCATCCGACGCGCCATCGCCGTGTTCTCCACGAATAGTGAAGCGCCGATAATCAGACTTGCGGGGCGCTCCGTCATCAAAGACCACCATCGAGGCCACCTGATGGGTTCCCTGAGTATGGGAAACGTCGTAACACTCAATACGCAAAGGAGCTTGAGGGAGGTCAAGTGCTTCAGCAAGTTCTTCAAGTGCTAAAGAGCGTTGGGTGAGATCACCAGCACGACGAGTCTTATGGAGACGCAGTGCTTCCTCAGCATTGTCCTTGACAGTTTGAGCCAACGCCGCTTTATCTCCACGCTGAGGAACGCGGATACTCACTTTTGCTCCACGTGCTTGGCTTAACCATTCAGTAAGAACTTCCACGCCGGTGGGCAGCACGGGAACAAGGATTTCTCGGGGAATAGCAGTGGTGGGCGTGTGTGCCACATCGTCCACGCTGGTTGGTGCTGATTGGCCGTCGGGAACAGTCTGAGTACGCGGAGCCGGAGCAGAGGGGGCGCGTTCCCCCACACCCACACTCGACGTGGGGCCGGAACGCAGCGGCGTAGAGGACTGTGTGGGCATATCGTCAGGTGACTGTGTGGGCATATCGTCAGGTGACTGTGTGGGCATATCGTCAGGTGAGGAAATGGCCAAACTTGAAGCCACGGCGTCGCCATAAATCTGTTCAAGAAGGCGAGCCACCAAATCAGCGTCACTGGCCTGATCGATCACGTCAGTGACCCAGCCACGTTGACCGCGCACGCGTCCACCACGGACGTGGAAGACCTGAACGCCTGCTTCGATTTCATCGCGTACTAGGGCAAATACATCAGCGTCCGTCGCGTCAGGCAGCACAATGGCATTACGTTCGATGATTTTTTCCAAAGCAGCCACGTCGTCACGCAAGCGTGCTGCATGCTCGTAGTCCATTTCAGCGGCAGCCTCTTTCATCTGTGCTTTGAGGCTACGCACATAAGGGCCGGTCTTCCCTGCCATGAAGTCGCAGAAGTCCTCAGCTAAGGCGCGGTGGTCTTCGACCGAGATGCGACCTACGCAAGGCGCTGAGCATTTGTCGATATATCCAAGAAGGCACGGGCGATCTTGCGCATGAGCACGGCGGAATACACCGGTTGAGCACGTACGCACGGGAAAAACGCGGATAAGCTGGTCCACAGTGTCACGGATAGACCAGGCTTGAACGTACGGCCCAAAATAGCGGGACTTTTTGTTGCGAGCACCACGGACAATGCTCACGCGGGGGTAAGTGTCCCCCATAGAAACAGACACGTACGGATAAGACTTGTCATCCTTGTACATGACATTGAATCGCGGGTTAAATTCCTTAATCCAGGAATACTCCAGCGCGAGGGACTCCACCTCATTGGCCACCACAGTCCACTCCACCGCACAAGCAGTGGTGACCATTTTCTGGGTGCGCGGGTGAAGGGCAGCCACGTCCTGGAAGTAGTTCGACAGACGCGCACGCAGGTTCTTGGCTTTGCCTACGTAAATGACGCGTCCAGATTCATCGAGAAAACGATAGACGCCAGGTTTAGTAGGAATTTCTCCCGGTGCTGGGCGGTAGGTTGATGGATCAGCCATGGGCTACTCCCCTCCCCTTCCGCATCAGTTCTGTGGGCGCATACGCAGTGTGGGCAGACCCAAACTTACCGGAGCAGTATCAGGTTCGGGCGTGGAACAAGCCTGCTGCTGTTCACGTTCCCACGCGTCACCGGCGCGAGTACGGCGAACCTCGAACAGTGTGGGGCCATCATCAAGCCAAAGGCGCTCACCGGGACGCTGGCCTTCAGCATGCGGATCCATACCGGCAGCACGCAAAACTTCCTCATCGATTCCACACAGTGCCGAATCAGCAATGAGGTTATGGGGGGCGCCGTGGGTAACACGGACAGTCACCATGTCACCGGGACGCGGGGCACCACCGGCGTAATCCTCTGCATCCAGGCCTGCAGGAAGAGCGACGTGAACCAAACGGTTGTCGCGGGCACGGCCGGAGATTCGGCGAGTAGCGCCATCCTTACGGCCTTCGCCGTTAGCAACGAGAACCTCAACAGTTTTGCCTTCCTGGGCCTCATTCTCTTCGCGAGTAATGCGGCGAACAAGTTCATCAAGGCGCTTGTATCGTTCCTTGACCACCTCAACGGGAACCTGGTCCGTGCGGTCTGCTGCGGGAGTGCCGGGGCGAGGCGAGTATTCGAAGGTAAAAGCAGAGGAGAAGCGGCAGCGTTCCACCATGTCCAAAGTAGCCTGGAAATCTTCTTCGGTTTCTCCAGGGAAGCCCACGATAATATCCGTGGTAATCGCGGCATCAGGGATGAGTTCACGCACCTTATCCAAAATGCCCACAAACTTAGCGCTGCGATATGAACGGCGCATAGCTCGAAGCACGCGGTCAGAACCGGACTGTAACGGCATATGCAAACTTGGCATCACCGTAGGAGTCTCAGCCATTGCCTCAATCACGTCATCGGTGAATGCGGCAGGGTGCGGGCTGGTAAAGCGTACGCGCTCAATGCCCTCAATCGAGCCGACTTGGCGGAGTAACTGGGCGAACGCACCGCGTTCGCCAAAGCCCACACCGTAGGAGTTCACGTTTTGGCCCAGCAAAGTTACTTCGATAGCACCCTGACTGGCCACTGCTTCTACCTCAGCGAGAATCTCACCGGGGCGACGATCACGTTCCTTACCGCGTAAAGACGGCACGATACAGAAGGTGCAGGTGTTGTTGCATCCTACAGCGATGGACACCCATGCGGCGTAGGTCGAATCACGGCGAGTAGGAAGCGTAGAGGGGAAGACCTTCAAGGATTCTTCCAACTCGACTGCTGCTTCATTATTGTGCCGAGCGCGCTCAAGAAGTGCAGGAAGAACGTCCACGTTATGGGTTCCAAATACCACGTCTACCCACGGCGCTTTATCGACAATCTTGGAACCCATTTGCTGTGCCAGACAACCAGCCACAGCGATCTGCATCCCAGGACGTTCACGTTTGACCGCAGCAAGTTGGCCAAGGTTGCCAAAGAGACGATTAGCGGCGTTTTCACGCACGGAACACGTATTCACGATAACGACGTCTGCTCCCCCGTCACCGGCTTCGGTCGCGCGTGCTGCTGCTTCAGGAACATCGGACACATTGCGGTAACCGGCTGCTTCCAGCAGGCCAGCCATGTGCTCAGAATCGTGTACGTTCATCTGACAGCCCAGGGTACGTACATGATAGGTACGCGGCAGATGAATACTGGACTGGGCGTCGTCGTGACGAGTGGGGTCAGTGAGTGGCAACTCAATGTTTGCGGCCATGGTGGTGTTCTGGGAAGCAAAGAAATCAGTCATCGTGTCATAAGCCTAGGGCTAACTCGTACAACAACCCCACATACAACGGCCAAAAGGCCATAGACTGTGACCGGCTTAACCCACCAATGGAGGTGCACATGGTAACTAACGCCCACTCACAGATGACCGGCGCAGGCCACTGGCTGCCGAACCCCACCGCATCATTCGCATCACGGCATTACGGACTCGACGATGAGGCCCTCAACGCCATGGTGAACGCACTGGGTGTCAAGGACATTGATGACCTACTCAGCAAGGTTCTCCCCTCTGAACTCATTACCGCGCCTGACGACGTTAACTATCCTGAGCCATTAAGTGAAGCTGCTGCGCTTGCTCGATATACCGAGTTAGCGGCAAAGAATGATCCACATGTCGAAATGATTGGCCAGGGCTATTACCCCAGCCACACGCCGTCTGTGATTGCGCGTGATGTACTGACTAATCCTGCATGGCTCACTGCCTACACCCCATATCAGTCGGAAATAAGTCAGGGTCGTCTTGAAGCACAGATGGTTTTTCAAACCGCCATGTCTTCACTGACAGGTCTTGAGGTTGCGACTGCTTCCTTGCTTGATGAGGCAACCGCGGTTGCTGAAGCCATGTTGCTTATTCGCCGTGCAACCCGTGGTGAGGGCGTAGTGCTTCTTCACCCAGGCCTGCATCCACAGTGCCTCGATGTGGCACTCGCACGCGCCAAGGCGGTAGATCTGGACATAATCATCTCCGAAAAGATTCCTGCTCCCCAGGCCGGTCCTGCGCTTCTTGGTGCCGTGGTTCCTCACATTCTTTCAACTGGACAGATCAACACTCAATTGCCCGCCATGATTGAGGCTATTCACGCTCATAAGGGCGCGCTGGCTGCTGTGGGTGTGGATCCACTGGCTCTGACGCTGCTGGAGTCTCCCGGCGCTCTGGGGGCAGACATTGCTGTAGGCACCTCCCAGCGTCTCGGTGTACCGCTGTTCTTCGGCGGCCCGCACGCCGCATTCATCACCACCACCAAAGCATTGGCTCGTAAGATTCCCGGCCGCTTGGTGGGCGTAGCACCTGACCGCAATGGCAATGCTGCACTACGCCTGAGTTTGCAGACACGTGAACAGCACATCCGCCGCGAGAAAGCCACATCAAATATCTGTACCGCTCAGGCTCTTTTAGCTGTGGTTGCTGCAATGTATTGCGTGTACCACGGTCCTGATGGCCTGAAATCTATCGCCCGTCATGCCCATACCTGCGCGGTCACGTTGCGCGACCACATCAACGCTCACCGCGATATGACTGAGGGCATTACCGGAGCAGGCAAAGAACCGATTTTCGATACCCTTACCGTGCAGTGCGCTGATGCTCACGCATTGGCCCAAGCCTGTGCTGATGAAGGAATCAATATTCGTGTTGTAGATGAGGATCTGGCCTCTATCTCTTGCAATGAGACCACCACTGCCGCTCATCTCGATGCACTGTGCCGTGCTATGGGGCTTCCTGAAGTGAGCGAAAAGCCTGCGCCCCCGTGCCCCGTTACCGAAGATGTTCATGATTGTTTGACACGCGAGTATCTCTCATCTACTGATTTAGGTGTAGACGACGTACTGGTGCGCCATAGCGATTATCTTACCCATCACGTTTTCTGTGATCATCACAGTGAAACCGGCTTGATGCGCTACCTGCGTACACTTGCTGACCGTGACCTAGCCCTTGATCGCACGATGATTCCTCTGGGTTCATGCACGCTCAAGTTGAATGCTGCCTCACAAGGCGCCACCCTGCTCAATCCCGCGATGGCAGGTATTCATCCCTACGCTCCTTCCTCACAGACTGCAGGTTGGCGTGAGTTACTTGGTGATATCAGCCAGCGTCTGGCTACCATCACTGGCTACGATCAGGTGAGTCTCCAGCCGAACTCTGGTGCACAAGGCGAATTAGCCGGTTTGTTAGCTATTCGCGGTTACGTGGATTCCATTGGCGAAAGCCATCGGCGCCTTTGCCTGGTTCCAGCCTCAGCTCACGGGACTAATGCTGCGTCGGCAGCAAGTGCTGGGTTGACGGTGGTCACGGTAGCGACTGCTGAGGACGGCTCTATTGACGTTGATGACCTGGCTCGGTTACTTCAGGAACGTGGTAATGACGTTGCCGCCATCATGCTCACTTACCCTTCCACCCACGGTGTTTTCGAACCCCAGGTGGTTGAGGTTTGCCGTATGGTTCATGAAGCCGGAGCACAGGTTTACATTGATGGGGCCAACCTTAATGCCCTGTGTGGTTTAGTTCGCCCAGGTGATTTGGGTGGAGACGTATCCCATCTTAACTTGCATAAGACTTTCGCCATCCCACATGGTGGTGGTGGACCAGGAGTTGGCCCGATTGCCGCTAAGTCGCATCTGGCCCCCTTTATGCCGGGACTTCCCACAGGGAGCGCCCCCGCTCTTCCTGAAGATAGTGATGCCAAATTCGCTGGTGCTCCTGTTTCCGGTGCACGATTTGGTTCTGCAGGTGTGATTCCTCTGTCGTGGATGTACGTAGTAATGATGAGTTGGCGAGACCTTGGGCGTGCAACTATGGGCGCCATTGTTTCTGCTAATACCATTTCACGGGCATTGGCAGATTCTTTCCCTACGCTGTACACCGGTCATAGTGGATACGTTGCTCACGAATGCATCGTAGATCTCCGTCAGATCACCCATGACACGGGCGTAACCGCTGAGGACGTAGCAAAACGCCTCATTGACTACGGTTTCCACGCCCCCACGCTAGCGTTCCCCGTGGCAGGGACACTCATGATTGAGCCTACAGAAAGTGAGCCAGTCACCGAGATTAATCGCTTTATTCAAGCGATGAATTTAATACGCGAAGAAATCGCAGAGATTGAACGTGGTGACGTATCAGTTGAGAGTTCCGTCCTTCGACTTTCACCGCATACTGCTCGTGAAGTTACGGCCGACGATTGGAACCGTGTCTACTCGCGTTCTCAGGCCGCATTCCCATGGGGAGATACACCATGGCGGGATAAGTATTTTCCGCCAGTGACTCGTATCGATAACGCCGCAGGTGACCGTGCCATGGATTTCTTACTTCCTGAACGCATGGGCAGCGCGTTGTCCTGATTTGTTAATCCGATGACGGAGGATGAGGCATTCACGCAAAGACGCGTGTCTTCATGAACATCTAGAGGAAGCAAGCTCATTACCTCATCCTCCGCCTTGAATCGTTGTGAAAGGTATTCACTAATGACCTCCGAACTTCGCCGTACTTGTCTATACAACACCCACCATGAAGCAGGCGCGAGTTTCACCAATTTCGGTGGCTGGGATATGCCTCTACGTTATTCCTCTGACGTCGGGGAGCATCACGCAGTTCGCCGCCGTGCGGGGATCTTCGATCTTTCTCATATGGGTGAGTTGTCCATTAATGGCCCCGAAGCAGCACAAGCCCTGGACTATGCCCTGGTTGGCTCCGTCAGCACTGTGCCACTCGGGCGCGCTAAATACATGATGATTTGCCACCCCAATGGTGGCATTATGGACGATCTCATCGTCTACCACCTTGGCGATGATCATTACATGGTGGTCCCTAACGCAGGTAACCGTGAACGTGTTGCTGCAGCGATTATTGAACGTTGCGCAGATTTCGATTGCACCGTTGAGGATGTCTCTCTAAGCACAGCGCTTATCGCAGTGCAGGGGCCACTAGCCGTCCACATTATGGCCCCGGCCATTACTAAAGCCGAGATATATCCGGCGGCCATGCGTCCTGTGGCCAAGACTGACGGAGTCATTGACGACAATTCCCATGAACCTATCCATCTTGATGGAAACGGGCTTACCGCATACCTGCGCTACTACGCCGCATGCAATGCCGTGATTGATGGATGTCCTGTTGTAGTGGCACGTACCGGATACACCGGTGAAGATGGATTCGAAGTCTTCTGCTCGACTGATGACGCTGCTAAATTGTGGAGCGTATTTATGGCAATCGGATCGCAGATTGATCCTATAGACCATGGTATACCGGAGTCGGGACCTGCGCTCGTGCCCTGTGGTCTTGCTAGCCGTGACTCTTTACGTCTAGAAGCTGGTATGCCTTTGTATGGCCACGAACTGAGCGATGAACTCACTCCTTTTGATGCAGGCCTAGCCACAGTGATTAAGGAGGAAGGTGACTTTGTCGGCAAGGAGGCATTAGAACAACGTGCTTGTCATGAAGGTAGAGCAGAAACGTATGTGCTTGTGGCACTTGTCGGTGAGGGGCGCCGTGCGGCACGAGCCGGATACGAGGTTTACAGCGCTGACCACGGTGATGAACCCGTGGGTGTAGTAACTTCTGGTCTACTCTCCCCAACGCTCGGTTACCCCATCGCATTAGTCCGTATGATGCCCTACACGTCACACGAACCGACATGGCCTGCCGGTGCTGTTGTCGAGGTTGATGTTCGGGGCAAACGAATGCCAATGCACGTGGTCACTCCCCCGTTCTATAAGCGTCCGAAGAAGGCCTGAGATCCCTTGATAAATTAATTAGTGACGCGTAACGGTTTCCTTCCCATTTGTCAGCGTGTCACTGTTGTTCTCCCGGTAATGTCACTAATGACGAAAACAGCATTCGTGACATCTTCTTCCATTAATCCGTTGACGTCACGATGTACGTCAGATCAACCAATGAGGGTTGATGATGTTGTGAAAGGAACTCTGTTCATGAGCAAGCAGCCTGTCTTAGTAAGTCTGTTCTACTCTGAAGAGCATGAATGGCTCACCACTGATGAACGTGCTCGCGTCGGTGTGAGCGCTGTTGCTGCTGACGCACTAGGTGAAGTGGTGTTTGTTGAATTACCCGAACCTGGTAGTGAGGTGAGCGCAGGCGAGCCCTGCGGCGAGTTGGAATCAACTAAGTCTGTTTCTGATCTTTACTCCCCCGTTAGCGGCAAGGTTGTTGACATCAACGATGACGTAGTTGACGATCCCTCGCTGGTTAACAGTGATCCTTACGGTGCTGGGTGGCTCTTCACTGTTGACGTTTCTGAGCGAGGCGAACTGATGGATGCCAATACTTACGCTCAGAAGTTTGATGCTGAGGTTGTTGAATCTCTCTGAGATGTGAAAGTTCACTGTGATTGCTTGTTCGAGGTGGTGAGCAAAGCATGAGATACTCACCGCCCCGTTCACGTCTCAAAGAATTCGTTTAAGGCCGGTGGGTCGTATGGGAGTATCCCGTACGACCCACCGGCCTTGTCATCGCCATTAATGTCTATGGACGTTGATCGTGAATCATTTTAGCGTAGGCCCTGAATCTCACCAGTTTCGATGTCCAGGTCAATACGCTCTGCTGCCGGATGGCTGGGCAAACCAGGCATTGTGGAGAGGTTTCCACAAATGGCATAGACGTAACCTGCGCCTGCTGCCAGGCGCACTTCGCGAACCGGGAGACGGAAACCAGTTGGAGCACCCTTAATAGACGGGTCAGCCGACAAGGAAAGAGGAGTCTTAGCAACAACAACCTTGAGGTTCCCGAATCCGGCTTTTTCGTAAGCATCGAGACGCTTTGCGGCAGCAGGGGTGTAATCTGCGCCTTCAGCGCCGTACATCGTGGCCACTGCTTCGATCTTTTCGCGGAGGCTTTGGCCAGCTTCGTAGAGGGGGCGAGCAGGACTGGAACCTTGCGCTGCTTCGCATGCTTCGATGACGGCATCAGCCAGTTCGAGACATCCTGCGCCCCCTTCGGTGACCGGGCGAGCCTGGGCAACACGAGCGCCGGCTTCACGGGCAATCTTTTCAACCTCAGCGATTTCACTGGTGTGGTCTGTGGGGAACACATTGATTGCCACGACGGGTTCCATACCGAACCCACGGACGATATCGAGATGTTTAAGGAGATTGACAGCACCTGCGCGCACGTCATCAACATTTTCCTGAAGCATTTCTTCGGGAAGATCTTTACCTGCTCGCAACTCATAGTTACCTGAGTGTGCTTTGAGAGCGCGGACAGTAACAACAAGAACTGCTGCGTGAGGACGCATCCCGGACTCGACACACTTGAGGTTGAAAAAGCGCTCAGCTCCCATGTCAGCACCAAAGCCTGCTTCCGTAAGCACGTAACCGCCTGAGCGGGCGGCCATAAGGTCACCGATAATGGAAGAACATCCGGTGGCGATGTTGCCGAAAGGACCGGTATGTACAAGGACAGGAGTACCTTCTGTGGTGCGTAAGAGGTTGGGGGCCAGAGCGTCACGTAAGATAACGGTCATGGCGCCGGCGGCACCGAGTTGTTCAGCGGTGATGAAGTCGCCGTCATAGTTACGGCCAATGACAATATTGCCGATTCGTTTGCGCAAGTCTTTCAGGCTGGTGGCCAGGGACATGATGACCATGATTTCGCTGGCTGCCGTAATATCAAAAGATGCCTGTCGAGTAACGCCGTCAACCTTACCTCCAAGGCCTGTCACAATGTGTCGCAGTGCACGATCGTTCACGTCTAAGACACGAGGCCAGGTAATGGTGGATTCATCAATATTGAGCGTATTCCCATGGTGGAGATGATTATCAATGACGGCGGAAAGTAAGTTATGCGCTGCGGCGATGGCGTGAAAATCCCCGGTAAGATGGAGATTCATCCTTTCGGCAGGAAGAACTTGGCTAGCTCCATTGCCTGCGGCGCCACCTTTGATTCCGAAAGTAGGACCCATCGAAGATTGCCGCAGTGTGAGGATACTAGTCTTGTTACGCTGCGTCAGTGCCTGCGTCAGGCCGATAGCTGTTGTTGTTTTACCTTCACCAAATGGTGTGGGTGTAATGGCTGTCACCACCACGTAGCGGGCTTTGTCAGCTTTCGATCCGGGTGCGTTAAGAGCAGCCAGATCGATCTTTGCGACGTCCGTTCCGTAGGGAAGAACGTGAGCGTCATCGATCCCCATAGCGCGTGCACGCGCGTACAGGTCAACAAGGTCGGCGGGTAGGGCGGGTGCGGTATGGTTTTCGCTCATACCTATAGCCTAATTGGCCGTGTTAACATTCTGGCCTTATTTGTTGATGTAGGTCATAAATATCGACGCCGTACCATGTCATTGTTGTAGTTGTTCTTCTGCCCAACGAATTGCCGCAGCAATCTGACTGGGTGAGTACCCTTTTCGCCCAAGGTATCCGTATAGACGCCGTTGACGCACCTGAGCGTCGAGATGGCATAGTTTCGTGGCGCGAGCCAGAACGAGTTCCTGAATGGCTTCCCATTCATCATCACTAGAAAGTTGTTCTAGTGCCTGGTTAATGACGTGTGCGTTTAGACCTTTGCGTTGTAATTCATCAGTGAGAGCACGACGGGCTACTTTTTTCGCCCGAAAACGCTCACGCACAAGCATCTGGGCATAGGCGAGATCGTTAATAAGCCCGACGTTTTCGAGTCGTTCTAAAACCTCATCAATGATGTTTTCATCAATATCGCGCTTGCGCAGTGATTCAGCAACCATGTGTCGTGATGCAGGCGAATGGTCGAGGCGGCGCAACGCAATCTCGCGCGCCGCCTCGACTTGTTCGATGTGCTCATCAGGAATGAGCCATGCCATTAGAAGCCGCCTGCATCCTCACCGAAAACATCCTGAGCGCCAGATTTTTTACGTGCAGGTTTCTTAGTGGTTCGGGGGGCTCCAGCAGGTTGTTGAGATACTCCCTGCTGGGCGGCAACATTCGCCTCTTCTTGAGCTTTACGACCAGCTTCACCAATTCCGAGGGTGGCAAAAATTTTATCTTCGATTTCCTGGGCGAGTGCAGGATTATCCTTGAGGAAAGAACGCACGTTTTCTTTGCCCTGGCCTAATTGATCAGAGCCGTAGGTATACCAAGCTCCAGACTTACGAACGACGCCAGTTTCCACACCGAGATCGATAAGTCCACCTTCACGGGAAATTCCCTGACCATAGAGAATGTCGAATTCTGCTTGCTTGAAGGGAGGAGCCACCTTGTTCTTGACAACCTTGGCACGAGTACGGTTACCGACCGGCTCGCCACCATCCTTAAGAGTTTCGATACGACGGACGTCAATACGAACCGATGCGTAGAACTTCAACGCCTTACCGCCGGTAGTGGTTTCGGGAGAACCGAAGAACACGCCGATTTTTTCACGCAACTGGTTAATAAAAATAGCGGTGGTACCGGTAGCGGATAATGCGCCAGTAATTTTACGCAGGGCTTGGCTCATCAAACGTGCTTGAAGACCAACATGGGAGTCACCCATTTCGCCTTCAATTTCTGCTTTAGGGACAAGAGCAGCCACAGAGTCGATCACGATAATATCTAAGCCGCCAGAACGGATGAGCATATCGGCGATTTCAAGAGCCTGTTCACCAGTATCAGGCTGGGAGACAAGAAGATTATCAGTGTCAACGCCGAGTTTCCGCGCATATTCTGGATCAAGAGCATGCTCAGCATCAATGAATGCTGCGTTTCCGCCGGCCTTCTGAGCACTAGCTACTGCATGAAGTGCGACGGTCGTCTTACCTGAAGACTCAGGACCATAGATTTCTACAACGCGTCCCCGAGGCAGACCACCCACACCGAGAGCTACGTCCAAAGCAACAGAACCGGTGGAGATGGTGGAAATGGGCGGACGATTATCGTCACCCAAACGCATGACGGAGCCTTTACCGAACTGCTTATCGATTTGGCTGAGCGCAAGCGCAAGTGCTTTGGAACGATCCTGTGAGGGCTGTGCTGCCATGATCTACCTTCGTGTAATGCGGCGTGGATGCCTACGGACGGGGGCTGGTCTATGCGCCGACCTTCGGATGAAACTCAGCGTGGATTCCCCTCTCCGGGGCCCACGAATAACGCTATGCCCGACCACTGACATTTACTGACGGTTACATTCCACATTGTGGAATGAGTCCCCCAGGCGTCATCTGTGAATAAGACTAACCGAACACCTGTTCGAAAGGAAAACGCCACTCCAGAGTGGCGTTGATATGGTTCACAACACATTAGCAATCTAAAAACTCAGTTATCACTGATAAACATGGGTAGTCACCATCTGCCTACACAAGAAAACTGCCCACCGTAAGAGAGGAAAGACTGTCAGTGAACAATCCTTCACTGCGCTCATCAAACAGAGCGGCGCTCCTTACGATCTTCCCGAAATACCCAACGCTGCGCATCGGAAAGTTCCATATCATCAGCCAAGGCATGCCACACATCTCGTGGCGATTGACCTTTATCAAGAGCCTCGCTAGCAGTTGTACCCAATGCACTAAGGACGAGGTCTTGGGCTAATGACCGCCCGTAGGCGGAGCCAAAGACCTCGTCCAGTGCGTTCCAGAATTCAGAGTGCTTCACGTTAGGCGCGTGTACGTTCGCTCTGTTGACGAAGGAGATCGTCCGGAATCGTATCCGGGACCATAACACCTTCTGTCAGCGCGATGCGATCGGAGACCTCACGTAAGACGACTGCCAAAGGGATATCCAAGGCTTGGCAAATGGAGGCAAGCAACTCAGAGGAAGCTTCCTTCTGACCCCGCTCAACCTCAGAAAGATAGCCCAAGGACACTCGCGCTCCAGAGGAGACCTCACGAAGCGTGCGTCCCTGGCGCTGACGCGCGTTTCTTAGTACCTCGCCAATTTCACGGCGGAGGAGGACCGGCTCTTGCTTAGGAATGTCCACAGGGCCACGGTACCTCGTCCATGCCGGTTGGCGCATCAAACTGGGCCCACCGGGGCGGTTCATGTTAGCCACGCTGTAGGCGCTACGAGGGTGTGTTGTGTTGTTCATCGTTAGGTACAACCACGGTTTCTTATTCTTCATTCCCCAGCTAACTCAAGGGACAAGTGATTCGTGCCACGCAATATCGCTGTAGCACTGTTGTACGTTGAGTAAAAGCGTTACTGAAATTACTCAATGAATAGGGCACGCTGTGATAAGAGTTCGAGTGCGAGGTTCAGCACCTCAATTACGCTCTGCCACCGAATATCTGAACGCTCACCAGATAGACGAAGCTCACGATGAGCAGTAATCGGCTCGGAATTCGGACTAGATAAATGCGCAGCAATCCACACGGTTCCTTGCGGCTTTCCGTAGGAGGGACCCGGGCCTGCCACACCTGTAGTCGCTAACCCGAGGCAAGCGGAAAAAAGTGTGCGCACTCCGCTAGCCATCTGTTGGGCAACTACCGGATCAACTGGTGAGTAGGTATCTAACCGTCCAAGATCAACGCCAAGAATAGAATTCTTCGTATCAGTTGCGTAGGTAACCACTCCCCCACGTAACACATCAGACGCACCCGGAATATCAGCAAGAGTGGACGTCACTAACCCTGCTGTTAAGGATTCGGCACAACTCAAAGTCAGACCGCGGCGTCGGCACGTAGTAAGCAACTGACGGGCACAGTCCTGCGCTTGCTGAGTAAGGACGTTATCTGCCGCCATGTCAGCAGATGGAGTACTCATGCAGCACGGCTCATTTGCCACGCGCTCTTGATGTAATCGATACCGGTGACCACAGTGACAACTAATGCTGCACCGATAATTCCATCACTAATGACCACGAGCCAGTGGGCTACAGAATCGGGCAGGAACATCGACCAAGGGGTGAGCAGTCCAACCAACCCAGTCATCTGCAAAGTTGTCTTGATCTTTCCTCCACGTGAAGCAGCCATCACAGCCTTGCGAATCAGCACCATACGCATCAGTGTGATGCCCAGTTCTCGAACCAGAATAATGATGGTCACCCACCACCACAGGCGCCCATTGACACTGAGTAGAATGAATGCAGAAAGCGTCAACGCCTTATCGGCGATTGGATCGGCAATTTTGCCGAAGTTTGTGATGAGGTTTCGACTTCGTGCGAGGTAACCATCAAGGTTATCGGTCCAGCTTGCTACCAAGAAAATGACGGTAGCGATAAGCATGCCACGGTCTGTGTCTTGGAGCGCGTAGGCGATGAAGAACGGCACCATGATGATGCGCGCCACCGTCAGAACATTAGCAATGTTCAGTACAGGGGCTTGGGGCTGGGACCTAGGGACGGAATTATTCATCATCAACACTCTATACCGTGCAGGAAGACTCGTTAATAGGATGGTCCGCGTCCAGTCAGGCTCCAGGCATCTTCGGAGTCTTCATCGGAGGAGTCGTCATACCAGGACTCACTCTCGGGAACGTGAGAGGTGGCGTTGCCATCGCTAAGCGGGTCAGTAGCATAACGATCAGTGGGAAGGCTGACGCCACGTGGCTGGCCAGCAGAAGGCTCTATCAGCGATTCATCGTCGAGTAACTCAGCACTATCCGTACTGCCTGGCGCGCCGCCGTCACCACGAATGTAGGCAAGAGTTTCGTCAAGTTGTTCAGGCTGGACAAGCACATCACGGGCTTTAGAACCTTCAGAGGGGCCCACAATTTCGCGTGACTCAAGCAAATCCATAAGGCGACCTGCTTTAGCGAAACCTATACGCAGTTTACGCTGCAGCATCGAGGTGGAGCCGAATTGACTGGTGATAATCAGTTCAGCTGCCTGAAGCAGAAGATCCATATCGTCACCGATTTCTTCGTCAATTTGTTTCTTGACTTCGGGAACGATGACATCTTCACGGTAAACCGGCTGAAGCTGTCCCTTCACGTGGTCCACCACCGAACGTATCTCTTTCTCAGTGACCCATGATCCCTGAACACGAATAGGTGTGGAAGCACCTGGTCCAAGATAGAGAGCATCACCTTGCCCGGTCAGGGATTCTGCGCCGTTCTGGTCAAGGATCACTCGAGAGTCGAGTTGAGAAGCGGTAGCAAAGGCCAAGCGTGACGGCACGTTGGACTTAATCAAACCAGTAACCACTTGAGCGACAGGACGCTGAGTAGCCAAAACGAGGTGAATACCAGCAGCACGCGCTAACTGAGTAATACGCTGGATGGAGGCTTCGACATCTTTCGGCGCAGTCATCATGAGGTCGGCAAGCTCATCGACCACCACAAGCAGATAGGGATACGTGGTAATTTCACGCTGAGAGCCAGGGGGCGGAACGACTTCACCAGCGAGAACAGCCTTGTTGAAATCATCGATGTGTTTGTATCCGAAGGATGCAAGATCGTCATAACGCATATCCATTTCACGCACGACCCATTCAAGGGCTTCAGCAGCCTTCTTGGGACTAGTGATAATCGGCGTGATGAGATGCGGAATACCTTCGTAAATCGTCAGTTCCACGCGTTTAGGATCAACGAGGACCATGCGAACTTCTGCAGGCGTTGCTCGCATCATAATCGAAGTAATCATGGAGTTGACGAAAGAGGACTTACCAGAACCCGTCTGACCGGCAACAAGCAGGTGAGGGGTCTTGGCAAGATTGGTAACGATGTAGTTGCCTTCAACATCTTTACCCAAACCAACAGTCAACGGATGGGCCTGTTTGGTAGCTGCAGGTGAACGCAACACGTCACCCAACTTCACCATTTCGCGGTCCGTGTTCGGGATTTCAATACCGATAGCGCTCTTGCCGGGAATAGGCGTGAGGATACGAATCTCATCACTGGCCACCGCATAAGCAATGTTCTTTTCTAAACCGGTGATACGTGAGACATTCACTCCGTGCCCGCGGTGGATTTCATAACGGGTAACTTGAGGTCCTCGAGTGTAACCGGTGACAGATGCGTCAACGTTGAACTCAGTAAAAACATTTTGCAGGGCTTGCACCACAGCATCGTTGGCCGCGCTGCGGGTAGCGTGCTCAGGGCCCGCTGTCAGCAATGATTCGTGCGGAAGTGAGTATGGAGTGCCATCAGGCAAGTCCATAGTGATGTCGAGTGCGTCAACCACGGGTACTTCATCTGCATTGGCATCGGGACTGACAGATTTCTTATCCAACACCAAATTGCTGGCAGTATCGTTTACCGTCTCAACTCGGGTGCGCTGAGTAGGAGCAACCTCAACAGACTCGTTATTCGTACTGCTAAGAACTGTGGTTTGTTGATCATCAAGTGACTGCCCCTGCATTTCATCAGCGTCGAAGAGATGAGGATTATCGTGAGCGGCACTGCGACGAGAAGCCTCGGCAGTGCGTTTGGCGCGACGCTGTGCGGGGCTAAGACCGGCTTCACTCAATGGATCAGCCTCGGGCTCATCAAAAGACGTTGCTACATCAAGGACATCTGTGTGCTCAGAATCTGCGGAACGTGCAGGCGAGGCTGCGCTGGAAGCATTCTTACGGCGTCGACCATTACCGACGGGGCGCACCGGAGCATCAGTAGCGATAGCACTACGGAAAGGCTCATCAGCATCGTATTCATCGATACCGTCAGCAAGAGCTTGACCGCGAACACGAGCAAGTGCACGCTGTGCAAGGGAGTCAGAACGTTCTTCACGTGCCGGGCGACGTTCATTCACAGCAGCACGAATATCAGCCACGCTCCGTCCGGAGATGACCAATAGGGAGAACAGCAAAAGAAGTAGCAGAAGAAAAAATGCGCCAACAGAACTAAATAGTTGAGCAAGAGGGTAGCCGATAAACCATCCGAGTACACCCCCAGCACTCTCCAGGCGGGCGATACCGTCGCTGAATGAGGGATTGGATGAGAATATTTGGATCATGCCCGTCAAGGCTGCCATGACACCCAAACTTCCTACGGCGACGCGTGCATGCACCTTAGAAAGTTCATGGTTTTTCAGCATGGCAATACCTAAGGCCGCAAGCAAGAGCGGAACTAGCACACCAAGGATGCCAACGGGGCCAGCAGCGATGTGGTGAAGGATAGTACCGGCTGCGCCCGAGGTGTTAAACCATTCGCGCAACGCAAGAACTGCAGCCAGAGCAAGGAAAAAGAATGCCCAGGCAGTGCGTGCCAAGGGATGCATACCCTTTCTCTGTGCGACAGGTACCCCAGTTTGGGGTTTCGCACCATGCGTAGAGGAACGGGAGGGGCGTGAAGAAGGTCGTGACTGAGCCATGATGAGGCTAAAGTAACTGCCGTTGTACCCTGACTTGGTACGGCGCGCCGCAGAATCGCTCCGGTGGTGTTTCTTTCACACCACGTTGACACCGAAACGTCCTCGTAATCACCAGTCACAAGCAGCAGTCACGCCGCAATGATGCCAGGTGAAGTGCCTCAGGACTCGCTTGAATACCTTGAAATGTTTAATGATGCTGATTCCACAGGTTCAGCGGATTCTAAAATGGCATCGATTTCAGAGCGGTGCGGGGACTGTGCAGGCCCGCGGTATCTCACACTCACAGAGGCAGCAGCATTTGCGCGTCGTGCTGCTTCATAAATGTCCATGCCTTCCATAAGGGAAGCAACAAGAACACCGGTATGGGTGTCGCCTGCGCCCGTGGTGTCAACAACCCGTTGAGAAAAACCAGGAATCAGTTCAATAGGACCATCGACCGGCCAGAGTTTGCAGCCTTTGTCGCCAATGCGCCGAACTAAGAGAGCATCAGGGGCTGCTTCGCGCAGTGCTTCACGAGAACCAAGGCGCTCTTCAAGCACTGCGATTTCCTTGTCATTACCGGTGACAATAGTGGCGCGATTAAGGACGCAACTGAGAATGGAGTCGGGAATTTCGGATTCGGCAGGGCCAAAATCGATAACAAGTCCTACGCCTTCGGGTAGGTTACACAACCATGAAGCGATACATTCACGGCTGGATTCGTGGGCAAGATCGTAACCGTTGGCATAGACGTAATCACCGGGTAGAAGATCAACGCGGTTTAAGTCATCAATCTGAGGTTCGGCTTCCACCCCCTGGGTGGTGATGAAAGTCCGGCGACCGTCAGGCTCGATAAGGGTGGTGCAGGTTCCAATATCTCCTACGAGTTCTTCAACCACGAGTTCCACACCATCACGCATCATGGCACTACGCGCCAGTGCCGAGTTCGGCCCGGTTCCCAATGTCGCTGCTAGTGCCGAAGGTACTCCTTGGCGGGCTACAGCGCAGACCACCGTGTATCCGCCACCAACGGCGGGGCCATTCGATGTTGCGGTCACCGCTCCACCAGGTTGAGGAACCTTAGAGACATGAAGCGGGAGGTCCATGAGTACCGATGCTGTTGAGACAAAACAAGCGGGGCGACGCACATTCACAATCTCCACGCTAGCGCACCGGACGTGAATATGGGAAAGCAATGACATCACGAATTGTAGGTGCACCGGTTACGAGCATGGCGATGCGGTCTACTCCAATTCCTAGTCCACCGGTAGGGATAAGGCCTAATTCGAGCGAACGAAGGAAGTCCTCATCTAAACTCATCGCTTCCGGGTCACCTGCTGCTGCACGCAACGATTGAGCGGTAAAGCGATCACGCTGTTCACCGGGGTCCGTCAGTTCCGTGTATGCGGTACCAAGTTCGGTCCCCCAAGCAACCAGATCCCAGCGTTCTGCCAGGCGTGAGTCATGACGATGATGACGCGTCAGTGGGCTGGTTTCTACAGGGAAGTCTTTGTAGAAAGTCGGAAGTGTAGTACGTGATTCAACGAATTCGTCGTAGAACGCATCAATGCATTCGCCAACCCCAGCGGCCGGAGGGAGATTGATATCGAGTGCAGCGGCCAGATCCCGAAGTTCGTCCAATGGGGTATCGACACTGATATCACGACCTACTGCGCGACTAATTGCATCATGAACGCTAACCACTGGCCACTCACCAGCGATATCGACACCAACATAGTCCACTCCCCCGCGGTGTAGGACAAACGGAGCGCCTTCGGTACCTGGTGTACCCGCCGGACGTAAAGCAATAGCTTCTCCATGAATAGCCACTGCTGCGTCTTTAATGAGTACTTCGGTCAGCGCACGCATAGTCATGTAATCGCCATGAGCAACATAAGCTTCCAAGGAAGTGAACTCAGGGTTGTGGGTAGCGTCAACACCTTCGTTACGGAAGTTGCGGCCGATTTCGAATACATGACTCATTCCTGCTACCGCAAGGCGCTTGAGGAAGAGTTCAGGGGCGATACGAAGAAAAACATCCGCATCGTAAGCATTGAGGTGAGTGATGAATGGACGCGCATTCGCCCCGCCATGGACAGACTGAAGAATAGGAGTTTCTACTTCGGTGTAGCCAAGACGCGAGAGGGTATGACGCATCGTGGTGACGATATGGGAGCGCTGGCGAATAAGGTCCAATGCGTCAGGGTCAGCAAGAAGTTGAACAGTACGCGATGCGGATGCAGGAACCTCAACAGTAAGTTGACCTTCATCGTTGCGGCGTGCACGCGGTGGTGCACTAAGTGCCTTTGAAAGAATTCGCCAACTAGTGACGTTGACAGAAAGTTCGCCGGTATTCGTCACCATGGCAAGGCCATCAACTACCACAATATCTCCACGACCTACAGACGAACGCCACTCACTCATACGTGAGCCGGGCATGTCTTCAGCGAGAACCAACTGGAGACGGTCATGGGAACCAGAGATGTCCACAAACATCAAGCCACCGTGGTCACGGATGACACGGACACGTCCTTCGACACGCAGCATCATCGGTTCATCGTGGTCGGTTTGTGCCCATAGGGCGATACGATCACGTGCCACCTGTGGAGTTACGCCTGGTTCCACGCCAACTGGATATGCATCAATGCCCTGATCAAGCAGAGTCTCAAGGGCGGTGCGACGACGTTTATCTTCATCGCTCAAACGGCGTGAGGGCATCAGAGCGCGAACGTGGTCAGCGACCTGTTGAGCCACGATGGTGACGTACTCTTCGGAACGAATACCGGGTTCTGCTGAGGTTCCGCGTTGACGAATCCACTTAGGGATAGGAATAAAGCCTTCAAGAATTCCTGCTGCAAGCACTACTTGAGCAAACTGGGCGGCATCAAGGAAGCATAAGTAACGAGGCTTCCACGAAGGGCCATACTTCGCATTGGATTCATACAATTGTTCCAACTGCCAGAAATGGGATGCTTTGCGCATAATCCAAGCCAGTGCGCGGGCCTGGAGGGAAGCATCAACGGCGAGCCCATCAACGAAGATGGTGCGGAACATGGCGAAGTTCAGTGAGATTCGATCGATACCCATGGAAGGACCTTCGGTCAGCAAGGCTGCCACCATGGCTTCATTCACGCCATTAGTTGCGTTGGGGCTTCGGCGCATCACGTCGAGGCTGGCACCACGCATTCCCCATGGTGAAAAACCGAGAAGTGCTTCGAGTTCTCCCTCGGCGTTATGGACAGTGGTGATGACTTCACGGGCATCAACGTCATCGAAGATACGGTCAAGAGCCATAGAAAAGCCGCGTTCTTCACCATCACGCCAAAGATCTGCACATTCGCGAAGTTGTTCACGTTCACCGTGAATGATGTCTCCCAGTCGGCGAACCTGAACGGTGGCTCCGCTGGCGCGGACGCGACGCACCGCTTTGGATACCTGTGGATGGGCGCGGAGTTCAAAATCGGCGGCCGTGATAATAGCTTCGTCACCCATACGACGAACGCTAAGACCGGCCTCTTTAAATGCGCGTGCGCCTTCTTCACCGGTGCTAATGACAGCTGGTACCCAACCGTAGGAGCGACATTCATCGAGCCAGGCAGCAATGGCTTGATCCCAAGAGTCTCGATGCCCGAGAGGATCACCTGCGGCTAATGCCACACCGGCTTTTACACCAAAGGAAATAGCACTGCGGCCATCGGGGGAAAAGACAGTAAGCCGGTCACGGCGGGTTGCGAAGTATCCCAGGGAGTCATCTCCTGCTTCCAGGAGAAGTCCACGAACCTTGAGATCATCACCAGGATGAGGGGCGCGTGTTGCTCCACGCAGGAACACAACCAGGGCAAGGATGACAACTCCTGCAGCCAAAAGCGACAACAGGAATCCTGCCCAAGCTGGTCCCGTACCGGTAGGGTCGCCGAGGAAGATTTTAGTTTCTGGGCCGAGGGTACGAACGATAACCCAGTGGAAACGATCCTTAATGGTCAGTAGCGAGTGGTGGAAAGGTGTCACCAAAAGCAGGCCAAAGGCAGTCACCATGCTCAGGCCGATGACCAACACGGTCAGTGCTTCAATCCATGCGCCAGGAATGATTCGTCCGGGGAAGGCATCTCGGACACGCCACATCAAGATAAGGATGCCCAGTGAGACTAATGTAGCCACGGGTGCGGTGATGAGTGCCCACGCCGTAGGGTTGTCCATGGTACTGGGGGTGGTAGCGGCCGTGAAGAGGCTGACAATAAGGCCGATTCCGGCGATGACGTTGAGGATCTCCAGAATGATGGCCAAAGTCCAGGCGATACGTTTACGCCGCAAAGCTGCTGTTGCCCAAACAAGAAGGAGCACAGCTCCGAAGACGGACGCACCCGTAGGAATACCGAGCCAGGTGAAAGGTTCACTCACCACGGTATAGAAGCGTGAGTGGTGAAGCCCTAAGCCACCGAGGAAAGAAAGCAAGGCAGCTGCTTGGAGCAGTTTGGCCATGATGCCAGGCACCCGGTCTAACCAGGTCCGGGTGAAGGGGCCTAGTCGCCGGCGTGTGGTACGTGTGGGTGTGGCCATGGTAGGGCTTCTTCCTCGGTGTGGTAACGAACGTGAATGAGGGGAGGTTTTATGCCTCAATCACGACGGGCACGATCATGGGACGACGACGAAGGCGGCGTGCCACCCAGCGACCCAGTGTGCGGCGCATGGCTTGTTGCATGGAGTGTGTATCAGCGTTGCCGCTTCGCAGAGCTTGATTAAGAGCATCAGTAACATCTGGAAGGATTTCGTCGAAGACGGAATCATCTTCAGCCATGCCGCGAGCTTGAATATGAGGCCCGGCAAGAATGGTTCCAGTCGATCTTTCCACCACCGCGTAGACGGACACAAAGCCTTCTTCTGCGAGAATTCGACGATCTTTAAGTTCGGTTTCGTCAATTTCGCCAACGCTTGCTCCGTCAACATAAACGTAACCACACGGTACTTGGCCGGCAATGCGTGCTTGGCCTTCGTCAAGGTCAACTACCACGCCATCTTCACAAAGCATGACGTTGGATGGATCAATACCTGTTTTGACAGCCAGTGCTCCATTGGCCACAAGGTGGCGAATTTCGCCGTGAATAGGCATGACATTTTCAGGCTGGACAATGTTGTACACATGGAGGAGTTCTTCACTCGTGGCGTGACCCGAAACGTGAACACGTGCATTGGCCTGATGAACAACACGTGCGCCGAGTCGCATCAGTTGGTTAATAACGCGAAAAACGGAGTTTTCGTTACCCGGAATCAATGAGGAAGCGAAGATCACCGTGTCACCGGGCTCAATGGTGATGGAGCGGTGTTCTCCATGTGCCATGCGGCTAAGAGCTGCCATGGGTTCACCCTGACTGCCAGTTGCCATCAGGACACGACGGTCCATGGGCAGATCACCGATGTCTCGTGCGTCGATGAGCACGTTGTCAGGGATCGTAAGAAAGCCGAGTTCAGAAGCGATGGTCATGTTACGAACCATGGAGCGACCGATCAAGGCGACCTTGCGGCCGTGAAGAGCCGCGGCGTCGAGAACTTGTTGGACGCGGTGTACGTGAGAGGAGAAGGAGGCCACCACGATTTGTCCTTCAGATTCTCCAAAGACGCGGTCAAGAACTGGGCCAATTTCGCGTTCGTGAGCGACCATACCGGGAACCTCGGCGTTGGTAGAGTCCACGCAGAACAGGTCCACGCCCTCTTCACCGAATCGGGCAAAAGACCGCAGATCGGTGATGCGCCCGTCAATGGGCAAAGAATCCATCTTAAAGTCGCCGGTGATGAGAACATTGCCTGCAATAGTGCGAATCATGCAGGCCATTGCATCCGGAATGGAATGGTTGACGGCTACGAATTCAAGGTCAAAGGGGCCGTAAGAGACTTCTTCATGCTCCTTAACTTCACGCAGAACAGGGGTGATGCGGTGTTCTTTAAGTTTGGCTTCGACAAAAGCAAGGGTAAGTTCACTACCGACAAGAGGAATGTCTTCACGCAAGCGAAGCAGATAAGGTACGCCACCGATGTGATCCTCGTGGCCATGAGTGAGCACACAGGCCACCACGTCATCGATGCGGTCAATGATGTAATCAAAGTCCGGAAGAATTAAGTCCACACCGGGCTGCGTTTCCTCAGGGAAAAGCACACCGCAGTCGACAATGAGGAGTTTGCCGTTAACTTCGAACACCGTCATGTTACGACCCACCTCCCCAAGTCCTCCGAGAGGAACTACGCGCATGGCGCCCTGTCGCAATGGTGCAGGAGTCTGTAATTGAGGAAATTGAGTCACACTCATAGCCTACCTGAGTGTGCTAGGCAACGCTGGTTCTCCCACGCATTGCCATGTGGCAACTATCCTTTGCAATTGCACTCTTGGCCTGGGTGTCGCGAAGAGGGAATCGGCAGCGCTAATATAAAAAATAAGCACGCAATCAATAATGATTACGTGCTTACTAATTGGTACCCCCAACCGGATTTGAACCGGTGCTGCCGCCGTGAGAGGGCGGTGTCCTAGGCCGCTAGACGATGGGGGCCTAACTTTCACAACCCAGCGAACTGAGTCAGAAAGAGTACCCCCAACCGGATTTGAACCGGTGCTGCCGCCGTGAGAGGGCGGTGTCCTAGGCCGCTAGACGATGGGGGCCTTGAACTGAAAGATAAACTTTCATTTCGCTGGGGTACCAGGACTCGAACCTAGAACAACTGAACCAGAATCAGCCGTGTTGCCAATTACACCATACCCCAAAGGTGGTGACTTCCAGCGGTTTCACCCGCTTGAAGCAGCGGGTAGTAATTTACCGACTTCGCGGCGTCGGTAGCAAATCAGCGGAGCGTGAAGCGAGCCACATTTACTTTCCGACGCCGCGAACACAGTGTCAGCGCACCATTTCCTTAACCTTGCCGTCAGGAAACAACACTGGCAAGCAGTGCCTTAAGACGGTTCAAAGAGGACTCCTTACCGAGAATCTCCATGGACTCAAACAGCGGAGGCGATACCTGACGACCCGTAATGGCCACACGTAGCGCACCAAAAGCAACACGAGGCTTGAGTTCAAGCCCATCGATTAGAGCCTCATGAAGGACATGATGAAGATTATCTGTAGTCCACTCCTCTTCAGACACAGACTCACACGCAGCGATTCCTGCGGTCAGTGCGGAACGGGTGGATGCTTGAGCTTGCTCAGACTTCACCAACTTGGCTACAGCCTTCTCATCCATCTGAAGGTCCCTATCACTGGCGAAAAGGAATCCGAGCATGCCACGAGCTTCGCCGAGCATTTGAATGCGTGTCTGAATGAGCGGTGCTGCAGCGGTAAGAATGTCCTGTTCGCGAGGAGTAAGTTGCTCAAATGACTGAGCAGACACAAGCGCGGTACGTTCGGACTCATCGCTGTATATGTCTGCCAGGTAAGGGACGAGACGATTGCGGAAGTCTGCCTCATCCAAGCGGCGAACATGCTCGGCGTTAATAGCGATGCATTTCTTGGGGTCAAAGCGTGCCGGATTCGGGTTCACATCATGAACGTCAAAGGCATTAATCATTTGCTCGGCAGTGAACACATCCTCATCCTTACTCAAGGACCATCCCAGGAGGGCGAGGTAGTTGAGCAAGCCTTCGGGCAGCATGCCGTTGGCGCGGTGAATGAGCAGGTTCGATTCAGGATCGCGCTTAGAGAGTTTCTTGTTGCCCTCCCCCATCACGTAAGGCAGGTGACCGAAGTAGGGCATGTACTGAGCCCGACCGATAGCAATCAATGCACGGTAGAGCACAACCTGGCGGGGCGTGGAGGACAGGAGATCCTCGCCGCGCAAGACGTGAGTAATTCCCATGGCTGCGTCGTCAACTGGGTTAACGAGGGTGTAAAGAGGGTCACCGTTAGCTCGGACCACTACGTAGTCGGGTACAGAACCTGACTTGAAGGTGATCGGACCGCGAACTAAGTCATCGAAGGTAATGTCTTCATCGGGCATACGCATGCGTAGCACGGGCTGGCGGCCTTCCGCACGGTAGGCAGCCTTTTGTTCTTCCGTCAGGTCACGGTCATAACCGTCATAACCGAGTTTGGGGTCACGGCCTGCAGCACGGTGACGTTCTTCAATTTCCTGAGGGGTGGAGAAGGATTCGTACAGATAACCAGCATCGAGAAGTTCTTGAGCGACCTCTTTGTAAAGGTCCATACGTTGAGACTGTCGGTAGGGTTCGTGAGGTCCTCCCTTGCCCACGCCTTCATCCCAGTCCAGGCCAAGCCAGCGTAAAGAATCAAGGATGGCTTCGAAGGATTCTTCCGAGTCACGGGCAGCATCAGTGTCTTCGATACGGAAGACGAAAGTGCCACCTGTGTGGCGGGCGTACGCCCAGTTGAACAAACAGGTGCGCACCATTCCAACGTGAGGGGTCCCTGTCGGTGAGGGACAGAAACGTACGCGAATGGGGGTATCAGTATTTGGTGTGAGATCGGCGGTTGCGCCAGGTGTCAGTGTGCTCATGATGGGTTAAGAGTAGTCCTCTTGTGGGTCTAAGTTCCTGCTACGCACGCAGCAGTTTCAACCTAGACTATTGGACTATGACCATCCTCACGGACACCTTCGACGCTTTGACTCCTGACGTGTTGCGTAGCCGCGGCTCATTGAAATGGACAACTTACAACGATGCCGCCATTGGGGCATGGGTTGCGGAAATGGATTTAGGTCTTGCGCCAGCAGTGGCTGATGAGATTCGCAAGGCAGTTAGTGATGGCACTTTGGGCTACATGCCCCCTACAGCTCCACTGCAGTTAACTGAGGCTTTGGTCGACTTCATGGATTCATCCTATGGCTGGGCTCCTGATATTCAGGACGTTGCCCTTCTCCCCGACGTACTGGCAGGGTTGCGGGTAACCATTGAACATTTCAGTCGCCCTGGTAGTGCGGTAATTGTTCCTACTCCTGCCTACATGCCTTTCTTGACTATCCCCAGTCAGTTGGGTCGGGCTTGTATTGAGGTGCCCGCATTGCGTACCTGCCCTCGCACCGAGCCTGGCCACCCTGCATGGTCATTGGATTTAGAGAGTATTGAACAGGCTATGAAAGCAGGTGCAGGCACACTCATTTTATGTAACCCGTGGAACCCCACCGGACGCGTCCTTACCTCTTCGGAATTAGACGCCGTAGCGGCTCTGTCCTCCCGTTATGGTGTGGTGGTCTTTGCTGACGAGATTCACGCTCCACTCGTTCTTGATCCTTCGATCCGCCACATTCCCTATGCCTCTCGCCCCTCAGCGGATCCAGCATTAACAATTAGCGCTACGAGTGCATCAAAAGGCTGGAACATTCCTGGTTTAAAATGTGCGCAGGCGATTGTGTCCGGTGACGCTAAAGAAAAATGGCAATCGTGTGGCATTCATCTTGCTCAGGATGCGTGCCCTCTTGGCGTACGCGCCACTACTGCAGCATACACACAAGGCCGTGAATGGCTCCATGAAGTCATTGATTATATTCGCGATAATGCTCGCTTCGTCACGCGCACACTGAACAAAGTTCCAGGTTTACGTATGTGTGAGCCTGAGGGAACGTATCTCGGCTGGATTGACTGTACTAATTTGCCGATTAGTGGCTCCCCTGCCGATTTCTTCCTGACCCACGCCGGTGTAGCCATGAACGATGGCATCACATGTGGAAGTGATTATTCTCGATACGTGCGTTTAAACATGGCTACGGGACGAACTATTGAGAAGGAAACCGTGGAGCGTCTTGTAACGTCTGTTGAGTCACTCATGCGTTGAGTTGCAAGTATCGGTTACTGCTCAACGTCAAAACACCCGATGAGAGAAATGGGGTGTTTCGCATAGTGGAATCTCTACACTTTTTGTAAAGGTCATGAGATAATACGCTAGTGCATGCCCACGCGATCGATGCGCAGGTGGACCCCTGACTTTTACTGCTCGTCATGTTCTCTCATGCCATGCCGTCTTGAAGTTCCTCATTTTTGGTGCTTCCTCATTATTCGTTTGTTTTTAGGAGATCACTTATGAAACGTCGCAGCACACCGCAGAATGTCGATGTCACCACTTTGTCACGTTTAATGGCCGCGATTACTGATCCCGAGGACATGGCCTCCTTTATTGTGGACCTTTGCTCCCCTGCAGAACTCGAAGCATGGACTGACCGCTGGCGTGTTGTTCCTCTTCTCTCTGAAGGTATGAGCTACCGAGCCATCCATGAACAGACTGGCGTATCTATCACCACTATTGGCCGTGTAGCACGCCATATGGCTACCGGAGCCGGTGGCTACGAACTAGGAATGCGTATCCAGAATTCTTTTAATGACAATGACGAGCAGAACGCAGACGACGAACCAACCAATGAAAATGCCGAGTAGGCATCTTTCCCTAGCCCTCCCTCATCACTAGGGCTTTTGATCTCCCCTTTGTCAATGTTTTGGGCGGTATCACCGAGAAGGTGATACCGCCCAAAACATTGATCCAAAAATATTGTCAAAAGTGATTTATTGGGAAATCACACCATGCTCAACACGATAGACCACATCACCTGCTTGCTTAGCAAATTCCTTATCGTGCGTAATCGCGACGATGGCCATGCCAGTGTCAGCAAGAGTACGAATTAGACCAACCACGCGTGCGGTTGAGGCATCGTCAAGAGCGGACGTAGGTTCATCGAAACAAAGAACCTTCGGCTCTAACGCACAAGATCGAGCAATTGCTACGCGCTGACGCTGACCTCCGGAGAGCTCATCTGGATAGGAATCGGCCTTATCGCTCAATCCGACTAGTTCCAACAAGTCACGGCCACGAGCCTCGGCGGTAGTTCGATCTTCACCGTAGACGTAAATCGGCGCTTCGGTAATGTTTTCAAGAGCGGTGCGGTGGGGAAAAAGATTGAAGTCTTGGAAAACCATGCCCACTTTTCGGTGCCATTCACGAACATTACTCACGCTCGAAAGATTGACGCCGTCGATAACGATCTCACCGCTATCGGGTGTGGTCAACTGATTGATGCAGCGAAGGAGTGTAGTTTTGCCGCCACCTGACGGGCCAACAAGAACACATACTTCGCCGGCATCAACAGACAGGCTGACGCCTTTGAGCACTTGGTTCTCTCCGTAGGACTTATACAGATTAGTGATCGTGAGCATGTCAGTCTTTCTAGCGGTAGTAGGACAGACGCTTCTCGGCGCGCTGCAGGAAGAAGGTCAAGATCACCACGATGAGCAGGTAAGCACCACCGGAGTAAATCAACGGAACAAGCGATGCTGTCTTGTTCATTTCTTGCTGGGTTACGCGCATCATGTCCACCACGCCGATGGCGTACACCAAGGAAGTGTCCTTGACCAAGGTGATGATTTCATTAGAAATCGGAGGAAGGACGCGCTTGACCAACTGCGGGAGGATAATGCGGCGGTAGGTGGTGATGCGATCAAACCCAAGTGTCCGTGCAGCCTCGTATTGCCCTCGCGGAATGGCCTCCAAACCGCCACGATAGATCTCAGCGAAGTACGCGGCGTAGTTCAAAATGAAGGCGAAGATCGCAGCAGGAAGGCGATCGAAAACAATGCCCACATTAGGAAGGCCGTAGTAAACGAAGATCAACTGAAGTAGTAGCGGCGTGCCACGCATTAGGGCGATGTATGCCTGACTGATCCACCGAAGCGGAGCAAAAGACGACATACGTCCAGCCGCCACCACCAGACCTAAGGGCAGTGATGCCAACAGGGTGATGGCGAAAGTTTCGAGAACGATTAAGAGGCCAGAATAAAACGCTGGGTTTGTCAGCATCGGGGTAATAATCCTCAGTTGAACCACTTAGAGCGGATGGTTTCGAGGGTGCCATCCTCCTGAGCCTGCGCAAGCGCGTCATTGAGGGCTTCACGGAACTTGTCATCGCCCTTGCGGACAGCAATCACGAATTCTTCGGAGCCGAAGTTTTCATCCAGGACGCGGAACTGATCCCCGCCCTTTTGCTTAGCGTAGTACTCAAGGAGCACAGAGTCACCGGCAACTGCATCGGCGCGGCCGATTTCGAGGTCACGCAGAGCCTTGTCGTACGTGTCGTAGAAAAGGGGGCCACCACCCTGGAGGGAATCGTTGAGTTCGGTGTTTTCTGCGATGAGGTCAGCGGCACTGGAGGCACCCTGAGTGGCAAGTTGCTTACCTGCCAGGTCAGAGAGGGCCTGAATCGGCGAATCAGCGAGCACCATGACGATCTGCTTGTTGTCTAAGTAGGGATCGGATGCATCAACCTTTTTGCGGCGTTCGTCGGTGATCGTATAGCCATTCCAAATGGCATCAATCTTGCCGCTAGACAGTTCAGCTTCCTTCATCTCCCAATCAATGTTCTGGAATTCGAAGGTCTTGCCGATTTTTTGTGCGACGTAATCAGACAGGTCCTTGTCGAAGCCCTTGGTTTCACCGTTGTCATCGAAGCCCATGGGAACGAAGGTGTTGTCATAACCGACGATGATCGTGTCTTTGTCCATGGCAGATGATGCCGAGGCGTCCTTCGACCCACAAGCGGTCAAGGAGAGCGCGACAGCAGAAAAAAGCGAGCCAACAAGCAATGCACGACGAGATGGTGCCAACGAAGAAGCCATAATGTGTCCTTTTCCCGCCTGCAAGGTGCTGGCTACATAGTAAGTGGTGATAAAAGAGGGCGATGTAAACCCAAACAAGAAGAACGTTAATGCATTAACGTACTAACACACAACCGATAAACGTGTGCCTCTCATCACATTAGTGATGGAAGGTCTCCCACTACAAAAACCCAGAAGAGTAATCGATGGGGACGTTAACTTATCAATTATTCACTCACAACAGGGTTTGAGAATTCGCCTAAGCCGTCGATTCTCACACTCACTCGGTCTCCCGCGTGGAGCGCACCTACACCAGCCGGTGTCCCTGTTAACACCAGGTCACCAGGCAGCAACGTGAAAATTGACGACACATAGGAAACCAGTTCATACACGTCACGAATCATGTCACGAGTATTGGCACACTGAGCCACTTGCCCATTCACTGAAGTAGTGATCTGAGCATTCATGGGATCAAAACCGCTAGGTTCTGGTATTTCAATCCAGGGCCCAATGGGGCATGACGTATCGAAGGCCTTAGCACGAATCCACTGAGGCTCACTACGCTGAACATCACGAGCACTCACATCATTGGCACAGGTATAACCAAGGATGACGCGTTCAGCCTGCTCAGGTGTCACGTCTTTACATAGAGTTTTAATAACAACCGCAAGTTCGCCCTCATAATGGACTTCATTGCTCCACCAGGGAAGAACAATCGGCATATCCGGACCGATCACTGCAGTATTGGGTTTAAGGAAAACCGTTGGAGGCTCAGCCTTCACCTGCTCCCCGCTATCCCCCATCTCCATCACATGATTGGCGTAGTTGTTTCCAATACCAATCACTTTAGAACGGGGAATTACTGGAGACAAAAGGCGAACTTCATCGAGACGAACGACTTCGCCAGTTGCTTCAGAACCACCAACTAGCGGGTCTGCCTTGAGTACCACAAGGTGGGCAGACTCAGTTGGGGTTCCATGCTCATCTAGTCCTTGGACGATTCCATACTTTGGTGAGGAATCCATAGCAAAGCGCGCGATTTTCATAGCACTAGTCTACGGTCCGCGATATCCTCGGCACGAACGGCAAGCCTGTGTTACCTGCTTCACGCACTAATACGTGCTCGCTCCCCCTCATATAAGACAACTGTCAAAGGTATTTCCATGGCCCCCTCGGACGCCTCAATGAACGAGTCAACTCCCACAAATTCCCAGCCAACCCCGATGGCTCCCCCGCCGCCACCGCCGGCGCCAATGCCTTCAGCAGCGAGCGCCTCTCAGCCTCAGCAAACACAGGCGATGCCTGCCGCTGCACAATCCGCGCTGCAGCATCCTGCACAGACCAGCGGATTCCCTCAAGCCGCTCCCAGCGCACCTGAGGGAGCAGTCAGTGCACAGAGCACCAACACTTACTCCTTCTCTACGCTGCCGCAGGCTGCCCCTGCGCCTCTAGCTCCGTCAACTGCTTCCACGGCTCCCGATGGAACGGTTATTGACCCCAACCAGCAGCCTCAGTACGTAGTAATTCCTGCACAGCCCAACCCATTTGTTCTCGGTATGAAGTCCGTATGGGAATCCGTGAAGGCTATGTGGAAGGGCGGCCCTGTTGCTGCCGCTCAGGTCGCTGAAACTAACAAGTTCCACACCTGGCTGAGCAGCGCAATTCTCGCGCTGGCCGTGGCATTTGTTTCCGTCATTACCTTCTCCATGATGGTCAACGGAGCAACGAACGCTTCGCTGTCTCTCGTTTCTCAGGCTGTAGGTGGCGACAAGGTCAATGAAAACTGGGTGGATGGTGGAGCAGCCATCGCCTCATGGTTCATCATCATCATTGCCGTGTTCGTCATGATTACTGGCCGTGCGCTGATCACATGGGCGGTCATGAAGATCCGTGGCTCCCAGTTCGGTTACCGCCACGCACTGAGTGCCGTTGCGGTTGCTCTTATTCCCTCTATGGTGCTTGCCGTCATCTTCATCATTCCCTCCTTCTTCGCAGGCACTCTCGTTGGCGTGATGCTCTTCCTGCCGTTGCTGCAGTTCTCCATCCCCTGCCTGTTCATCGCCACAGAAATTGGCATCTACGTATTGACCGCACGCGCTTGCCCCAACCGCAGCGTGTACGTGCCTTACACCCTGATGCTCCCGGTGTGGCTGATCATGGCGATGTTGATCATGTTCACCACCATGCTCATGCTTGCTTCCTAAGGCCGACTGACTATGTCTACCTACACTTCCCCTCACGCAGGCAAGACGCGCAATATCCTCGTCGCCACCCTTGCTGTGATTACTGCTTTTGTGCTGGCTGCTTGTGGCGCAAAGGTTGACACGCTCGTTACTGTCAACGATGGTGACGATCCTGGTGGTTCGCGTGTGATGACGCTTCATATCGCTGATACGACAAATACGAAAGACCGCGTCCACGGCGGTTTGGATGCAGTGGACAAGTCCATCCGTGATCATCTTCCGCCAGAATTGGAATACTCAGGTATCTCCCAGGTGGGTAAGGAAGCAACGGCAACCTTTACGCTGAACTTCGACAACATCGAGGATTACCAGACCAAAGCACAGGCGCTTCTCGACGCAGGAAACCTCACCTCAGTTAAGGCTCGAGTCGTTTACTCGAACACGCAGGACAAACTGGCTAACGGCCTTATCTATTCTGAGAACTTCAGTTCCACTGACCTGCTCCATTGGATCCCGGATGCACTCTTTGATGACGGTGTCATCGAGAAGAGCGACATGTCTAGTGTTCTCAGTGATGGGGGCAGTAAGTTCATTATTGCTGGTCATACATTCGAGGACTCCTACGGGTATCCCTCATTCGCCGATGTGGTGAATAACGGTGTGAAACATGTGACCGTCGAAGTAGTCATCAAGGATGACGGTACCTACGGACTTAATGTTGTCTTTGATGACCGTGAACGCATCAATAAGCCTCGCCAACAGTTGCTTAAGGACTGGTTTACTAACCACTCTCCTGAGGGGACTGCTGTTGAGGACTTGACCAACGATGGCAATATCACTGGTGTGACTGCTTCGTACAGCACCGATAATCCAGAGGATTTGTCTGCTGCCCTTCAGCAGATCTTGGCTCAGCCTGAAGCATCTGTGACATTCGAGGCCCCTTCTCCGGAACCGGGTGCTCTCGAAGCAATGAAGCAGGTGAAGATTCTTGCTCCGTGTGAAGGTATCTGTTCAACAGAGGGCAGTTATGAGCCTCGTATTGATGTTGCTGTGGTTGTACCCTCTGCCTGGAATGCCATTGAGCCCTACGGCTTCGCAGGCAATGACACGGTGACGATCAATGGTTCCGAAGGGGTTTTCGTGTTCAGCAAGCCTGTCACGATTGTTAACCCGACCCTGACCACCTCCATTGGTTTGGACCGCTCTGTCACTCAGACTCTTGAGGTTGTCATTACTGACGATCTCGATGACCAAATGATTGAGTCCGTGAAGGCTGCTCTCAGCCCAAACAATGTCTTCGGTGACGTCTCTGTGTCTGACTATGACAAAGATGGTGTGAAAGGCAAGAAGTTCACGCTCAAGGCTCACGCAAAGAATGCGACCGCCTACAACACGCTTTTACGTAAAGCCTACGGCGAATCCACCTTCGGTATTTCTATGGACGATGGTTGGCCGAAGGACAAGTACATCCTCACCACTGATTCCACTATGCTGAACCGTCTGCTTGGCAGTTCGGTCCAGGGAACTGTTGGCGATTACTTGGACCTCCCCTTCAACAACAAGGTGGATAAGGAAGATCTCAAGTACGGCGTGGTAGCCAAGACTGACGGAAAAATTGATCTAGTTGCTAACTCCAGCGATGCCATGTACTACCACCAGAGTGTGCAGGTCCGCGTCACTGGCCCTTCTCAGTCAGATTTGATTGTCGACGCTGTGGTGCTGGGTCTGCTTCTTATCGCACTTGCCGTGGGTGGTTTCTTCCTCCGGAAGTACGCTCAGCGCCGCAAGGAAGCCGGCCTGCCGTTGTTCGGTCAACCCGCTCAGACTGTGCTCGTTCCTGCAGGCGCTCCTGCACCTGCCATGGCAACGGATCCGCAGACAGGTACGTTTGTTACAGGTGCTACACCGAGCACTGGTTCCGCCGTGAGTGCAAATACGGGAGCGTTCCCTACTGCCCCCTCGGCTGATGCTTCGGGAGTCACTGCGGCCAGTGCTCCGGCTCCTGGAATGCTAGTGAGTGATGAGGCTGCAGCGCTGGGCGTGAGTGGAGTTTCTGCTCCATCTACTCCTGAGGTATCTGCTCAGTCGGCTCCGGCTGTGTCTGCCCCGTCAGCAGCCCCTGGCGTTAGCGCCGGCGTGGCAAGTTCCGGTGCTGCTCCTACCAACTCTGAGGCTGGCATCAATACCTCACAGGCTCCAGCACAGAATGTCGCGACTGGTCCTGTCACCACAGAAACATTTACCGAGGGCAACCTGCTCTAGGCTGATGCACTTGGCTCGATGAATTGATGAGCCTTGGGGCCCGCCGAGTTTCACTCGGCGGGCCCCTTGTCTGTATCTGCGTCTCAACCTACCTCGTGATTTTTTCAGAATTTAAGGAGTTTTTATGGTGTGGAAAACGAAAGCAGCATCTGTAAGGAGAGTGCTTAAATAATCATGAAATACCTCAAACATCAGTAACGACTATCTGAGATTCCGGAAGGATTTCAAAGACGCTCCGCCACCGTCATTCCCTCCCGATTGTGGCTACGACAATGATGCCGGTTGCTCTGTTCTTGTCTGCCTGCGGTAGCAGTACGACTCACGATGCTGCGCCGGCAACGAATGCCCCATCGGCAGCGTCAACTGTCGAGGTATCTCAAGCACCGACTACATCGCCTCAGCCAGAACCTTTCCCGATGCCGAGCGCAGACTGGCCCATTTCCTCCGATGAGCTGACTGTGGCCCTCCTTGCCGCATGGTCAATGCCTCAGCCTGAAGGACTCGACGGCATGGACGAAAACACCCCCGAAGGAGCCACCAAAAGCGCTGTATTTCTGCCAGTTAGGCCCTATATTATGGCCACTGGCGACACCACCACCTGGGATGAACTGTTTCTCCCTGCAGATGATTGCAATTTCGCTGAAAGTTTTTCGACACAGGCAACAACGTTCCATTCGGACGAATCATGGATCGATAACTGGACTCCAAAGTGTTCAATCGAGACTTCTGAGTCAGTATCCAAAACAATCACACGCGTTGTCATCGATAGCTCATTGGAAAGCATTGTCATTCATCAAAATCAAGGAGTCGCCCTAGTCCATCGCGGTGCCTCGAACAAGAAACTCACTTTTACTATCGAGTGGCAAAATGACGCATGGAGGATCACCGAATGCGCAAATACTCCTTCTTAGTCGTCATTACCTGCTCTTTTCTCACGGGGAGCCTATTTTTTAATCAATACACTTTTGCGCAAGATGACACTGACTTCGATTTGGACGACAACACAAACGCCACCTATTGAACCTTGGTCAATACAGAAAGTTCAAACCAAAACAATGTTTCGGTAACCACGGAAACACGAGACTTCAGCCCTATCCAGAAAGATCAGATCAGGGCAAGCATGAAACATGATTGTCCGCAGGGGGATCTTTGTCCGCAGTTTTGGAGGCGACCTTTAAAACTGATGATTCCGGGACAGCATCACCCGCGAGTGTGCCGGTAAGTACCGTCCTAATGGACCAGACGGGGACGGTCGCTTTCGGTAGTGCATTGTTTCGTTCGCCTGAAGGGGACGTTGTCTACAACGACGAGACGCTATCCGTATGGACGGGCTGTACGCGCCACGCTACACAATTTCGTAGGGACGCACAGTTACTCCGTTGTGGCAACACCGACAACTATCACCATCAACTGGGGCGATGACACTGCAGATACCGCTCGCTGTACCTCAGCCGTCGATACCGCGTTGACGATTCATCGCTACGATCGCTCATTCACCTCTGAGAACAACACACTCGAACTCACCACCAGTTGGGCCTTTAGCCACCATGCCCGGGAAGTGGTACCTGGACAGCCATCAGTGGCGAATTAACGACGCATGACACCAACGCGGCCCATTCGCTGTTCCGCAATGGAATCACCACCTCACCGATGATGCTGAAACAGATCGCGATTTCTATTTCCCGCACAACAGTGGGGACTAATCGTTAATCAGCATTGAACCATCGGTGAGATGGTGACTCACATGGTGGGAATACAGATTCAGTATTTTCCTGTCATAGCCGCGATGGCTTAAGAGCGAAGAGCCTCAGCTTCATCAGCGGCTTCCTTGCTCCACACGTGTCCAGGCAACTGACCAGGCATGAGGTCGTTACCTTCAGCAACGAATCGGATGTGAGCCTGACGTCCTTCCTGAACAGCCTTGTGCTGGCGCTCCCAGTCTTTCAAGGCGGCGAATGCCCACTTACCAAGCAAGGAGATGGCAATAATGTTGATGATTGCCATCAGCCCCATTGCCACATCGGAGAAGTTCCATACGAAATCCAGCGAAGCAATGGAACCGATGAAAGCAGCTACGAGAATCATAGAACGCAGCAGGTAATGGTTGTTGACCTTGCCCTTTGGAGTTAGCAACTGACCGTGCTCATCAAGTCTCTGACCATGCTTATTCATGAGATTGCCGTGCTCATCGCGCAAAAGGGCGAATTCATCGTCAGTATCAAGAGCGCTAGAAATCACCTGTCCCTCAGGTGCTCCCTGAGCGACGGCATGAATACCATGACGGCCCAGGAGGAAATCGGCGTTAATTTCAGCGTAGGTGTAGTTACCCAGGAGGCTGGAGTATGCGAAGACGAAAATCATCAATGCCAGAAGGTAATCAGCCCAACCTCCAAGAACATTGGAGACAGAAGCGGATGTGAGCGAACCTGGATCGGAGAAACCCACACCATCGGGTCCGTAAACGCCGGACACTAAAATAATGAGAGCAGTTGCGGTACATACGACGATGGTGTCCACAAAAACGCCCATTGACTGAACGAATCCCTGCTGAACAGGATGATTGGTGGAGGCGGTTGCTGCAGCGTTGGGAACAGAGCCCTCACCGGCCTCGTTAGAGAACAAACCACGCTTGATACCGTTGAGAGCCACGGTAGCAAAGCCACCACTGATACCCCAGAACGCCTGCTGACCACCGAAGGCACTTTCGAAGATGGCCTTAAAGGTACCGGGAATGTAGGAGGCATGCATGATGAGGATGACGATGGCTAGGAGAACGTATGCCAGCGCCATAATGGGGGCAAGCCATTCAGTGACCACAGCAACACGACGGATACCACGGAATACGATCGGTGCAGTGATGAGGACGAGGATCACAGCGGTCACGATAGGTTCCAGACCAAGAGCGTGCTTGGCAATACCTGCGATGGCGTTAGCCTGGGTCGCTTCGTAAGCGAAACCAAAAACGAAGATGATCACAACAGCGAAGCAGGATGCCCAGAACTTATTACCTAAGCCACGGGTGATGTAGTAGGCAGGTCCACCGCGGAAAGTGCCGTCAGGGTTAGGAACTTTGTACATCTGGGCAAGAGTGGCCTCAACGAAAGCGGTAGCCATGCCAAGGAGGGCTACCACCCACATCCAGAACACTGCACCAGGGCCACCCTTGGTTAAAGCGATGGCCACACCGATAATGTTGCCGGTGCCCACACGGCTAGCAAGACTAATGGCAAAAGCCTGGAAGGAAGAAATACCGCCTGCTGCATCTTCACTGTCACGTGAGGAGGTAATGGCTGCGACCATACGGCCGAAAAGGCGAAACTGCACCCCCCGCATGCGAAGCGTGAAATAGATGCCTACAGCCACAAGTAGCCAGGCGAGGAACTGACCATAAAGGTGACCGGAAATGTTATCGAGAACGTCAGTTGCTTGTTGGAGAGTCCCAGACATAGGGCGCTGACCAAGCGAGCCCACCGACATGCCCCGCAGGGGGATGAGGGATGAGGGTAAAAGTGCGTGCATAAGAAGAACCCCAACCTTTCATGTGGCGGCAGAGAACCACCCACTTCATCATTGTGTGAGGCTCACAGTAAGGGTGATGTGTTTCTGTTGCGTTGCACGCGGGTTATCGACGCATTGCATTAACAAATCACTACATCTGAATCGTTGTAATGCCAGGAAACCTTCTTAGTTGTTATGCACATCACAATAGCGGGATTGTTCGGATCAAATGTGCCCGGAGGCCTCTTACGTATAAACGTTAATTGTCGGTGATGAAGTAGCAAGTTGAATATCAGACTCCTTGAGAGCGGCGATCACTTGACGGATGATCACATCCGTAGCTTCGCGGCTTTCGAGTTTACGTGAACCACTCCAGAACATTAAGTCCATGGTGACTGTTCCGGTGCCAATGGCGCTTAACATAGCTCGCGGTGAAGGTTCATTCATCACCAGATCTAAGTCTTTCATGGCCTGTTCAGCCACACTCACTGCCCGTTCAAGATCTGTATTGGCATCAAGTTCCACACCAATACGTGTACGAATCCGCTCATATCCGGTCTGCACCACTACTTGGGTCGAATGCATGATCGTGTTAGGAATGATCACTTTCTGACCATCAAAGGTACGAATCACCGTTGATGACAGGCGAATAGCAATAATCTCTCCAGAATTATCTCCTACCTTGACTTGGTCGTTGACACGATACTGGTCACGGGACAGGATGACGATTCCCGCGAACATATTGCCCAGTACGGTCTGAAACGCGATACCGGCGGCAATCGAAATTACGCCAACCCCACCAAGGATGTCGACGGGGTTAATCGACGGAAACACCAGCGTGATCGCACCAGCAAACGCAAAGGCGGTAATAACCCAAAAAATCAGTTGAGATAGGAGCTTTCGCGAAGTCTCTCCTCTGCCCCGCCAGCGCATGATGGCACGCCATCCAAACGCCAGGAGGAAAGCAACAGCAATTCCACCAGCCAAGATGCTCAGACCGCGAAGAACTGTGGCCCATGTGATGAGGTGAAGAGAGTCGTTCACAAAGTTCTCCGGTTACTCCCACGCATTTCCGGGCACCCGCGCTGGGAGGGAAGGTGAGTTAGGTGAGAAGCGGACGGCGTCAGGTCGGATAGTTAAACAAGCACCAGGCAGGCTTCCACACTCGGCCACGGTAAGAACCTCATCGCGATCCTGTCGTCGTTGCGCCTTCTCCCAGTCGCGCAGAGCACCCAGTGCCCAAGGAGTCAACATGATAAGAGCAGCAATGTTAATAATGGCACCAACGCCTAAGAGGATATCGGCGATGGTCCATACAGTAATAAGTTGGGTGAGCGACCCAATGGCTGTGCATACCACTGCGCCCATAGCCAGTGCCTTGGTAGCAACGGGGTGACGTGTCAGGTAATCCATGTTGACTTCGGCGTATGAGTAAGCGCCGAGGATCGTGGAGTAGGCGAAAATGACGATCATGAGCATCATGGGTAAGCGAGTCCATGAACCAAGGAGATCAGCCACAGCATCTTGAGTCAGCGTGCCTGCAGCGTCCGGGATAGTGACGCCAGGGGTGTACACCTCGGGGCTAGCAATGAGAATCGCCAAGGCGGTGGCTGTGCAGATAAAGATCGTGTCAACAATCACCCCAAACGCCTGAATGAAACCCTGCTGAACAGGATGATCAACTGTCGCCGAACCTGCCGCATTTGCAGCACCACCTAAGCCTGCTTCATTAGAGAACAAGCCGCGACGAACGCCGTTAAGGACAGCAGCAGTTAGACCACCGGCAACGCCAGACAGTCCAGCTCGAAGTCCAAATGCGCCGGCAAAAATAGAGACCAGCGCGTTCCAGGCGCCCGCCGGATGCGTGAGCACAATGAACAGGACGATGAGCAGGTAGGCGATTGCCATAATAGGAGCCAGATACTCGGTCACACGGGCAATCGCCCGAAGTCCTCCAAGAAGAACGGGAGCAGTCAGCGCCACGACGATCACAGCACTTAGCCATGGTGCAGCACCAGTCGCTCCACCGATGGTAGCGCTAATGGCATTAGCTTGAACCATAGGCATCGACAGTGCGTTGGCGATAAGGAAAACTACCGCGAAGATTGCTGCCGGAACCTTTAGATTCAGACCACGGGAAATGTAGTAAGCCGGGCCACCACGAAAGGTGTGATCAGCTTGGCGAACCTTAAATATTTGGGCAAGCGTCGCTTCCATAAAGGCCGTTGAGGTTCCCAACAAAGCCACGATCCACATCCAGAAAATGGCACCTGGGCCACCGAGGATGAGAGCCAGTGCCACACCGATGATGTTGCCGGTTCCCACGCGGCAGGCTAAACCGATAGCAAACGCTTGGAATGAAGAAATCCCACCGCGTGCATCGGAACGAGAACCGATGATGGCCCTGATGATGTCTTTGACATGGCGAAGAGGAAGCACGCGGGTGCGAATCGTGAAGTAGATACCTGCACCGAGGAGAAACCAGACGAGAATGGTGCCGAACAAGAAATCGGATGTAGCGGTAAGTGTAGTAGACAGACCGGTGGGCATATGCATGGGTGATCCTTGAGAAGGAGGAACTATCGATGGCATGGAGACGAGAAGAGAACGTTGTGTTCTCTTCTCGAGGGGCCGCGCTGATGTACAGATGTACCTCAGCGCTTGGGATAGTGACCTTCTACGTCGATAACAGATTCCCAGACACCGCCAGGAGTGTTTCCAGGCAGGAAGTCATTGTTATGCCCAACGAATACGGGTTCTCGTCCTGCAGCTTTTTGATAGGAAAAATCACGGAGCGCTCCGGTCACCCAAGGGCTGAGGATGATCATCACGACCATGTTCAAAACAGCGCCGACACCCAGGGCAATATCAGCTAATGCCCACACAGTCGATAATGCAGTAACCGCACCAACAAAAACGGCGGCGGTGAGGACAAGACCGAAAATTCGCTGACCGTTACGGTTTCCCCCCAGGTAGTCCACATTCACTTGTCCGTAGGAATAGCAACCAAGAATGGTCGAGAAGACTAGAACAAGCAAAAGTACTTCCATAGGCCAAATCACCCAGTTGCCCAGATGCTCAGCCAGTGCCTGGTGAGTGAGCACGGCTCCTTGTGCGGACAAATCCACGCCAGGCTGGTAAGTGTTCGTGGTCAGCAAGATGAGAAAACCAGTAGCAGAGCAAACGACGATGGTGTCCACGAAAACACCGAATGACTGAATGAAACCTTGGCGGACCGGATGGGAGACAGTAGCAGTTCCTGCAGCGTTAGGAACAGTGCCTAGACCTGCTTCATTTGAGAACAAGCCACGCCGGGCACCGTTAAGGATGGCAGCAACAGCACCACCGGCGATGCCAGCCAAGGCTTCATTCGTGCCAAAGGCACTGGCGATAATGGCCGAGAAGACCCCCGGAATCCTGTCAATGTTATAGAGCATGATGCCGATAGTGACCACAACGTATACCAGGGCCATAGCAGGGGCAACCATTTCTGTCACGCGAGCAACGCTGCGTAGACCACCAAGAACTACCGGCAAAGTCATACCAGCAAGAATCAAACCGGTTACCCACGTGGGGACAGAATGAGAAGCAGCCATAATGCCTGCAGCAGCGTTGGACTGCACCATCACTACACAAATGCCCACGCTAAACAGAAGCAAAAGAGCAAAGAGGCTGCCGAGTTTTTTTGCCCCCAGACCATACCTCATATAGTAGGCAGGACCACCACGATAAGTCCCATCAGCGGCGCGTTCTTTAAAAATCTGGGCAAGAGTGGATTCCACGAAACTTGTGGCCATACCAAGGATGGCAACAACCCACATCCAGAACATGGCACCCGGACCACCAGCAACCAAGGCGAGAGCTACACCGGCAACATTGCCAATACCAACACGACTAGCTAGTCCAACGGCGAATGCTTGGAAGGAAGAGATTGCCGCAGGTGCATGGTCGGCTTCAGCAGTACCAGGAAGAGGTTCCTCATCGACTGTGCGTGAGGAGACGATGGATTGCCACATGTCACGCAGATGGGTGATTTGTACTCCCCCTGTGACCAGAGTGCAGAAAAACCCCACACCAATGAGCATGGCTACCAAGCCGTAGAGGTAGAGCCATTCATCGATGGCACCAAGAATCTGATTGAACTGTTCCATAAGTTTTTCCTAATATCCCCGTCCCTATGTCCTTAGTGGTTTTTGGCAACCCATACGTCGGTAGGCAACTGTGCGGGGAGGAATTCGTTGTCAGTAGACGTAAAGACTGGCTGTTTGACCCCGTTACGACGCTGAGACTCAAAGTCACGTAACGCTCCAATACCCCACGGAGCTAAAACAAGCAAAGCAACGAGGTTGGTCACAGTCATGATCGCCATCATGATGTCCACAGTGCTCCACACCAATTCAAGAGTGGCCAATGCACCCAGTGCCGTGGAGACAACCGACAGAACGCGGGGCAGCCACTTGGCAGAGGGATGGGACGTAATGAAGTCCATGTTGACTTCGGAGTAGGTTGCTGCAGCAATCACGGAACTGAATGCCAATACAAAGACCACCAGAGCCATTGGGACTGCGGTCCACTGGCCAAGTGTTGCTGCGACAGCTTCCTGAGTGAGACTTGCAGCTGATGCAGGGGTGAGTTGGCCGGGCGTGTAAACCTCAGGGCCAGCGGAGAGAATAATAAAGGCGGTCATAGAACATACAACGATAGTGTCTACGAAGACACCCAAAGACTGAATGTAGCCCTGCTGGACGGGGTGCGCAACGGTTGCGGTCGCGGCAGCATTGGGGGCTGTACCCTGACCAGCTTCGTTGGAAAACAAACCGCGACGCGTACCGTTAATCAAAGCAGCGATGATAGAGCCGGTTACACCGCCGGCAAACTGCTGAGGACCAAATGCTGCAGTGACGATGGTCGCCACCACAGTAGGAATGTGATGGATGTTAATCATCACGACAGCTAACCCCAATAGCAAGTAGATGACTGCCATCACAGGGGCCATAATTTCAGTGACGCGCGCAACTTGCTTAACACCACCAAGAATGACGGGGGCCGATAGCGCGACAAGCAGCGTGGCGGTAATAGCGGGGGAGGCACCAACGGAGGAATCGGGGCCAATCACACCGGCAATAGCGTTGGACTGAACCATAATGATAGAAAACCCGCACGTAAAAATGGTCAGCCCCGCGAAGATTAAGCCAAGAGGACGGTTCTTCAACCCCAGTGACATGTAGAAAGCAGGACCACCACGGAAGGTGTTGTCAGAGCCGTGACGTTCTTTAAAAAGCTGAGCGAGGGTGGCTTCGAAAAATGCCGTGGCCATGCCCACCAGTGCCACAACCCACATCCAGAAGATCGCGCCGGGGCCACCGAGGATGAGAGCCGCTGCCACACCAAAGACGTTACCGATACCGACACGAGCAGCCAGCGAAATAGTGAAGGCCTGGAATGAGGAGATCCCTCCGTGTGCACCGGAGCGTGAGCCCCAAACGCTACGCACCATGGCCGGAAAATGGCGAATTTGCACGGCGCGCGTCCGAATGGTCAGGTAAAGGCCTGTGCCGACGAGCATGCCCATGGTGATGTATAAGGTGACCCAGTCGCCGATGTTCTGGAGCGTTGCGGCGAGTGCATTCATTGGATGCGCCTTTCGGGGTGCAAATTCCTGCGGGATGTCAAACGACGTTATTCAACCATAATCACGTGTTGCTGTGTTAATCCAACATAACACTCGGAGGTTCCATTGATATGGGACGATAGGAGTTATGCCTGCGCTCAACGACCTTCTTGACTCTCTCATCCCTGCATCGGATCCTGATTTCATCCCACCCGCAGAACACATTGTTGATGCCTTCGCCTCATGGGCTGAAAAGTCTGGGCGCCCACTCTACCCTCATCAAGAACAAGCCCTCCTCGCCATCGCCGCCGATGAGCACGTCATTGCCGCTACTCCCACAGGTAGCGGCAAATCGATGATTGCACTAGCGGCCCACGTGAACTCTTTAGCACGTGGCGGACGCAGTTATTACACCGCTCCACTCAAAGCTTTGGTCAGTGAGAAATTCTTCGATCTGGTCAATCTCTTTGGTTATGCCAATGTCGGCATGGTCACGGGTGATAGTTCCATTAATCCCGAGGCCCCCATCATCTGCTGCACCGCAGAAATTCTTGCCAACCAGGCCTTGCGTGAAGGTGACAGACTGGATGTCGATAGCGTGGTGATGGACGAGTTCCATTACTTCGCCGACCCTCAGCGTGGCTGGGCCTGGCAGGTACCACTACTCGAACTCCCCCACGCCCAGATGGTTCTTCTGTCAGCTACCCTCGGTGACGTGACCTGGCTGGTCAAGGACCTTGATAACCGTACTACACGCTCCACTGCAGTCATAGATGACGCCGTTCGGCCGGTTCCGCTTGAATTTGAATACAGTCTCGAACCCATCGGTGAGTTACTCGAACGACTCGTCGACCAGGACAAAGCACCTGTCTACGTTGTCCATTTCTCTCAGAAAGAAGCGATCGAGCGCGCCACTGCATTGCTCAGTGCTCGTCTGGCGGATAAGAAGCGCAAAGAAGCTATCGCCGCGGCCTTGGGTGATTTCCGATTCGGCAAAGGCTTTGGTATTACACTATCCAAACTACTGCGCAGCGGTATCGGTATTCACCATGCGGGCATGCTTCCGCGTTACCGCCGCCTCGTCGAACGCTTAGCCCAGGATGGCTTACTGAGCGTTATTTGCGGCACGGATACCCTCGGCGTCGGAATCAATGTGCCGATTCGCAGTGTGGTCATGACCAGTCTGGTGAAATTCGATGGATCTAAGGAACGTCATCTTTCTGCCCGTGAGTTCCACCAGATTGCCGGACGTGCGGGACGTGCCGGTTTTGATACACACGGATACGTGACGGTTCAAGCACCTGAGCATGTCATCGAAAATGCCAAAGCGCTGGCGAAGGCAGGAGACGATGAGAAGAAGCGCCGCAAGATTGTCCGAAAGAAGGCCCCTGAAGGCCGAGTGAACTGGACCGATAAGACCTTCGAGCGTCTGTGTGAGGCTCCCCCTGAGACACTTACGAGCCAGTTCTCGATTACCACCACGATGATCCTCAATCTTATGGAACGCCCTGGTGATCCTGTTTCCCACATGGCCTCTCTCATCTGTCGAGTCCATGAGACAGACGCAGCAAAGCATCAGTTAAGGATTCGTGCCATTGAACTCTACCGATCGTTGCGTACAGCCGGAGTCCTTGAGCATGTCTCCAGTGCTCAAGCCACTGCAGATGGCCAGCCACGATTGCGCTTGGCAGTGGACACCCCTGATGAGTTCGCGCTTAATGCTCCTCTCTCTCCTTTTGCTTTAGCCGCCATGGACCTGCTGAACGTGGATAGCCCTGATCATACGGTGGATGTCATCAGTATCGTTGAATCAACGTTGGATGATCCACGGCCGCTTCTTTATGCCCAGCAGCGTGAAGCTCGCGGTGAAGCCATCGCTGCAATGAAGGCTGAGGGGATGGACTACGAGGAACGGATGGAAGTACTCGAATCTGTGACCTGGCCAATGCCTTTAAAAGACCTTCTCGACCCTGCCTTCGCCATGTACCGCCAATCCAACCCTTGGGTACGTGAGTGGGAACTAGCCCATAAGAGTGTGGTTCGTCAGATGGTCGAGAACGCCATGACTTTTTCTGACTTAGTGAGCCGCTATGATGTGGGTCGAAGTGAAGGCGTGATACTTCGCTACCTCACTGACGCTTACCGTGCATTGCGGCAGGTGGTTCCCGATGCTCACCGCACCGAAGATGTGGATGCAGTTATTACCTGGTTGGGCACACTCGTGAGACAGGTAGATTCCTCACTCATCGACGAGTGGGAGGCACTTGGTGCCATCGAAGCCGCACGGGCAGCTGGTCATCTCGAGGACGTAGGCTCCCAGCCATCTGTTTTTGCTCGGGGACGTAATGATGATTCAGGAGATGATGGTGGCCAAGAACGTGCTTTTGGTGCTCGTGCTGATGGCACCGTGCCAGTGACTGCCAACCTTTATTCATTACGAAAAGAGATCCGTAAGGAACTATTTAAACGTGCTGAAATGATGGCGCGTGATGACGTTGAAGGCCTTGCACGAGCTGATCATGGAACGGGCCTGAGTGAAGACCAATGGGATAACGCCCTAGAAGATTTCTACAACGACTACGACTGGATTGCTACCGACCAGTCCTCCAGAGCCACATCGATGTGTCCGATTAATGACAACCCTGACGATACTGATCTTGCGCTCGCGGGAGTAAGCGAGAAGTTACGCGATGCTCTGGCTGCAGCTGGGCATACGGTTTGGCTTGCCGAACAGATTCTTGATGATTCTGAGTCCAACCACGACTGGCGTATTAATGCGCTGATCAATCTCAATGAGTGTGACAAGGCTGATCGTGTCATCGTCCATACGCTGAAAGTAGGAAGCCAATGAGTGAAGACAAGGTTGTACTAATCGCCTTCGTCATATTCCAGCTGATGATTCTCGGCGGGATAATATCAATCCTCATTGAGCGTCGAACGATTTTCGCCGGCATCAGTTTCGGATTTATCCTTCTGGGAATTGGCAATTCGGCATTCCTGGCATCGGTGTATTATCAACAGGAGTTATTTAATTCGCCTTCCATGATGGTCATCATCATTGTCTTGGCGATTATCGCAGTTGTTTTATTTGGCCTTTTCCCCATTGTCGCTTACTTTTTTGTACTCATTAATGGCATCAGAGTAATCCGGCGTGAAGGGTTATCGCTCAGCCATGCTCTTGCCGCCGGAGCATGCGTCGGATTACTTGTGCTGTGGCTGATCTCATCAATCATGTCAGCATTTTTCAGTCACGCTCCTGCCTGGAATTACCTTTCAGGCTATGTAAATATCGTCTTGTCTTACTTCGCTGTTATTGCAGGCGCTTACCTCATTACTCACCTCATCAACACTATTCATATCCGCCAGCCACATGCTGATTACGTCGTCGTCCTGGGTGCTGGATTAATTAACGACGCCGTTACTCCCCTTCTCGCCTCACGAATTAGAAAAGGGGTGGAAATTGCCGAAAAAAGTGGCGGAGCCACGATTGTGATGAGTGGCGGTCAAGGCCCTGATGAGGGAATACCTGAGGGCAAAGCGATGGCGAATTACGCCATGAAGAAGCTAAATGTTCCTCGTTCATCGCTCATTATTGAAGACCGAAGTGAAACCACCGAGCAAAATCTGCTTTACTCCAAGGAACTAATCACTAAAGACTGGGCAACATATGAGGGGGCAGTCAGCCGCACCCCGCACGTCGCCTTAGTGACGAGTTCGTACCATATTTTGCGTGCTCTGATGCTTGCTCGTCAGCAACACATCAAGTGCGTAGGCTACGGTTCTCCCACCAAGATGTACTTCGCAGTAAACGCGTTTATCCGCGAATACATTGCATATTTAGTGATGACCAAAAAAGTTCATATCGCTGTGCTGAGCATAATCACGTTCCTCGCGGTGGTATTTATTACTTTAGCGACGTATTCAGGTCGAGCCATTCCTGATACAAGGCTTTTTGTTTAACAAGTATGAGAATGGCGGCCTAGCAGAATCACTCCACTAGACCGCCAAAAACCACAGTTCTACTACAGGTAGTAGCGTTCGTGGTGTTTTTCCCCCATGAAGAAGTCCACCACACGTCCAATACCCAGAACGAAGAAAGCCAAGGCCACCATATAACTGATAACGGTGCCGGTGATGAAGGGGAAGCACATCGCGATGGCGCCGAAGATGGTGGTGATGATACCGGTGACCATCATAGCTGTTGCCATGTTGGCGCCGACTTTATGCAAGTTCCAGCCAACCATCATGCGCCCAACACCCATAAAGATGAGCCAGAAGGCAACAAAAAATGGGACGAGAGTTGCTTGTTCAGCAAAAGAGCCACTGAGCAGGATCAAACCGCAAATAATCGTGATCACAGCCCAAGCAATACCTCCCGGATGAAGTCCACGGCGCTTGGCTTGGATACGACGGATAAGGTCAAACACACCGCCAACAAGGATTGCTGCAGAGATATAAATGCCGAGAACGACCATGTTCCACATCGGTACGATGGCAATAAAAATGGCAAGAAGGATAAATAGAAAGCCGCTAGCCAAGGTCAGGGCGTGACGGGATTTTTTTGAACTCATGGGGTTCTCCTAGATGATTCGAGGCGAAGCAACGGCACGCGAATGTCACATCACTAGTGCTCACATTCGTCTGTGATCGCACCATAGGGCGAGCACGTCGTCATGTGAACACCGCATCCTGCGCCACTACGCACGTCACCATCACTATAGGCCCACATCTCTTTAAGCGACAGTGCATGACACAATGAACCTATGAGCATGTCCACTCTCGATGAATACCTCAACACCCTAACCGACGACAGCCACCGTCAACGGGTAGTGACAGTTCTTCACTGGGTAAAGGAATCATTCCCCACACTCGAGTTACGCATTGCTTGGAATCAGCCAATGTTTACCGACCACGGGACGTTCATCATCGGCTTCTCCTGTGCAAAGAAGCACATGGCATGTGCTCCTGAGCGAGCAGGAATGATGAAATTCAACAAACGTTTTGACGAAATGGGGTTGGACTACGGCAAGATGTTTATTCGTATGCCGTGGACTGATGAGGTGCCCTGGGACCTTCTCCATGATCTCATCGAATTCAATATCGAAGATAAGAAAAACTGCACTACGTTTTGGCGTAAGAACAGTGATTAATTCCTATGCCGTTACACCGCAGGGCGATAACCTTTCATGACCTGCCCTAAGGTTCCTTCAGTACGTAAAAGCACAAGTTTGCGCTCAATACCGGCAGAAAATCCACCAAGTTGACTATTTGCCGCCACCACTCGATGACAAGGAATCACCACAAGTAAAGGATTGCGCCCTACAGCTTGGCCTACTTGCCGTGCAGCACCAGGATGTCCGATTCGACGGGCTAGTTCCCCATAAGTAACCAATTCACCCCAAGGGACAGTGAGGAGTTCATTCCAAACGCGAATGGAGAAGTCGCTGCCTTGCGGCTTAATAGGAAAACTAAAGGCGCGACGTCGGGAAGAAAAATACTCAGTAAGTTCATGACGAGTTTGTTGGAGGACTTCAGCGTTGAGATCCTCTCCCCCGCAGGCCTGATCAGCCATGCACGTTTGCATGTTGCCACTACGTTGAAATAGTGGCGTGCCTGTTTCGTCTGCAAAAACGAGATGGCACCCAGTAGTACGTGGAAAAGACGCCTGGCCGGCACAGGCGATATGGGTAATTGCCCCGTCACTTGCAACGATGGTGAGAAGGCCGAGAGGAGTCATCAAGGTGGTATACATCAACTTACCTCCCATCAATGAATACGAAGAGCACTCGAGGCTATCGCGCTTCACACCTTTCGTCTACAGAAGCGGTAGTTTTTCCCCATCATCTCAAACCGTAATCCCCATGCAGACATGCTCGAACTGTCATATCATCAGTAAACGCCTCGGTGCAGAGATGCTCGTGGCTTCGAGTTCGTCATTACCGTGAATTCCAGCCCTCCTCGCGATGTCACGGCGGCATTGTTTACGGATGTCTATGGCGATCGTGTCCTCACTCGTGTTGGAGAAGTTGAGCAATAATGTCTGCCTTGGCTACCCCGGTTGATTTTTCCCCGCTCTCATCAGAGCATGATTCCCAACCTGCTCATCATTGGCGTGGTTTACTTATCGATTCTTCGCGTACGTTTTGGCCTGTCCCCACCATGAAATTGGTGCTGGATTTGATGGCTCGCTACCGTCTCAATCGTCTCCATTGGCATCTGACGGATAACTCGGGCTGGCGCATCGAAGTTCCTGAGTATCCTCGCCTGACTAGTGTAGGTGCACAGTTGCCCCGCAAAGACTTTGAGGGCTATGACGTTCCCGCCCCGATGCTCGCCCGTTACCAAGAGCGTGCACCCTTCCTCAATAACAGTGGCTTCTACAGTAATGAGGACATCCGCGAGATTGTCGACTATGCTACCAACCTCGGCATCGAGATCATGCCAGAGGTAGATCTGCCCTGCCATATGGAGGCGGCGATTATCGCTTACCCAGAACTGGGATGCCCCGAGATTGCTGATGTTCCGTTAGAGCAGCGTCCCGTCTACCGTGGGCGCCACCAGGAAAATAATCTTCTGTGGCCCGTTGATGATGCCTTTGATTTGATCGACGCCGCACTGGCTAGTGTCGCTTCACTCTTCCCCTTCCCCGTGGTGCATGTGGGGGGCGACGAGTGTGATTTTGAGTATTGGGAAAATTCACCATCCGCTCAGGCATGGATGCGCGAACACGGTGTATCTAGTGGTCCTGAACTCCAGGGGGTGTTCATGGATCATGCACGCAAGACTCTTGCTCGATACGGAAAATCCGTAGCTTTGTGGGATGAAGCGGTGGCCACTACCGATCATGACCGTGATCTCATCATCGGCTGGCGTCCTGAGGGCAAAGGAACTTCTGCCGCACGCAACAGTGGAAATCCTTGGATTTATGCAGACAGTGATTACCTGTACTTCAACAAGTTAGCCTCCCTGGATACCGATGAACAAGTGGCCATGAACGGAGTGATCACTCCGTACGATGTGCTTACTGTTCCCATCCCTCACTCATCGACCTTGCAGGGTGTGCAGTGCAGTGTCTGGTGCGAATTCGCCACCAGTCATGAAGAGTTGATGTACCAACTGCTCCCCCGCCTGATCGCTGCCGCTATTCGTGGCTGGTGTGGAGATGACCTGAGTGTGCCTCAGTGCCAAGAGTTCATTGCCTCTGAGCAAGAGGCTTTGACCGCCGCAGGTTTGGGCTATGCCTTCCTCAAGCCGGTTGATCGTAACCAGGCCTGAGATTCTCGCGGTTGTGTTCGTGAGACTGTGCCTGTGACAGCGCATGTCTCAACATTGCATGTCAGTGAGCGGGACTAACGCCAGTAGCCCATAAAGGCCACGTCACGGCGTTTCATCCCAATCTGGCTGACCAAGGCGCGGCGAATAGCCACGACCTTTGATGATTCGCCTGCAACCCACACAAACAGGTTGCGCTGACAGTCACAGTCTTCACCAGGATGGAGCGTGCACGGAATGGACTGTGTCTGCTGAGCATTTGTGATGCTCTGAGCAAGGAGACGGCGTTGTGCCGGGGTATCCCAGAGCACTCCGTCGCTCAATGAGGTGACAGGAGCATCGTCATCGAGTTCGCATGCGGCATTACAGGTGTCTGCGCACAGGGAACCAGATTCACGGAGGACTTCTTCATACACACGCCAGACGTGTGCGACTGAGGAGGCGACCAGTTCGGAGGGGGTCACCCAGGTAACCGAGGCGATTCCCTCAAGTTGTCCTTCGCTTTCTGCTGTTCCCATGGGTGCGGCAATGATGGCAGACACAGTCCGTGGGTGGGCTGAGGTTGCTTCTGCCCATCCAATCGCGCGAATAGCAGGCAGCGCGGTGGTATCACCGACAAGCACTACGCGGTGGGCTTGTTCCGGGGCATATTCAATGCCGGGAATGGTGTAGTCCTCAGATAATTCCTCATCGGACAGTTCTGCATCAGAGTCTGCTCGGGTGGAGAGAAAGACGAGTACGTCATCGCCAGGTTCGGCCGTGCGTGCCCAGGTGCTTCCCGGTCCGTGATGGTCACCGGTCACCACATCGATGTCGATTGTCGAGAGGTCGTTTCCGGTGGTTTCACCAGTGAGGCGGCTGGCCACGGTGTAGGTGCGTAGGGCTCCGCGCTCGGATTCATCATGTGCAAGCCATGCTCGGTACGCGCAGGGATCCATCAGGTCGGCAGGAATGAGTTCATCGCGTCGGGTTCCGCCGATCAGCACTTTGATGCGCATGTCACGCAGCCCTAGAGGTCCTCCGGTATCCAGACGGCTAAAATCCCCACGGAGAGTCAGGCGGGTCGTGTCAGGAAGAATTTTTTGTCGTGAGGAAACTGTCACGCGGTAGAGTTCATGCGCCATGGTGATTTCCTCCTTCAACGCTGCTCGTATTGTGATGACGCAAGGGCCGGATGGGAATGACTAATGGTGTGGTGGACACAGGATCGGTGATGATTTGGGCTTCCAGATCAAAAACATTTCGAACGCTGTCATGGGTTAGTGCCTCATGCGCTGGTCCTTGGCAATAGATGTGACCATCACGCATCAATACGAGGTGCTGGGCATAGCGCGCTGCCAAGCTGAGTTCATGAAGGACTACCACGATGGTTGTTCCGCGACGTTCAACCAGGCGTTTCAACAGGTCGAGAACCTCAATTTGGTAGGTGATATCGAGGTAGGTCGTCGGCTCATCGAGGAGCAGCACACCGGTGCGTTGCGCGAGCACCATAGCAATCCATGCCCGCTGACGCTGTCCGCCAGATAAGGAGTCGATTCTGCGGTCAGCCAGGTCGGTGAGATCTGTATCCACAATAGCTTCAGTCACGGCAGCGTCATCTTCGCTACTCCATGGACGTAGTACACCGCGGTAGGGGTAGCGTCCGCGCGAGACGAGTTCTCCTACAGTAAGCCCCGCGGGAACGATGGGAGACTGAGGGAGAACAGCGAGTTCTCGGGCAATGCTCTTGGAGTTTCGCCCGTCAATGGGCGTGTCGTTGAGGATGACCTGGCCTGATTGATGAGGAATCAGTCGCGCAAGACCACGAAGAAGGGTGGATTTTCCGCATCCATTGGGGCCTGCAAGAACGGTGAGTTGTCCTTGGGGAGGCAAGAAGGAGAGATCATCAACGATGGTCTTTTTACCGTACGCCAGGGTAAGGTCAGTGGCTTCAATACGCCCGGTGCCAGAAGGCTGTAACACTGAGACAACGTCAGTTCGAGCGTGAGTATTTGTGGTCATGATGCCTCCTGATGTCCACGGAGGAGTAAGAGAAGAAGAATGGGCGCTCCCAGGGCGCCGGTGATCACACCAACGGGATACGGGCCTGAGGGAAGGATTTGCGCGATGAGGTCACACCACACCACCAAAACACTGCCCACAAGGGCTGAGCACAGCATCGAATGGCGGCCATGAATGAGCCAGCGTGCAATAGGGCCACTGACAAATGCCACGAAGGTGATGGGACCGGCTGCTGCGCTGGCAGCAGCAACAAGGACTGCCACGCTCATGAGAATGGCAAAGGGGCCAAGGCGTGCGGGAATGCCTAGGCCTTGAGCGATTTCGTGGCCAGCATCGAGCACCTCGATCGTGGGGCGCAGCATAATCAAGGCCAGTGTCATGACGATGAGGATGGGGATGATGATGCCAACGCGTTGCCAGGAAAAACTGTTCAGTGAACCGGAAATCCACAGCAGAATGTCACGGACTTGGTGAGCCGGTGACAAGGTGGTGACGAAGAAAATCAATGCTTGGCCAAGAGCTGAAAGTGCCACACCGATTAGAACGAGACGTGTGGAGGCATGAAGAGACGTTTGAGGTCCTGCGATTGCCAGGGTCACGATGACCACCGTCATCGCTCCAAGGAAGGCGGCAACGGAGACCATCAGTCCTGACCATCCAAGGAAAAGGATGGATGACATGGCTGCCAGTGATGCTCCCGCATTCAGACCCATGACGTCCGGGCTGGCCAGGGGATTATGGAGGAGGCGTTGAAGGAGTGAACCTGCACAACCAAATGCTGCTCCTACCGAGGCTGCCAGGAGAATACGTGGCAGTCGGAATGACACGATGAGCAAGTAGCCAAGAGAGTCGCTATCACTGATGGCATCCCAGAGATCTGCGGGGGTTAAGCGCGGTGACGGGATGAGTAATCCGGCGATCACTCCGGCAACGAGTAGCACAAGAAGCAGGCGCAGCGTGCGGCCTACCACTGCAGGGCGATGATGATGCCTCAAGCTTTTAGCGGGCTGAATGATGAGGGATAGTGTTGTCACTTCAGATCCCCACCTGCGCTCGGCGTTTGACGGCAAGGATGACCAGTGGAGCACCGATGACGGCTACGAGAACGCCTGCAGGGATTTCCCCCGGTGGTGCAACAAGTCGCCCAACAATATCTGCCACGGTGACCGTCATGGCCCCCAGCAACATGCCAGCAGGCAGTTGACGGTGAACCGATCGCAAACCCCAAGCACGCAGAATGTAGGGGACGATGATGCCAACGAATGCGAGTGGACCAACGAGGGCAGTTGCCGCACCCGCAGTCAAGACCACGGTAATGGACCCGAGGAAACGAGCCAAGGGAACGTGAATGCCTAAACCAAGCGCCACGTCGTCGCCCAATAGTAGTCCGTTGAGCATGGGACTAATGGCAAAAACCAGAACGATACCGCTCACAATAGCCAGGGCAGAGGGAATGATGACCTCAAGGTCACGGCCAGAAACTGAGCCCATCATCCAGCGGAGGAAAGAATCAAGAGACTGACCTTTGGTCATCATCAGAGCATTAATAATGGCGCCACATCCCGCTGAAACTGCAGCACCGGCAAGGACGAGTGTGAGTGGATCGCTTCCTGCGCGCGATGCCCATTGGATGAACCAAATCAGCGCGCAAGCCACGCTGGCACCGATAAATGCACTGCCCAGGAGCGTTGATGGCTGAGTCAATCCGGCAGAAATGGCAAACACGACGGTTAGACCTGCGCCAGCGTTGATACCGAGCACGCCGGGATCAGCCAGGGGATTCCTGGTCATGGATTGCATGACGATTCCGGAGCATGCCAGTGCTCCCCCACTAAGAACTGCGCTGACGGTTCGCCATATTCGGCTCGCTACCACGGAGTGAAGCATGGGGTCGTCACTGGCTTGGAGGTTGTCGAGATTCCACCATGCGTGTAAGCGAAGCGAAGCCAAGACATCCGTGGCCGTGAGGTTTCGTGCCCCCCACAGGAGGGAGAAGAAACAGACAAGCACGAATCCGGCTACCAACGCGATGGTCAGTAACCAGATTCGTGCTTGAGAGTGTTGGCGCAATGCCATAGACGAGTGGGCCCTTACTTCTTAGCGTCAATCGCGTGGGCGAGCATTGGGGTGTACTGCTCCAGCGCCCAGGGCAGGGAGAGCGGTGACGAGGCAGAGATGCTCAGGACGCGAGTGGCATCAGCATCCATAATGGCGGTGCCATTGGCCACGGCGGGGATCTTAGAGAAGAGAGGGTCAGAGGTGATCACTGCCTTATCTTCTTCCGAGTTCACCCAGGTCATGAACACGTCGGACTCGAGCTTGTCTGCGTTCTCCGGTGAGTAGGAAACAAAGAAAGTTGCGTCCGCACCCGCGTCCTTCACGGCTTGTTCGACAACAGGAGCCATTGTCATTCCCAAGGAACTAAGGAACTTGGGTCGATTATCGATGTCGGTGTACAGGCTGATGGAGTGGTCAGCAGGATCGATGTTGGCGGCGATAAAGGTGGCGCCTTCGAACTGGGGGTTGTTGGCCTTGGCCTGGTCAAATGCTGCCGTGACATTGCTAATGACCTGTTCACCTTCGGCCACCTTATTCAGGGCCTTGGCAGTCATGGTGGTGGCATCCTGCCAGGAGGTGGCCCAGGGCTGTTCGGGGTATGCGAGGGTCGGAGCGATGGCTGCGAGTTTGTCGTAGTCTTCCTGGGTCAGTCCAGAGTATGCACCCACGATCAAATCGGGCTTGAGTGCTGCAATGTCCTGGATAGGTAGGCCATCTGCTTCAGAGAACTGAGTGGGGTATGCGGCGGTGCCGGGGCCAGCGTTGAGTTTGGTCAATGCTTCATCACGCCAGGGGGTGGATTTATTCTCGTTAGCACCAAACATTTCTTCGGGAACGCCGACAGGAATCACGCCAAGGCTGACTACCACGTCAGCATTCATCCAACTGATGGTGACAACACGGGTGGGTTCTTTATCGATAGTGGTGGTTCCCAGAGCATGTGCGATGGTGACGGGGTAGTAATCGTCACCGGATGCTGATGAGGTTTTCTCTGAAGAAGATGACGAGCATGCGGCGAGGGTGGCTGCGACTGCGGTGGCGCTCAAAGCCATGAGGCTACGACGTGACAGTGAGTGGCGCTTGAGGGAAGACACGTATGGTCCCTTTCGGTAGATCGTGATGTCTTGGTGAGTTTTCGCGTTTGAGTTGTTTCGTTATTCACGCTATCTGTCGGGTGTATGTTCCACCCTACTGAGAGAACAAGAGCGAATAATGTCGCGAAATCATCACGAAAGACCGAATAAGGTAACCAGAGTGTTGCTTATTAAGTCAACCTGCCTTTAGGCTGACCATACCCAAGCACTTGGGAGCCAAAGACCACAAGACCCGGCACTGCTTTCGTTGCAGTACCGGGTCTTGTGTTGTGTCACGAGAGGGGCGGAGGCAAGGTGACATACCTTGCCACCGCCCCTCACTAGTGAGCAGAATCACTTAGGTTCTCAATAGTTTATGACGCCTAAACGTCACATATTCAGAACCCCTCGTGTGACTCACTTAGCAGGCATGGCATCGAGGACAATGTTGAGGCCTTCAGACATGGTGGGGTGAGCAATCACGGCGTCACGAACCTGCTGCCAGGTCAGGCCACCGAGCATGGCCATCTGGACGCTGGTGATGACTTCACCAGCTTCGGAGCCGATGATGGTGGCACCAAGGATCTTGTCCGTATCAGCGTCAACAACGATCTTGAAGAAACCGTCAGTCTCGCCCAGGGTCTTGGCGCGAGGAACGTTAGCGGTGGGAACCTTAGCGACACGGATGTTCTTGCCTGCCTCGCGCGCTTCGGTTTCACTCATGCCCACGCGGCCAAGTTCGGGGGTCACGAAAACGGTCCAGGGGATGAGGCGATCCTTGGTGGAGGCATCCTTACCATCGAAGAGGTCACGCAGTACGCGGAAGTCGTTCCAGGACACGTGGGTGAACTGGGGGGATCCTGCCACGTCACCGGCGCTGTAAACGCCTTCAGCAGTGGTCTGGAGACGGTCATCGACCTTAACGAAGCCACGATCGGTCAGTTCTACACCAGCAGCCTCAAGGTTAAGGTTCTTGGTCACGGGGGTACGGCCCAGCGCAACGAGGAGACGCTCCCCAGCAACTTCACGGCCATCGTCTGCCTTAACAGTGATGGTGCCGTTGTCAGAGGAGACAGAAGCAGCGCGGAAGTCATTGAGAACGGTCACACCCTGTGCTTCGAGAGATTCGCGGATGACGTCTGCAGCATCAGCGTCTTCGCGAGCGAGGATGTGCTCGCCACCGTCAACAAGGGTAATAGAGACGCCGAAAGAGGACATCATAGAGGCCATTTCCACGCCAATCACGCCGCCGCCGAGGATGACCATATCCTTAGGCAGTTCGGTGAGACGAAGAAGGTCTTCGCTGGTCCAGAAGTCAACATCCTTGAGGCCATCAATCGGAGGAACGGCAGGAGTGGTGCCGGTGTTGATGAGGACCTTGGCGCCACGAATTACGCGGGTGCCACCGTCGTTGAGCGCGATGCTAACAGTCTTAGGAGCAACGAAGGTTGCGGTGCCCTTGACGAAGTCCATACCGGAGGCGGGGAACATTTTCTCGTGAGCACCAACCATAGCGCCAACAATCTTTTCCTTGCGTGCGCGCAGTGCTTCGAGGCTCACGACTGCCTTACTCAGTTCGTCAGAGCCTCCGGGCAGGGAAGCACCGTAGGAGGCAGACTTGCGAACGGTTTCAAGCACGCGAGCGGAGGTGACGAGGGTCTTAGTAGGAATGCAAGCGACGTTGATGCAAGTGCCACCAACCTTGTCACGCTCAACCATGACTACACGATCGCCCTTCTTGGCGCGGAGCATGGCCAGTGACTTACCTGCCTTACCACCGCCAACGACGAGAAGATCGACGTCTTCAACTGTTGACAGGTCAGCCTGCAGACCGGCGGTTGCGTCGGTATCCTCGGTGGACTTACATCCGCATGCGCAGGTGTGGTTTTCAGCGGCCATGAATGGAACTCCTTTGAGTGATGTTTTCACGTTATGAAGCACAACAGTCTTCAGAGTTGTCCTATTCCATTCGTATGCCGTTATTCTTCGTGATCTATTCAGCATGAATTATGGGAATAGATCCACCACTCACCCGTCAACAACAGAAAAGAAATACTCCTTAACGCCTAGAAGCCACGACAATAGTCTCGAAGTGATGGGTATGAGGGAACATGTCCAAAGCACACGCATCATCAACGCTGTAGCCCTGAGCCACCAGTGCCTTGAGATCGCGAGCGAGTGAGGCGGGATCACAGGCCACCATAACCACACGCTTGGGGTTGCACTGAGCGATCGCATCCATCACACCCTTGACCACACCGGTACGAGGCGGGTCGAGAATGATGACGTCCACTCCAGCACCAAGTTTGGTCACTGCTGACGCATCGACGCGACCCACATGGAGGCCGACGTTCGGGAAATCGTGAAGGTTACGGCGAGCATCGCGGACTGCTTGTTCACTGCCTTCCATGGTGGTCATCTTGCAGCCAAGCATGGCCAGAGGAAGAGTAAAGAGGCCTGCGCCGGAGAAGAGTTCAAGAACCTTCAGATCCTTACCCGCATGGGTGACACCTGCAGGCTGGGAGGAGGACGCGATGTCATCCATGGAGGAATCAGTGGCGGAGGGGACAGTGACGGGCTCGGTGGAGGACAGCGGCAGTCCGAGTGCTCCACGGACCACGCGATTGACCAGTTCCTGTGGGGCTTGGCGATGAACTTGCCAAAAGCCATCAGCGTGGACCGAATAGCGCAGTTCGCCCAAGCCCAGTGCGCTGGCATCAACAATCTCATCGATGCGCTTGCGTCCCGTGGGCTTGGTAGCCGGCGTGTACCCCTGGCCATCAATCATGACCAGCGGTTCACTACCGGCGGGGGCTACGACGCTGACCCGCATGCCCGGCTTGTAGACCTTTTTCCAGCGCGATCCTTCGAGTACGTTGAGGTCCTGAATCGCTTCAACTGCCAGGGGAAGTGAGCGGACTGCCTGAACACGGCGGCTACGCGGCTCATGCATGCCAGCTACACCGTCATCAGTAATGGTGAGTTCCACACGGGTTCGGGTAGCCAGGCCAGTGGCATTCTTACCTGTTTCGGAAGGCATGGGTTCAACGGGGATGGGACCAACTTGTTCAGCGATGTCTTCCCCGCCAATACGACGAAGACAATCAGCCAACACCCAGCGTTTCCAGGTGCGCTGTGCGGGAAGGGAGACGTGAGAAAGTTCCGCGCCGCCTACTCCCCCAGCACCGGCCTGCGCCCAGGCGGGTTTGACTCGGTCCGGTGACGATTTCAAAATTTCGACGGCGTCCGCTCGCCAAATCTTGGATGTCTTCTGCGTAATACGTGCCTTCACTGTTTCGCCGGGCAGTGCGTGGCGGACGAATACTACCTGGCCCTCGTCAGTGCGGGCGATGCAGTGACCGCCGTGGGCAGGAGCACCAATAGTTAATGTCAGTTCTTCAGGTTTCGACATGGTTACTCCTGTGTGGTGGTAGCGGATGCGGCGGGAAGGGTACGGACCATCATCCACATTAGCCATAGAGTGAGGGCGAACAGTGGCAGGCCCATGATGAGTCGGGTGATGCCCAGGACGGTGGAGGCCTGGGCGATGTACATGGGGGTTTCCACGATGAGGCGCAGTGCAAACATGGCGGCAAAAACCCAGGTGGCTTGGCGGTAGACCTTGCGGTGAGTGGCGCGGTCAGGGTCAGTGCGCCATGACATGTCATGGCCGCGCATGAGGGCATCAACCACTCCAACAAGTGGACATCGCGCAAGAATTGAGGTTACAAGGCCAATGAGGCACACGGCGTTAATGCCTAGGCCGAGGATGTAGAAGTTTTCGGCTTTTCCTGTTTTCCACGTAGCCAAGACACTGAGTGCGGTCACGACAACGCCGCCAAGTGCTGGAGTGATGCTCTGGCGTTGAATGAGGCGTGTGGCGATGGCGAGTCCAGCGATGATGAGAGCACTTGCTCCTGCCCATAGCAGGTTGGAGGTGATGACGTAGATCGTGAGGAAGAGGGTGACAGGCCCAGCAGATTCAATGACTCCGCGGTATCCGCCTACAGCGCGGTAGAGGTCGAATTCTTGGGATTGGAGGACTTTCAGTCCTGATTCACTCATGATTCGGTGTTTTCTCCAGCACCGGCTTGGGGTGCTTTGTGGGGTGTGGGCGGGTGAAGGAGCAGCAGTTCACGTGGGGGCTTGGGCTCATTGCCGCGTACCACGATGACGTGGTTGAACACGTCGCGCAGTGCTTGACTGGCGTCAATATCGACGGCTGCGGGTCCGTTGAGAACACCGCGAAGGAACCATCGAGGGCCGTCCACACCGATGAAACGCATATAGGCAGTTCCTCGCTCACCGTGAGTTAACTGGACGGGCATCGTGGCAAGGACTTCGGGGCCATGTTCACCGGGTTCGATGGCGTGGGTACCACCAACTCGATCCAACTCCGCGCAAATCTCCTCGATAAGTCCATCCCAGATTCCTGAGGACTTCGGTGCAGCGAATGCTCGCAACTCGAGCGACGATCCACCAAGCATAAGAATCACCGCATCATTAGCGGGGGTTTTAGTGGTGTTTTCAAGACGAAGTTGAAGTCCGTCAACAGCAGGAATTCGAAGGGAACCAAGATCAACTACCGGTCCAACCTCGGGGTGATCGGAAAAATCGTAGGGTCCAGGTTCAATGGAATAATCGCGTTCAACTACTGCGGGACCGGCTCCGGCAGGGGCTTGAGTAAATAAAATCTGGGAATCCGTGCCCTGCATACCGTCTCTAACTTGCTGGGAGGATGGTGCAGAACGTCCACCAGGTATGGCCGGCGGTGTGGGGCGCGAAGGACCCTGATCTACGGCCATCACCTGGGAGTCCTCACGTGTAACGCCAGACGATGATTCGGATGTTGAGCTGGTCACTGTGGCCTGCGCAACCTGTGCTCCTTGTACATCGACAGACGTTTTAATCGCCGTAGTTCTTTGACAGTCGGGATCGTTTTCAGGCGCAGCAGTAAGTGTAGTGTCAAGGTCGTCGAGACCCGTTACAGACTCTGGAACGGCCCCTGCGGGCAGATCACGGCGGCGAGAGAACAATCCCATGTCACGTCCTTCTTCATGCCTGGCGCGCTACGTAATTTCGTAGCTCCATGTGGGCATACTTTACCCACCTGCCCCTCTCTATATCCGGCGAGAGTGACAATTCCAGCAATAAAGCTGGTTTTATTGTTCAGCCAGCGCAATCCACACAGACGCTGAGGCCTGTCTTGTCATCGGTATATGACAACTGGCTGCGGTGGTGGACCAGGAAGCACTCGGAGCAAGTAAATTCATCATCCAATTGAGGAACAACGTGCACGCTGAGTTCTTCACGGCTGAGATCTGCGCCGGGAAGTTCGAAACCTTCAGCTACCTCATTCTCATCTTCGTCGATAGCGGCAGTTGAGGGATCCTTTTGGCGAGCCTTAAGTTCTTCAAGGGAGTCTGACTCCGGCTCGTCATCGTTCTTGCGGGGAGCATCGTAATCGGTAGCCATGACCTGCATCTTCTTTCTGCTAGCGGTACTTCATCGGGAGGTATGAAACCCGGGTCACAACCCAACGAAGTAGGGCACGCGCATGTTAGCACGCCGCATACACGATTGGAAAGAGAGAGCAAACACAGGGAGTGTCAAGGAGTTCAACTACGTCATTCGAGTAACGAAAACCTCACTACACTTCCACGAGAAATATCCCGCGCGTATACGCCTAGCAGCCCCAATCCATGAGCAAATTACGACTATCAAGTCGTCGCACCAGCGATGAGGATATTGTCCTCACAGGTCACTACCAGGAACTGTTTCACTCCATGACAACTATTTCCGCCGCCACACAAACAACACGGCACACCGTTAATCTTTCCGCCTCTGTGGCCTCAAGCGTGGCAGGCTTACACCTATAAAGGAGGCGCAGTACATGATTGAGTTGGATCTGCTTGGGGTTAACGGCGACACAATCGTCATGACCAATGCGGATGGTGAACGTTTCACCCTAGTCATCGATGACGCACTGCGTGCTGCGGTGCGCCGTGACCGCCCTAATGTTGAAGCTGTTGCTTCCTCATCCCAGATTAAGCCTCGCGATTTGCAGTCTTTGATGCGCGCCGGTGCCACCGCAGAAGAGGTTGCTTCCTCCACTGGAATGAGCGTGGACAAGATTCGTGCCTACGAAGGTCCCGTACTTGCTGAGCGCGCCTGGGCAGTCACCCAGGCCAAGTCCTGCCGTATTGGCTGGGATGCTGATGCTCCGGTTCTTGAAGAACTAGTCATTGACCGCCTAGCAACCCGTGGCGTGGACCCACAGTCTTTACAATGGGATGCGGTTCGCCAAGGTCGTGAGCCGTGGGAAGTAATGTTGACCTTCGTCCAGGGCGCTGAGGAAAAGGAAGCCCGCTGGATGATTGACGTGTCATCACATGCGCTTTCCGCTTTGGATGACGAGTCCAGATGGCTCACCGAATCGGCCAGTGCCGCCGCACGTCGCCCTAGTGTTTTCGATCAGGATTCTCCCGCCCAGGGTGCTGTAGCCATGCCTGTTCCACTGCGCCACAACCAGCCCTCAGCAATGAGTGCTTTGTCGTCATGTGCTGCACCATCGGCACTGAGCGCCCCTGCCCCTACTCGTCCCACTACTACTCCCCCGCTTCCCAATGCTCCTTCTGCTGCTACAGCGACCTCTTCTGACAAGGGCATTCCATCAGTGGATTCCTTTAACCAGTTAGAGAGCACTGAGGCGATTCTGGCGGACCTTAACGCCGCACGAGGACAACGCGTTGAACTTGAGCCTTCTGATGATGAGTTGCTCACTGAACTCATAGCCCAGGAAGAGTCCTTTTCTTCCGACGCCGTCCCCGTATCCCCTGTATCGGCTTCATCAACCAGCAATTCTGCTTCCGCTACTGATGCGATGAGTGCGCTTTCCGCATCGTCGAGCGGTCCCCTTCTTGATGCGCAAGTGCTCGATATGTCCGCCCATCGCCGTGGGATGAGAGGAAAATCTGTTTCCTCACTAAGCCACGGAAGAATGGATGCCGTTGATGCCACTGTGGAGCGCCACCCCGCTGGTAGCCAACGTGGAAGTAATGATGACAGTGCAACGTCGGCGCCTAGTACAGACAACGAACAGAACACTGAATCTCAGATGGTGTTCCCTCAGATGCCTCAACCTGAACAGAATACGAAGCCAAAATCCAAAAAGCGCGGTTCACGCCGTTCTGTACCCTCGTGGGATGAAATTGTTTTCGGATCGAAGCCGGAGTGAGTGGATCGTTTTCTCAGCGAGAGAGAAAAACGGCCCCGGTACCCTTTAGTTCACGTATGACATTAATCGTCGTGTAATTCCTCAGGTTATGCGCGGATAGTCAGTAACGGGATCGCTGTTTCTGCGTGAGTTAGTGAACCGTGTACGCCTGGCAATTCCATGGCCTGTGTCGAGTGAACCCGAGGATCAACGAGCACCCACGAGTCATTCATCGCGACAATCACATCCCCCATGACCTCACGTGCCCTTGTTGACAGTGGTCCCACAAGGCTTTGAGCCTCACCAGCCGTACCAATCCAGGCAATCCGTTCACCAAGTACTTCGCGCCATCGGTCAATGAATTCTTGAGAGCATTGCCGTCCGTGCCCTGACAGGTAGAGGTGAGTCATGCGCGGTTCACCTGCGAGGAACTCCACGTCGGTCATGAGGACAGGAGAATCTGTCAGAGTGATGCGATGGGCGGCATCCGTATCGACCATGCCATGGTCAGCTGTGAGGTAAACGGCTGTGTTGGAAGGAAGTTTTCTTATCAGTGTGGCCACAGCAATGTCGAGTCGCTCAAGCCAAAACAACCACTCTTCGGACTGCCATCCATGAGCGTGTCCAGCATGATCGAGTTCACCCACATACATGTAAACCATGCGTGCGCCTTGCTGAAGGAGACGGTGAACGGCCGCTGGCCTATCATCAAGGCGATCCACACCAACGTGCGTCATTGCCCTGAAAGCTGCGCCGGTCAGTCCAGAGCCAGTAAATCGTGCAGGGCCCACAGAGTAGAGAGGTTCGCCGTGATCGGCGATGGAGCGTTCAACAAGAGTGGGATGGTCTTGCCAGTTTTCGGCGCGAAGTGGAGTGTCTTCCCAGGTGATGAGGTTCAGCGTTGAAGCATGGCCTCCATGCATAGCGTGACCTGGGTGACGCACGGAATAACCGAGCATGCCGGTCTGACCAGGCAGTGCGCCGGTTCCCAACGTGGTTAACGCTGCTGCGGTAGTGGAGGGAAAACAAGTGGTGAGTTCTTGGACTCCTGCGTTTTGTTCCATGCCGTTAGGACCCCAGGTATAACTGGGATTCATAAAGGACCGGAGTGTGGGAACATGACCTTTTCGTGCGTCAAGCAATTCCAAGCCGAGCCCATCCACGAGGATGACCACTACCTGTTCGGCCGGTTCCATTCGTAACGCATTGGCGGTTGAGGCTGCCGATTCAGCCATGTCGTTAGGGGCCAGACCAACCGTTGACAGGGCTGAGGAGAAGACATGACGCAGGTGGAAAGCAGAGTTACTCATGAGTGTCCTCAGATCGCTGCACCCATAGCACGAGCAGTAGCCGCAGAAAGCGCCTGAGCGAAGAGTGCTGCTTTTGCCACGGCGGCAGGGCCTTCTACTGCAGCGCTCACCCGCAGAGCAATATCATCGGGCATAATCGTAGCGGTATATCCGTGGTCAGCGGTGCATTCAGGATCCGGGCATTGAGCGTGTTCCATTTCCATTCTCTGAACCGCTCCCCAGGCAATAGCGATGGTGATTTCACCTAGTGCTCCGCCGTGCTTTTCTGGGTTGGCCACACCATGACTAATCGCCACAGATCGAATCGAGGGTAGAGCCACTGCTTCGCTGGTGGCCATGGCTCCAGTGGTGCCGTCATCCAATGGCAGGTCATCCACATGGACACGAATAAGCCGGGTGGGAGTGAGAACCAGCACGGTCAGGTGACGGTGAACAGATTCATCGAAAGTAGTTTCCGGGGCGACGAGGACCGCTTCGACAATTTCACCGGCAGTCGCCATATCGATCGTCCTTAAGACAAGTTCGGGATAATACCCTGCGTCGAATACCTCATCACGAACAATCGAGTGTGCCATGAACGGTATTCTGCCATGTTCCTGCGATAATGCCCCTATGCCTAGGAAGTCTACTGTTGCCGCAACTCCCCCGCCTACGGACGGTCACATCATTGACATTGACCTGTCCGAGGAAATGCGAGCCAGTTACTTGGAGTACTCCTACTCCGTGATTTACTCGCGTGCCCTACCTGACGCACGTGATGGCCTCAAGCCTGTTCAGCGACGCATCTTGTTCCAAATGGACCGAATGAATCTGCGTCCGGATCGTCCGCATGTGAAGTGTTCACGCGTGGTGGGAGACGTCATGGGTCGTTTGCATCCCCACGGCGATAGCGCTATCTACGATGCCTTGGTTCGCTTGGCTCAACCTTTTACTATGCGCCTTCCCCTCGTTGATGGCCACGGAAACTTCGGTTCCCTTGATGACGGCCCAGCAGCAGCGCGTTACACTGAGGCACGCCTGGCAGCTCCTGCGTTGGCACTGACGGCAGATATTGACGAAGGCACTGTTGATTTCTCCCCCAACTACGACTTCTCCGACGAAGAACCTGATGTTCTTCCCGCTGCTTTCCCCAACCTTTTGGTCAACGGCACCTCGGGTATCGCCGTGGGTATGGCCACCAACATGCCCCCACATAACCTTGGTGAAGTGGTGGCCGCTGCACGCCATCTCATTGATCATCCTGACGCAACGCTCGATGATCTCATGGCCTTCGTTCCCGGCCCTGATCTACCCTGTGGCGGGATGATCGTGGGCCTGGACGGCGTACGTGACGCCTACGCGACAGGCCGTGGCACGTTCAAGACCCGCGCCACCGCCCGCATCGAAAATGTCACTGCCCGTAAGAAGGGCATTGTGGTGACCGAACTGCCCTACATGGTGGGACCCGAGCGCGTCATCGAGAAGATTAAGGATGCGGTCAGTTCCAAGAAACTCCAGGGCATTACTGACGTCTCAGACTTCACCGACCGCAACAACGGCACCCGCCTGGTCATCGGTGTCAAGAACGGTTACAACCCTGAAGCAGTTCTTGCTCAACTCTATAAGCACACTCCGCTGGAGGATTCCTTCGGTATTAACAATGTGTGCCTGGTGGATGGTAAGCCCTCCACACTGGGTCTACGCGAACTGCTGAATGTGTTCGTCAATCACCGTCTTGAAGTTGTTGAGCGCCGTACGCGTTTCCGCTTAGGCAAGCGTGAAGAGCGCATGCACCTGGTGGAAGGCTTGCTTATCGCGATCCTCGACATTGACGAGGTTATTGCGGTGGTGCGTTCCAGCGATGACACGGCCACTGCCCGCACCCGACTCATGCAGGTCTTTGACCTGTCTGAGCCTCAGGCCTCCTACATTCTTGAACTGCAACTTCGCCGCCTGACCAAGTTCTCCGTGATCGAACTAGAGAAGGAACGTGATGAGTTAGCCCGTGACATTGAGGCACTGCGTGCCATCCTGGCTGATGATGTGTTGCTGCGCCGTGTAGTGAGCCGTGAATTAGCTGATGTATCCAAGCAGTTTTCTACTCCTCGCCGCACTGTCCTTGTGGGCGCTGCTGGCCAAGGCGCAGGCGTACTCAGTGGTGGTACTCAGGTTCCCGGTGGTGCTGGTGCTAAGGCAAGTGCTGCGGCTCAGGCTGCTCTCATGGCAGTCAATACTAAGGACGTACCACTGACAGTTCCTGATGACCCATGTACCGTAGTGCTCTCGTCTACTGGACTGGTGGCGCGTTTGAATGGAACAGAGGAGCCTGCTCGTGGTGGATCACGTCAGTCTCATGACGCCGTACGCTCCGTTGTGAGTACCACCGCACGTTCTCAGGTAGGTGCCCTGACCAACAGGGGACGCTTGGTGCGCGTTGATGTGGTGGCTATGCCTGAGGTTCCGCGAACTGAGGGGGCACCGAGTTTTGCTGGTGGTACTCCCCTGGATTTACTTGCGGATGTGGAGGCTGATGAGAAGGTCGTGGGTTTGGCCTCCTTCGCTGATGATGCTCCCCCGATTGTTCTTGCTACCGCCAAGGGCGTGGTTAAGCGTGTGAAGCCTGGTGATGTTCCAGAGCGTCTTGATGCGTGGGATGTGATTAGTCTGGCTGATAGCGACGAGGTGGTTTTTGGTGGCAATGCTGCTGATGATAGTCAACTGATCTTCATCACCACTGATGCTCAATTGCTGCGTTTTGATGCCACTAAGGTTCGTCCGCAGGGCCGTAGCGCTTCGGGCATGGCTGGTATTGCTGTTCACGACGGCGCACATGTGCTGTCGGTCAGTGTGGTCAGTAATGATCTGCTCGCCGAAGCCGAAGTAGTTACGGTGGCCGATAGCGATGAAGACACTCTTCTTGGTTCTGGTGGCCAGAGCGCGAAGGTTACGCCTCTTGATCGTTTCCCTGCTAAGGGCCGTGGCACTGGTGGCGTGAGGGCTCAGCGCTTCTTGCGCGGTGAATCAGAATTAAGCCTTGCGTGGGTGGGCGTTGGCCCGGCCCGCGCCGTAGGCGCGGGCGGCCAGCCGGTAGATCTTCCCGAGGTCAACGAGAAGCGTGATGCTTCCGGTAGCCCAGTGCCCGCACCGATTGCTGCCATCGGCTGATATCGCCACAGTGCTTTTCCCGGTGACTTCATCACCATGGAAAGCGCCAACGTCACTTTGGTGACTCGATAAGCATCGGAGGGGGCCGCAAGCCATTGGCTTGCGGCCCCCTCCGTGTGTTTTCACGATTCGTCATCAACGACTAGTGCGCGCGACATGATGAGTTATCCGCAGACGCTCCTGAACAACGCGTGATCGACCGTCTCTCACCAAAGAAACGCAGCAAAGACAAGTGTTTAGGCGTCGATGCGCTCGCGATCGACCTCGTTGGCGCCGGCCACGATGAAGTCCTTACGAGGGGCAACGAGTGAGCCCATGAGGAGCTCGAATGTTTCTTCGGCATAAGTCAATGAGGCTTCATCAGCCAAAGTGATACGGCGTAGAGTGCGGTGCTCGGGTTCCATGGTGGTTTCTGCCAATTGGTGGGCATCCATTTCACCAAGACCTTTGTAACGTTGGGGTTCACGGAAGTGACGCCCTGCCTTTTCCAGTTTGCGCAGCGTACGCACTAATTCGTCGTCAGAGTAGGTGTAAATGATTTCTTTCTTTTTCCGTCCCTGCGCACTGACGTCAATACGGTGGAGCGGGGGTACAGCGGCATAAACGCGTCCTGCCTCAATCATGGGGCGCATGTAGCGGAAGAACAGGGTGAGTAGGAGAGTGCGGATGTGTGCGCCGTCCACGTCAGCATCGGTCATGAGAATGACCTTGCCGTAGCGGGCTTGCTCAATGTCGAAAGTGCGGCCGCTACCTGCGCCAACTACCTGGATGATGGCGGAGCATTCGGCGTTGTGGAGCATGTCTGCCTGTGAGGCTTTTTGGACGTTGAGGATTTTGCCGCGGATAGGCAGCAGAGCCTGATAGTCGCTGTTGCGTGCGCTCTTGGCAGTACCCAGAGCTGAGTCACCCTCCACGATGAACAATTCACTGGAGGCCACATCATCCGTGCGGCAGTCGGCGAGTTTCGCGGGGAGGGTGGAGGTTTCCAGGGCGGTCTTACGGCGGGAGATTTCCTTGTGCATGCGTGCGCTGACGCGAGCACGCATCTCCCCCACAATCTTTTCTTGCAGCGCGCGGGACTGAGTTTTCAGGTCTCGCTTGGAGGAGGTGAGGATGGAGGTGAGTTCCTTTTCCACCACGCTGGCAACGATTTGCTTGACCGGCGCGGTTCCCAGGACTTCCTTGGTTTGACCTTCGAACTGTGGTTCGGGTACGCGCACAGTGACCACTGCGGTCAGGCCTGCGAGGATGTCATCTTTTTCGATTTTTCCATCGCGTGCGGTGACCTTCAGTGCGCGAGCGTTGGAATCGATTTGCTTGCGCAGCACCTTAGTCAGTGCCTGTTCAAAGCCTGCCAGGTGTGTTCCGCCCATGGGGGTGGCAATGATGTTGACGAAACTGCGTTCGGTGGTGTCATAACCAATCCCCCAGCGCAGGGAAACATCCACGCCACATGTACGTTCCACCTCAACGGGGCGCAGGTGCCCGGTGTTATCCAGTTGCTGAACGGTTTCGGTGTAGGTGCCTTCTCCGGTCAGGCGGAAGGTGTCCGTCACTGATGCATCCGAGGCGAGGAAGTCAACGAAATCTGAGGTTCCTCCCAGGGCGGTGAAGGTTTCTACACCATCATCGCTGCCGGTATCGAAAAGATCATCGCCGCTGTTATCAGCGTCGGTCACTGAGCCGGGGCGCTCATCACGCAATGTGAGGGTCAGGCCCGGGACAAGGAATGAAGTCTGGCGAAGGCGTGCGCGGAGTGCCTCAGCATCATAGTCCGTGGGCTTAGGAAACATTTGGGGGTCCGCCCAGTAGCGCACGCGTGTCCCTGTCACGCCGCGCTTGACCTTGCCAATAACACGCAGTTCGGAGGCATCCGTAAATTCAGTGAATGGCGATTGGGGACTACGGCCTTGAGAATCATCAAAGGTACCAGGGACACCACGATGGAAACTCATGGCGTAGGTTTTCCCGCCGCGGTCCACTTCCACGTCCATGCGTGCAGACAGTGCATTAACCACGGAGGCACCTACACCGTGCAGACCGCCGGCAGAGCCGTAGGAGCCGTTACCGAACTTTCCGCCAGCGTGCAGTTTGGTGTACACCAATTCCACGCCGCTCAGACCTGTGGACGGCTCGATATCAACGGGCACGCCACGACCGTTGTCCGCTACCTCAACGGAACCATCGTCATGAACGATCACGTCAATTTTGCTGGCGTGACCTTCGAGTGCCTCATCCACGCCGTTGTCCACGATTTCCCAGACGCAGTGCATCAGACCGCGCTGGTCCGTGGAGCCGATGTACATGCCGGGGCGTTTGCGCACAGCTTCGAGCCCCTCAAGTACGGAGAGGTGACGAGCTGAGTAATCGGTGGATTGCGTTGCGTGTGTAGGCACGCGGTCAAAATACCGTGATTCACTGACAAACATGCAATCCCGCGCCGATTACCGGGGAAAACAAGCCACGGCTCACATCCTTGACGGATGCCAGACGAAGCAGATGCTCTGGCTAGTTCGCCTCGGAATCACCGAGGCCACACGTTAGAAGCCGAGTTTGGCCAGTGCCTTAGGATCCTGCTGCCAATCTTTGGCTGTGCGCACATGGAGATCCAAGAACACTGGGCGGCCCAGCAACTTTTCGATCTCACCACGAGCCTGAGTCCCCACGTCTTTCAGGCGCGAACCCCCGCGGCCAATAATGATGGCTTTCTGAGAATCACGCTCCACAAACAGACTCACGCGCACCTGCAGACGCTTACCCGTGCCCTTGGCTGCTACATCAGGGTCCTTGGAGGGGTCAACGATTTCATCAACCACCACCGCCAAAGAGTGTGGGAGTTCTTCACGAACGCCTTCAAGAGCAGCTTCACGAACCAGTTCGGCAATCATCACGGCCTGGGGCTCGTCAGTGATTTCACCGGTGGGATACAACGGAGGTGACGGAGGCAAGTATCCCATGAGGATGTCCGTGAGCACGTCCACCTGTTCACCGCGCTTAGCGGAAACCGGAACAATATCTGCCCAGTCCCCTAACTGATCCACGGCGATCAGTTGCTTGGCCAGTTGCTCACGGCTGACCTTATCCGCCTTCGTCACCACAGCCACCACGGGGCGACGCAAATCAGCCAAGTCACGAGCAATAAAACTATCCCCCGGCCCCACCTTTTCGTCGGCAGGAATACAGAAAGCAATGACATCCACTTCCGTGAGCGTTTCGCGCACGAGGTTATTCAGACGCTTGCCGAGAAGAGTCTTGGGGCGGTGGAGTCCGGGGGTATCGACAAGAACCAACTGGCGGTCCTCGCGATGAACCACGCCGCGCACATTGTGGCGAGTGGTCTGAGGGCGGCCCGAGGTGATGGCAACCTTCGTCCCTACCAGCGCGTTCGTCAGCGTGGACTTACCAGCGTTGGGACGGCCCACGAGGCAGGCGAAGCCTGCACGGAAGTCTTCAGGGTATGTAGGAACAATGATGTCCACGCGAGCCGATTCAGGAACAAGGTCCTCATCATCCTCAGGCCAGGCCATGGCGTTCTCGTCAGAGGCATCATCATCGTCGTAGTCGTCAGCATCATCGGCCCTGCTCGCGCTGGAAGCGGAGGATGCGGACGAAGCGGAATGTGCGGCGTCGTCAAAGAAATGATCGTTTTCATCGAAGGCGTTAGGGCCATCCATAAGTTCTGCATCAGAGGGAAACACGATGCGGGGTGCAGTCTCGTCGGGTGTAGTCATGGATGTTCCTGCCTTAGTCATGGTCCACGGTGGTGGAGGTCTCTGAGCTCATCATGTCATGTTCTTCACTTAAGGACGCCAGAAGTGTACGCACCTCTCCGCGGCGAGCCTTGTGCGCGCGGGCTTGGAGGTGGACTCCGGCGATGTCTCCAGTATCCCCTGGGCCCACGATACGGCCGGTAGCCTTCGAGAGGAGACCTGCTGCAGTATCCACATCGTCATCATCAATTTCCAGGTCAAAGAGGTCACCCAGTTCATCAATGGGTAGCCGTGCCGGAATTTCCCAAAGTCCTGGCGAGATAAAAATGGGTTCAGGTTCGGCGTGATCATGTTCGTCAGTCAGATCGCCCACCACCTCTTCTAAGAGATCTTCCATGGTGACCAAGCCTGCAATACCGCCGTATTCATCTACGGCCAATGCCATGTGGAAGCGCCCCACCTGCATGTCACGCAAAAGATCATCGGCCAGTTTCATTTCTGGCACAAACATGGCGCGGCGTACGAAAGCGCTGACCTCACGGTCGGATTGTTCGGGATGGGCGGCCAGGCGGCGCAGCACGTCTTTGAGATAAAGAACGCCACGCACGTCGTCCGTGGATTCACCCACCACAGGGATGCGCGAATATCCGGAGTAGATGAAGGTGTCCATAGCCTGCTGGGCTGGACAGTCGTGATCCAGCGTGACCATGTCCGTGCGGGGAACCATGATTTCTCGGACGAGTGTTTGGCCAAGTTCCACCACGGAGCGCATCATTTCGCGGTCTTCGTCTTCGATGGAATCGGCTTCACCGATCTCGTCAATCATTTCACGCAGGTCTTGTTTGACCTCCTCACGGGCCTCAGCATCAGTCATTGAGGCGCGGCGGCCGTAACGTTCTTGGATCCAGCGTGAGGGCGCACTAATGGTGTACACCTTCATGGCCAGCGGGGCGAGCCAGAGCATAGTGGTATCCGGTGCGCGGCGGCCCGCACTACGCGGAGAGAGACCCACCACTACGCCGAGCAACAGAGCGTTAATGGCCAGGGAGATGAGGAGGACAAGCCACCATTCATCGATCACACCAGCGACGGCCAGCGTCACGGCGACCGCTGCGGCCATATCGACAAATACACGTACACTCGCCACAGAAGCCATGACGGGACCGCGATGTTCGGCGAGGAAGAGTACCTGATCAGCATTACGACGTTGTTCTTCAACAAGGTCTTCCGCGGCAGCGCGAGTCATATGAGAAAGGGCTGCCTCAACGGCGCTGAGCAGTGCACCCTGGGTCAAGGTAATGAGGGCAAGAACGATTAAGAGACCAGTAGGGGCGTTTGGGGTCATCCGTCACGCTCCGCGAGGAAAGTCAGGAGGAGTTTGCGCTGAAGGTCAAACATTTCCTTCTTTTCTTCCTCTTCTGCGTGGTCATAGCCCAGCAGGTGCAAGATGCCGTGAGTGGTCAGCAGCAGCATTTCTTCAATAGCACTATGCCCAGCAGCAAGCGCTTGTTCCGCGGCCACTTGCGGACAGATGACAATATCCCCCAAGGTGCCTGCTTCGCTTTCTTCACCAGGGGAACCGGGACGCAGTTCGTCCATGGGAAAACTCATCACGTCCGTGGGACCGGGCAGATCAAGCCAGCGGAGGTGAAGTTCTTCCATCGGCTCGGGATCAATGAACAAAATGGCGAGTTCCGCAGCAGGATTGACATACATCGCTTTGAAAACATGGTCAGCCAGGGCCACGAATTCGGTGGGGTCGATATCAATGGCGGTTTCGTTCGAGACCTCGGTGCTCATCGATTGTTCTCCTGCCCTGGGTAGGTACGGCGCTGCGTGTAGGTACGGTTGTTAGGGCGGCGCGATGGGCCGCGGCGCATGGACCCCGTGGAGTTCACTGATGATGCGGCGTTTTCCGCATCGAAACGCTCGTAGGCATCAATGATGCGGCCCACGAGTTTATGACGCACCACGTCCGCACTGGACAGGTCACAGAAAGCAATGTCATCAATACGTTCGATAATGCGGCGTACCACCAGCAAGCCAGACTCTTGGCGGCCCGGCAAATCCACCTGACTCACGTCACCGGTCACTACCATGGTGGAACCGAACCCTAAACGAGTGAGGAACATTTTCATCTGCTCCGGCGTAGTGTTCTGTGCTTCGTCGAGAATAACGAAAGCATCGTTGAGGGTGCGTCCACGCATGTAGGCCAGAGGCGCTACTTCAATAGTGCCTGCTGCCATAAGTTTGGGGACTGCCTCAGGCTCAATCATGTCGTGAAGCGCATCGTAAAGAGGACGCAAGTACGGATCGATTTTATCTGTCAGGGAGCCAGGAAGAAATCCGAGGTTCTCTCCAGCTTCTACGGCGGGACGGGTCAAAATGATGCGGGAAATCTGTTTTTTTGACAGACGATCGACTGCCTTAGCCATAGCAAGGTAGGTCTTACCGGTACCTGCCGGGCCAATACCGAAAGTGATGGTGTGGTTGTCGATGGCATCGACGTACTGTTTTTGACCCAGAGATTTAGCACGAATAGTGCGACCACGGGCAGTGAGTACATCAGCAGCCAGAACTTGAGCAGGACGAGCGGCAGCCGCCAGGAGGCTAATAGCCCGTTCTACAGCGTCAGCGGTGAGCGCAGTGCCCTCGCGGGCCACATCAATAAGTTCACTGGTCAGAGTAATGGCCATGTCTACGTCCCCTGCTGGGCCAGAAACAGTCATCTCGTTACCGCGAACAAGGATGTCAAGTGAGGAAAATCCATGTTCCATGGCACGCAAAACTTCGTCACGGCTACCGAAGAGAACAACGGGAGAAATGTCATCGGGGATAAGCAGATGCCGAGTGCTGTGAGGCTGAGTGGAAGTTGTCGTGGTACCAGTGGTGCTTTCAGATGTATGTGCTGTTTGCGCGATTGGCGCCTGAGTTACGTGGCGCGAGAGTACGTGCTGCGCTGAGGTTTCGGTCATCGCTTATGAGTCTATCGAGTTCAGAGCGCTCAGTGATAGCGGGCCCTTGCGACACTCAACATAAATTACCTCTTGCGAAATGCACTCATTTTCATTAGTGTGAACTGCATTATATGAAACACTGTTTCAAAAGTAGTGGTTGATGATGACCACCGCAGGAGCCCACCAGCGATAGCAAAGGAGGGAGCATGGCGACCAAACAACGGTTAACCAAGGACCGCGCCGACTCCACCGACGCAGTATGGGCTGCTCTGCGTGCAAGCGACAGTGCAGTGGTCTCCGATTTAGCCCAAGCTACTGGCTTTTCACGCCCTACCGTCAAAGCGATTCTCAACGATCTTCAGTCACGCGGATATGTCATTAGCACCGAGGCAGAAGAATCCACATTAGGACGCCCAGCCACAACATGGTCTGTTTCCCCACGCGCAGGAATAGTGATCGTTGCTGACCTTCTCATTGACACCATGGCCATTGCGGCGGCCACAGTTGCCGGACAAGTTCTCGAAGCCTGCGTCGTCACCATTCCGCGTGACAACGCCTCTCGCTTCCCCCAGGTAATTGATTCCCTCAAGCGCACAATATCTGCTCACGCAGACCATGGCCCCGTCCACCATGTCACTCTTTCCTCAACAGGAACTATTGATGGTGAGGGAAACATTATCGCTGCCGATCTCGTTCCTGCATGGACAGGATTCCCCTTAGGCACTGCAGCCAGTGATGCTCTTGGCGTTCCCGTCACCGTTCACAATGACATCAATATGGCAGCCCTAGGCGAATTCTCCTCCAGAATGGACAAGGCAGCACTTGGCCCTCATGCGGATCTGCTTTTTATCCATATGGTTCGCGGTATGCACACAGGACTCATTCTTGACGGCACTATTCATACCGGGCGCCGTTGGAATGCCGGTGAAATCTCAGACATTTTAGGACTGCGCCTTGATGACCACGACAGTCCAGATGAGCAATGGATCCGTCGAGCTGCTATGACCATTGCTGCCGTTGGCGCAGTTGTCGATCCTGACGTTATCGCTATTTCATGCCCGACCCCTGAAACACGCCCCACCATTGATGCGCTCATCCAGCACATTCGGGCCCGCCGCAATGATCACGCTCCTGCTATGCGAATGGAACTTGCCCATCTGGGGTGGGCAGCCAGCCTCACAGGTGCGCTCTTTTCAGCCTTAAATTCCGCCAGTTCAACCATTAGTGGAATACGCCATCCCCGCCCCACCAGCATTCATACTCCACAACTGCTCATTGATGCTGTTACGAAAGGACGTCACTCAACGATGAAACCATCTAGTGCAGAAGAAACCAGCGCAACAACACTCAAAGTTGGTGTGGTGGGATGCGGCGCACGCGCACACTTCACCTTGGCTGCTGAGTTACCAGAAAACAATGGCAAGATCATCGCCGTCTGCGATCCTCATCATCTGGTACGCAAACGCGTTGAAGAACGTCTTGAGCGCGATCCTGACTCCGTGACCATCACGGACAACATCACTAACCTCATCGCTACCGGCATTGACGTAGCCTTCGTGACCAGCCCCGATGACACTCACGCAGCCGCCACCTGTGAACTACTCGAAGCGGGTATTCCGGTCTACCTTGAAAAGCCTCTGGCCATTACTCTCGATGACGCCACGAAGATTCTTGAAACCGCTTACCGCACGCGCACGCGTCTGTACGTGGGTCACAACATGCGCCACATGAACGTGGTGCGCAGCATGCGTCAGCTTATTAAAGAAGGACGCATCGGTGAGGTCAAGGCTATCTGGTGCCGCCACTTCGTGGGTTCCGGAGGTGATTTCTACTTCAAGGATTGGCACGCATCTCAGGAACACGGAACCGGCTTACTCCTACAGAAAGCCGCACATGACATTGACGTGATGCATTGGCTTAGCGATTCACACACTGTAGACGTCGTGGGCATGGGCGGTCTGACTCTCTACAACCAGATTAATGACCGTGAGGATCGCTCCGATCACCTCATGCCCGAGTGGCATTCCCTCGATAACTGGCCGCCTCTTAGTCAAAAGGGCATGGCACCAGTCATGGACGTCGAAGATATTTCCATGATGCTCATGCGCATGGATTCAGGTGTTTATGCCTCCTACGAGCAGTGCCATTACACGCCGGACTACTGGCGTAATTACACCGTCATCGGTACCGAAGGGCGTATTGAAAACTTTGGTGACGGCGAAGGTGGACACATCAAGTTGTGGAATAAGCGCACCTATTACAACCCCGATGGTGACGAAGTCTTCCCCATCATCGGCGATGCAGAGGGGCACGGTGATGCGGATGTTCTCACCATTACCGAATTCATGCGTTTCGTCCGCGAAGGAATCCCGACGGATACCTCTCCCCTAGGTGCCTGGTATGCCGTTGCTGCTGGTATTCAAGCAACCACGTCACTACGTAACGGTTCCATTCCTCAGCAAGTTCCTGAACTTCCTGAGCACATCATCCACTATTTCATCAATAACCAAACCGTTTGAGATTCCTGCTCAAACACAACACGAGGAGAAAAACATGACAACGTTGTCACGGAGGAGTTTCTTGGCAGGAACCGCAACTGCGGTTGCTCTCACCTTGGCTGCATGCTCTGGAGACAAGAAATCGGACGGTGGAACAGCGCAAGGTGCTGATAAGGAACTGAATGCGGATACCACCGCAGAAATCACCCTAGCGTACTGGGATAAAAACCAAACTCCCACGGTTGAGGCCAATATCAAGTCCTTCAACGAAAAGTACCCGAATATCAAGATCACTACGAACCTGTCAGGCTACAAGGATTATTGGCAAAAGATTCGCACCCAAGCTGAAGGAGGCCAGTTACCTGACGTTTTGTGGATGAACGGCCCCAACATCCAGTTGTACGCCTCTAATGGCATGCTTGTGCCCTATGACGATGGCATGGATATTGCTTGGGATGATTACCCCAAGGCCCTCGTCGATCTCTACACCTGGGACGGCAAGCACTACGGTATTCCCAAGGATTTCGACACCATCGGCGTGTTCTACAACAAGAAGTTATTCGCCGATGCTGGCGTTGATGAGCCTCAGGAAGGATGGACCTGGGAAGACTTCCACGAGAAGGCCAAAGCCATCTCTGACTGGGGTAAAGATCAGGGAATTTGGGGCTGCGCCACCACTATTAATGGTGACGGCCAAGGTACCTACTACAACACCATTTTCCAGGCTGGCGGTTACGTCATCAAAGACAACAAGTCCGGATTCGACGATCCCAAGAGCATCGAAGGCCTGCAGTGCTGGGCTGATTGGGTCGCCGACGGTTCTGTTGCTCCCCCGGCAATCGTGACAGACACGAAGCCCACCGACATGTTCAACGCTGGAAAGAGCGCCATGTTCTGGTCCGGCGACTGGGTCGCTCCCGAAATCAAGGAGGCTTTCGCTGACCACGTCACTGATGTTGGAGTCATTGGCTTACCCAAGAAGGAAAAGGAAGCCACCGTCATTCACGGTCTTGGCTGGGCAGTGTCTGCACATACCAAAGAACAGGCTGTTGCTCAGGCTCTAGCAGCTCACATGGGCAATAAGGAGTCCCAGGAGGTCGAAGCAAAGAACGGCACCGCTATTCCGGCTTATAAGGGCACCCAGTCCCCGTGGGTCGACGCGTATCCCGAATGGAATTGTCAAGTCTTTGTTGACGCAGCCAACGATTACGCAGTTCCCTACCCTGTGTCGAAGAACACCAATGTGTGGGCCAATGTCGAAGGAGACTACCTCACCCCCGCATTCGCTGGTGAAAAACCCGTTCCTGAGGCGGCAAAGGAACTGGCCGATTTCATGAACGACGCATTGTCTAAGGAGAAGTAATGACTAACGCCAGGTTGCGGGGCAGCACCAAGGCTGCCCCGCACCCCGGCACTCCGTCCGCTCAGCGGCGGCGCCGGGGTCATCCCACATCAGTAGGTGCATGGCCGGTTTTGTTCATCGGACCGTTGATGGCTGGCGTTGCCGTGTTCTACTACTGGCCCATCATCAAGAACATCATCGTCTCGTTCCAGCAGACCGGCGCCTTTGGTGGAGATCCCCATTTTGTGGGTTTTGATAACTACAAAGAAGTCTTCACCAGCCCCGACCTCATGAGCGCAATCGGTAACACATTACTCTATACGGCAATCGTGTTGCTTGGTATCCCGCTGTCTGTGTTCATCGCTTCGATGATCGAGTTGCCGGGATTAAAAGGCAAAGGCTTGTACCGCACGATGTATTTCATGCCCTATTTAGCTATGCCCATGGCTGTGGCCCAGGTATGGAAACTCGTTTACAACGGTAACTTCGGTCTGCTCAACCAAATTCTTCGCGGCCTAGGCGTAAGTAACCCGCCATACTGGCTAGTGACTCCCGGATGGGCATTATTTGCTGTCTCCTTATTCGGCGTATGGGCGTCGATTGGTTTTAACGTCATCATCTTGTCCGCCGGCCTCAAAGCGATCCCGCGCGAACTCTATGAAGCAGCATCAATTGACGGTGCTAGTACCTGGAGACAGTTCCGTACTATTACGGTTCCTCTACTCAGCCCCTCGATTTTCTTCCTTACCATCATGACCACTATTGGCGGCTTCCAACTTTTCGATGCCCTCTACGCAATGATCGGTACAGGAAACCCCGCAGAACCCAAGTCACGATCTCTAGTGTTCTTGTTCTACCGCGAAGCTTTCGTGAACTCGAACCAAGGTGAAGGCGCTGCAGTTGCCATTGTCATTTTCGCCTTCGTAGCCGTGGTGACATTCTTGCAGTTCCTTGGTCAAAAGAAGTGGGTGAACTATGTCTAACAAGCGTTCCGTATGGGCCCAGCAACGCCGCTTTATTCCCGTACATATCATTTTGTTCATCGGCGGCCTATTCATGGTGTTCCCCTTCGTCTACCAGATTCTCATGAGTCTGTCGACGAATACGGAAATCCAGTCAATCCCACCGACGTTAATTCCCAAGACTTTTCAATGGGAAAACTATGTTGAGGTGTTTCACCGACTCCCATTCCTTCACCAGTTCTGGGTGAGTGTAGAAATTACTGTCCTGCGCACTGGCGTGCAGTTAATCCTTTGCTCACTGGGTGGTTATGCATTCGCTCGGATGCGTTTTCCCGGGCGCGGCATTATTTTCGGGTTCTTGCTTGCGATTCTCATGGTGCCGGGCCAGTCCTACCTTATCGGTCAGTACCAGCTCATCCGTGATTTTGGATTACTTGAAACCCCGTGGGGCATCGTGCTTCCCGGCTTTTTCTCCGCATTTGGTGTGTTCCTCATGCGTCAAAGTTTTATGGGACTTCCTGTGGAATTGGAAGAAGCAGCACGTCTAGATGGCTGTAATCCATGGCAAACATTCTGGAAAATTATGTTCCCCCTGGCTAAGCCGGGCTTGTTTGCGGTGACCATTGTGACTGTGCTCTGGTCTTGGAATGACTTGCTCTGGCCACTAATCGTAACCACACGTGAAGAATCCATGCCTCTGAGCGTGGGCATCGCTACGTTAGCTGGTCAGCATTCCAGTGAATATGCCCTCATGATGGCTGCGTCCGTCATGGCTATGGCTCCGATCTTCTTGCTTTTCTTCTCCATGCAAAAGCGTGTCATTGAAGGTCTAGCTACTTCTGGTCTGAAAGGCTGATGTGACGATGCCTGTGAATATCGCTTGCATTGGCGGTGGGCTTCGTTTTGAAGCATTAAGCGATGTGATCAGGCTGATGCCCGATCGATTCCGCGTGGTAGCAGTGTGTGAACCTGATGCACACCGCAGTGCTCTTGCCGCCCAGCGTTGGCCCGAGGCTCGGATAGTGTCTGATGTTGAAGCATTGCTACCCGCGGATGAGATCGACGCCGCGTTGGTTCTTACTCCTGATTTTTCCCATTCCAGCGTAGCCACCACTCTTTTACGCCATAGAATCTCGGTTTTCATCGACAAGCCCCTAGCAACGTCCATCAAGGAAGCCGATGAGATTCTTCGGGCTTCTTTATCCTCGGGGGCTTTGGTCTATGTGGGGCACAATATGCGTTTTATGCCGGTGATTGAAGAGATGAAAAAACTCATTGACTCCGGCGCTATTGGGCGACCACTGACTTTTTGGATTCGTCATTTCATAGGACGTGGTGGAGACTACTTCTTCAAGGATTGGCACGCGTGCAATACGTTGACTGGTGGATTACTCATCCATAAAGCTAGTCATGATCTTGATGCTTTGGCATACATGACCGGTGCTCAGTTCACTGCGGTCAGCGCAATAGCTTCACGGCAGGTCTATCACCAGTGCGAACGCCGGGATCCCTCACTCCCCCAACCACCAATTGTTCAAAGTGTTGATCATTGGCCTCCACGCAGCCAACGCGATATTCATCCGTATGCTGACGCATACGATTCCGCCATCATGTCTTTGCAATGCGTAGGCGGCATGATCGGTACCTACATGCAATGTCACTTCACACCGGACTATTGGCGAAACTTCTGCATCATCGGCGACGCAGGACGCATTGAAAACTTTGGAGATTCCTCCGGTAATGGCGACATTCGTGTATGGAATCAGAGGCGAGCGGGATACGACGCTCAGCCAGACGTCGTCGTCCCATTAGGAACTGACCCACTGGACGGACGTACACATGACGGTGCGGACCAACGCATGCTGGAGGATTTCTACCTCTCACTCACCACTCACCAGCAGCCACGCACTAACGTGATGGACGCACGGATGTGTATCGCAGCCGGCGAGTTAGCCTTGAAGTCCATCGATACTGGCGGCCACTATGATCTTGCCTATCCACCAGAGCTAAAACAATGAGAGTCCTCTTACTAGCTCAAGCCGGCCCCACTACCGGAGGCGTAGTGAGCCATGTGGGTGATCTAGCCGTAGAACTTATCGCTCGCGGCCACGACGTTGCCGTGGTCTGCTCATGCCACGGCGTGCTGGAAGAAAAAGCTCGGTCAGGTGGCGCCACCATCGTCATCCACCAAGCAGTGGCCGGTGGTTACTCACCCCAAGAGATGCAATCTCTCATTAGGTGGTGCAACCACTGGAAACCAGATGTTCTCCACGCCCATCTCCCCTCTGCCGGAATCGCCGCATGGTACGTGGCCCGCTCACTGGCGGTCCCACTGATCTACACGCAACACATGTTCATCAGTGATGACATCGTCACCCGCCTACTAGCCGTCGATGATCTCGACAGCACTGTCATTACTGTTGCCCCCTACTCCGAAAAACAGTTACGGCAGGCCCATCCGCAGCTCACCATCACCACAATTCCCAATGGTGTCCATCCTGTGCTCCTCAACAACGCACCCAGTACACCGGACCGTTCTCATCAGCCCCATCTCATATATGTGGGCAGACTGTCGCCAGAAAAAGGTCCAGACGTCCTCCTCACTGCCTTGGCATCGATCCACTCACAGATTCCCGCATTCCATCTTGATATCGTCGGGACAGGTCCCTACGAGCAACATATTCGCTTAATAGCCGAAGAACTGTTTGATGATTCCAGCATCACGTTTCATGGAAGCGTGAAAAATCCCTACGAACTGATCCAGCAAGCAGACCTAGGAATTGTGCCTTCCCTCCAGGATGCAGCATCACTGACTGTCCTTGAGATGATGTCCGCTGGATTACCCATCATCGCCACACGTGTGGGCGGCACCCCTGCCCTTCTGGGAGAAGGAGGAAATCCCTACCTCGTTGAACCAGGGAATGTTCATGATCTTGCACAAGCAATTCTTCGCTGCCTTCATCAGTGCTCGCATAGTGAACTAGAGGCTTATGGCCACTACCTCAAAACACGCCACCGTCAAGCATTCACCGTCGATGACATGATCCAGCGCACCATCGAGTTATACGAGGACGTGCGACGATGAGTGCGTATGCAACTCGCGATTCCTCCCACTCTGGCGCCACTTATGCTGCTCTTATTGCCCTGCCAATCCTCACCAGCGCTACTTGGATTCTGCTTAATGTGGCAGTCAAAGACGCTTCCGTGGGACTCACTGTATTTGGACGCCTCATATTCACTGCCCTAGGCCTCTACCTCCTGACGGTGGTCGAGAAACGACGTCATCACCACCGCAAGCAACAGAGTCCTATCGGTCACGAGTCTCAATTCCGCTTGTCTCAGCGCAACGTGCTGCTGTTATCCCTCACTGGTGTGGTGGGCTACACGATCTTTGTCACCATTGCAGTGTCACTGACCGGAGCGGTAATCCCCTCCCTCATTGGCTCAACAGGCCCTCTCATTGTTCTGCTCGTCGAATCCCACCTCCACCGCCGGAGAGTTCCGCCGCGTGTTCTGATAGGAACAATCATCACGGTGGTGTGCACCATCGGTTTCATCGCCTCACGCCATGAAAATGTGGGGCATGCGCTCAACCTTTGGGGAATCCTGTTTTCAATCCTTAGTTTGCTCTCCATGACGGCGTACGTAGTGCACTTCTCCATGGCTACGTCAGGATGGAAAGTCCCCATGGCATCCGTGATTCTGCCGATCTACGCGTGGAGTTTACTTCCCACAGGAGTCTGGGCACTATGTGACGTGATCCGAGGTGAACGGTTAACGTTCTCCACACTCGCAGTGTTATTCGCACTGGGTTTCGCCATCTACGTACCGGTCTATCTCCTTCAACACGGACTCCTTGCAAAGATTGGGGCTTTCCCCGTCAGCGTGGTGGGACTAAGCATCACACCACTGGTAGGTCTCTCAGGAATCATTCTTTTCAATAACGCCCCATGGTCACTATGTCAACAGTTCTTTGTGATCGCCAGCCTATTCGGGATGATTCCCGCACTATGGGCACGAACTCACCCATACACGAGAGCACAGGAAACCAGAGCAGGTGCGGATAACAAATGACCCGAGAAAACTCACACTCGTCAAGCATTCCCGCACAGCCGTGGTTCACGGCTGAATCACAGTCAAAGACACATAAGATAAAGCAGTACGGAAAGACCCCTCTTGGGACTCTATCCATCACGCGGCTACGACCACACGAAAGGTGCTTGCCATGAAAGCGCTCGTCAAAACCCAGCCGGGCCCAGGGCTCGACCTCATCGACATCCCCATGCCCACTGTGGGTCCTAACGATGTGCTCATTAAAGTCATGCGGACGGGAATCTGTGGCACTGACCTGCATATTGATTCCTGGGATGGTTGGGCTGCTAAAACCCTCTCCACCCCGCGCGTCGTAGGCCACGAATTCTGCGGCACCATCGTGGAACTCGGTGCTGAAGTCACTGACCTTGAAGTTGGCCAGTTCGTCTCCGGCGAAGGTCACTATGTGTGTGGGCGCTGCCGAGCCTGCCTAGCTGGTCTACGCCACCTATGTCACAATACACAAGGTATTGGCTACGCGGTGGACGGCGCATTCTGTGAATACTTCGCCATGCCAGCCACCAACGTATGGGTCCATCAGATACCCGATCTTGACCCTGATGTAGCTGCCATCTTTGACCCCTTCGGCAACGCCGTCCATACTGCTTTACAGTTCCCTACACTCATTGAAGATGTACTCGTCAGCGGTGCTGGCCCCATCGGTATCATGGCCGCCCTCGTCGCACAGTTCCAAGGGGCACGTAACGTCTTACTCACTGACCTTGCTGATGAACGCCTCGAACTGGCTCACAAGGTTGGCGTCAAACACACTCTGAACGTGGGCCATCATGACCTACACGACATGTATGAACCTCTGGGTATGAAGGAGGGCTTCGACATTGGCCTAGAAATGTCAGGCTCCGGCGCAGCGCTGTCTGCAATGATCGACAACATGGCTCATGGTGGTCGCATCGCTTTACTCGGTACCCCTACTCAAAACCTCTCCGTGGATTTTTCCACGATCATCTTCCACATGTTGACGATCCAAGGCGTCACTGGCCGCCGAATTTTCGAAACCTGGTATGCCATGACCGCTCTCATCCGCTCCGGGCTGGATATTTCCGGTGTGATCACCGACCGCTTCCATTACACCGACTACCGTCAAGCCTTTGAAGTGGCTGGGAACGGCCGTTCCGGCAAGGTAGTCATGAGTTGGGATGATTGATTCCGCCGGTCATACTCCCTTTCACTGTTTTATTAAGACTAAGGACAATAATGGATTCCCAACTCCGCCAACGCTTCGCCGCTGAACTAACCGAACTTCGTGAACAAGGCTTATACAAGGAAGAAGCTGCACTCACCTCCCCACAGTCTGCGCACATTGGGGTAGCCGATGGCCGTAAGGTCATTAACTTGTGTGCCAACAACTATCTTGGCTTAGCTGACTCTCCCATTCTTATCGACGCCGCAAAGAAAGCTCTCGATGATTGGGGCTTTGGCATGGCGTCTGTTCGGTTCATCTGTGGTACCCAAACCCTTCATCAGCGTCTTGAGCGTGCCTTGACTGAATTCTTCCATCCTGAAGACCCAGATGAATGGGACACAATCCTCTACTCTTCCTGCTTCGACGCCAACGGTGGTCTGTTTGAAGTACTCTGCCAGGCTGAGGACGCCATTATCTCCGATGAACTCAATCACGCCTCCATCATTGACGGCGTGCGCCTAAGCAAGGCTGCCCGCTACCGCTACCGCAATCGCGACATGGCACACCTAGAAGAGCAGTTACAGGCTGCGTCTGGTGCGCGTACCAAGGTAATTGCTACTGACGGCGTGTTCTCCATGGATGGCTACGTGGCACCTCTCGAAGAGATTTGCACACTGGCTAAGAAGTACAACGCCATGGTGATGGTCGATGATTCTCACGCCGTGGGCTTCGTTGGAGACTCCGGTGCTGGGACTCCCGAAAAGTGCGGTGTACGCAGTGAGGTGGATGTTCTCACCGGTACGCTCGGCAAAGCTCTAGGCGGCGCCTCAGGTGGTTATACCTGTGCACGCAAAGAAATCGTAGAAATGCTACGTCAGCGCTCCCGCCCGTATCTCTTCTCCAATTCTTTGGCACCCTCGATTGCTGGTGCCGCTATCGCAACGGTTGACCTACTGCGTTCATCCGGTGATCTGCGCGATAAACTCAACGAGAATACCGCCTACTTCCGTCGTGAAATGGTTGCTCGTGGCTTCGAAATTCCTGAGTCTGACCATGCCATTGTGCCGGTGATGATTGGTGACGCGGTTAAGGCTGCAGCCATGGCTGACCACATGCTTGCTCAAGGCATTTACGTCCGTGCTTTCTCTTACCCTGTGGTTCCTCAGGGTAAGGCTCGTATCCGCACGCAGATGTCCGCTTCGCTGACCCGTGAGGACCTCGATATGGCTATCGCAGCATTCGAAAGGGCTCGCGACGCCGTGGAAAACAACTAACCACTGGCTAAGAAAACGTGTGGGGTCCGCGGCTATGCCGCGGACCCCACACGTTTTTGGTGCCCCTGACTGGACTCGAACCAGCACGCGCGTTGGCGGCGAATTTTAAGTTCGCTGTGTCTACCATTCCACCACAGGGGCTTGTACCGTCCCCCCTCTGGGATTCGAACCCAGGACCTTGTGCTTATCAGGCACGACACGAGGTATAAGCTCGCTGCTCTAACCGCTGAGCTAAGGGGGGTTCGAGCACGGGGCTCAAACGGAACGCCCCTACTCTACCAAGTTTTTCGCACCCTGTTGAACACCCGACCCACAGAGTGTTCATCCAGCATCAAAAAGTGACAAGTAAAGACTTCCAGGCCCCGATAAGCCTCGTGATGTTCCATCAGTACTCTGAGTTTTCTATTTCCCAAAGACCTGCTCGTTGAGCGAGGACTGCCAAAGCTATGGAACCGGCAGACGACGTTCGCATCACGTGGGGACCGAGGCGAACCATAATGGCTCCCGCCTCAATCAACGCTCGAGTTTCTTCCTCACCAATACCACCTTCAGGCCCTACGATGACGGCTACTGACAATGCCTTGCTACTCGTGGCATTGCCAAGGCTACGGTGTTGAACTTCCACAGCAGTGGGTTCTTCGCCAGCATTGCTAGCACTGACAGATCCACCGTCAGGAGAAGCAACGTAAGAGAGATCATCCGTACTATGGGGTTGTTCCTTCTGAGAACTAAGGAACTGAGAAATTGATGTGGTTGCTTCTTCATGGAGTAGGGCCACGTAAGCCCCCTGCTGAATCTGCTCACGAATCCAAATGCACAGTTGCCTAGTGTTCTTAGGCTCTAGTACTTCAGGAATCACACTACGACGTGCCTGTTTTGCTGCTTCACGAGCAATCGCCTGCCAACGAGCCTGTCCCTTAGCAACCTTATTACCGTTCCACTGACTGATTGATCGTGCAGCCTGCCACGGAATAACCTGGTGAACACCAACTTCTGTAGAAGTCTCAACAGCCTGTTCATCGCGGCCGCCCTTTGCCAGAGCTTGAATGAGCGTCAATATGGCAACGGAGTCTTCTTCGGTCTGGACTCTCTCGACGATTACGGGAAGTTCGTCTTTCACCCCGCGCTGCATGGCACCAACTACGCCCACGATACGCGTACCCGCACCATCAGCAAGATCAACACGTTCACTTTCGCGAAGTCGGCGGACAGTCACTGCATGACGAGCCTCTGGCCCCGAAAGCACGACGGTCATTCCTGGTTTAACGCTTGCCAGCGCGCAGGACAGTGTGGAGTCATCGACCATGAATACTGGTGCAGTCATAACATCATCCTTTCACGCTCACATCACCTTGGAAACGCAGAGCGTTAAATTGTCCGCGGACTCACCGCGTTCTGCGAACAACTGGTGCACAGGTAACACTCTCGAAAAACACCGAATACCGTTCCGCAAATGAAACGACGTAACTCAGTGGCCAGAAAGTTTATCCTTGAGTTTTCCGAGAACGGATTCATCCTTTGCCGGAGCCACACCATCTTCACCGCGCAACGCAGCTAACTGCTGGAGTAATTCACGCTGCTGCGAATCAATATGCCTGGGCGTTTCCACCACGATGGAGACGTGGAGGTCACCGCGTCCGTGACGACGCAGGTGTCCCACACCAAGCCCATCAAGAATGACCTCATCACCGCTCTGAGTACCAGGCTTAATGCTGACATCCTGGGTGCCGTCGAGCGTATCGAGAGGATAGGTGGCACCGAGGGCAGCGGCAGTCATGGGGATGCGCAACTCAGTGAGCAAGTCATCACCGTGACGCTCGAGGAAGGGGTGGCGTTCTTCATGAATCTCTATGTAGAGGTCAGCATGAGGACCACCAGCGGGACCTGCTTCACCGCGTCCAGACATGCGGATGCGAGTTCCATCAGCCACGCCTGCGGGAATATCCACTTCAATGGTGTCACGTACGTGGGTGCGGCCCTGAGCGGAGCATTCTTTACAGGGAGAGGCAATCACTGTGCCAAAGCCTTGGCAAGTGGAACAGGCAGTTGAGGTCATGACGTTGCCTAGGAAGGAGCGTGCCATGCGCTGAACGGAGCCAGAACCATTACAAGAAGAGCAGGTAACTGGTTCGGTTCCTGGCGAGCAGCAGGAGCCATTGCAAGAGGCGCAGGTAACGTAGGTATCAACCTCGATGGAGCGATGAGCACCAAAAGCCACATCTTCCAGGCTAACGTCCACGGCAACAAGGGAGTCCTGGCCACGGCGTGCACGTGATGCGGGGCCACGTGAGGCTCCACCACCAAACATCGACTGGAAGAAAGTGCCCAGGTCAGGAGCGCCGAAACCGCCTCCAAATCCACTTGCACCGTTAAGTGCGTCCTCACCGCCCAGGTCGTACATCTGACGCTTATCAGGATCGGAAAGAGTTTCGTAGGCGCGGGAGACCTTCTTGAACTCTTCTTCGTGTCCTTCACCAGCGATATCGGGATGAAGTTTACGAGCCTTCTTTCGGTAGGCTTTTTTGATTTCCTCCAGGGTTGCGTTTTGGGAAACACCAAGGAGTTCGTAGTAATCGCTCAAGGTTGTGTTCTTCCTTTGTTTTCACACATCTAGTGGCTCTGGTCAGTGAAACGTCGCGGCCTCACTGTTGGCCTTCGTCGCTTAAGAATCGAGAAAGGTACATGGCAACCGCTCTCACGGCAGCCATAGTGGCTGGGTAATCCATACGCGTGGGACCAACTACGCCCACGTGCGCGAGTCCAGTACTGACGGCGGCAGAAGAATCGCACGGGCGGGAACCATAACTGGAGGCGACAACTGAGGCTTCAGCCAATGCGTCGTCATTATTCTCCTGACCAATAGTGACATTGAGGGCCCCATCTCCGACCTGAGTAAACAAGCGCATGAGAACAACTTGCTCTTCAATGGCATCCAACAGTGGACCAAGAGAGGAAAAGTCCGGGGTAGACCGCGCAAGGTTAGCGGTCCCAGCCATGACGAGGCGCTCTTCAGCATCTGGTCGAAGTGCATCAGCGAGAGCTTCGGCAACCGCAGCAAGAATAAGACGTTCGCTCATCGGTGCATGGGTAGCCAGCAAACTCAAAGTGCTCTCTACATCGGCACTGGGACGCCCGCCGAGAGCAGCATTGAGACGGCCTTTAACGCTTTCAAGTGCTACCGCGTCAATCGGCGCTGCCACGGTCATCGTGCGTTGTTCGACACGGCCTGTGTCAGTAATGATGACCATAAGCAAGCGTGTGGGGCCCATAGGCACCAATTCGAGGTGACGTAGCGCGGTGGAGCGTAATGAGGGTAACTCAATGACCGCGAGTTGACCGGTAAGTTGCGCCAAAGCTCGAACAGTACGCTCCACTACGTCTTCCAGGTCTACAGCGCCGTCAAGAAAGGCTGTGATAGCAGTGCGCTCGGCAGGCGACAGTGGCTTGATGGAGTCAATATCATCAACGAACATGCGGTAACCCTTGTGTGTGGGCACGCGTCCGGCGGAAGTATGCGGCTGATGAATGAGGCCTTCATCTTCGAGGGCGGCCATGTCATTGCGGATTGTCGCGGGGGAAACACCCAAGCGGTAACGTTCAACAATTGCTCGTGAGCCGACGGGTTCACGAGTGCGCACGTAATCGGAGACGATTGCTTGGAGAACTTTCTTCCGGCGCTCATTACTCATGGGGTTTCCTCCTTTCCATAATCGAATGTCCCTCGGTGATATTCACGGCCACCGAATTAGCACTCTAGACCTTCGAGTGCCATCCTACCCGCCTCTTCGGCGCGCCTGATGCATGGACAACGTGAGATTGGCCTACCGTGCGCTTCGTGACTTCCCGTTCTTCTATTCCTGGCGGCCAGCCGAAACCAACTTCTCGTTCTGCTCTTTCTCCTACTGTTGCCCGTCGTTTAGCCCGACGCCAAGCCGCACAGTCCCAGCGACAAGTCGCCTCAGTAGACGGACAATTTCATCAGCAACCAAACCTGAACAATCAACGCTCAGCCTCAACTCAGCCCTCAGCGAATGAGGCGCCTCAACGTACGTCTTTGCTTGGAAGCAGGGGACGTATAGGGCAGCAAACTCCAAAACAAGTCCCCCAGATTCAGGCACTATCTCATGGCGGTGATCGCTATGGATTAGACATTCTTGCTGTTGATCCTCATCGAGTTGGGTCACATGCTCGCCGGCCGATGAGTTCCACGATTCCAGTGGAATTGAACATGGTTATTGAGGATGTTCATACCGGTTTCGTGGGCGCCGTTCTCAGCGTAGAGAAGTCTGGCGGCCGATGGGTCATGGTTCTTGAGGACCGCCATGGAACTCGCCGTGGTTTCCCTTTAGGGCCTGGATATTGGGTGGAGGGTAAACCTGTCATTCTCGATCCACCCGTTGGCAAACCCCGCGTCGATACAGGACCGAAAAGTGCGGGTGGCCGTACGTTGACGGCCTCCGGTTCTTATCGAGTGGAGGGTCAGAAGGCTAGGACTGCTCGTGCGTCACGCATTTGGGTTGAAGGACGACACGATGCAGAGTTAGTGGAAAAAGTGTGGGGTGATGATCTTCGCGTCGAAGGCGTAGTAGTCCTGATGCTTGATGGCGCTGACAATCTTGAAGCAGTCATGCGCGACTTTGAGCCCTGTCCTACAAGGCGCGCCGGTGTACTTCTAGATCATCTGGTGCCCGGTTCAAAAGAATCACGAATTGCTGAACGTGTCATGGGGATGAAAGGGGGCGAGAACGTCAAGATTCTTGGGCACCCTTACATTGATGTATGGCAAGCCATTAAACCTGAGCGTCTAGGGTTAAATGCCTGGCCGACGATTCCACGGGGCACGGATATTAAGCACGGCACTTTGGAGTATCTAGGCTGGCCCCATGAAGATCAAACTGATATCGCTCGTGGATGGCAGCGTATCTTGTCGACGGTCGCATCGTATAAGGACCTGGAGCCGGCGTTGCTAGGACGAATGGAAGAACTCATTGACTTCGTCACCGAGCCCGGAACCGAATAATGACGGAAATCGCAACGACTCGTACTCCCCAGCGCTCATTGTCTCCGTCACCGCTTATTGAGTAAAAATCTCTGACAGCGGCTGGGTCTGATTGTTGTTCCATTCAGCGAAGCACAAGTACTCATGCTGGCCAGCATTCCAGGCTTCCTTAGTGGGGTTTGCGACCTGAATAGTCAAGCCGTCATTCTCTGCCGCATCTGGATACTGAGCAACAAGGGCTTTCTTGCACATGGCAAAACTGGTGGTCTCTAATTCAACATCGCCGGGGTACACATCAGTAGTGTCATGTGCTTCACGAGCGAAGAGTTCTGAATCATGAGTCTGTGTGCACTCGACAGGTTTAACCTCTTTGCCTTGAGAAACGAAGCAATCGCCTACCTGCGCAGTGTCCATCACGCTATCGAGCGATTCATTTTTATCATTCGCTTCGGAATTACACGCGCCTAACAGCATGATTGAAGCCGCCATGGTCAAAGCGAGGAGACGACGTGGACGAAACCGCGATGTTGTCATACCTCCATCATAGTGAAGGTCTCGATCCCTTTGGTTAGGCACAGAAAACTGTGTGGGATCGCACCGATGGTCACATCTTACGAATTTCAGGGGACGGCTCTGCCCCGGCGCTTCGACGTGCCAAGATCAGGAGTACCACGCACCTGGCCAGCACCACTGCAGTAACGATGGCACCAAGAAGGTTACTCACCCACCCTGACGCAATGAAAAACAGGACCATAGCAACGATGGCGGGCAACAGGAGGAACGCGGCGTCAACAATGTAGCGTCCAAAAGCAGGCATCTCGACACCTGCGGATTCAGCGACGGATTTGACCATGAAATTGGGGCCGTTACCGATATAGGTCAATGCACCGCAAAGCACTGCGCCCAGGGAAATTGCCGTGAGGTAATGCTCAGGAACTCCAGCGACGGTGGCCATGCCATCGGCCGGCAGTTGAGTGGCCATCTCGAAGAAGGTGGCATAGGTGGGAGCGTTGTCCAGAACGCTAGAAAGGCCGCCGGTGAAGATGAAGAAAGTACTCTCGGTCAAAGGCAACTTGGGGGCGATTTCTGCCAGGTATTCCAGGGCAGGAATCATAGTGAGGAAGATACCAATGAAGAGGGTGGCGACTTCCTTAATAGGGCCCCAAGTGAACTGGTTGTCTTCAAAACGAGTCTTTTTATCACCCAGCATATAAGAGGCTGTGGCGGCAGCAATCATGACCACCTCACGCCAAGGAATCCACTGCATGATGTTGGCATGACCTTCTTCAATCGCGGCCACGTTGATAGAAGGAAGGAAGGCAACAGAGGCAATGATGCAGGCGAAGAAAAAAATCTGAATCTTACCGTGGAACCCAAGCGGGGTGACGTGTTCGTAATCATCTTTCACCGCAGCGTCGGGTTCCTTTGCCCAGTAGTAACTGTCTAGGGCGTAGTAAGACAGGAGCATAAGACCGTTAACAAACAACCACTGGGGAAATAAGGAGAAGGTCCAGGTAAAGGGCACACCGCGGAGCATGCCAAGAAACAATGGCGGATCGCCCAATGGCGTGAGCAGACCTCCACAGTTCGCCACGATAAAAATGGTGAACAGCATGGTGTGAACACGGTATCGACGCTCAGAGTTAGTGTTCAGCAGTGGACGGACTAAAAGCATAGCTGCGCCGGTGGTTCCAACGAAGGATGCTAAGGCGCCACCAATGGCGAGGAAGATGGTGTTGTTGCGCGGATTACCGATAAGGTCACCGGCAACGAAGAAGCCACCGGAGACAATAAATAAACTGGCTAGCAAACAAATGAATTGAAAATATTCAACTGCGGTGTCTGCCACTGGCCACCATGATGCAGTCAGACCGATCCATACAGCAACGGGAACGCCGAGAATCAAAGCGACGAGCAATTGGCTACGTTCTTTTTCCCACCAGTGTGCAGTTGCTGGGATAAGTGGAAATACAGCGATAGAACCGAGCATAAGCACGAACGGAATGACTGACCACCATGACAAATGCACTCTTCTACGCCTCCTCATGACATACGAACCACCTCCACTGTAGTCCTGCCTTTTTGTACTCAGGCAGTGGAATGGTCCCAAAAAGCGCCTTTTGTGTGGATAGTCACCCACTTAGAGTTCAGCTGTTAATGGTGAAAAACTTAAGAATTACGCAGAAAACTCAAGGAGTTGCCCAGTAACATAATCAGCCAGCAATCGGCCCCGTAAGGTCAACACGATACGTCCGGCAAAGGCCTGAAAAGGGTCAATAAGCTCGTCGGCGATGAGCGTAGGAACAACCTTGTGGCGAACAGCCTCATCGATTAACGACGCATCAAGACCTTCGCGGGTACGAATGGCAAGCATGACGTATTCGAGATGACGCGAGTCTGGGGTGATTATTTCGTGTCCGGCTACAGGCAGGTGTCCTTGACCTACTTGGCCAGCCCAGGCGATGGGATGCTTAGTGTTCCACCCACGCACGTCACCCAGATGCCAATGCGCTCCAGGTCCTAATGCCCACCAGTCCCAGTCTCGCCAATAAGCCAGGTTGTGTTGGCTTTCATGACCAGAACGGGCAAAGTTAGAGATTTCGTACCAGTGGTAGCCTGCTTCACTGAGCAGAGCGTCAGCAATTTCGTATTTAGTTGCTTGATCATCCTCATCTGGCTTAGGGAGTTCCCCACGGGCCACCTGGGCAGCCATTTTGGTGCCCTGTTCAATAATGAGGGAATAAGCACTAATATGATCGGGATTTAAGTCAATCGCTGTACGCACAGTTGTCCGCCAGTCATCGATGCTTTCACCTGAGGCACCGTAGATAAGGTCCAGCGAGGTGGACAGTCCTACAGCCTTCGCATGATCCACAATGAGCGGAACATGTTCGGGCGTGTGAGTGCGATCCAACGTACGCAGCACGTGAGGTACCGCGGATTGCATGCCAATGGACAGACGAGTAACTCCCCCATTCGCTAACTGCTGGCAGTCTGTTGGATTCAGGGTGTCGGGATTAGCTTCCACCGTGATCTCAGCACCCTGCGCAATCCCGTACTCATTTTCGACGACGCCGAGAATGTCCGTCAGCATCGAAGCAGTCAGCATCGTGGGGGTGCCGCCACCAAAAAAGATGGTTTCTACAGGCCGTGAAGGCAGACCTGCCTCACGTATTGCTTGAGCGCCGAGTTGTGCCTCGTGGCGAATGGTGTGGACATAGTCGCCGATGGAAGCTCCAGGCCCCATATCGAGATTTGTGTACGTGTTGAAGTCGCAATAGCCACAGCGAATCCGGCAATAAGGCACATGAATGTAAAGGCTTAAAGGGCGTGCGCCGCCGCTGCGCGGCGGCGCACTCACCTGTATGGGTAATTCTCCCCAACCCGGTAACGGGTCTCCAATAGGCTGATGCGGAGTCAGTCTTCCTCCACCTCATCCCAGTCAGAACGAGCAGTGTTGCTCAACGGGATATCGCAATCGGTGCAAGCAGCCATCCACTTCGCAAATGAATGGTCCCCACGCTCACGCAACTGCTCATAGAGACGGTGGACTAAGTATTTACGGATCTCGTCATAAACGGGTGCCTCGTAGACATTAGTCATCTCGTAGGGGTCGTTACGCAGGTCATAGAGTTCATTGATGGACTCATGATTCATGACGAGTTTGAAATCACGAGTACGTAACATGCGCTGTTGCAGTGGGAAATGATGTCCGTGAAATTCGCACACCATGTCTTCACGCCAACCTGGTACCTCATCGCCTCGGGTCAGGTCAACAATGGAGCGTCCGTCTTCCACCAATGCCGGATCAAGACCAGCAATTTCCATAATGGTAGCAGGAAGGTCAATCAACGAGACAAAGGCGTCAGACTCGCCCACAGTGGATACACCAGGAATTTGGGCGATGAAGGGAATGCGGTAAATATCGTCATACATGGCCGGCCCCTTATCGTTCATACGGTGGGCACCGGTGAATTCACCATGGTCGGCGGTAAAAAATACGGCAGTATCATCGAGAATGCCAAGGTCACGGGCGGCGTCAAGAATACGACCAATTTCATAATCGATCATGGCCACATAGCCACGATAGACGGCGATGAGTTTCTTCCATTCCTCCGTCGTGAAAGACGAAGTAGACCAGTAAGTGGCGTAATTAAGTTGGACTGGAGGCTTACCAAGGAGTGTGTCCCCAAATGAAGGAGGCAATTCAACGGTTTCTGGGTCGATGAGATCGAACCATTCATCGGGCAAGAAGTAGGGCAGGTGCGGACCAAAGAAGTGCACGTCCAAACTAAAAGGCTTACCGGAGTCCTTCCAATCCTTGGCATAGTTCTTTAACTGTTCTATGGCGCGATCAGCAATAAAACGCTCGAAGGTGGCTTCTTCAGGCTGTTTAAGGCGCGCAGCAATGATGTGACCAGGGCGAGCACCAGGCAAGGTTCCTCGCCAAAAATCGTGAGCGGCCACAGGAGGAAGATCATTTTCTTTGAGCCAGGCGACGTACTTTTCATTGGCTACGGGGTTTTCTGCACCCCAGTAGGAATCATCATCCATGCCGAAGCAGTCAGGCAGGTTGGCACCACAGTGGTACTTACCCACAAGGCCCACGTTATAACCGTTGTTGCGCAATTCCTGGGTGTAGGTCCAAGCATCGAGGGGAATCTCAGTCTGATAAGCAATGTTCCACTCGGGGTTGGCCAACACCTGGTGTTTGAGAGGGGTCTTCCCTGTCAGCAGGCTGGCGCGAGCAGGAGTACAAATTGCTGTAGGCGTAAAAGCGTGGTTAAAGGCGAAACCGTTGTACCCCATCTGGTCAAGATTCGGCGTGTGAGCGTGTTCCTGCCCGAGGCATCCGATGGTGTCAATGCGGTGCTGGTCTGTCATAAGGACCAAGACATTGCGAACATTGTCAGGAATAGTGCGGTTACTAGTGGGGCTCATCGTTGAGGGGACATCGCTCATGTGCTCATCTTAGCGCGGGGATGAACAACTAATGAGAGACGGCAGTAGCCCCGGGTCAGCAAGGCTCTCATTCAAGGACGAATAGCGTTCAAGTCACGGATGACGCGACCTGCATCAATTCCACGTTGCTCAAATCGAGTCATGACGCGGCCTTCAAATCGCTCAGACCATCCCCCCATTACGCCACGAGGTGATCCTGGGTCGATTCCATTACCACGGTCTCCCTCAACCCAGGTGTCACTGCCTTGTAAAGGTGCGCGTCCGGCGTCGGGATAATCAACAATGCCGAGTGCGGCAGCTTCTTCGAGAACATCACGCATCTGCCAGGCATAGTCCGCCCAGTCAGTAGCCAAGCGCCACACTCCCCCGCGCTTCAGTGTCCGTGCCACGATGCGTGCAAAGTCCACAGTCACCAGACGGCGCTTGCGGTGACGTGCTTTACGCCAAGGATCAGGGAAGAATGTCCAAACTTCATCGAGTGATTGTGGAGCAAGAGCAGTCTGGAGAAACTGGCTAGCATCCACCGGAGCAACACGGACATTACTGAGGTTTTCCCTCACGATTCCAGCTACGAGACGAGCAATCGCAGTTTCCCACACTTCCACGGCGATGTAATCAACATCCGGGTGTGCAGCGGCGTGGGCAATGAGTGCTTCACCACTGCCGGGGCCAATTTCGACGATGCGAGGGGCACTGCGACCAAAAATTGCTTCTGCATCGCAGCGGTAATCGGTACTGACGGTACGGATGGCGTCACGTCGCGGAATATCCAATACATACTTGGGGCCGTGCGCAGCCAACGTCTCAGCGTGGTGACCGTGAAGGCGACCACCAGCACGGGAAAATGAACGAACACGGGCGTGAACCCGGTGCTCCTCACCTTGCTCAAAGCGGCCCTGGTCGAGGATAAATCCAGTGGAGCGGTCAGACTCTGCTGACACCCCACCAGCATCGGTTCGGCCAGACGTCTTAGCATCACATTGGCGTTGGAACTGGAGATCCTCACACTTTCGGTCCGTGGCGCCAATCTCACCGTCGATCTGACTCACTTGTCTTTTCCAGTAGGTGAGTCAGCACCGAGTGCAGCAATGAAGGCTTCCTGAGGAACATCCACGCGACCAATGGCCTTCATGCGTTTCTTGCCTTCCTTCTGCTTCTCCAACAACTTGCGTTTACGAGTGATGTCACCGCCATAGCACTTAGCAAGCATGTCCTTTCGCAATGCACGGATGGTCTCACGCGCAATGACTCGTGAGCCCACGGCTGCCTGGACAGGAACTTCAAACTGCTGCCTAGGAATAAGTTCCTTCAGACGCTTGGTCATCATGAGGCCATAGGAGTAAGCAGCATCTTTATGGACGATGGCACTGAAAGCGTCCACTTGGTCTCCGTTGAGGAGAATATCTACCTTAACCAGGTCGGCCGCTTGATCGCCGTCCATCTCGTAGTCGAGTGAGGCGTAGCCACGAGTGCGAGATTTCAAGGAGTCAAAGAAGTCGAAAACAATTTCTGCTAGAGGCAGGGTGTAATGCATTTCAACGCGGGTTTCGCTGAGATAATCCATGCCAAGCATGGTGCCGCGGCGAGACTGGCACAGTTCCATCACGGTACCCACGAATTCGCTGGGGGTCAGGATCGTGGCACGGACAACGGGTTCGCGTACTTCACGGATTTTGCCTTCGGGGAACTCAGAGGGGTTAGTGACCGTGTGGGTAGTCTTATCCTCCATGGTCACTTCGTAGACCACGGAGGGAGCAGTAGAAATAATGTCGAGGTTAAACTCGCGTTCAAGACGCTCACGAATGATTTCTAAGTGAAGCAATCCCAAATAACCGCAACGGAAACCGAATCCCAAAGCCACAGAGGTTTCAGGCTCATAGGTCAAAGCAGCATCGTTAAGTTTGAGTTTATCCAGAGCATCACGCAGGTTGGGGAAGTCCGAGCCATCCACGGGGAACAAGCCGGAGAACACCATGGGCTTAGGATCCTGGTAGCCGCCTAAAGCTTCAGTTGCTGGGTTGGCGGCAGAGGTAACAGTGTCACCCACTTTGGACTGACGCACGTCCTTCACACCCGTAATCAGATAACCCACTTCACCGGCGCTTAGGCCCTTGGTGGGTTTGGGTTCGGGGCTAATTACTCCGATTTCCAACAGGTCGTGAACGGCCTGCGTAGAGAGCATTTCAATACGTTCGCGAGGTTTGAGTGCGCCGTCAACAACACGGACATAGGTGACCACACCGCGATAAGTGTCGTAAACGGAGTCAAAAATCATGGCACGAGCAGGTGCTGCGGGATCACCTTCAGGAGCCGGAACGGTCTGCACAATACGGTCGAGCAGTTCGGGCACGCCTGCGCCAGTCTTGCCCGAAACCTGGAGGATGTCTTCAGGCTCGCAACCAATCAGTGAGGATATTTCTGCAGCATGACGCTCAGGTTCTGCAGCAGGAAGGTCGATTTTGTTGAGGACGGGAATGATGTGCAAGTCGCCTTCCATGGCCATATACAGGTTGGCCAATGTCTGCGCCTGGATGCCTTGGGCGGCGTCGACAAGAAGAACAGCACCTTCGCAAGCAGCCAAAGAACGGTTAACTTCGTAAGAAAAGTCAACGTGCCCGGGGGTATCAATCATGTTGAGAGCGTAGGTAGTGCCGTCAACGACCCACGGCATCCTCACTGCCTGAGATTTGATGGTGATACCGCGCTCACGTTCAATGTCCATGCGGTCAAGGTACTGGGCACGCATGTCCCGCGGCTGGACCACACCAGTGGCTTGAAGCATACGGTCAGCCAGAGTGGATTTGCCGTGGTCAATGTGCGCAATGATGGAGAAGTTGCGCAGAAGGTGTTGCGGTGTGGCAGCGGGGGCTACGGTAGCCAGCTGTTCTGGAGTGGGGCTCGGTGACACAGAGACACTTTCTTGACGTTGGTTGCGCAGGCGATAGTCGGTCTATTTCTCCGACGCCGCATACTCACCCATTATGGGCACAATCTGCCTGTCAGTATCTCATCTTTCATTATCTAACTCCCAGTTGGTGGAGATGTTGAGTCTGACTCACTTGAGACAACAACGCTAAGAGACAACAACGCTAATGAGAACGCCTCTCCACTAGAAAAAGGATATGAGTTCTGATTCTTTGTTGAGGTATCAGCAAATACGAAACTTTCTGACGCTTCGCCAGATAAGCGTCAGTTAGGATGCGCTCTATGATGCAGCGATTTCTTGACCTCCCCCTAGGCTGGGCTTTTCTTGCCCTATGGTGTGGAGTAATGATCCGTGCCAACTTCACCTATTGGATTGGCCGCGCCATCGCTGCCGGGACAGCCCACTCTCGCATGGCCTCATGGATTGAATCGCCCACCTACGCTCGCGCACACGCAGCAACCGAGCGCTGGGGGATCATTGTCGTGCCTATCAGCTTTGTCACCGTAGGTTTTCAGACCATGGTGCAGTTAGCTGCAGGCGTAACGCGGATGAGCCTAAAACGTTACCTTCCTGCCGTGGCTCTAGGATGCGCCATTTGGGCCGCAATCTATGCCACTGTGGGAATGGCCGTGTTCTTTGCATGGTTAGAGACTGGTGGACACTGGATTGCTCCGCTCGCCGTCATCCTTATCGTGATGACGGTTTTGACATGGCGTTACCGCCAGCAAAAGAAACTTAGTGACCAAGCACTCCTAGCCCAGAGATCTGAAATTGTTGACCCTCTAGGCTAGTGATGTAGTGAACCCCACCTTGGACTTGCCTCAAGTACTACCGAAAGGACTCCCGCCGCATGGCATCAATTCCCTCATGGTTCGCGACCACTGACCCTGACACAATTGTCCCTTCAGTGGTGCGTCTTGCCACAAAACCAGGCACGGTATTGATCTGGATTGCTGCCTTTTTCACTGGCATTCTAACTGTCTGCACGATTATCGCAGGAGTATCTCACGCTCAGGGGGCAATGATTTTCGGCTGCCTCATGATTGCTCTATGCGGATTTTTCATCACACTGTTGTGGATTCGGCGCCATCAGTTACTCAAGGCTGCAGACTCTCTGGGAGGAGTCGAAGTCATCAATGTGCCTAAGACGGATGTGGCCACGATTGATTCATCGTCTACGGTGAACTCGGGAGAGTCATCATTCCTCGACATGGCAAAGTCTCGTGCTAATGATGTGCGCGTTGAGATAAGCAGGCGCCCATCAGCATTTATGCCCCAGGTCGTGGTTGCTCAGCGCGCTGCACTAGCGGCTCTTGGAGGTCCCGTGAAGGCACCATATTTGGTTCCTGACTTGCGCGTGACTGTTGTTGCTGTGATGGGCACTCTTTTCACCATTCCCGTCGCTATTCTTAGTAGTGCGATCGTTCTGATTACTGCTCTTCTCAGCCACGTCTAAGTAGGAACTAATCCGAGCGTTTGTTACTCAGGGATCTCAAGCGAGAGTTGACCGGCGATTGGTCATCGCCAGGTTGGCCCATTCATGCACTCGCTTCTTCACTTACCCACGTCTCGACTATTTGAAGGCTCCAGACATGTCCATCCTCAGCACCATTGCCGAAGAGTTACTTCAGGGAATTATTCAAGGTGTCTTGGATGTCCTTGCACCATCCAAGGCGAAGAAACGGCGAACCTCATCTCGCTCTTCGTCACACTCCCCCAAGTCCACGAGCCGCAGAAAGTCCAGTAATTCTTCCCGCTCAACAGGGTCGGGGAGCACATCGTCAAGCACTCGCCCGTGGGATATGAGCAAGGGATTGCCGACGTTCTCTTACGAACCGCACCCCGATGGTGATGCTGACCCTGGCGAAGTGGTGTGGACGTGGGTGCCGTTCGAAGAGGATGCCTCGCAGGGCAAGGATCGTCCCGTTGTGGTTCTTGGACGCAATCGAGGAAAACTCATCGTTGCTCAGATGACGAGCAAGGACCATGTCCATGACCGTGACCAAGAAGCTCATTGGGGCCGTTACTGGGTGGCCATCGGTTCTGGCCCGTGGGATCGTCAGGGACGCAAGAGTTCAGTCCGTATTAATCGCCTTCTCGTTGTGAATCCCGATGAGGTTCGCCGTGAAGGTGCCACCATGGATAAGAAGACTTACGACGTGGTGGTCAACGCCATTACTCAGCATCACCGTTCTCACCGCTGACGAGTCTTTACGTTCTCCCCTTCTCTCCACCTCCCGCGCGGTCTCTGGCATCTTTCTCTACGGAGATTTCACATCGCTTAGTGCATGAAAAACGTGTGAGAGTTTGATCTAATTCACGTCGCTCTACCACGCCTGTAGAGGCACGTAATTAGCCAAAGATGCTAAAGTCTTCCCTTGGACCTCTGGCCTGGCCGGCTTCGGGGTCCAGCGGCAACCGAGCCACGGCACCCCCACGCCATCACGTCCGGTTGATCGCGAACCCTCTTTCCGGCCACTGTCCACATCACGACCGACGAAAGTTACACCGTGGCTAACATTAAGTCCCAGATCAAGCGCATCAAGACCAACGAAAAGGCTCGTCTGCGCAACAAGTCTGTTAAGTCCGAGCTCAAGACCTACGTGCGTCGCGTTCGCGAAGCCATCGAGGCTGGCGACAAGACCGCTGCTGAGGAAAACCTCAAGAAGGCCTCCCGTAAGCTTGACAAGGCCGTCTCTAAGGGCGTCATTCACAAGAACCAGGCTGCAAACCGTAAGGCCAAGTTGGCCAAGCAGGTTGACAAGATCTGATTCTTCTCAGAACTGTTTAGTGGTGGCGAGACCTTCGGTCTCGCCACCACTGTTTTTATGCGGCTACGCTGACAATGAGCAATGAGGCTCATCGAAGAAGAAGTGCTGAGTTGGTATGGGTCTAGGCTGATTGAGACCTGGTTGATCTAGGTCTAGGGTCGCTGATCTAGGTCTAGGGTCTTCGAAACCTCGGTTGGTATAGGTCTAGGTTGATAGTGGTCTAACGACGCCGGCCTGAGGCCAGACGAGCACGGCACGTAGTAATCACAGCGCGTTCCACAGCATAGACCGCATCACGAGCCCCACCTTTCACGTCACTATCAGCCTGAGCAATGGCGATAAGCGACGTTGCTAGTGCCTCGTCCGACCACCCAGACAGTTCCTTGCTGGCACGATCAATCTGCCAGGAGGCCATTCCCAAACTTTGCAATGAGCCGCCTTTACTTCGCACGGCAGCAACGCGAGCAAGAGTACGGATCTTCATCGCTAGAGCACTAACGATGGGCACAGGATCAACCCCGGTGGATATTGCATGGCGCAAAGCAGTAATGGCTCCAGCCACGTCTCCCTTAACTGCGCAATCAGCGACCGTAAAGCCTGTGGCTTCAATTCGGCCAGCGTAGTAGGTCTTAACGTGGTCAACCGTGATGGTTCCCTGAGTATCAGCCATCAACTGGCTGAGCGCACTAGACATTTCCATCACATCATTGCCCAGGGCATCTACGAGAGCAGCAAGTGCAGCAGGGTCTGCTTTGCGGCCTGCACGAGTGAGTTCTGCGCGAAGGAAGTCATTCTTATCTCGAGCATTTTTCAAGGGCGGGCAGGTCACTACAGGGAAGGGCGAAGCAGCAATTGCATCAAGGAGTTTTTTGCCTCGGTTACCGCCTCGATGCGTGGCCACAACAAAGACATCAGGTGCCGGTGCACTGACATAAGTGAGCATGTCCTGAAGCAAAGCATCAGTCATTTGCTCAAGATTCTCAATAAGCACCAGGCGTGGTTCGCCGAAAAGGGATGGCGAAGTGACCATGTCGAGTTGATGCGCTTCATATGATGCAGCATCAATTCGTGTCAGTTCGGTGGCTGGGTCCTTTTGCCGGGCCTGTGCGACAAGACGTTCTTGTGCTCGTTGGCCAAGGACTGGTTCACCGGTTTTAATGAGGACAACGGGAGCGAGAGTGACTTGGTCCCAGGTGGGGCCGGTGGGGGCGGATTGTTTCCGTGCTCGTGTTGCCATGATCTAAGCCTGCCATGCTTCAGTTGGTGGGTGAGAACTTTAGGGCCGTGAAAAATCGCCCATAAGAAGATCCCGTGAACAACAACTAGGATCATCACTCCCTTAGCCCCAGAAACCCACGGAATCTGTGAACCAGGTAGGCCAACACAATGCTCCGCAACACTGACGATCCACTGTGCAGCCCATCTGCCAGGAAAAGAGACCAGATGAGCCAAATTGGGCGAGAGTGTCGCGATGATAAGGACCCCCACGGCGTCTGCCACCAGGATGATGATGGCAGGCGACGCAGCCACATTCGCTGGGACAGTCCACATATTCACTGCACTCGTGAGATTGAGAAGGAGAGGTGCGGTTGCGAGTGCAGCACTAAGGCAGATGCTGAGGCTCGCTGCTAGCCAGGGTGGAAGAAAGGCGAATCGGTGGAACAGGGGTTTGCCCCACGCCATAATCGATGCGGTGGCAAGAACCGATAACTGGAATCCGAGATTGGTCGACTGCCACGGGTCGAGAAGGATGAGTATCCATACGGCCAGGCTGAGGGCGGGGAATGACAGTCGTGTTCGACCACCCCAGAGCGCACTCATGGTCAGTAATCCCATGACGCAGGCACGAAGGACAGAAGCACTCGAACCAACGATAAGGGCAAAGGCGAGCATCCCGGCGCCACCGCCAAGTGCTCGAGTGAAGCGCGAGCGCCGATGGAGCAAGCCGATCCATAATCCGCTCACGATCGCCACGTGTTGCCCTGACACCGCCGTGATGTGTGCCAGACCGGTACTTCGCATCGCTGTTCGCAGTTCATGGGGAACTGCTGTTGTTTGCCCCAATGCAACGGAGAGAAGAAGGGAGTCTGCAGGATGGTCGGAGCATGAATAGGTGGTGCAGTGCAGAGCCTGTTGCATCCGCGAACGCAAAAATCCTCGTAGGCTGGCTATCGAGTGCGGCTGCGGAGAGCGAAGAAGTACGGGGCCATTGTGTGTATGGATCACTCCCCCGTACGGTTTACTTGGTTCGGCGTGCTCGATACACGAAGTCAGACTGACCACGTCTCCTTCCCTCAGTCTCATCCATTCATGAGTGGTAATGACAAGAAGGTTTTGTTGCGAGTGATGTAACGGATCATTAACGGTGCTGCGCACAGTGTCAACAGCAAGAACAACGCGGACTTGTGGCCGTCCGGAAGCGGTAACAATAACTCGTGGTGTGGAAACGAGCCGTCCTGTTATTTCAGTGATTGTGCCGTTATTCGCTGCAGTGGTCAGTGGATCTGCCTGTCGAATTTCCTTATAGGTGATTGCCACCAGGGCGATAGATAGAATGCCTGCCATGATGACGGCACTTAGACCAATGAGTGTGTCATGTGTTCCCTGTTGCTCACGGCGCAAGTGACGGCGACGTTGTGGCAGGTAGGTGCGTGCCGAATACCAAGAAGTGGTCACTGTGCCTACCGCAATAAGCCCTATGAACCACGGAGCGACTCGGTGGATCTGCAAATAGGGCATATTGACACCAAGAAAAGCAGTCAACCAGGATGCCACAGCCAGAGGAACAAGTCGCAGATCATGAGGCATAGGGGCAGGCTGAAGGATGATGGAATCATGAGCCTTGTTTCGCTTCGCCGCTTGGACAACACCACCGTCCTGTGGTGTATCAATCCCGCCAATTCCGGTATGTCCATTTGGTCTGTCTTCGCCAACTTGAATATTCTCGGCGCTCTCCGATAATTGAGGTCTCCGGGATTTGTTGCTGTTGTTAGCACTTTGTCTGAGGAAGGTATATCCATTCTTCGCTCTCATGGATTGGCCTTAGACTGTGGCCTGGGGACGAAGGCGAGTGAGTTTTGCTGGTCCTATGCCTGGTACACCAAGAAGATCATCAACTTGAGTGAAAGCGCCATGGTCGGTTCGATAGGTGATGATCGCTTGGGCGATTGCTGGCCCTATACCTGGCAGTGTCATGAGTTCTTGTTGATCTGCCGTATTGATGTTGACCAAGGAACTCTGGTTCGTGGAGTCGCTATGAGTTCCCTGCCCATTCCCAGGCATTCCGGCTTCTAACCCACCGGTTGCTTGGCCTACACCGTATTGAGTACCACGAGTATTCGCTGGATATCCGGCGCTATCTCCATTGTCGCCTAGTGGTGTATTCCCGTACTCGCCAGAAGTAGGCAGAGAAAAACCATCTCCATAGGTGCTGCCATCAGAATGTTGGAGTTCGGGTGGGTCCGACAAGTAAGGAATACGGATGTGTTCACCATCGTTCAATGGGCGCGCACGATTGATGAAATCCACCATAGCGTCATTTGTCAGTCCGCCAGCTAAGGAAATCGCATCATTCAACCGTGAATCACGCGGGAGACTCACGACTCCGGGTGCCACCACGGCACCGGCAATATCGACGGTAATCGTTGTTCCTGTCTTCCCTTTTGTCCTTCGCTGTATAAACACCTTGGCGGGGATATCAGTCCCACGATTATGGCCAACATCATCAGGAGAAGCAGTTCCGTGCTGTGCGTATCCTTGCTTGTCAGTATTTTCGCTTGGAGCACCAGGAGATGATGCGGTACTGGAACGGGGTGTGCGTGCGGCGTCGGCACTCGAAATACCTGAAGAGTCCGGAAAACCGTGGCCAAAGAACTCTGGATTAGTCACAAGTATCCACGCGGAGATGAGCAGAGCGAACACAATGAGACCTACTCCCACACCTACTGCCAGCCGCGGGTGAATTCCCACCCGGACATGGGAAGGCAAACCCTCGGGGTTCTGCGAAGTGCATGCAAGACGAATGTAGCGGCGAATATCGCCCGTTCGGTGCCGACCAGCCATGCACCAACACTGGCAAAAGGGTGACTTTGGAGTATATGCAGAACCATTGCCCAGTGGAGAACAGATCACCATCCATTCTTGTGGGGAATGCTAATTAAACTCAGACAGTCAGCAGAGAGATTGCTAGCCCTCCCGGACCAACATGGAGGGCGGTTGATGCCGCGGCTTGGGTAATCCAGGGGTCCACTGCATAGTCTTTACGCAGTTGATCGACGAGTTTCTTAGCGATGTCTGCTTCGTCGACGTATTCGACAGCGAGGCGCACCGTGTTCTTGATATCTGTCTGCCCAGCATCTATCTGAGCCTCACCACTGTTTCCCTGGCTAGTGTCTGGGTGATGCTCCCCCGGTCTGTCATTAAATCGACGTGACTGGACGGCATCAGATGACGACATAACAGAATCGTCATGAGCATTGCTTACGCACTGTCCGCTTTGAAAAGCACTACGAGTAACAACGGGGCAGCAAGGATCGGGGCTACGCTCGACAATGAGGTCGGCAATGTGATGGAGCATCTCGCGCCGCTGTGTTTTGAGCGTCTTGCATAGGTGATGCACTCTCATCTGTCCGTCATCCATCACCATCGTAGGGTGCAGGGGAAGGTTCAGTGCCTGCTCAGCGGCGTCGCGATCAATACGTCCACCATGAGCAGCATGAGTCATCGCAGCCATGCCCACAGTCATCTCGCTAGCAGCGACTAATTCCTGAGCAAGCGTCTGTACTTCATCCCTGCTGAAGTGAGCCGGTTGCCCGTTGACAGTTTCGGTCTTTAAAGCCCCGCTACCGTCATTGTGATCCTCAATAATCCCATCGTGGTGAGCAGTCTCACCCTGGGTATCACTAGTATCCCTAGCACCACTACCGAGATAACGCACCATCTCGCGAACAATTAAACCGAGTGCAGATCCTGCGGTTCGTGAATCTACCAGTACCATCCGCTCCCCTGCTGGGTCGCATTGGCGAGCCGCACACTCAGCCATTGCATACAAGCTTGAGAGTTTGGCGGACATGTGAAGGGCGAGCACATGGTCAGCCTCGTCAAGAGCTCGCCGATACACCGCAGCCAGTTCTCCTGTACTAGCGGCGGCTGTTGAGGGAATCTCTACCTCGCTATGAGCCAGTACCTGCTCACAACTGATGTCAGAGTCCTTGTAATCAACGCCGTCCATAATGACGTGAAGGTCCACCACGCGCACACCCCATTCCCGTGCTGTCTGCGGTGAGATAGCGCTGGAGGAGTCGGTGACGATGGCCCAGGACATGTGCGCAACACTACCTGCTCTGCGCCTGTCCACCGTGGAGGTAACGATCTCATGTTTATCCACCTGAATCATGCCCCGGCACCATAAGATGAGCGTATGACTGATGCTGCTGAGATTGCCCGACTCAAAGCCGCTGCTGCCCAGGCCGCCGCTGAAGCTGCCGCTGCCCAGGCCGCTGCCGCGCAAGCTGCCTATGAAGCTGCCCTGGCTGAGCAGGGAGAGTCCTCTGATTCTTCCGACGCCACCCCCGCACCCGCCGCTGCTCCTACCCCTTCCAGCGACGCTCCTGCCTCAGCTGAACCAGCCGCTCCCGTACAGGAACCCGCTCCTGCTGCTGAGACTGCTTCCGCTGATGATGCCCCTATGTTCGAGGGATACGCCGCTCAGGTTCAGCAGGGCTACTCCTTCGGTGGCGCCCCAAGCATGGAACTGGGCTGTTTCCTCGATGGTGATGAACCCGTGGGTGACGTGAAGGTCGGCATTCCCCTTTCTTTGCTCAATCGTCACTGCCTGGTGGCTGGTGCCACCGGTACTGGTAAGACTCGTACCCTGCAGTTGATGGCAGAGAATCTTTCTGCAGCTGGAGTTCCCGTGTTTGTCACGGATATCAAGGGTGACTTGACGGGTCTGGCCCAGGCTGGAACTAGCAATGAGAAATTAGAGGCTCGTGCGGCATCGATGAAGCAGGAGTGGAAGGGCGCTTCTTTCCCGGTGGAGTTCCTTGCCCTGGGTGGTCAGGGAACAGGCACAGCCGTGCGCACCACGGTGACCGAATTTGGACCAATTCTTCTGGCTAAGGTGTTGGGTCTCAATGACACACAGTCCAGCGCCCTGCAGTTGGTGTTCCACTGGGCTGATCAGCAGCAGTTGGCCCTTCTGGACCTCAAGGACCTACGCAAAGTCATTGAATACCTGACTCAGGATGAGCAGGGCAAGGCTGAACTCAAAACTATTGGTGGCGTATCTACGGCTACTGCCGGTGTGATTTTGCGTCAGCTCGCCGCTTTGGAAGCCTCTGGTGGTGATACGTTCTTCGGTGAGCCTGGCTTCGACGTGGCTGACCTAATGCGCGTGGCTAATGATGGCCGCGGCGTAATCTCCTCCCTAGAGTTACCTGACCTGGGTAACCAGGGCTCCTTGTTCTCCACATTCATCATGTGGCTGCTGGCTGAACTGTTCGAGACCCTGCCTGAGGTGGGTAACCCCGATAAGCCGAAGTTGGTGTTCTTCTTCGATGAGGCCCATCTGCTGTTCACTGATGCGACGAAGGAATTCCTCAAGGCTGTTGTTCAGACAGTGCGTCTGATTCGATCCAAGGGCGTAGGCATCGTGTTCATTACCCAATCCCCCACGGACATTCCCGACGATGTGCTAGCCCAACTCGGTTCACGCGTCCAGCATGCTCTGCGTGCCCACACACCTGCAGACGCCGCGAACCTGAAGAAAGCTGTAGCGACCTTCCCCACTTCGCCCCTGGATCTACCCCATGTGCTCACTTCTTTGGGCACGGGCGAAGCTGTGGTGAGTGTGCTTGATGCCAAAGGCCGTCCTACTCCTGTGGCTCCCACAAAAATCAACGCGCCCGCGGCTGTCATGGGCCCTGCTGATGATGTAACGGTGGCTGGCATTGTGGCTACCTCACCTTTGGCGGCTCGTTACCGCGATGCAGTGGATAACGTCTCTGCCTATGAGTTGCTTGAACAGCGCTTGGAAGAGCAGGAGCGTGCTGCTGCGGAAGCCGCGAAGGCTGAACAAGAGCGTAAGGCTGCTGAAGCGGCCCAAAAGGCTGCAGAGAAGGAAGCGGAGCGTCAGCGCAAGGCTGCAGAGAAGGAAGCGGAGCGTCTGCGCCGTGAGGCGGAAAAGGAGGCTCAGCGCCAAGCTCGTGAACGTGAACGTGAAGAGGCTCGTCGCCGCCAAGCAACCTCTCGCATTGTGGAGTCCACGGTACGCAGCGCCGGAACTCAAGTAGCACGCCAGTTAACCCGCTCAATCCTAGGCAACCTACTGCGCTGAACAGCTTCACTCATCGGGGAGTCCACGGTACGCAGTGCTAGAACTCAGGTAGCACGCCAGTTAACCCGCTCAATCCTAGGCAACCTACTGCGTTGTGGGGCCTGGCATAACCACCTCACTTAGTGAGGCGTGCTGTTTTGTGCAACGTGGGCCTATCGGCTCCACAATGTCTGGCTTACCGCTCATCGACGTTAGTGAGACTTATCCAGTAAACGTTGGGGGCCACAATCGCAACGCGATTGTGGCCCCCAACGTTTACAAACACTCGGTATCTCATTGACACAAGCGCCTTAAGATCTTCTGCATCTCAAGGTCACGAAGCCTCAGAGCCTCATCATCACGATCACCGTGTGTTCACGAATGGTCAGTACTGTGTGAACGGTTGCATTTTACGGGCGCCAGACCAGGCGTGCGTCAAGGATGCGCTCTTGTCCTGCTGCCAGGCGGATATCAGCAGCACATTCAGGGCGATTAAATGCGTCCGTCATAAATAGGCAAGGCTCCACAGCTACAGCACCACGGGGGCGGTGTGCCAAGGGCTCGCCGGTAAACATCTGAACAATGCCCACACCAGTGGTTTCAGCGGTGATGCGCTGCTCAAGTGTCATCGTGGCGCCGGTGCGGTTGGACAGGACAGTACGGACGATTCCGTCATCTCCGGGAACCAAGGTGGTCCACGCATCATCGAGTGCCACGTCGTTTAGGCTGAGGCGCTCGTGGTCTCGTCCGGAGGTGGGACGGAATGCAGCGTCTCCCATGAGCGGAATGTTGGCGTCATCGGTAATAACGTGGGTACGTGCGGGCACCTCAACGCTAATATCATCGAGGTTCTCCACGCCCACGTACGGGTGCCAGCCGATCCCCACGGGTGCGTCTGTCTGTGACATGTTGCGTACCACCACCTGGCAGTCCAGGCAGTGACCGTTATCTGCCTCGGAGTAGAGCACGTAACGGACATCCACGTCCATCGGCCAGGGGTAGCCGTCTACTGCTGGAAGGTGGGTATGAATCATCATGACGGACTCTTCAGGCGTCTGTTCACTCATTTGGAGTGAATAGGTTGCCTCTAGGCCAAGGCCATGATTGGCTTCGCGGATACCGTTGGGGTCCACACCGCGATCATAGGTAACGCCATCAAAGGTATAAGTGGCGTTCCTAATGCGGTTGGACCAAGGCACGAGGATGGCGCTACGACATCCATTGCCTTCATCAAGTTCTTCTTGGTTGCGGTACCCGTCGAGCAATTCATGCTCGTTTCCGTCTGGCCCTGTCACGCGCCAAGAGAGCACTACGCCGCCGCGTGCGCTAACGAGCAGTGTGGCATTGTCAGTCGCAATGGTGAAGGTTGGCGTGGTGAAGTCGGTGGCCAGCACCGGCTTGTCGCCGCCAACGGATGGTTGAGCGATGGACTCGGTGTTCAGAAATTCGGTAGCCATGGAACAACCTTAGTACCTGTCATGGCATGGCTCACAAGACTTTGTGCACCATTTGTTGTGTCGTGTTATCACAATGCGTTCACGAGGTCGGAGTGTCGTGAAGCGAAAAACTCGAGATTGCTCCACACACTCACCATCATTAGACGGTCTCACCAGCATGGCGCGTACCATCCACTTCTCCGCATCGATCGCCTCACATGACACAATCGCCGTCAATCAACACTCTTATCAAGGCTCTGTGTCCCCGCCATAACTCAACCAGGTCGTCAAGATTCCTGGAGATAGCATTAATGGACGAGTTCACAGGTATTGAGGTAGACGTGGCTAGGCTCAGCAGATTCTGTCATCGCAATCCAGCCGTCGGGACCGAAAACAATGTCTTCCCGCTGTGGATACTCGGGGTTGTCGGAGTACGGAGCCCGCTGTTCCCACCGCGCGTTCCACCGATTGTTCAACGACAGGTCCGTCAAGCACGCTCCGAGTCTCACGTCTGATGGTTCGGCGCTGTCCGTGTGTGTCATGGTGTAGATCGTCGGTGGGATGTCGCTATCGAGGAGGGCGATACCTGCGGCAGTGGGATCGGTGGAGCCCCTCAGTGCATACCCCGAATCGACGGTGGTGCCCACAGCACTGTGCTCACTGATCATGAGAAACATCAGTGAGTCCCGTTCACACCCGTTACTCAGTAAGACGCCGTAGGCCAGGTTGGTCCCGTCACCCACCGGGCCGATGCGACTGTCGATCACAGTGACATCCGGGCTGGTGATGGTGAGTGTGGGCGTATGTGCGGTGAGGCCCGCCTGTTTGGCAGCCTGTGCTGCTTCATGCACAGGTGCCAAAGTAATCGTGGTCTGGTGAGTGGAGAGCGAGGCTGTTGCCGTTATTGAGGTGGAGTAGAAGTCTGCAGCGTTAATCGCTCGCTGAACTTGTTCCGCCTCCTCTCCTGTCAGGGTGTCACTGTCGACTGCTTGCCCCTCGAGAGGGGTATATACCCAATAGGTTTCCCATGCGTCGTCATCGAGTGCAGTGTAATCATGGGTAAGAACACGAGGGTAGGCGGTCACGGCTTGAAGATCATGACTTTCTTTCATCGTGACTTCAGTGCCAGTGCCCGTAGCCGTGAAACGAGTATCAGGCAGAGCAATAACGGGAGAGGTTTCTGTTCCGTCAGGCAGAGTGATGGTGATGTCAGTGTCTATCCACCGTGGACGGGTATCGCAGTCGTAGTCACTCGCTTCCATCCCCCACGTCGATTCGGGAAGATTACGAGCGAAACTGGGGTACCACATGCTGTTCCACGTCAGCATCATGACAAGGGATAACACAATCATGACCGCTTGAATCACGATGACTCGTTGGATGAGAAGCATGTTCTCACCAAGATGACCGACGATGATCATGATGATGAAGGTGACGATGATGGGGATTGCTCGTGCCCAACTTTGCTGCGGCTCTGGCCAGCAATCTTGAGTGATACATGGAACTGGATCCATGGAAAATGGATGTTTTCGTTCATCAGCGGCAAGCAGCACTCCGAGAAGGGTGAGCACTAATCCGGTATATCCGAAAGTAAGAAGCCCAAGATCAGCCTGACGAGATCCCTGTCCTTTCCATCTACCTGCCACTAGTTTCACCGCAGCGAGAACGACAGCCAGGCTCAGCCACCAGGTCCACGATTGCCCCGCCCCAGAGGGGGTGTAGGGAAGGTCTATACGGTTTGCTGGCACCACTTTCACGGGCAATGCTTGAACGCGAAGCGTGGCTGGAAGAACAAAGAAAATCCAGAAAACCACACCAAAAAGTCGAGAGGCCCACAGCCAGTGACGGTGGGGTTGTCTGCCATTCTCAACAGTGGACGTTCCTGTGAATCGAGCGGGAGTGGACCGGACAGTTGGTTGAGCGGGAGTGGACCAGACGGCGTCATAGCGGGCGTCAGCCTCGGCGGCACTAGCGGAGATGGATGACGGCTGTTTCACCGGTGGAGCCCACTGTTCAGCGCTTTGATTAACTCCACGCTTTGTTGAACTGTATGTATTAGTCTGCGACGGCATACACGCGCCCGTCTGCCTTATTTCGGCACCAGACTGAGGGTAAATTCCGTATGTTTGCTGATTATCTAATGGTTGTTGAGAAGGTGTGTCCCCAGACTGTGGCATGCTGGCCCCCGGTTCATGCGATCTCGTCGGGATTCGGCGTGTCTTGGAAGCATGGTGACGGCTGAGATGGGTGATGCGGCGTCGGCTCAGTGGAGGGACCATGACACGAGCGTAAGCAGAGCGAACTTGCTCAGGCTGGCCCCCAAGAGCCTTTTCACAAGGCCGTCACACGACTCTCACGTCTTCTTCACAAATCAACGGTGGGGGGCCAGGGCAAATGCCCTGGCCCCCCACCGGTCACTCAAGATCGAGGATGTTTAAACGCTCAGGAGTGAGTTAGTCCAATCGCTCACAAGTGAGGTTGTCGAATCACTCAGGAATGAGGTTGTCCCATGACTCGGGAATAAGGTTGTCCGATTATTCAGGGACGATGCTCACGAGTTTAGGTGCACGCACGATGACCTTACGGATTCCGCGACCGTCAAGGGTACGTAGAACACCGGGGGCCTGGCGTGCCATGGATTCAAGTTCTTCGGCGCTAATCTCAGGATCCACCTGGAGCTTGTCACGGACCTTACCGGCCACCTGGATGACGCAAGTGACTTCATCGGCCTTGAGCAGGTCAGGGTCGGTGACCTGTGGGAAGGGCTCACGGGCCAGGGAGTGTTCATGTCCCAGACGTGACCACAGTTCTTCAGCGATGTGAGGAGCAATGGGAGAGGTCATAAGGACAAGTGCCTCAATGGCTTCGCGAGGTGCTGCCTTTAGACCGGTGAGGTGGTTATTGAGCACAATGAGTTTGGCGATAGCCGTGTTCAGGCGCATGTTCTCATAGTCGGCTTCAACACCCACAATGGTCTGGGCAACGAGTTTCGCAGTGGCCTTATCCGGAGCATCCTCACTAATGACAATATCTCCGGTTTCCTCATCAACCACGTTGCGCCACAGACGCTGCAGGAACCGCTGTGCTCCCACGGCTGCACGAGTTTCCCAGGGGCGGTCCACATCGAGTGGGCCCATGCTCATCTCGTAGACGCGCAGGGTATCGGCACCATAGTTATCGCACATTTCGTCAGGGGTGACGATGTTCTTCAGGCTCTTACCCATCTTGCCGTATTCACGGTTAACGGGCTGGCCCTGCCAGGTGAATCCGGCCTGCTCATCGCCTTCAACCTCTTCGGCGGGCACGTACTGGCCTCGGGAGTCAGTGTAGGCGTAAGCCTGGACGTAGCCCTGGTTAAACAGGCGGTGATAGGGCTCCACGGAGGAGACCACGCCAAGGTCAAAGAGGACCTTGTGCCAGAAGCGGGAATAGAGCAAGTGGAGCACTGCATGTTCCACACCGCCAACGTAGAGGTCAGCGCCGCCGGAGGTATTGCCCTTCTCGGGGCGCGGGCCCATCCAGTATTCCTCGTTGGCGGGATCCACCATAGACTCAGTGTCACTGGGGTCCACGTAGCGCATCTCGTACCAGCAAGAGCCGGCCCAGTTGGGCATGGTGTTGGTTTCACGGAAGTACTTCTTGGGGCCGTCACCCAGGTCAAGTTCCACCTCAACCCAGTCGCGCACGCGGCCAAGCGGCGGGCGAGGCTCAGAGGAGGCATCGTTGGGGTCAAGGCTCTGAGGTGAGTAGTCCTCAACCTCAGGTAGGAGCACGGGGAGCATGGACTCAGGCAGGGCATGCATGCCGCCATCTTCATCCCACACAATGGGGAAAGGTTCCCCCCAGTAACGCTGGCGACTAAAGAGCCAGTCGCGCAAGCGGTAGGTCACTGCGCCTTCACCCAAGCCACGTTCTTCCAGCCAGGCGATCATGGCTGCCTTAGCTGCTGCCTTGTCCATACCATCAAGGGTGATGGAATCGTTGGAGCAGTCCACGGCCACGCCGTCACCGGTGTAGGCAGCTTCGGTCAGATCAATGCCGCGGGGATCATCAGCGGGGCCGATGGTCTGGATGATGTCCAGGTCGTATTCCTTGGCGAAGTCAAAGTCGCGGTCATCGTGGGCAGGCACGGCCATGATGGCGCCGGTTCCGTAGCCCATGAGGACATAGTCAGCCACGAAGATCGGGACCTGCTTACCGTTAACGGGGTTCACGCCCCACAGGCCAGTGAACACACCGGTTTTGGCGCGGCCTTCGTCCACGCGTTCAGCATCGGAGGTGGAGGCTGCCTTGGCGCGGTATGCGGCCACTGCCTCAGCGGGAGTAGCGAATCCGCCCTTCCAAGCCTCGCGAGCACCGGTAGGCCAGGATTCGGGAACAGCCAGTAACTCGGCGTCATCGCAGGCGCCGCCGGCGCTTCCACCCAAGAGGGGGTGCTCAGGAGCGAGCACCATGAAGGTGGCACCAAAGAGAGTATCGGGACGAGTGGTGTAGACAGTGACAGTTTCATCACGACCGTCGCGCAGACCTTCCACGCCGAAGGTGACGTGTGCGCCTTCGGAGCGGCCAATCCAGTTACGCTGCATGGAGCGGACCTTATCTGGCCAATCGATGGTGTCCAGATCGTTAGTCAGGCGCTCACAGTACGCGGTGATGCGCATCATCCACTGGCGCAGGTTCCGCTTAAAGACGGGGAAGTTTCCGCGTTCACTACGGCCTTCAGCAGTGACTTCTTCATTGGCCAGCACGGTACCCAGCCCAGGGCACCAGTTGACCGGCGCAGAAGAAACGTAGGCAAGGCGGAAGGAGTCAACAATCTCGTTCTTCTCAACGTCAGTCAGGTCAGCCCAGTTGCGCCCATCGGGCACAGCAACAGTGCCATTCTCAAGTTTTTCACGTAGTTCGCTAATGGGGCGCGCCGATCCTTGGGAGCGTCCATCACGGCAAGGTGCCTCAGGATCAAACCAGGAGTTGAAAATTTGCAGGAAGATCCACTGGGTCCAACGCACGTATTCGTCATCAATGGTGGCCAGTGCACGGCGCTTATCGTGGCTCAAGCCCAGGCGGGAGAGCTGGCGAGCAATGTTGGCAATGTTTTCTTCCGTAGTGGTGCGCGGGTGGCGACCGGTCTGAATAGCGTACTGCTCGGCAGGCAATCCGAATGCGTCGTAGCCCATGGTGTAGAGGACGTTCTTGCCCTTCATACGGGTAAAGCGCGCAACGACGTCTGTGGCGATGTAGCCCAGGGGGTGTCCAACGTGCAGACCCTTACCAGAAGGGAAAGGGAACATGTCGAGGAGGAAGAACTTTTCCTCATCAGCCAGAGGGCCAGCGAGATTGCCAACGGGGTTGTCAGCGTAAAAAGTTCCTTCTTTTTCCCACTTTTCTTGCCAAGTGCTTTCAATGCTGCCTGCCAGGTCGGCGGTATAGCGGTAGGCGGTGGGGTTGGATGCGGCAGATGCAGAGGTAGTCACGATGCTCTTTTCTTCTGCGTGGTTGGGCGTGGACATACTGGGTAAAGACTATCGCTTTTGGACCTGCACCTGCCTCGGAATCTTGGGTGGGGCACGGGCCACATTTGGGGAGTGGAGTTGGCTTTTAGTATGCGGAAACCGATAGTCTAATCTTTAATCTCTGTGTTCTGAAAGGTTGATATGACTGCATCTTCACGCAGCCGACGCCCCTCTCTACGTAAGCGTTTTTCCCGATCTCACGACGCCGCCCACTCCCCTATATCCCAGTCTCCCACTCAGATGGATTCCTCAGTTGCGCGCACTGACGCAGCACACACAGGAACAATCAAAGCGGGTAATGACTCACGTAAAAAGGCGGCCACAACCCGGCACACGCACTCCACTCGCCACTCCGCTCGTGGTTCGATGCGTGAAAGTGCTCGTCCTGCCATGGGTAAAGTGCATCGCCCTCACCATACGCACCGTCACCCGCAGGCTACCCACAAGCCGATCCGTATGCACCGCTCATTGTCGCAGCGTATTCTCTCCATTCCTCACTGGCTGGAATCTGAGACCAACTCTGGCCTACTGGTGATGGCTTGTGCGGCCTTCGCATTGCTGTGGGCTAACTCCCCGTGGCGCCATACCTACCATGACATTGCTACCGCAGTCATTGGTCCTGAATCTCTTCACCTTAACCTCACTGTTGAAGCATGGGCAGCTGATGGCCTACTTGCCATCTTCTTCTTTGTAGTAGGCCTTGAACTCAAACAAGAGTTTGTGGTGGGGAGCCTACGTGACTTAAAAGAAGCAACGCTGCCCATGCTTGCCGCATTCTTCGGCATGGTGGGCCCTGCCGTGGTGTACACGATTATTCAGCTCGCTGATGGCGGTGACCTTCACGGCTGGGCTATCCCAACCGCAACCGATATTGCCTTCGCTGTTGCTGTGCTCTCCCTTGCTGGCCGCGGCATGCCACCTGCAGCCCGTACCTTCTTGCTGACACTCGCCGTAGTCGATGACCTTCTAGCCATCATCGTTATTGCTGTGTTCTACAGCGATTCCTTCCACTTCCTGGCATTACTTGGCGCTTTACTGGTGGTAGCGATCTTCGGTCTCCTTGTTCACAAGGGAATGACCCGCTGGTGGCTTCTTGCTCCCCTGGGCCTGGTGGCATGGTTCCTCATGCACGCCTCCGGTATTCACGCCACGATCGCCGGCGTACTGTTGGGCCTGACTGTTCCCGCTAAACCCACCCGCGCTGAGCCCACCGGTATGACTCATCGCTTTGCTCATGCTATGCACCCCATCAGTGCTGGTATTGCCCTACCGATCTTCGCCCTGTTTGCTGCCGGTGTGAGTGTGGTCGATGCTGGCGGTATTGGCCAGGTACTCGTCGACCCTGTTGCTCTGGGTATCTATGTAGGTATGCCCGTGGGCAAGATCCTAGGTATCTGGGGTTCTGTCATGCTGCTGGTTCGCTTCACTCCCCTACACCTGGGCCACGGTCTGGATGGCAAGGACGTGTTCGCAGTGTCTGCACTAACCGGTATTGGTTTCACCGTGGCACTGCTCATCTCTGTACTAGCCTTCGGTGAAGGCAACGCCGTGACCGAGCATGCTCGTGCCGCTGTCATTCTGGGCACCATGATTTCGGCTGGTCTTGGCACTGTGCTCTTGCAGCGTCGCGTCCACACCGCACGCCGAGGCCCTGGAGCCTAAGGCTGTACACTGACCGGCTAACCGTTACGCTTTCGCGATGAACGGGTTTGCCGGGAGGTATTGATATCAATAACAACTTGGGGGCGCCGCTGAAAGCGGCGCCCCCCAACGCGTTTGACACACATCGTAAGTTATTCACTTACACGCTGTATTTTCAGTTGTTACCCGTTGCCCTGTTCCTATCGCATCGTCTTCGACATTAGTCGTTGGGAAGCAGTGCTAGTTCATACAATGAAGCACTCGTCATCGACTCGTGCGTGATGTCTTAACGGACGGCGGGAACTTTGTTCGCGTATCCGGCCTCACGCAGACCTCCACGAATCTTCTCCATGGCTGCATTAATTTCTTCCATAGGCACATCGCTACGCAACGACGAATGGTCCAGTTCTTTGCCATCTTGCAAAGGCATCACGTGCAAGTGAAGATGGGGAACGCCAAAGCCTTCGATTGCCAGGCCTGCACGAGGCGCGTCAAACACCGTTTTTTGAACGTTACCGATGATCTTGGCAACGCTGATGAGATGAGCGAGCAATGCGTCATCAGCATCGGTAAAAGAGTCCACTTCCTCGCGAGACACCACAAGAACGTGACCGGCGGTGTGGGGTTCGATGGTGGCGAATGCGGTACACACGTCATCAGCCCATACAAAGGAGCCGGGGATGTCACCGTTCATAATGCTGGTAAAAATCGTAGCCATAACACCAGTATGCCCCATCTTCCTAATAATTCAGGGGGATCAAGGAGAAGGATCAGTTCGCGGGTTCAGCAAACTTGACGGTGATGAAGTCAGTATCAGGTGTGGTGAATTCACCGAAGTAATTGTGACGGTGCCCAGGATTGCAATGGTCACCAGCTTCCACGAACATGTGGTCTTCGGCCACGGAGAGTACGGTGCCGTTCTCGGTTTCGAGAAGCAGGTCCTTGGTGTCTCGTCCCAGCATGGTGACAGTGCTGCCTACACCCACTCCTGCCTTGCTCAGTTCACGAAGAAGTTTGGGGTCATCCACAATTCGTCCCACCACGGCGCTTTGACCGACCGGAAGCAATTGGATAGGGCACAGCACAGGCGCCTTAATAGTGCCGTCTTCAGCAGGAATGGGATCACCATGAGGGTCACGCGTAGGGTGATCGAGAATCTCATCGATGGCGGCAATAAGTCGATCGGAGACTGCGTGTTCGAGAATTTCTGCCTCGTCATGCACTTCGTCCCAGTCATATCCCAGGTGCTGAACAAGATACGTTTCAATCAGACGGTGACGGCGCACCATTTGGGTGGCGATAGCTCGACCTTTGTCTGTAAGCACCACAGGTCGGTAGGGTTCATGGTGTACGAGCCCTGCTTCGGCTAATCGCGACACATTCTCTGAGGCCGTGGACATAGCAACGTTCATGTGGCGCGCTAATTCAGTGATACTGGCGCCTTTCCATGACCACTCTTCACAGGCCCAAACGGCTTTGATGTAATCCTGGGTGACGGGGGAATCGACTGATGCAGTGGAGTTAGAGGTGTTCATACTGCCGCCTTTCATGACAGGAGCAGTGCCCATTGACCGGCAAAAGATATGCCGATAATAGCGATGACGATCAAAACAAGTGCAAAAGCCGCCCACCAGCGTGCAGCGAAAAGTTTTTCACCCGATACTGAGCAGCCAATTACGCCAAGTTTTCCTGCCCATCCCCATGTGGTAGTAGCAATCGGGATCGTCATGGACCAGATGATCATGCAGTAGGGGCAGAGTTTGTGGAAGGTCAGGACGCTCACGCCTAGGAACCACCCCACGAATACCAGGCCGCCTACGCATCCGGCGAGCATGCCCCACCACGCCACACGTGGCAGTCGCACGCCGAGCGCGCTCAGTCCACCAAGCACAGCGAGAGCGGCGAAAGCCATGGCTCCGATGAAGGCGTTGGGAACACCGAGGAGGTTTCCTTGCCACACATTGAGCGAAGCACCGCATGAGACCAGGGGGTTAATGTCGCAAGACAGGCTCCCCATGGGGTTCTTCAGTTGGTCAATTTCTGCCGCAATGAGGTGCCAGCACGAGGCGATGGCGACTAGGCTGGTGACCACCATCATCCAGCCCCAGCGTGGAGCAGGAGTATCGATGAGGTCGAGAGCCGCGCCTGCACGTCCAGGAAGGCGAGATGAGGCATCTGCGGTGCGGGTAACTATTGAGCTTGCGTCCTCTCCCCTGCTGCCGGCACTCTCAACGGTTCCAGCGGAACGTGAAGCGGCAGGTGAGTGTGCGGCGTCGGCACTCAATGAGTGCGAGGCGGCTCCAGAAGACGGAGAGCCGCCAGAAACACTGCTGCTGGAGTCGGACTCATGTGCAACCTGCGGTGCTGCATCAACGATGGGTGTGCTGACGGTGCCGGTAGCGAGGAATTCCTCAAGTTGTTCGGCGCTCATCAACTCAATCTCATCGTCGGTGGGCACGTAGCGGGCCACGGGAGTCCTTCCGAGTACGTAGTAAGCAGTGTTTTTGGCGGCGTACTGATGAAAGTCAGTGGGTGCGCTCAGGCGCGAGAGTCAGCGATCTGCTGGGCGAGTTCGGCAACGAACTCTGCGGTTTCTTCCCAGCCTTCAACTGCGTGGCAGGCAACGCCCATGGCCTTGACAGGGTAATCGTTGCCGTCAGGATCGAGGCGGTCACCCACGAAGAGCATGTCATCGAGGCTAATTCCGGTCTGCTCACTCAGAGCTTTCATACCGTATGCCTTATCTACGCCTTTGAGGGTGATGTCAACAGAAGTGGAGCCACCGGAGCGAACTTCTAAATCAGGAAGGTAGTGAGCCACTGCTTCGCGCAAGGTGTTCTTCTTTTCACCGGTGGGATCCCAAGCTTTCTTAGCATCCAATGGCGCTTCCTGGCCGAGTGCAGAAAAAGTAATCTGACTGCCGCGGTCTTCAAGAATGTTGCCCCAGGTCTTTTCCTCCCAGAGCCCCAGACGCCGTGCTTCGCGCTCAACTACGTCGAGAGCTTCTTCGCGCTGTGCGGGGGTCAGGTCATGGGCGTAAACCAAGAACCAGTCACCACCCGAGTGCTTGTAGTAGCGAGTGCCGCAGGTTGGCATGAGGTGAAGACGACTTAATTCTGTGTCATCAGCACCAAGGTGAGCCAGTACCTGGTCACGGAACTGAACAATTTGTCCGCCAGAAATGATGCACACAGGAACCTGGTCAAGCAGGGCACGAAGGGACTGTGCCATTTTTTCAGGCATGGCGGACTTAGAGGGAGCCAGGGTGTCATCAAGATCGAATGCCACCAAGGCGGGGATAAAAGAACTGGTCATGAAGTTATTGTCTCCTATTAGTTAATGACTTACCACTGGCCTAGACCCCTTGAGAGTCTATCCACACCAAACTGGCCCTCGACCGTCAAGACGGTCGAGGGCCAGTGATCTGGTCACACCTGCTCGTGTGATGATCGCGGTACTGTGTCTCGATGGTGCCACTCAATCACCATCGAGGCTTGGCTTGTGCTCAGGCTTGAGGCTCCTCTTCCTTTCGCTGATGAGCACGTGCTGCAGCGGCTTCACGTTTACCGCGCAGTACCAACGCTGTGGTGGAGGCTGCTAAGCCGCCCCAAACAATGAGGATGGTCAACAACATGAGCAATACGGCAGGTCCGGTCATGTTAGTTCTCCTCAACTTCGAGAGATTCGGGGGTGAAATCGTCAATCGGCTTAGACCATGCGGCCAGGGTCAATACAACGGTGCCCACGGCAGTGAGAGCGAGCATGCCCCAACCGAAAACGATTTCAAATCCGCCAGCGTAAGACGGATCGTAGCCGTCATTAATGAACGTGATAAGTGCTTGTCCCAGCATGATGATGAGCATGACCGGCACCACTCCCGCCACGAGAATACGCCACCATAAACCGATGGAGTTACCCACCTCAGAAACCACATTGAGGTGACGAGCCAGAATGGGCAGTTTACGGAGTACAAGAGCTACAGAGATACACATAACTAGAGCACTGCCCACTACACCGATCTGATTGATATAGGCATCAACAACATCAAGTGCGTATAGACCGGAGGTAGTAGCAAAAATGCCAAGAGAAATTACGGCCGCGGGAATACCCACAACCATCGCGGCGCGAACCGGAGTGAGATCAAATTTCTCGGCCACGCCTGCAGCAACAACTTGCACCAAAGAAATGATGGAAGTCAGGCCTGCGAGGGTCAATGACAGGAAAAACATGACACCGAAGATCATGCCACCGGGCATTTCAGCAATGATAGTGGGGAAGGTAATAAAAGACAGTGAAATGCCCGTAATACCTTCAAGATCAGCCACAGCAACACCTTGCTGATGCGCCATAAATCCAAGAGTGGCAAACACTCCAAAGCCTGCGAGAACCTCAAAAGAAGAGTTCGCAAACGCCGCTACGATGCCGGTACCAACCAAGTTGGAGCGAGGCTTGAGATACGAGGCGTAAGTAAGCATGATGCCGAAGCCTACGGAGAGAGAGAAGAAAATCTGCGCGTACGCTGCCATCCACACCTTGGGGTCAGCAAGGATGGAGAAGTCTGGTGTCCACAAAGCATTAAGACCGTCGAGGCTTCCGGGAAGGAAGAGTGCGCGCACTACAAGGGCGAGGAAGAGTACGGCCAAGATTGGGAGGAAGATCTTGTTGGCACGCTCTACACCTGCGGTCACGCCCTTGGCGATGATGACAAGAACAGCACCCCAGATGACAAGCAAGGGAATAAAGACGTTCCAAACGGGCTGTGCTGAATAGGTGGGGGTGTCTGCGATCTTGATGAAATCACCGAAGAAAAATCCTGCTGCACCATCGGGGTTGGAGGTCCATGCGGTGGAGAAGGAGTAGAAAACGTAACGCAATGACCAGGCGATAATCACGGCGTAGTACGTCATGATGACGAAACAGACACCTACCTGCCACCAGCCGAGCCATTCAAGTTTCTTGCTCAGACGACGGAATACCGTGGGTGCGCTACCGCGGTAGCGGTGTCCGAGTGCGTAGTCCAGAAGCAGGATCGGAATACCTGCGGTTAGCAGCGCGACGATGTAAGGAACCATAAAGGCACCGCCACCGTTGGTGTAGGCCACGCCAGGGAAACGCCAGATGTTTCCCAGACCGATGGCAGAACCGATGGCAGCAAGAAGGAAGCCAATCTGACTTCCCCACTCTTCACGTTGATGCTCACGAGAATCAGGAGTTTGACTCATTAGTGTCTCCTTGGTTTGTGGCCTGTGGGGCGCTGCGTGTGCATAGAGTAACCACGCTCATGCATACTGATACATAGAGGTCCACTATGTGGACACCATGAGATGCATTCATGCACTAGTGCACTACCTAGATAAAGGTATTCGCGAAAGACACCGTCAACTCTCGGCCCTCAACACGGCCATGCCCCCTCTATGAGAGGGAGATATTTCTATGCGAAACTTGGCTGAACACGACCTCAATTTCTGGAAGGACTCCGATGCCAACCCCACACATCGCAGCCGAGATGGGCGATTTCGCTCCCGCTGTCCTCATGCCCGGCGATCCCAAGCGCGCCGAGCGCATCGCCAACCTCCTTATGGATGATGCGCGCCTAGTTACCAACGTGCGCGGCATGATGGGCTTCACGGGCACCTGCAACGGCAAGCCCCTGAGTGTGATGGGTTCCGGCATGGGCCAGCCTTCTTTCACCATCTACGCCACCGAACTCTTCAGCCAGTTCGGCGTGGAGCGCATCATCCGCGTTGGCACCGCCGGCGGCATCGCCCCCAGCGTCAAAGTCGGTGACGTAATCGTTGCTACCGGCGCACACACTGACTCCTCTATGAATCAGTTGCGTATCCCCGGTGTGAACTTCTCTGGAGTTGCTGACTTCCGCCTAGCCAACGCCGCTTGGCAGGCCGCGCAAACCCCCGAAGCTCACCAGGATGGCGCCGTACACTTTGGCACCGTCATCAGCCGCGACCACTTCTACTTCACCCCCGAAGGCCAGACCGAGCGTCTAGCTAGTTACAACGTACTTGGCGTGGAAATGGAAGCCGCAGCGCTCTACGGCGTGGCCGCAGAATTCGGTAAGCAGGCCCTGACCGTACTCACCGTTTCCGATCACCTGCTTGATCACTCCGGTGACATGAGCGCCGAAGAACGCGAGACACGCTTCCAAGGAGCTCTCCGCTTAGCTGTGGCCGCAGCCCACAGTGAGTGAGTCTTTGCCCTCCAGATCAACACGAGTGCTGCTCTAAGTTCACGAACGCTTTTTACTCTGTAAAACTGCATAACACTCGAATGGCTACAAAGGCGATTTGCTCAAGTAGTTTGCAGCGTTCGTTATTTTGTTGATGCTCGAACAAATGGGTGGGGGGGCGAGACGCTATAGCGTCTCGCCCCCCCACCCATTGACGTTGTTGTGGCAACACCGCCGCGCCACCATACATTTACTTTGACCAGCTTATATGGCTGCGAGGTAGCACCGGCGCGTAGTGGTGTACGCGTTGGGATTAGCGTGTTACTGCCTGAACAAACCAGCGAGTTATGGAGGTTGGATGAGTGATGGCTGTTCCTACCACCACTGCTAAGGGGCCACGTTTCATCGCTTCACTTGCCTGCTCAAGAGTGTGAATACGCCCTTCAACAATGAACGGTACCGTCACGCGAGTTGCGAGGTCATCAATCAGTTCAAAGTCAGGACCATTGGTAGCAGGACGTTCATCGGTATATCCGGCCAGCGTTGTCCCCACAATGTCAGCGCCCGCATCTTGTGAATACAGCGCGTCTTGCGTACTACCGCAATCAGCCATGACTAAAACGTTGGGAAACTCTTGTTTCAACCCATTAATTGTTTGAGCAAGAGTCAATCCGTCGGGACGCTCACGACGGGTCCCATCAAGGGCCACAATTTCACAGCCCGTGGTGGCCACCGCTGCAGCGTGACGCAACGTGGGAGTGATGAACACGCCGTCGTGGCCGTCTTTCCATAACCCGATCATGGGTACTTCAAGGACTTCACGCATAAGAACCAAATCAGCAATTCCTTGTGCTCGAATCGCTGCTGCTCCTCCTTCCACGCATGCTTGAGCAACTTCGCACATCGTCCGTGGATCGCGCATTGGCTCACCGGGATATGCCTGTGCCGAGGCAATGAGTTGTCCACGCAGGTGGTTCATAGTTTCGTCTGGTTGAAAACGGGGGGTAGTCATACGATGACTCGATTCTTCGCTTGTCTCATTGAATGATGGTCATGATGGATATTCAGCACAAGGTTCCGCTTATCTCATCAATTAATGATTGGATGCATTAAGAGCACGGTTCATGCGTTGTACTGCCGGTAGTTGCCAGCAACTTGCTGCTGCGCCAATGATAGGCGCTGATGTCCCTGCTTCCCCGGGGATAAGAGGGATAGTACGCAAAGGTCCAATCAGTTCGTTACGGAAAGTTTCTCTGAGCGGTTGCCACCACAGTTCTCCTGCTCGTGATAGTCCGCCGGACACCACAATGCATTCTGGATCGATCACCGTAGCCAAACCTGCCAGGGCTTTGCCTAATGCACGGGCCGACTCTTCATAAACACGCAGTGCGATGGCATCACCATCGTCAGCGCGTTTTTCAACGTCTCGAGCATGAAGTGCGCAGTGGTCCCCTCCTAGTGCAAGGTAACGACGGTGGATAGAGGGACCAGCGCATATAGCTTCAAGGTGTCCTGTGCGTCCGCAGGTGCATGGTTCATCCATGGCTAGTGCAACCGGCATATGTCCGACTTCTCCGGCAACATGGTGCGCACCTCGCCATACAGTGGAATTCAGTACCACTGCCCCACCTACGCCAGTGCCCACAGCGGCCATAATCATTGATGAGTAGCGTCGCCCTGCTCCTGCAACAGCTTCCCCCATCGCATAAGCGTCTACATCGTTTTGGATGTGAATACGTTCGGTTCCAATAGCAAGTGGTGCGTAGGAAATATCTTGTCCCACCCCCGGTGCTATCGACGCCGTATGCGTCCGTTCTCGCGTCTGAAAAGCCTTCACACGCCTTGCTAATTGATGAGCAAGATCTTTTCCCAGATGAGTACCAGCCCAGCCGGTGATTGCGTCAGTTGCGGATACGATCATTTGATCGTCAACATTTACCACGCCGGCGGTTCCTACCCCACAGCCTACGAGGGTTACGCAACGACCTTGGCAGGTTCCATGCACCAATCCAGAGGTTTCGTACACCTTAACGATGAGGTCGACTAGTGCACTGACCATAGCTTGTGGGCCATCGTGGGCTGGAGTAGGAATACTGACGGGTGTGGATAAGAGGCTGGGAACTGGTGCAGGGTTGACAACCGCTGCAGCCATTTTTGTTCCGCCGATGTCCACGCCAATCATCACCGGCTGGGTCTGGTCTTTCATCATGATTACTGCACCATGCCACACTCACGCATAAGGTTCACGATCGCTTCCTTGGTCTGGCCGGTAAGTGCTTGGACAGGAGGAGCCATCGTGTTGGTGGCAATAACACCGAGTTCAGCCATGGCGGTCTTAAATGCACCCACGCCTGCAGCGTCACCACTGCGACCAACAGGTAAGAACACCATTTCGAATTCTGCGCAAATCGCATCTTGAATCTCACGGGCCCGTGACCATTGACCTGCTCGTGCGGCGGCCATGAGATCGGCGTAAGGACGAGGATTGACATTGGCGTAGCCAGGAACCACGCCATCACCACCGAGTAATAACATGCCATCGACGACGCATTCGTGACCGGTCAGCAGAGCCAAGGGGTGACCTGCTGCCTCGTTGGCTGCCACAAGACGTCGGAAGGCAACATCATTACCACTGGAATCCTTGACACCTGCAATCACGCCTTCTTTTGCCAGTGTCATCAGCAAAGGCAGACCAAGTTTGACGCCGTTGAGACGAACAGGCACATCATAGGCAAACAGAGGCATCTCACCGATGACACTCTTGATCATGCGGAAATGATCAGCAATTTCGCTTTGATCATTCAAAGCATAGAAGGGGCAGGCTGCGACAATGGCGTCGACGCCCAGTTGCGATAGAGCAACTGCTTGCTGTTGAGCACGACGAGCAGTGCTATCAATAGCCCCGGCAAGGACTGGGACGCGGCCAGCAACACGAGTTACTACACGGCGAGTAATTTCTTGCCGCTCGGCGTTGGTCAGGTAAGCAACTTCGCCAGTGGAGCCCAGAACGAATAGCCCATCCACTCCCCCTTCGAGAAGGTGATCGACGACGCGGTCAAGTGAGTCAAAATCAACTAAACCGTCAGGAGTAAATGGTGTAACAACAGGTGGAATGACTCCGGTGAAACGGGTATCCATAATTTTCTCGATTCTTCACATTGTTGAGTGATGAGAATGATCGGAATTAATCCGTCATAAGCGAAGGAACAGCAGACAACAACATTCTTGTGTATTCGTCTTGAGGATTCGTGAAGATTTGCTTGGTAGGCGCTTCTTCCACGATACGTCCGAAATACATCACCGCGATTCGGTCAGAAACGTAACGAACGGTGTTGATGTCGTGACTGATGAAAACTAGTCCCAAGCCAAGGGAAGCTTTGAGATCTTCCAATAGATTGAGCACTTGGGCTCGTACAGACACATCGAGGGCGGATGTGGGTTCGTCGGCCACGATGATGTCAGGGTCCAGCGCTAAAGCGCGAGCGATAGCCACACGTTGACGCTGTCCGCCAGAGATTTGCCGGGGCATCACATGCATAGCGCTCATAGGCAAGCCCACAACCCCCAGGAGGTCTTTGACTCGGGCTTCACGTTGAGCTGGTGTTCCAATGCGGTGCACATTGAGCGGATCAATCAATGTGTCATGGATCGTCATACGAGGGTTGAGTGCAGTTGCTGGATCTTGGAAGACCACGGAAACACTGCGCCCTAACGCTCGCCTATCTGATGCGCGATGGCCAAGTTTACGGCCTTTGAAATACACCTCGCCTTTGGTAGCAGGTTGCAGACCTACCATGACGCGAGCAGTGGTGGACTTCCCGCACCCTGATTCTCCTACGATGCCGAGTGTTTCACCTCGACGAACGCTCAGTGAAACGTCATTGACAGCGTGAACTGTGTCAGGCTTAAATAACGAGCCAGTTCGTGACTTGTGAATCACGTGAACATGTCGCAGTTCAACGATGGGTGTGTCTTTAGTAGTCACTGACGGTGTTTGCGTCATTTCATCTGTATTCATGACTGCTCCTTCGGGTCTTCGCCCAGCGCCAATCCAAGGGCAGCGCGTGCAGCATCAAGCTCAGGGGTAGTGGCGTAAACGTGACCGGCGTGACCAGGCACATCAACGAGAGTGGGACGCGTATTAACACCGATATTGGTCAACGCACTACGCGGGGAGAAACGGTCACCGATAGCAAACTCACGAGGGCTAGGAACCGTTCCGCGAACTTGGTGGAGTCGGTTCGATCCAGCTTCAATAGAGAGAACAGCCCCAAGGAGCCCTCGCGTGTATTCATGAATCGGATTGATCAATAGTTCACTGGTTTCTGCCTGCTCTACAACCTGTCCGGCGTACATCACCGTAATACGGTGAGCCACCTTTGCAACAAGTGCAAGGTCATGAGAGACGAACACCATGGCAAATCCGAGTTTCTCACGAAGATCGTTGAGAAGATCGATCACTTGCTTCTGAACCGTGACGTCAAGAGCCGTCGTGGGCTCATCTGCAATAACGAGTGCAGGGTCACGGGTCAATGCCATCGCGATAAGAACGCGCTGGCGTTGGCCACCAGAAAGTTCGTGGGGGTAAGAGCGTAACGTCCGTGCCGGATCCAGACCGACGAGTTCAAGAAGTTCTTCAGCACTACGTGTTCCGCCGCGTTTGGTGAGCTGTTTCATTTGGGAACGAATCAGCATGGACGGGTTAAGTGAGGACAAAGCGTCCTGGTAAATCATGGACATGCCAGTTCCACGCAGAGCGTTATGTTCTTTCGCACTGAGCTTGAGCAAATCCTGGCCATTGAACATGATTTCGCCACTAAGGCGTGCGGTAGGTGGAAGAAGCCCCATGATTGCCATGGAAGTAATGGACTTACCACACCCAGATTCACCAACCAGCCCCATTGTTTCACCGGGCCGGACAGAAAAACTTACGTGGTCAACAATATCGGTTTCGCCATGTTGCGCAGGGAATGCAATGGAAAGGTCTTTCACCTCAAGAATTGGCTTGTCATCACGGGTATAAACAAGACGATCGTGACGTTCGCGCTCCGCAATCGCAAGATGCTCAAGTCGAGTAGCCAGCGGTATATCAGCAGCTGCAGGACGAACAATCTGGGTTAATTGACTCATGCCTTCAATGGCCAATGCTGAGTCAACCACGGACGTATTCTTGGTTACTTGAGGCTGTGCAGGAGTATCAGTAGCAGTCACTGCCTCGTGATCCCCTTGGTCCATCGAGTCGCTGGTGTCAAGAGCTTCTTCATCAGCAGTCACATTCACATTGACCTTAATACGTGGAGAGGCCATCGCATCGGTCAAGCCTTCTGCCAACACGTTAAGGCACAAGGTGGTAATAAGAATCATCATGCCAGGGAAAAATGTGGTCCACCAGTGACCAGACAACAGCAATTCTTTGCCTTCAGACAGCATATTTCCCCACGTGGGAGTCGAAACCGAGGCAATGCCTGCTCCGATAAAGGACAAGGATGCTTCAAAAACGATGGCATCAGCAACGAGCACTGTTGCGAAAACCATGATGGGTGCCACGCAGTTACGTGCTACGTGTTTCGCTAAGATCCACCAGGACGGCGCCCCCATCACCTTCGATGCCGCAACGTAGTCTTCACCAAACTGCGAAAGAACGTTAGCTCGAACTACACGAGTAAGTTGCGGAATATAAAGAATAGCGATTGACACAATAATCACTGGAAGCATGGGAAGACGCGTAGACAACGCAGAAACCAAAACAGCTGCCAGAGCGATTCCGGGGAAAGACATCAAAATGTCTAAACTACGCATCAGCAGCTCTGATACCCATTTGCGTGACGTAGCCGCAATAGAGCCAAGCACTGCGGCGATCACCAGTGCCAAACCGGTTGCCGATAAACCCACGATCAGGGAAACTCGGGCCCCCACCATGATTCGACTAAGAATGTCACGTCCTGCACCGTCAGTTCCCATCGGGAATCCACTACGTGGAGAAACAGAGTTATCCGGAATAACTTGGTCTCCCACGCCCTCAATATGGATCGTGTGCTCAACACTAGTGAGACCTGATGCACTAGGGTTGTGAGGTGCTAACCACGGGGCCAGGATCCCCATAAAAGCCACCACTAGCAACAAAATGATCGAAATCTTCGATGCTAATGGAAGGGCACGCCACCCCTGGAACCGCAATCCTGGGGCCTCAGTTTTCTTGAGAGTGCTGCGGTGGAACATCACACACTCCTAATACGTGGATTAACGAGGACATAAAGCATGTCAACAACGATGTTGATGAGGATGAAAGCAAGCGCCACAGTGAGCGTCACGCCTTGGACGACGTTGACGTCACCGCGTGTGATCCCTTGGAAGATAAGTTGTCCCATTCCCTGAATGTTGAAAATCATTTCGATGACCACAGCGCCACCCATCAGGTAGCCCACGCGTAAACCAAGAACCGTAATAGGCGTGATCAGTGCGTTACGCAGTACGTTACGTCCCACCACAATTGGTTTAGGAATTCCTGCACCAATAGCTGTACGGACATAGTCCTTATCGAGTTCTTCCACCATCGCCGTACGAACCACACGGGTAAGTGATCCGATCACAGGAATAGCGAGTGCGACAGCAGGTAGGAAAATCTGGTGGATATATCCTCCTGCATCATCAGAAAAGTGAATCCATTTCGTGACAACGGCAGGGAACATAGCGGCGCCACCGGGGATATCACCAAGCCACTGAATAAGCAGCAATGCCAGCCAGAATGACGGCGTAGCTAAGAAAGCGATCGAAAGAACACGAATAACTTGATCGGGCCAGCGATCACGATAAAGAGCAGCGATAATGCCAAGAATTGTTGAAAATACAACAGCAACAATTAGACCAATAAATGTCAACTGAAGTGTGATAGGAAAAGCGGTTGCGACCCAATCAGAAATGCTCACCCCAGTGAACGACTGCCCTAAGTCACCTTTGAAAAGGCCCATAAGATAATCGCCGTAGCGAACGAGAAGAGGATCATTAAGATGGTGAGCGATTCGGTAATTCTCAAGAGCATCGTGACTAGCGGATTCGCCCAGCGCCATGCGGGCCGGATCCACAGATGATAAAGACATCACCACGAATACCAAGAATGTCACGCCCAAAACCATCACAGGTAACGCCAGCAGACGGCGTCCAATGAGACGGACGAGATTGGACACGTAATGTTCCTTTGCAATACACGCGTCAAACGCAATAGTGGCTGATCTGTTTTGTTCAATGCTGGCTTATCGACGCCATCGTTGGCGCACAGCCATCACTTCACTGGTGTTTTAAGCGCTGAATGTTCCTTTCTCAAGAAAGATCACGCATCACACCGTCAATAAAGTCCCTCATATTCGAGGAGTTTCAGAGGTGTGGGGCTCACGCTGGAAGCATGAGCCCCACACCGAATGAGGTCATCACGACTCAGTGGAACCCACATCAATAAATGACAAACCGGTTACAGCGATCGGCTGGAAGTCCACAAGAGTTTCGCCGTTGTATGCGGTCGGTACCTTGCGATGGAAAATGGGGTAGAGCGGAATGACGTCAGAAACAACATCGAACGTCTGGTGCCAAAGGTTCTTTTGGTCATCACCAGTTGCTTCACTTGCCTTGTTCAGCAAATCCTGAACCTGGTTGTAGGATTCCTCGCCCTTCCAGTGCATGCGGGAATCGGTCCAGGTATCGCCTGCGTACCACCAGCGAAGCAGAAGATCTGCGTCATCTCCGAATACTGAGGGGTCACCTGGTGCTACGACAATATCGTAGGCATCGGGGTTTCCATCAATAGTGGAGTAGACGTCAGAAGACTTCTTTTCTTCATAGTTAACCTTCAAGCCTGCGGCTTCAAGGTTTTCCTTGATAATGGGGCGCACCGCAGCAAACCAACCGTGATTAGAGCACAGAAGGCGAACTTCAGTCAGACCTGTTTCAGCGAAAAGACTCTTTGCCTTGTCAACATCGTGGGTGTAAACAGTCGATGCTTCCTTGTAGGCAGGATGTTCTTTTTGGACAAAGCATGTAGCAGGGGTAGCCAAGTCAGACATGCCAGTCTTACAGATCTTGTCGTAGTCCAGTGAGTACATCACTGCCTGACGATTGCGCACGTCATTCATTGGCGCAGAGCCACAGTTGAACATAGTAAACAGCAATCCAAAGCCCTGCTTAGCAGCAACCTTGAGCGGTTCACTCATGGTGCCAAGGTTTGCTGCTGGGACAGAATCGATAGCCTGAACAGTTCCGGAACTAATGGCATTGGTACGAGTAGTTTCATCGGGGATGATCTGCCACACCATGCTTGCGGCCTTTGCAGGATGCGCACCGTTGTAGTGCTCATTGGCTTTAAACTCCACCTGCTGGCTCTGTGCACCATTGTCCGTCATGATGTACGGGCCACTACCTACAGGATTTTGATCAAATGCCTGAGGATCAGCCTCGACAACAGCCTTAGGAACGATCTTAACGACGCTCAAACGCTCCGGAACAAGAGAGAAGGGGTACTTCGTAACGACAGTGACTGTTTTGTCATCCTTTGCCTGGACAGAATCGAGGAAAGGAAGGAAAGCAGCGTAAAGGCTCTTGTTCTCAGGGTTGAGCACGCGCTCAAACGAGAAGACGACGTCATCGGTGGTTACCGGGGTTCCGTCAGAGAAAACAGCCCCGTCACGCAGAGCTACTTCCCAGTGAGTGTCATCAATCTGCTTAGGCATGTCAGCGCCGAGAGCTGCATAGCATTCACGGGTGACAAGATTGAGTTCAGTTAGGCCCTCGAGAGTATGCCAGTTAGCAGCAAGTGTGAGTGCCGATGTTGTGGTCATGGGATCGTAGCCGTTGGTACCTAACTCGTATGAGATACCCGCAGTAATCTTTCCCTGGCTGTTAGCAGTGGCAGTGCTTCCGGATGAATCGCTTCCTGCTGCATCCTTCTTGTCACCACAAGCGGACAATGTTGCAGCGAGGGCTGCTGCCGCGCCTAATGCCGAACTGACCTTGAGAAATGAACGGCGGCTGGCGCCGCCCAGGGGTGTATTCACCATTGAATGCTCCTGAAAGATATTTGTCAGACATCCTATGTCTGACGTCGTTGGCAGAATCATAGTAGCATGTTCTTCAGCAACAGATAGCACTATTGGTGAGGTAATTTACATGCCGGCTTTGCGCTCAGTTCTAGCCTCTACTGCATTATCGAGCCATTCAAATCCTCGCTCTGCTGCAGAACACACGATGGCTGCGATGAAGCAATACATCATGGATAACCATCTCCAACCAGGAGATCCTCTTCCTACCGAAGCAACAATGTGCGATGTTCTGGGAGTGTCACGCTCTTCTGTACGCGAAGCAATCCGCACACTCGCCGCCCTTGACATTGTCCACGTTCGACATGGTCACGGCATGTTCGTAGGCGAGATTTCTATGGACCCTATGGTTGAGCAATTGGTGTTCCGCGCAGCACTCAATCCTGGGGAAGATCGTCGCGCGCTCAAAGATATTGTCCAGATCCGACGCGCCCTTGATCTCGCTGCAGGCGAAGATATTGTCCATGCTTGGCAGGGGCGCGACGTATCGTCGCTAACAACATACGTGTCAGCTATGGCTGAACAGTTGCGTGCCGGCAACTCGATTACCGCCCACGATATTGCCTTCCACCGCGAATTATTAACTCCATTGGACAACAAACTTCTGGGCCAACTTACCACTGCTTTTTGGGAAGTCCATACACGTCTGACTCCTCGCATGGGAATCCCAACTCCGACCGATTTAGATCAGACCGTTCATGCCCACCAAGCGATGGCAGATGCTGCTACGTCGGGAGATCTTCACGCTTACCATCAAGCAGTACGTGACCATTACGCTCCGCTACTTCGTATTATTGACTCGTCAACTTCCGCTTAATGAGTCCGTTTTCACCCCTCGTTAACGCCAGCCCCATTCACAATCACTACGTTTCCTAAAGCCAACACCACTAGACGAGTCAGTTCGCGTTCACCACCGGCGGCTTAGCGACAGCAGCGCATCCTTCTTGGACACCTCGAGGACTCAGAGTGACTCGATCACTATCCCATGACCAACAATCGCCGTTTCTCATTAGACCAAGTTCAGATAACGAATAAATCGCACACTGAAGAGTCAGATAGTCATCCGCTTCCCACACCACCACAACATGATCGTCATCAAGTGCGGTCATCACAGAGTAGGCGCACGCTCCTTCATCAATAATGATCGCAGGACTCCACGTTCGACCATTATCGACCGACACATGAATCCCTAATCGTGTGCGCTCGCTAGGGTCATCACACATCGAAGCAAGCATCACTCCCCCACATTCACACAGTCCCCCATTACAAGCAGGGTCAGTTAGCGATAGATCCGACTGTGGTGAGGAGAAATGCTGCGCATCATCAGTGGAGATTGCCCAGTAACGGTGAGGACGTGAACGAGCATGCATCAGTATGGAATCATCAGGTAATGCGATCACCTTGTTTTCATCGCAATGCGGCCCCACAGGTTCCCCCATAGACCACGTGTCACCATGATCATAAGAACGCGCGGTGATCGCCCAGTTTTCATCATCAATTCGAGCAACAAATGGCTGAAGAAGTAGCCCACCGTGCCCAACGGCACCATTACCTGAGGCGGTAAACATTCCTCCAACATTCGCCGGACGCAGGAATGAAAAGTCGCGATGAGACCAAGTTTGACCATCATCATCCGACGTAGCAAGCCAAAGCTCTAATCCTGGACCGCCAGGACGAGCCGAAAAATACGATTCACCAGTCGACCCCACATACCAGCACAATATTATTCCACTGGATGGGTCATACGTTAACGAAGCATCTCCGAAGCCATGTCCCGGCGTATGGGCTCGCAGGGGACGCGGGCGTGACCATGTCTTACCATTGTCATCACTCACCATATAGGCAAGGTCAAAGTCAGCAGGAAGATCTCGCCAGTCTTCCCTCACGTCAAAAGCGACGATGAGTCTGCCCGTCCCAGTTCGTGTGAGTGCTGGAATTCGATAAATCGGCGAAGCAAATGCCGAGCCTGGAAACGGCGTACCTGCAGTAGCGAGGGTAACTGACATGGGCAAAATTATACAATCACCCGTTTTGAGAATATGTATTTATTGAAGTAACCTCCTGAGTTTTATTGAAGTAACCTCCTGAATCTTCAGGATTTATCGAAGTAGTCCCCTGAATCTCCAGAACTCTTCACTCATACAGCAACCCCAACAAAAACAACCTTCCTCCTGGCGTCACTAACGCTTGAGCACCCATAACAAATCTGACTATATGTCAGATAATGTTTCTTGATGACAGATCTAGTTAGGTTGGGCTAACCTATCTCCGAACGGCATTCATCAATAGATTCGCCCCGATAAGAAATAGGTCGATTCATGTCTACACAGCCATCAATCCCTGCGCTAACTGCACGCTCACAATCGGCAACAACGGCACAAAAAGTCATGTACACAGGTGTCTTCACCGCGGTGTACTTCGTCATTTTCTTCGCACTGGGCATGCTGGGATTCTTTGGACCCCAGTTCATGTTTGTCTCGGGGCCGTTAGCGTTCCTTCTCGAAGGAACCGGCATCATGGTGTTCTTCTCCAAAGTGCGTTCCTTCGGCGCTCTAACAGCACTCGGCACAATCATCGGAATTCTCATGGTCCTTACCGGCCATGCATGGACCACTTTGGTTTTGTCTGTCTTAATGGCTCTCATCGCCGATTTACTTGCCCGCAGCGGCCAGTATGTGAACGCGAAGAAGAACATCATCGCTTACGCAATTCTTCAGTTGTGGTACTTCGGTGCCTGGCTCCCAATTTTCTACAACGCAGACGCCTACTACGCAGACATTACTCGACAAATGGGCCAGGTCTATTCCGATGAAATGCGTGCAATTTTCACGCCTACAGTTCTCATGATCTTCATCATCGTCGACTTCTTCCTCTCCCTCATCGGGGGATGGATCGGCACAAAAGTACTACGCTCACACTTCCAAAAAGCCGGCATCGCATGAGTTCTTTGGCCTTCGCTCCCCTCAGCAAGCCTGTCCCAACGACTCCCCACCACCAGTGGGAACAGAACCTACGAACATCGTGGAAACCGGTCCGCTATCTCCGTAACGATCCACGAAATACATTGCTCCTGGTATTCATAACCAATATTTGCGTCATGGGCGGTGCATCCACTCCTGTTTTGATTGTGGCTGCGTTTATCGCGGGAGTTTTATTCGCGTCTGTGTGTTCACTGCGTGGCCTGTTCATCTACATCAGTCTTGTCACGCTGTTCATTGTGTTCACCACTCACGCAGCAGTCATTGGCCAGTCTGCAATTCTTGCGTTTTTTATCAGCATGAGTTTTTGGATGTCACGTTTCACAATTACTACAACGCTAGGGATTTACGCCCTCTATTCGATCAGCCCCACGCAGTTAGCATCCGCTCTACGAAGCATGCGCTTACCACGCAGTTTCGTGAACGCAGTTCTTGTCATGCTTCGTTTCATTCCGACAATCATCGCTGAGTTCCGCGCAATTCAAGCGGCTATGCGTCTTCGCGGAATTCGTTTAACTGGTCGGGACACGATACTTCATCCTATTCGTACTGTGGAGTATCTCCTTGTTCCCCTCATGGCAGGGATTATCCGCATCGCTGATGATCTCACTGCGTCGGCGGTGATCCGCGGAATGGGTGCCAGAGAAATTCCATTGCCCCTCATCGCGCTACGGTGGCGTATCGGGGACGTAGTCGTTATCAGTGCCGTCATAGCTTTATTAGTTCTTCGTTGGTTCAATCCGGGAAGCATTCCTGACATGAATGCATTACATGAGGCAGTGATCGCGAGATGACAATTTCCCCGACTATCTTACTAACTGAAGGGAAAGATCATTCCAGTGAAAACGATCCTGGGAAGAGCATCCGCTCTACAAGCGACGGAAAAGTAACCTTCACTGACGTCACCTTCGCTTATCCAGCACCTCCAGGCGAAGAACCTTCCCTTGTTTTTCATGATCTTTCCGTCTCATGCACTCCAGGGACAATCACGCTATTTTGCGGACCATCAGGCTCAGGCAAGTCCACAGCACTGAAAATGGCTAATGGATTAATCCCTCACCTTCAACCAGGACACTTCTCCGGCGAAGTAATCGTCGATCGGCACACCATGAATGAGGTCGATCTCAACGACATCGGTCGTCACAGCGCTACTGTTTTTCAAAACCCGCGGACACAGTTCTTCACCGGTCAGGTGCTCTCCGAAATCGCTTACTGCGGGGAAAACTATCGTGTTGATCGCGAAATCCTCCTTCAGCGCAGCATCGATTCAGCCCGAACAACAGGGGTTGAGCATCTGCTCAATAGAAGTTTGCACGGGTTATCTGGTGGACAACTCCAATCTGTCGCTCAGGCAGCAGCACTAGCAGCAGAGGTTCCGGTCCTTCTCTACGACGAGCCCACAGCCAACCTATCTCTTGAAGCAATCGAATCGTTCACTCAGTTACTCGCAACCTTAAAACGTGCAGGAAAAACGATTCTCATCGCTGAACATCGGTTGTATTTCTTGAAAAACCTAGTCGACCAAGTCGTACTTTTCACCCCAGGGCAGCAACCGCAACTCATCGAAGGGGAAAAGTTCTTTACACAGAGTGATGAGCAACGCCGCACGGCTGGGCTTCGTACATTTTCAGCCCCTACCGAACTCCACTCATTAATACTCAATAAAACTGCTGACCAGAGAAGTTCTATCAGTACAAGTGAAGGCCGCCCCACTTGGCGTGAGCAACCACTCCCCCGCCGTGAATCAGATGTTGCCTCTGAAGGAGTCAGTATTCGAGGATTAGAGTTCACTTACCCAGGTCATCATGACTCCCCCACCGTACTCATTGATGCTCTTGACTTGCCTGCTGGTGAGATTACGTGCGTTGTGGGGAACAACGGCGTCGGCAAAAGTACCTTGGCATCACTCCTGACCGGTCTACTCACGCCACAACGGGGTGGCATCAGTATTAACGGTTCTTTAATCAAGCCTTCTCGTTTGCCTTCTCATGCCGCAATTGTCATGCAAGATGTTCACCGGCAACTCTTTTCTCAAACAGTGCAGCAAGAAGTACTAGTGGGAACTCGCCATCAAAATATCGATGTGCCAGCAATTTTGGATCAATTAGATCTATCTACCTGCGCTGTTCGTCATCCTCTCTCGCTTTCAGGCGGACAAAAGCAAAGAGTTGTCATTGCTGCTGCTCTAGCAACCCGGCGTCATCTCCTCATTTTCGATGAACCCACATCAGGAGTGGACTACCGACAGTTACAGGCAATTAGCAATGTCTTCACTGACCTCGCTTCACAAGGCCACACCGTTCTCGTCATCACACACGATGCCGAATTAATCGAATCATGCGCTCATCACGTAGTCCGGTTGTCTCCCCCAGCTACATCCCATGATGAGTCACTTCGCAGCGCTCACCTCACGCTCTTGACCCGCACCAACTCACTTCAAGGATGCTCACAATGAGTACCGTCGATATCACGTCATTGAATTCTCCACCTCTCGATGACGAATCCGTCCCGTTATCGAATAAAGAAAAAGATGCCGCTGGGCGACGCGCCTTTAAAGCCCTTGTTGCACCGATTAGAGGTCGCCTCCTTATCGCTCGGGCAATGGCTGTTATCTCGGGGGTACTCTCCGTAGGCCCTTTCATCGCCTTGGTCTGGTTAGCACAAACCATGCTCAAAGCATGGGAAAACGGAAGTATTCCTGATACTCATGAAGTCCACCGAGCACTAGTCGTCCTATTGAGTTTTTTCATTGCAAAACTCTTCTTCTACGTTGGTGCGCTCACAGTGTCACACTTTGCTGATGTACGCCTCAGGCATCACCTCCAAAACCACATTGCTTCACGAATGGCTCAAGCACCACTGTCATGGTTTTCTCAAACAAACTCCGGCCTTGTTCGCAAAGCAATTCAGGACGATACCCACGAAATTCATACAGTCATTGCTCATGCACCTGTCGATAACACCGTAGCAATCGTTAGCCCTTTAGCGTTGTTGGGATATGCATTCTCCATCAACTGGAAGCTCGGCCTTTTAGCAATCGCCACGTTGCCACTGTACCTCGCCGCAATGGCCTACATGATGCATGACATGGGTGAAAAAACAGCAGAGATGGATACTCATTTGGGTCGCGTCTCAGCAACCATGGTGGAGTTCATTACCGGTATTTCTGTCGTCAAAGCATTCGGTCGTACAGGTCAAGCACATGAGCGTTTTACTTGCGCTACTGAGGATTTCCACCGCTTTTATTACGCATGGTGTGGACCGATGCTCCGCATGTCAGCGCTATCCTACGCAACCATTTCCACATCCGTACTTGTTTTAGCGAATCTTGGGATTGGTTCGTTACTGGTGCACTCCGGACAAGCCCATCCAAGCAATTTAGTAGTCACTACCATCATCGCATTAATGATTCCTCAATCATTCGAGACCTTAGCAAATATGACATGGGCTCTTCAGTTAGCGGGCGCAGCAGCGTTGCGTATTCAAGACGTGCTGACTATTCCCCAAGTAGAAGAACTTGGGGAAACAATCGGCGGTGAACCGCACAATCACCAAATCGCTAACGAAGCCGAACCACCCGCGGTGAGTTTTTCTCATGTCTCATACTCCTACGGTCCGACGTTGGCATTGGACTCAATCACTCTTGAATTGGCACCGGGAACAGTTACTGCACTGATCGGCTCGTCCGGTTCAGGAAAATCAACCTTGGCTACCTTATTGGCGCGTTTTGATGATCCAGATCAAGGCCGCATTACGCTCGACGGAAAGGACCTTAGGGAGTTCTCCACTGACGAACTGTACAAACTGGTGAGTTTCGTTCTCCAAGACCCTCATATTCTGCGTTTGAGCATCCGCGATAACGTACGACTGGGAAAAACAGACGCAACTGATGAAGAGATTTGGCAAGCCCTTGAGGCTGCCCAAATTGCTGAGGAAATCCGCGCGCTACCGCGAGGACTAGATACAGTTTTTTCCACGGAGACCTACCTCTCTGGCGGGCAATGTCAGCGTCTTTCAATCGCACGAGCCATCCTTATGGATGCGCCGATTCTCATCCTCGATGAAGCTACTGCCCTGACCGACCCAGAGTCTGAGGCCTTAATCCAAGAGGCCCTCACTCAACTCGTCCATTCACGTCGTGAAGGTCGAACAGTTCTCGTCATTGCGCACCGTCCTGCTTCCGTTCGAGGAGTGGACCAAGTGGTCATCCTTGACCATGGACAGGTTTCATGCCAGGGCACGCCTGAACAAGTGGCCCATCACCCGTTGTACTCGGCACTGTGGGAAGGAACAGACTAATGTCCAGCGCCAGCACTTTGAGTAACGATTCTCTCCAGATGCCACCGCTCCCGGTCACCTCTTCGCTTACTGCGCCGCATAGCATTACTACACAGTTATTTCGCCTTCTCAGCGCACAAGGACAAGAGTTCCTTCGTCACGCTTTACTACTCTCCATCGTCAGCGGCATTATTCGTGGATGTGCGCTTGTCGTCTTCATGCCAGCAAGCGCGGCATTAATGATGGATCGTCCTGTATGGGGGCTGACGCTCCATGGCTGGTTAATGCTGCTCGCTATCATCGCCGTGCTTTCTGCCCTGTGCGAATACTTGTTAGCAATGGCGAACTATCAAGCAGCACTTGATGTGATGGAGAGTTTGCACGCCAAAATCGGTGAGCAAGTCGCCCGTCTCCCGCTCGGTTATTTCACCGATGACACCGCGGGGAAGTTCTCCCGCCTTGTTACCAAACAAATGATGATGATGGGCGAGTCTTTAGCTCACATGCTTTCTCCCATGGTGATGCATGTATTCACCATGCTGGTTCTTTTGGCTGGATGCTGGGTATGGTCTGTTCCGATGGGACTGATCTTGACTGCGAGTATTCCCGTCATGGCATTAGCCATCTATGCCTCACGCGCATGTGAACGTCATAGTAAGAATATCAGCGAGCCCGCTCTTGAAGAACAATCAGCACGTCTCGTGGAGTTTACTCAGCACCAGCCTGCGCTTCGAGCATGCGGTCAAGCAAAGCACTACGCGCCTCTTCACGAGGCCAATGAGTGGGCAGAACACAGTGCTATTCGAGGTCTCTGGTGGGGTCTCCTTGGCCAATTCACCTTGGGAAGTGCTTCTCAAACTATTGCGGTTCTCGCGATGGTGATTGCAGTCAGCCCCAGCATTGGTTTTTCGAATCCAGTAGCCACCATCGTTTTTATCGGCATCATGCTCCGATTCACCACATTGCTTTCTGAAATTGGTGGTTATGGCATGGGGCTAGAGAATTCTCGCCCACTCCTTAACACTGTGAACGCCATTTTGGATGAGCCCGTGATCGTTGATCCCCTCAATCCAAGGCGTGCTATTCATTCTGGCGCTATTGCCATGGAGCACGTCACCTTTGGTTACACGGCAGATAAAACTGTTCTTCATGACGTATCTTTCGAGGTTCAACCAGGAAGCATGACAGCTATCGTTGGCCCTTCAGGATGTGGAAAAACAACCCTAGCTCGTCTACTCGCGCGCTTTTATCCCGTTACCCAAGGACGTGTGCTCATTGGGGGCGTTGATGTCACCGAACAGCGACTCGAAGACGTCATGGGACAGATTTCTTGGGTATTCCAAGACGTCTATCTCTACGACGACACGTTATTCGCCAATATTGCCGTGGGAAATAAAGAAGCTAGTAAGGAACTTATCGAACAGGCAGCAGCGTTAGCCGGGGTTGATGAGATTGTTCAACGTCTTCCCCAAGGATGGGATACTCCCGTTGGTGAGGGTGGTCGCGCACTATCAGGTGGTGAGCGTCAGCGGGTATCGATTGCCCGTGCAGTCTTGAAAAATGCGCCCATCATGATTGTTGATGAGGCAACGAGTGCCCTTGATCCTGCCAATGAACAGCATGTGATGGCCTGCCTTGAACATATGAGAAAACAGTCCACGCTCATTGTCATTGCGCACAAGTTGAGTACCATCACGTCAGCAGACACCATTCTTGTTCTCAATAGTGAAGGACGTGTAGAGCAGTGCGGCAGTCATCATGATCTTGTTGGGGTGCCAGGCACGTATCATGATTTTTGGCAACAACGTGTCACGGCCCAAGGATGGTCATTAATGTAACGGAACGGAGACAAGATGAGCCTGCGAGCAAACACGAACGCTGCGCCAATCCGTCCGGGACGAAAAACGGGCCCTAAGCCAAAGTTCTCCGCAGATGATGTTATTGACGCAGCCCTCCAACTTGGTTTAGACACGTTCACCATGGCTCAGGTTGCTCAGGCTGTGGGCGTGGGTGCTCCCAGTTTGTATCGTCTTTTTTCTAGCCGTGATGATCTTGTTGGCGCGTGTCTCGACCGTATTGCCTCACAGATCCGATGGAATCCTCAACATAAAGATTGGCTCAATCTCCTCCGGTCATGGGCACGAATGTGCTGGGATTTATGCGAAACCTATCCAGGTTTCGATATCACTCTTTATACCTACCCCTTTCCTCAGGTTCACTTCATGGATTATGCAGAACGCGTATTCGCTGACTTCCGTGCAACAGGACAGGACAATGACACCATCACATTCATGATGGATTTCATCGGAGATACCGTTATTACGATTCATCTAGGCTTGGGGGCTTACCAAGATCGGCATGGCCATAGCCCTAACCAGCAATTACTGCAGCACAATCTAGAACGCTCACGCGAGCAGATCGATCTTGATGTGTCCGCCTTTACTCGACCCGATAATGCCTATGAACGAATGGTGCAGCCTAAGGTCGAGTTTCTCTTGGCAGCGTTAGACGCTGGCGTGACCCCCTCACCTACGTGGCTTAAAGACGATCCTTCCGCTTCTCATTAACTCACAGTTCGCGTTAAAGTCCTGCGTACTTTTCTGCCCTAGAAACGCCGGGCTGCTTTTCTGCCCTAGAAGCGCCGGGTTGCTTTTCTTCCTCGCGTTCCCGCCCACAACAAGAGTGTCAAAGTAATCGCTTTCAGAGCAGTCACCTCTGTGTTAACAATCCCTGGACCTTCACAGTGTGGAAGACTTTGAGAGTGCGTAAAGAACTGCGAATCGACGGCACGAACCGTTACCCTATTCCCACTTCTCCCCCACGTTATGAATCCGAGCCGAAAAAGGTCTCAGGAGAGAAGGCTCATTCTGTAGCGGATTTCTTTGAATTCTCATGTGTGGTGACGGCAAGTGTGCTCACGTTATGGTTGGCATGGTTGTTAGTTCAAAAAAGTAGTCATTGGGCGTGGAGTTCGCTAGGCTGGCTGATCGCATTTTGGGCTCTCATGGCTTATCTTGCCTTGCCTCGTTTGCATCAGTTCTTTACAGCACTTTATGTGCCGGACTATTTCATTGCTCGCACTCGCACAGGTGATGGCTTGCTAGGCGATCCAGTGAACTTGGCTGTTGACGGCGATGAGGTTGATATTCATATAGCGATGCGCCGAGCGGGCTGGGTTTTAGCCGATGAAATTACACTGCGCTCATCTTGGGGAATCATTAAGTCGTCCGTTCTTCGCCGTTCCTATCCTCAGGCTCCCGTTTCCTCGTTGTTCCTGCTTGGAAACCGCCATAACTTTGCCTACCAGCAGGAGGTGGATGGCAACGCGTCTCAACGCCACCATATTCGTTTTTGGAAGACTCCTGAGGGCTGGATGCTGCCTGGTGGGCACCAGGTTGGGTGGCTTGCTGCAGGCACCTATGACCGCGCAGTAGGTTTGAGCCTATTTACTGGCCAAATCACACACAAGATTGATGCAGATATTGATGACGAACGTGACTTCGTCATCAATACGGTGCGATATGCCGATCCACAGTGTGACGTGCAGATTATTGAGGACTTTTCTACTGCGTATCACCATCGCAATGGTGGTGGCGATAGTGTCCATACCGACGGCGATTTACCGGTTCTCGACGTCACCGCTGCTTCCCAGCGTGATCTGCCAGGTGACGAGAACATTGATCGTCCCCAGGATGTTCGTGTTTCTGACAGTCTCTCTGGTGGGTCTCTATCGGTGGCTGATCAGATGTCTGCCGCTGCCAACCATCATTTGCCTCCCACACCGTTTCTTCTTGCTGGAGCCATGATCGTGTTGAGTGTGGTCAGTGTTGCAATTGCGTGGCTGTTGCTCGCTGGTCATGGCTGGTCATGGCATGGTGAGGATACTTCTTTGAGCGTGGAGTTCATTGGTTTGTCTGTTGGCGTGCTCCTGATGTTAGTCCTGTGGGTTTTAACTGCTGCTCGACGCCGTTGGGCTCGTATTGCGCTGATGCTCATGACGATTGTTGGCTCCATTCAGGACCTTGGTTTGGCTACAGTGCGTGGCTCAATTTCTACGTCTGGTCTGATTTCCGCTGGTATCTCGGTGTTGATGTTATGGGCGATTTCTTCTGATGCGATGCGTCAGTGGGTGAAGCCGTCGTCTCGCTGAGCAATTACGTGCCTGCCCCCGTGTGACGCCCTAGCGTCTGGCAAGTAACAGTGATGGTTTCTTTTTCTCTGAGATTGACCGCAGAGAACCATTACACGCGAGTAGTGTGTGAACTATGAGTGATGAGGCAGCAATTGATCAGTTGGCCCAGTGGGTCAGTGAATCGAGTCGTGGCGTGTTTTTTGGCGGCGCCGGCGTGTCCACGGATTCAGGGATCCCGGATTTCCGTTCTGCTGCAGGCTTGTACTCCTCAAGTTCTGGCTATGACACTCCAGAGTATCTGCTGAGCGCTGACTGTTTGGAGCACGAGCCGGAGAAGTTCTATCGGCTCTACAAGAACGAGTTGGTTCACCCTGAAGCCAAGCCGAACGCTGCTCACATCCACGTCAATACCCTTATTGAGGCAGGGCATCTGACTAGCGTGGTCACGCAAAACATTGACAGTCTCCATCAGGCTGCGGGAACACAGAATGTATATGAACTCCACGGTTCGGCGTGGACGAACTACTGTGTGAGTCCGGCTCATCACGGTGCCTCGCTTGAGCAGGTCATGGAGGGCGACGGCGTGCCCTACTGCCCCGAGTGCGGCGCCATGGTCCGCCCTCACGTGGTGCTCTATGGCGAGGGCCTGGATATGGATGTTGTTGAGGGTGCAGTCAACCGCATTAGTGAGGCTGACTTAGTGATTGTTGGGGGCACGTCGCTCAACGTTTATCCGGCAGCAGGCCTTCTGCGGTACTACTCCGGCGATCGATTAGTGCTCATTAATGCCACGCCAACGGCTTGGGATAACGAAGCGAACCTCGTGATCCATGGTCGCCTGGGCGAAGTGCTCGGTGCAGTGGTGGATCGCCTTGGTCTCTGCCAACGCTGACTTTGCTCTCACTTCACGACGCTGATCTTGACCTTACTCCCATGCCTTTGCGCGCACTTGTATACGAGATATTTCTGTTCTTATTCAGACCATGGTGCACTGTCCCATGTAGTAAACGCAGTTAGATCTTGGCTCCGTGTTCACGGAGGAACTCCAGGTACATGTCAACTTCGCCACCGAAAGCATCCTCGCCTTCGAGCATATAGGCACGCATGAACGAGTCTGCTGCTTCTCTTTCTTGACCTAAGGAGAGGAATGATTCTCCGCGTAGTAGCCATAGCGCGTAATCTTCTACTCCTCCGGCGCAACTCATCATTTCCGACGTCGCACGCACGGCTTGGTCATACATCGTTTCTGAAATGCATCCTTGGGCTAGACCACGGTAGAGGTCTTTGGCAATTTCCCATTGCATGATGGGTTTAGGTAAGCATTCAAGGGCTTTGATACTAGCCTGGATAACATCTGCCCAGGCACCTTGTTCGATGAGTTGGTCAAGTCGCTCAAGCAGGGTCTCAAGTTCTTGACCGTTGCGTTCAATCACCTCGGCATCCGGTTCATCTCCCTCCTGAATGGCTGAGGGAATGTAGACGTCGTCGATCTGGGAAGCCTCGTTGTTCGAGAAAATCTCCCACAGTTCAGGGTGATCTTTGAAGGCTCGGCGACCATCCAAGTCATACATGGTCTGGAGGGTTTTGGCCCCGCGATCATTCAGGCCCAGCCCCAAGTAGAGACGTGCGATTCGGCTGTAGAGCGCTACAGTGTGGAGGTCGATTTCGTCACCGTTTGCTTCGATTTCGCGTTCAATCCACCGGTGGGCCAGGTCGTAACGCTTGGCGTTGATGGCTTCTTCGCCCATGCATTGGGCGAACAGGAGGGCGCCACCTCGAATCCACTGCTCACGGGGTGGCGGAAGGATTTCCCACACTTCTTCAGCGTGTGCGAAGGCCTTCTCGAGTTTGCCTTGTTCGAGGAGTTCGTTGACTTCATCCATGCCCTTCCATAAGGGCACTTCAAATTCGTTGGGAAGTTGGCGCTTTTCCATGAGGTCCCCACATTCGTTGGTGGAACCATTCGCAGATGGCTCCGGTACATCGTTATGTTGGGAATTATTGTGCCCAAGAAATCAGCGGAATGTGGCGCTTTACGGTGGGGAGTACTCCCCTAGGCAGCACAACTATTGGCAGGGTGTGCGAGTCAGTCGCTGTTCACTGCAACGAGCGTCAGTGCCATGTGCGAGGGCTCAAGTGCCTCGAGTGCGTGGCGCTCGTTGGGTGCCAGGTAGATAACGTCGCCGTCGGTGACTACCGAGGATTCACCAGCTACTTCAAAGCGGATGCGTCCGTGAATCATCTGGACGATGACAGCGCGAGGTGAGGCGTGTTCGGTAAGGACCTGTCCGGTGTCGAAGCTAAAGAGGACTTGGCGGAGCACGTCATTGTTGACCACGACGCGTGAGGTGGTGGCTTCCTGGACGATCGGCAGTTTGGTGAGGATGTCAGTGGTGACGGTGGACTGCGATACGGGTGTGGATGGCATGGGAACCCCTCACGAATTAGGTAACTTGGACTTTCTTAAATATAGACCTCTCCCCCAGCAAGTCAATGACTCGAACGTCACAGACCAACTGCCCACCACTAAATCCGAGTTCCCTTGGACAGCCAATCGCATTCAGAGAACACATGCGGGGCCTCTCAGCAACATGCTAAGAGGCCCCACACTGCTCGAGTTAGACGTACTAATTAGCAGGAGGTTCCGGTGGAGACTGACTTCATTGCCATGAAGATGATCATCGAGTTCACCTGAACACTGTCACTAACCTTGTAGTTCGCGTCTTCAGTGCTGTTGTAGTACAGGAAGGAAATCGAGGTCTGAGGAATGACATTGCCCTTGTCATCGCGAGGGGCAGTCCATGTCACGTCAACTGTTCCTTCAGTGTCCATGTAGTCATCAGTTACGCAGTAGTGAGTGGGTGCTGTAGTTGTGTAAATCTGCTTGCTCTCTTCATCAGCAACGAGTTTGGCACCGGGGGCGGGAGCGAACGTGAACGTTCCTTTGTTTCCGGTGAAATCGATGTGGTCACGGTATGCACCCATATTCTTGTCCGTGCCAGCGTTGATATCGGACAGGCCGAACACCATCTTGGTGACAGGTTCTAAGAATGAGATGGTGACGATCTGGCCGCCCTTGTTCTTGCCAACCATCCAGAGCATCACGGCATTAGGGCCGGCACTCGTTGCTTTTTCGGTGATGACAAGGTTGCCTTCATCGGAGATCTTAAATCCACGAGAATCGGTGTACAGAGGGCCGACTTTTCGCAAGCTCTTGGGGTTTGAGGTAGCCATGCTGATCGTTGCGGAAATCTGGCGACCATCAACCATGACTGGGGTGGTCACGGAGGCGATGATGTCTTTGGAGAGCAGGTCCTATGCGGGGTTCTGGATGAGCACAGGGCTGTCAACACAAGTAGATGCTGCGATAGCGGGCGCTGCTGCTCCCACAACGAGGGCAGGAACGGACCAAGCAAGACCGCGAGACACGGCACGATGAGAAGGATGGGAAGTCACTTTGTTCTCCAAACAGGGAATTTGAGAAAGCCCCGATCAAAGAAACTTCTTACGAGTTTCTCAACTTTATTTGACAAAAGTGATGAAGGAGATATTAGCGATGAGTCTCTCTATTCAAAATCTTAAGAGAACCTTCTGAAGGAGGCTCAAGAGTGTAGGAGTCCCTAAAAACACTCCTGACAAACCAAAACTGCAGATCATGCCGATAAATAATTAATCTATGCATCGAAATATCATACGAAGATGAGCGCAAGCAGCCCACCTTCGATACGCACTTAGAAGACGATCACACCTCTCCGAGCATTCGAACCCAGCACCAGAGAGCATGCAGCACCCTACTGCCCAACGCACAGGATTGATATTGCTACCCGCAGAGGCTCTAACCACGCTCGAACCTCACCCCTTCCACTCAGTTCAAATTAATTACACAAACGCTCACGACGAAATCATTCGCCGGAAACTAAGAAAAGGAAAACAAAACCACTACTACAATGACGGAGTATAGAAAAATAATCCGCAGCGAGACAACAACGTAAATCCACTTATAAATAAACGATAAATTGCCACCCTAATTCATGTGACGAGAACCAATATTTCCCCTCAAGAAAAATAATCTATAGTTACCAGGAACGAAAGTTTCAATTTAATAAAGGAACGAAAAGATAGGAAAAAATAAATTCAGTACTATTCTATTTAACAATTGAATGCCAAAAGAATAGATCAACTCAAAGTTCGAAAAAACTATATTTATTTCACACCCACTCAAAATGCCGCAACCATTTGCCGCCCAAAACATAATAAGGTAAGCACCCCCCCCCTTCCTCTTTATCTAAAATATATTAAGCCACCTAATAGAAAAATCTTTAATCACTTTATAAAACAGAATAATTCGACTCAAATTCGAAGAATTAGCAAATAAGAATCTACATTTATTATCTGAAAGTTAAGATCGCAAGATTTACGAAAACGATAGTGTGGAGAGGTATAAATACAGTCACTACGCACTACTTATGACGCTATTATTAACTGAATCAACAAATTTTTTGTTACAAAAGATAGAACGAAAGTATAATGAGTGTAGCGATCCGAGCATGTGACACTGAAAGTGTCACTCCTTCTCACACACAACTACTACCTCCAACTCCACGAAAACTAGTAGAGTTGAGCATAGACTGTGAGCGAGGTAACATTTCCCTCGTCACAGGCGCAGGCCATGGAGGGCAACAAGATAAAGAACTCAGGCCTGCTCCCACTTAAATTGATACGCACTCAAGAAGAGAAAGAGGACTGAAATGCGCCATCAAAATCCCGTTGACTGGGAACATTACAAAATTTTACGTGAGCGTTTTGGCCATGTTGGAAGTTTTGCTTATTGGAATTCTGATACGTGCAAGGTCCCTGACTGTATTCGAGCCGACTCAGAAGAAGAATTTCTCGATAAAAACCTTAATGAAATTCTCCATGCCGATATCGTTTTCTTAGGTAAGAATTTCGGCGTCAATGAAGATATCCAAAGAGTAATTGACAAAAATGAACCCCATGCAATTCTTGAACACTACAAAAACAATTGTGATCTTGAAAACCAATACGGTGGGAAATATGCAAAAAAGGCTCTTTACCCAACACTGAAAAATACCTGTCTTGAAGGAGCCTACATGACAGATCTTTTTAAGTTTCCATTAGAAGATAGTTCATATCTTGCAATGGGAATTCCCAGCAAGCGTCTTAATGATATTAGCGAAAGCATCACCAACAAACTTATCGATCACTCAATTAACGGATTAAGTTTTGAGTTACGAAATATTATTGGAGTAAAAACCGACCCAATTTTCGTGCTGTTCGGCCAATTTCCTTCAGGTATTGAAGATAAACTTTTAGATAAGTTTCCTGGAGCATCGGTTTACAAAATAAGCCATTATGCACGAAAGGGATATTCGAAGGACCAGTTCAAAAATGAAGTGAATCAGTTGATCAAGCAAATCTAGATTTACCACATCAGATTAACTAGGAACGAGTGGATTCCAGATTCGCTTCAAGCGTTCACAGTAATTTGAAATATAAGTTTTTAAAAAAGCGAAAATTAACACTGCTGAACGCATTCTTACGGTGGAGTTAGGGGGATTCGAACCTCTGATCTCCTCCATTGGGTATAAAAAGTGGCTCGGATTATTTCCAAGCCAGCATCCCTTTGGTGGAGCTAAGGGGATTCGAACCCCTGACCTCTTCCATGCCATGGAAGCGCGCTACCAACTGCGCCATAGCCCCGATTCACCATTGCGGTGAGGGGGATGAAACCACGAGTGGAATCATCTCGTGGAGCTAAGGGGATTCGAACCCCTGACCTCTTCCATGCCATGGAAGCGCGCTACCAACTGCGCCATAGCCCCGTTTGTTGGGTGCCACCCCGTAGAAAGGCGACGCCGATAATCTTAAGGAATTTCCCCCCTCAAGAGCAAATCAGCCCCGCGTGCCCTAGGACACAGACCCCACATTCTCGTTCCACGATTCCACATACCACCCAGGCGCCTTGCGAGCCTGGCGAATATGGCCCACATGCGCATTATTCAGGCCCTTCAACCCATGCCACACCTGCGCATCCAGCCCAAGAAACTGCGTGATCCCAGCGTTGATCGCGCTGCCGTGACTCACGGCCACAACCACCGCATCCTCATCCACGCCATCCATAAACTCCTGCAAGCACGCGGCCACACGCCTGCCCGTCTCGCCACAAAGTTCAATGCCCACCTCAGGACACTCCCCCGTCTGGCGCCACTGGGCATACTGCTCAGGAGCGTCAGCCTCGATCTGCGCTGCCGTCAGCCCCTCCCACTGACCGTAGGAGCGCTCAATCAGGCCGTCGAGTACCTGAACCTCTACGCCCACCAGGGAGGCCAAGGCCTGCGCCGTGTCAACGGCGCGGGCCAAAGGTGAAGAAATCACATGGGTCACGCCGCGCTCAGCCAGAACCTGCGCAGCCTTGTCAGCCTGGAACTTCCCATTGTCATTCAATGGGGTATCGCAGCAGCCCTGCAGGCGGCGCTCAATGTTGTAATCAGTCTGGCCGTGGCGCCATACATAGAGGGTCTTCATCGTCCTGTCCTTGCGTCAACGTCCCCGAGGGCTCATCGGTGCCCATTCATCGTTTCCTGAGCCTGCTGAAAAGCGGAACAACAGCGACTGGCGAGTGTCCGGCATCAGAGGGGATATACACAACTCCCCCACCACCCAAGGCAGTGAGGGAGCGATGCAATCATTCAGATTCGATGGACTCGGTAATCTCCAAGTCAATCTCCGGGCAGTCCTTCCACAAACGCTCCAGAGCATAGAATTCGCGGTCCTCTTCCTGCTGGACGTGGACAATGATGTCGCTGTAGTCCAGGAGAACCCAGTGGCCCTCAGTGAAGCCTTCGCGCTGCTTGCGCTTAGCGCCAGCCTTATGAAGGGCTTCCTCCACGGCGTCAACAATGGAGCGTACGTGACGCTCATTGTCACCGGACAGAAGGAGGAACACGTCAGTTAGAGCCAGGCGTTCAGATACGTCCAGGCCAATGATGCTTTCTGCTTTCTTATCCGCACCAGCCTGAGCTGCTGCGCGAGCGAGATTAATGGAGTGCTCGGTTGCGCTCACAAGAGTCCTAACGTTGATCGGGCCGATTCACCACAAGCCATGATGTGCGGCAGAACATCCGCCAGGGCACTGTGATCAGGCTGAATCACAAAGATCCACAGCAGTGCCCCAAGGAGTAGTCCCACCACAATAATGCCAAAGAGAATCAAAACGGTACGCAAAGTTGACGATTCAATGGGTGCATGCGTCACATCAGAATCGTCCACTTCACTATGTTCTTCCGGAGTAGACGCAGTCGGCGTACTCACTGCCTGAACAGGAGACGACGCCGCAGACGCCACCGCCGGACTCAAACCAGGTGCCGGAACAGGGACCACCGGTGAATTCTCAGGACGTACAGCCTTCCACTGAGGAGTTTCTACACCGGTGAAATCCTCCCCCACTACCTGGACCCTGCTCAGTTCCCCCGTGGACTCCACGGTACGCACACCATGAGCGGCAGTAGGGATACGGACCACAGGGCGGCGAACCGGAGGAATAGGATCCCGATCCTCCTCAGGATCTCCCATTTCCTGAGCAGCCTGCTCACCAACAGCCTCGGCGGCAACCTGCAACTCATCCGAATAGGTCAAACTCGTCAGAGCAGGTGCCGGACGAGTGGACTCAGCAAAACGATCACGCAAGGAACGGCGACGCGGAGGTGCAGCCTCTCCGTCCTCACCTTTCACCTCAGGTTCCGGAGTCGAATCGTCAATAGCAACATGTGGAGCAGTGGCTTCCAACTCCAGATCCTCATTATCCGCAGGCTGCGCAGACTCAGACGAACCGGCCCCCTCAGCGCTCACCTCAACAGACTCCACACTCTCAACTACCACAGTCTCATCGAGACTAGCCTCGTCGTCAGGCTGATCGGGAGTCTGGGGAGTTTCACCACTCAACGCAGCAACATCCTCAGCGGCTTCCTGGATAGAAGCATCCGCTCCCTGAGCACCAGTCTCAGGTGAGGAGAAAATAGACGGCCCCTGGGCGGCGTCAGCAGAAAAAACAGACGGCGCAGAAACAGCGGAGGCAGCAGAATCAGCAGACGCCGCACTCATGCCCTTGACTGGAACAGCAATAGGTTCCATATCGCCCACGCCCGTGGCCGCAGAATGCACACCATGACCAGCCACCACCGTAGCCACATCAGGAAGAGGAGCCAAAGGATTCTGCAACGCTTGAGCCTGCTCAAGCGTAATCTCGCCACGTTCCACCGCGTCACGCAGAGCCTGGGCCTCATCACGCAGACGCTTCATTTCACGGCGAGTCAGCAGCGGCTGCTGGCCGGTCAAAAACGCCTCGCGCTCAGCAGCACGCTCAGCTTCACGCTGGGCGCGTCGAGTCATGCGCGGCGCTGCGCCGCCTGCCTGTGATTCACTCACCGTCATCCTCCTCTAACAGGTTCTGCCCATCCGCCACACGTGCAGTCATCGACGTGATGTTCCGCGGATTCGTAATCTGGCGATACAAACCGTATTTGCGAATGTACTGCACAACGCCATCAGGAACCAGATACCACACCGCATCACCCCGAGACACGCGCTCACGGCAATCCGTCGATGAGATTGCCATGGCGGGAACCTCAAGAAGAGAAACCCCGTCTTTTGGCATCCCCTCAGTGTTCATCACATGGCCAGGACGAGTCACACCCACCATATGCGCCATAGTGAAAAGTTTCTCGGAATCCTTCCACGTCAAAATCTGAGCCAACGCATCCGCACCGGTAATGAAGTACAGTTCCGCACCCGGATACTCACGAGTCAAGTCCGTAAGAGTATCAATCGTGTAGGTCACTCCCCCACGATCAATATCCACACGAGACACAGTAAATCGAGGATTAGACGCCGTGGCGATCACCGTCATCAAATAACGGTGCTCCGCCGCACTCACCGGACGATCCTTCTTAAAAGGCTGCGCCCACGTAGGTACGAAAATTACTTCATCAAGATCAAAGGCTTGCTGAACTTCACTAGCGGCAACCAAGTGGCCATGATGAATAGGGTCGAAGGTGCCACCCATCACTCCAATGCGCAGGCGACGTTGAGTGTGTTCCCCAGTCACTCGGCGCTGCCCTCGCCGGCGTACCAGCGCAGCAGGCGCTCAACTTCTCCACCAATGACTTCAGAGCCTGGGCCCACATACTTACGGGGATCCACCATAGAAGGGTTCTCTTCTAAGATGCGACGCACTTCGCCGGTAAACACCACGTTGAGGTGCGTGGAGACGTTGATCTTTGTCATGCCAGCCTTAATCGCTTCACGCATGCCTTCATCGCTCACACCAGAAGAGCCATGAAGAACAAGAGGAACGGGAACAGCCTGGTGGATCTGAGTGATGAGTTCAGTATCGAGAACTGCACCACGGGTAGTCATCGCATGGGAGGACCCCACAGCCACGGCCAAGAGGTCCACATCCGTATCCTCAACGAACTTCGCAGCATCCTCAGGGTTGGTGCGTGCGGAAGGATCATGCACGCCGTTCTTGCCGCCCACTTCGCCAAGTTCAGCTTCCACACTCACGCCACGTTCGTGACACCAGCGAGTAATGTCGGCAGTGGTTGCTCGGTTTTCGTCATCAGGGAGTTTTGAGCCGTCATACATAATGGAAGTAACACCCAGTTCCACGGCAGCCTTGCACAGATCAACGTCCTCAGCGTGATCCAGGTGTACCACAGCGGGCACCTTTGCGGCACGGGCCAGAGCCAAGGTGGCCACTGTGATGGGTTCGAGCGCACCATGATATTTCACAGCGTTCTGGCTAATCTGAAGAATAATAGGCTTTCCTGCTCGCTCAGCACCTTTGACGAATGCTTCAGCGTGATCAAGGAGAACAACGTTAAATGCCCCTAGGCCCACACCGTGATCAGCGGCTTCCTTAGCCAGGGTACGAATATCGGCGAGCATAGAGAATTCCTCTCAAATTAGTGGTTCCGCACCGCGGGTAGCGGTGGGATGACAATGAGGATGGGCGGAGTTGCCCTCTACCTATCCAGCCTAGTAGGTCAGTTAGCACGCTGACCGCAAGGCACCCCGCAAGCTTCCAGAGCGCGTCCAGCACTCCCCAACGCTTGAGACCATGAGCCCAATGCTGCAGCGAGCACGTCTGGGACAGGAGCCAGAGTCAGGCGTTTTGCGATTTCCTCTCGCAGTGGCACCACGAAAACGTCACCAGCCTTCGCTAGGCCGCCACCGATCACAATGTCCAGAGGACCCAGTGCGCATACGGCATGAGCCATGGCTTCAGCCAGTGCCTCGATGGCAGAGTTCCAGACGTACGTTGCGTCCTTGTCACCATCCTTCATCGCCAACTCCACGCCAAGCGCTCCAGCAGCAATGACCTGATCCTTCTCATCCTCACTCTTATAGAAAGCAAGACGCTGAGCCAAGCCACCTGCACTGGTAACACGTTCAAGAACAGTGGTCTGACCAGGGCGGTCCGGATCAGGAACGATGATCTGACCGATTTCGCCAGCCCAACCGCCCCCTACACGGGGGTGACCATCAAGAAGAAGGCCTGCACCGATACCAGTGCCCAGGGCAAGATAGAAGGTGTTGTCACCTCCAGCCCCCCAACGGTTTTCTGCCCAAGCACCACAGCGCACGTCGTGACCAAACACCACGGGACCATCGAGAGCTTCTTCGAGGCGCTGAGCCATGGGGTAGTTTTTCCATTCCAGATTCACGCTAAGGACGGCCATGCCTTTGTGATCATCCACAATTCCGGGCACGTCTACTCCCACAACCGGAGCGAGAGTCTCGATGGTGCAGATAGGCGCCAATTCGCCGTCGGTTACACGCTGGCGCAGGGAGGCCACCAGGTTAGCCACGACTGCCACGAGTTCATCAGCCCCCTTAGGTGTGGGACAGGTTTCACTCAGGACCATCTGGCCAGAGGAATCAGCGATGACGTACTTAATGGTGGTTCCACCTACGTCAATTCCGATGCTGTGAGTTGGTGCGGTCGATGAGAGCTCGGCGGCTTGCGTCATTGGATAACCCCTTGCAGTTGCGGTGTAGTGCTAAGGATACTCAAGGGAGAGAGCGAATCACAGTCTTTTTGACTAAAAGTGATGTTTTATTGGCCAATTACGTCAATTTGTATCTCACACTCACCAAGTCAATCCTCACAATTTCTCACACAAATTTGCAATCTCTACCACGGAAAGTTCGTGACAGCGGCCACCATGACCGCTACTATGAGTTTCTATACGCGAAAGAACCTCTGAACTGGACCGAAAACCACAACCAGCCAAGCGGAAACTATCCACACAAAAACTACCGCCCCAACTGCACTACTTGGACCGACATGTTCCACCGCGTAATCACTAGCTCACCCACCATTCACGGACCACACAAAGGGGCCACTCAATGACGCGACATGACCGCTTGTCAGCCATTCTGGGCATAATTGTCGAAGAAGGCAGCGTCCATATCGATGACATCATTGACCGCCTCGGCATCTCCGCTGCCACCGCGCGGCGAGATCTCGATTTCCTCGCCGACCAACAGTTACTCACCCGTACCCGAGGTGGCGCCAGCGCCAATCCCACCTCTGCTCAACTCCCCCTGCGCTACCGAGCTTCAAAGATGTCGGATGAAAAAACCCGCATCGCTCACGCCGCTGCAGCCATGGTTCACAGCGGCGACACTGTTGGCCTCAACGGTGGAACCACCACCACCGAAGTCGCCCGAGAAATCGCCATGTTGCCCTCACAGACCGCCCTGGCAGAATCTGACGAGCCCATCACGGTAGTTACCAACGCCGTCAACATCGCCAACGAACTCACCGTGCGTCAGCGCGTGCGCGTCGTCGTCACAGGCGGCGTAGCCCGAGCACGCTCCTACGAACTCACCGGTCCACTCACCGAACTCATCCTCCCCTCCATCAGTATCGATGTGCTTTTCTTAGGCGTAGACGCGCTTAACGAACGCGGCGCCTTTGCCGCCCACGATGGCGAAGCCAAAGTCAACGCTGCCCTGGTCAACGCCGCCCGCAAAGTTGTGGTGGTATGCGACAGTTCCAAACTAGGCGAGTCCGCATTTGCCATGATCTGCCCACTGCCCAGCATCGACCGCATCATCACCGACTCAGGCGCTTCAAAGGAATCACTCGACATGCTGCGTGAATCAGGACTTGAAGTCACCGTCGTCTAAACACCTCAGTCACGTCACCCGTTTCACTGGCTTTGACACCACTGGCGTTCACCTCGTCACGCCAGGAACATTACAAAAATCCCCATAGGTCAAGGTCGGCAATCACCATGATCCAAGAACAGCACTACTGACTGAAGCAGACGAGTTCAGCACACTCCCTGCTTCGCCTTATATCGTTAATCACGCAGCACTACAGTGCTGCCCCGCCCGCCGCATAGGAAAAGGAAGTCACCGTGCCGCGTACCACTGGTCGAGTCACCATGCCCATTCAAGAAGGCATCGACGATGCCATCCGCCAGCTCGCCGAAGCACTCGGAGCGGACGCCGTACGCAACTCCGACGGCACCTGGCTACCCGCCATTGCCAGCGAACTCGTGGATACGGTCTACTCCACCTACTTCCCTGCCCGCGGAGACCAAGAATGGGCACTGGCCAATCCAGACACGCTTGTCAACCAGTACCTCATGAGTCAGCCCCATACCGCCATGAGTGACACCCCTTTAGTCATCGACGTACTTGACGGCTACTTCCGTGAACAATTCGCCATCCACCCCGAACGTCACGAACGCTTCTGGGAGGTCATCAACCGCACCACCGGCGAAATAGTGCCCACCAGCGGATGGAGTCTGAACGCCTCCAACGGACTAGTCACTATTGACTCCCCCACGCCCTTCCACGAATACACGGTCTCCTTCCTGGCAGACCAACTCTGGGATTCAACCCAGATGTACAACTACATCACCAACAACTGGTACACCGACCCCACACGCGTCAAAGAACGCCCCTACGACGTGCGCAAAAACAAGGTGTGGGAACATACCAAGGAAGCCCTCGCTCAATGGCTCACCAAGCATCCCGAAGTGGACGTGGTGCGCTTTACGACCTTCTTCTACCATTTCACTCTCGTCTTCAATGAGCAGGGCAAAGAAAAGTTTGTGGACTGGTTCGGTTACTCCGCCTCAGTCAGCCCCGAAGCCATCGACTCCTTTGAACAAGAAACCGGCATCGCCCTGCGCGCTGAGGACTTCGTAGATGGTGGCTACTACAACTCCCCCTTCCGCGTCCCCAGTGATAATTTCCGCAGGTGGATCGATTTCCAATCACGTTTCGTGGCCGAAAAAGCCCGCGGCCTAGTAGAGATTACTCATCAGGCTGGCCGCCGCTCGGTCATGTTCCTGGGCGATAACTGGATTGGCACCGAACCCTACGGTCCCTACTTCGCTTCCATTGGTCTCGACGGCGTGGTGGGGTCTGCCGGTTCTGCGGCCACCACACGCCTCATCGCCGATATCGACGGCGTGGACTTCACCGAGGTCCGATTCCTCCCCTACTTCTTCCCCGACGTGTTCAACCACGAGGGTGGAGACCCTGTGGGACAGGCCAACGACTCCTGGCTCACCTCCCGCCGCGCCATTGTGCGCCACCCCATCGACCGCATGGGCTACGGCGGCTACGTGTCCCTGGCTCTAGAGTTCCCTGAGTTCATTGAGCGCATCACGGATATCTGCCAGGAATTCCGCGATATTCACGAACTGACCAACTCTGAGGATCCGGCCAACGCCTCCTTCACCGTGGGCATCATCAACTCCTGGGGCAAGATCCGCTCCTGGCAGACCCACATGGTAGCTCACGCCCTGTGGTACAAGGCCTGCTACTCCTACGTGGGTGTGCTCGAATCCCTCGCCGGTCTGCCTTTCAAGGTCAAGTTCCTCAGTTTCGATGACGTGATCAATAATGGCATCGATGAGGACATCAACGTCCTCATCAACGCAGGCTCCGCAGGCACCGCCTACTCCGGCGCACATGCCTGGGATGACGAGCGCCTGACCACCGCAATCCGCCAGTTCGTGGCTGAAGGTGGTGGCTTCATTGGCGTGGGCGAACCCACCGCCACCTCCACCAGCATCGACCAGGGCCGCTTCTTTGCCCTGCGTGACGTGCTGGGTGTGGATCGTGAACTTCACCTGTCCCTATCCACCGACCGTTATGTATCCGTTCACCCTGCTCACCCCATCATGACTGACGTAGTCAACTGGGGCGGCAACCAGTTTGATGACGGTGAAGGCGCCGGCGGTGACGTAGTGGCCGTAGGAAAGAACGTCCAGGTCCTCTCCTACGCCAACGGCACCGTCCAGGTCGCCGCAAACTCCTACGGCAAGGGCCGCGCCGTGTACTTCTCCGGCCTGCCCTACTCCTTCGTCAACTCCCGCACCCTGCAGCGCGCCATCATGTGGGCCGCTGGAAAGCCAGCAGACTCCGAAGGAAGCGACTCCTTGCCCTGGTGGTCCAGCCACCCGGCCACCGAGGTTGCCTGGTATCCAAACGTAGGCCGTATCTTGGTCACCAACAACTCCATGGAAACCATCACCACCACGGTCTCCGGCCGTGGTCAGAGCTGGGACCTAGAAATGCCCCCCATGACCATCGAGTGGATCACGCCTGAAAACTGAACAGATCATAAATCTCACATGTATTTCTTCCAAAGAATTTCAAAAAGTGAATTCTCGTCAAAAATATCATTCTTTGATATTGTCCCTGCACGAGAAATCAACTCATTATACATATGAATAGTTAACGATTCAGGATGATCTTCAAAAAATTGCTGCCCATATCCAGGGTCGAACAATAGTGCCCAATCAACACTCCTCAAAGGGTAGAGGACTTCAGAAGGAAGAACGTTATCAGTGAGGTTAAAATATTTCACTGCATCAGTCAAACCTTCTGGACCATATTCCCCCCAATAGGTCCTACTGTTGGAATTTCCACGTAAAATTCGCTGAATTTTACGAATTTTCCGATTAAAAGAATCCCATGGCATGAAGCGATTTACCGACAATGCCCCCCGCCGTAAGTGTTTATACGGTTCAGAATTAAGAGGGATTCGTAGAATCGCACCATTCAAACTATTTTCAGATTGCCAAGCGATAACCCAATCATTTTCATTAAATGCAAGTGGCTTAATGCAAATAGTGTCCGTATCAGCCCAAATAATTCCTGGATATTTTTCAAATGCTTCGTAACGAAATAAATCAGTAAATGGTGAAATTGACCGAATATTTCCCCACTCCCAAACAAAAAATTTCTCATGCGGAACGACACTATTTGCATCAATAAGTTCAGCACCATCGGGGACACCAATTACCTCACCATAATGAAACAGTTTTACTTGATGGCCGTTTTTCAAGTAAGATTGAATACTTAGTTTTTCAAATCTCGAAAGAACACCCTCATACCAAAACATACAAATATCAGGAAGACTAGGATTTTCCACCATGGGTCGCCTCTTCAACAAAACTAGATGATTACTAGAGAATACTACAGAGGCTCAAAATCTCCGGGCTCGCACTAGATCGGCTGCGAGTCCGGCGCACCAGACCACAAGAAAAAAGAGATAGATTCGCTGCCACAGCCCTGGTACCGTGAACGTAGCATCCGCCCACCAAGCAATAGGCCCATAAAGGGCGCACAAGACCGTAAGGGGCAGGGCGATCTTGGCAATAACGGGATAACGTCGCTTACCCAAATACGTCCGAGTAAGAAGCAAGCCCCCGCACTGGGCCACCAGCCACAATACCCAGATACTCACGCTCGAGACTTCGTGAATCTGATGAATGTAAGTGGGCCCCACTGCGTCAAGATGGGCACGGCAGGCGGGTAAGGAGACGGCACAGTCCATTGGCATGCCAATGTCGATTAGAGTGACAAGACCAACCACAACAAGTCCGCCCCACAGCATCCAATAGCCCAAGCGTGCAGTTCCCTTGAAGGTGGCTTCACGCCCGGTGAGGTTTGCTTTGCGTCCACGTCGCAGTCCCAGGGCACCCACCACAATTAACGCCAGTGCGCACAACGTGTCACCGATGCGAGCCACCAAGGCGGTGGGTTCACCATGAGCGGCAAGTTCGGAGACATAGGAGTCAAACGGGTCAAGCCTGCTACCAAGTAACGGGGCGAGGACCCACGTGGAATAGAGGATGATGGCAACTACTAAGAACGTGCCTGCGACACGTATAGGCCATCGGCTCACTCCTTGTCTCCTCCCACAACAGCAAGTTTCATCGCCGTCGTACTGATCGTCACGTCAATGGTTGCCGTACGAGTGGAGGCCTGATATTCAGGGCGAACATCCGGACCACACGAATGTGAACCAATACCGTGTACCACCGCATCCAAATGCAGCCACAAACGGTCAGATTCAGGCAGTTCCTCTATATGACCTGCCTCGCTGACCTCAGCGACATCCCACGGGCACACACTGAATGCTAGTTCATGATGACGATCGCTACGAATGGCTACGACGGTCGGGATCTTACCTTCTGCGGTAAATAGCGGGTGGGTCCCTGGCACGCGGCGCATATAGATAGCCTGGGTGTCCATACGCGTTCCAGCCTCCTGTGGAGTGACTGTGCGCTCCCACATCTTGTGTGACGGCGCGGAGAACGTTCCATGGAAACTGCCACCTTTCATATCGGGGTAGGACAGCATCGGCCCCAGGCCATTCCAATAGGTGTGCCATGGACCTTCTGGCAGGCCCATCCGCACGCCAATACGGGGAAGCACACGGGTCATGGCTGTATTCGGTTCCAATTCCACACGCATCCTCAAGCCATCAGCAGTCATCGCCCAACGGGTAGTCATATCCATCGCCCAGCCTCGTGACGGTGCGCCGCAGCGGTGACGCATGACAAGCGAGCCATCGCCCTCAATATCGGTAGAAAGATGGCGAGTTTGCAGCAGGTGAAAACGTTCATCACGCCAGCCCTCAGCACTGGAAGGACCCCCATAGCCACGGCCACCGCCCACATTTGCTCGTGTCGGCGCCGTCTCACGATAATCCAGGGCATTATGACCATTGTCATTATCAGTGGGAGCACGCCAAATACAGACTTCTGGTCCTTTCCACGATGCGCCATCCAGAGTGAGAAAACGTCCTTGCCGATCGAGCGTCACCGGGCCAAGTTGGAGGGTTCCTTCTGCGGTGTATTCGGCTTTACTGGCCACGCTGGGTGCATAAGTACCGTGTGAAGGCCCCTTGGCGGGAATCACCATCTCGCGCACACTCATCACACGAGCATCACCGTACTGGCGTCCCACAGTAGGCAAAATATGTGCGCCAGTGGACGGGTCAATACAGGCGGGATCAGCAGAAGGACAGATTCCTGGATGGACGTGATCGAGCACAGCAATATGCAGATACGCAGGCTTGTCATTCTTGAGTGCCTTGGCCAAGGATTCGATAAAGTCAACAGGTGAGTCAGGATCACTAAGGGGATGGTCATCAGCCCATGTCTCGCCGTCGGCATGAATAACTGGTGATGAGCACGTGGTTAACGAACAACAAGTAGGCAGGTTCTCCGCAGGGGGTAATTCACCTAGGGACAGGTGCTCCTCACTATCCCATTGCATCGGAGGAAGTCCCGTACGACCGGTGGAGATGATGGACCCTTCTTCATCAAGCAACTGCCACAGTAGGCTGAGGTTTTCTGTTCCTGCGTGCTGAAAATGGTTCACCACGTGTAGGCGCAGTTGATTGTCTTCATCGAGATACGGCGTAGCACTCACGGGAGCAACGGCATTAGCCCAAGCAGTAGCACCACTGCGAGGGTAGCAGTAGGCATCCACCAAACCATCACATACAAAGTTGCCGTCATGGACACTTTCACCAAAGTCGCCGCCGTAACGCAGCGCTCCGTTCTGATCGGGGCGAGGATCAACAAGCGCATGATCGCGCCACTCCCACACGAATCCACCCAAGTGACGGGGATGGTTGAACCGTTGAACGTACTCCTCTACTCCCCCGGGGCCTGTGCCCATCGCATGAGCGTATTCAACAAGAAGATAAGGCAAAGTGCGAGCGTGAGCCGCCTGTCCGGGGGCGATGTGGCCACTGGGATGGTCTCCATGACCGATAGGGCCTTGCGTACCAGCGCTAGAATCAGGGGTGGAATAGTCATAGCCATCAAGGACGCTATCGACTTCTTCCAGGGTCGGATACATGCGCGAGTGAATTTGTGTGTAGGAGCCGGCATAATCGCGCTCATAATGGACGATGCGGCCCGGGTCACGTTGTTTAGCCCACTGTGCCATCGCTGCCAGGTTGGAACCCGTGAATGACTCGTTCCCTAGTGACCAAGAGAAGATTGAGGGGTGGTTCTTATCGCGTTCCACAGTGCGGCGCATGCGGTCCAGGAGAACTTCACGCCACTGAGGGTCTTCACTGGGGTTTCCTTGCCAACCGACGAGTTCAAAGCCATGGGTTTCGTAATCGCACTCATCCATGACCCAGAAGCCAAGTTCATCGCATAGATCCAGCACACCGGGATGAGGTGGATAGTGAGAGGTACGGATGGCATTGACGTTCATGGCTTTCATAAGCATGAGGTCCTGACGAACCCATTCAGCGTCAAAGACGCGTCCGTGATCGCGATGGACTTCATGGCGGTTCACTCCACGCAAGAATAGTTTGTGGCCATTAGCGCGAACTTGTCCGTCGATGATTTCGATACGGGTAAAGCCGGTTCGCACGCTCACCTCGTGGGTAGTGTTGCCTTCGGGGCACAGTGCGCTGAGAAGTGTGACCGTATACAGCGTCGGTGACTCAGCGCTCCATGGGCTGACATCTCCCACGTCAATAGTGATAGGACCAGGCTTCTTCACGGTGTACTCGCACAGGCTCTTACCATGACAGTCACTCACGCCAATAGTGACGGGGTAAGCCTGTTCGGATGCGTGAAGTTCAATATCGAGGCTGCCGGTGGCAGTAGCGGGATCATAGTCTGAGCGAACCCACACGTCATGGATGGGGTGAACAATGCCTCCACGCAGTTCGATTGTGCGGAAGATACCAGGCAGCCACCACTGGTCTTGGTCTTCACAATAGGTGCCAGGGCTCCATTGACTCACGCGCACAGCAATACAGTTTTCGCCGTGATGGATTAGTCCGCTAACGTCCACGTCCTGCATGAGTCGTGAACCTTGCGTGGAGGCTACCCAGGTGCCATTAACCCAGACTGCTGCAAAAGACTCCACACCATGAAAACGAAGCGTGGTGGGCAGGTCAAGGTTCCACGATTCAGGAACGGTGAAAGTACGCCGGTAATCGGCGGTGGGGTTGAGATCAGGGACGAAGGGTGGATCCACTGGAATGGGGTATTGGACGTTCGTGTACCAAGGAAGACCACGCTCGCCGTCTCCAGTAAGGACCCAGTGCGAGGGAACTTCAATGGTTTCCCATAGGGAATCATCAAGGTGAGGGTCAGCCAGTGACGGTGGGAGGAGTTCACCATTCTCATCGTATCCCTCGGGGGTTGCCGACTCATGCAGCAGGAATCGCCATGTGCCTGACAGGTCAATGACAGGCGTATTAGATTCCCAGGTGGCAACAGGGGCCTTGCGGCGGCCTAGGCCTGGCGTAGGAAAAGTCGGCAGGGCCCAGGGACGATCATCGTAAAACTCCATGCCCACAAGCATAGGGGCTAGACCACAGTAATGACCTATAAATCACTTGAATCTATAAAGGCCCCATAGAAAGACAGAGAATTTCCTCAAGACATTTCCGGCCAGTAACGCTATCTACACCATCGTGAAGATGCAGAATAACTCCGTGGGGAAGATCAATCCTCGTCAGGATCCGTCCAGATACCTTCTTCACCTTCAGCTCGCAGTTCCTGACGGGCTGCTTCCTTAGCGTCCATAAGGTTGTGATAGTCCACGCGACGCTGTTTATTGGTGCGTCGAGTATTTTCTTCCACACGGATATCCGTACCACGAGCACCGAGCAGTTCAGGACCAGTCATCATAGTGGGTTCCCAGGTGAAAAGTACGCCACCTTCACGTTCACCAATAAGGACAGGATCACCAGCATGTGCGCCCGCTTGAACGAGGAGGTCTTCCACACCGCCTGCAGCAAGTCGATCTGCCAGGTAGCCGACTGCCTCATTATTGGTGAAGTCAGTCTGACGAACCCAGCGTTCAGGTTTGTCACCACGGATCTGGTAAACCTTGCCCTCGGTAGGATGGGATACCAAATTCACGGTTGCGACAGGATCGTTTTTGCGACGTCCAACTGCTGCGGGGCGAATAACCGGACGTGCAGGTTCAAGTTCGGGCGCATTCTTGCGGGCCTGATCCACCATAGATGCTAAATGGAAAGACAGTTCACGCAAACCTGTATGTGCCACCGCTGAAACAGCAAAGCAGGTCAAGCCGCGAGCCTTAACATCGTCCATGACGAATTCAGCCATGTCTTGAGCGTCAGGTACGTCGACCTTATTGAGAATAACCACTCGAGGACGATCCATAAGCGGAATACGCCCGGTAACGGATTCATCATCACCTTGACCAAGAGCATCAGCGTAGGCCCGGAGTTCATTTTCGATCGTATCCAGATCGCTAAGCGGATCACGATCCGTTTCTAAGGCGGCGCAATCAATGACGTGAGCAATCACAGAGCAGCGCTCAATATGACGCAAAAACTCCAAACCAAGGCCCTTACCATCACTAGCACCAGGAATCAGACCAGGCACGTCAGCGATGGTGTAACGAATAGATCCTGCTTCAACCACACCAAGGTTAGGTACCAGGGTAGTAAAGGGGTAATCAGCAATCTTGGGGCGTGCCGCGCTGAGCGCAGCAATAAGACTGGACTTGCCAGCGCTTGGGTAGCCCACGAGAGCAACATCAGCGATGGACTTAAGTTCCAAAGTCACATCACGAACTTCGCCTGGTTCACCGAGAAGTGCGAAGCCCGGGGCACGGCGCTTAGAGGAGGCAAGAGAGAAATTTCCTCGACCACCGGTACCACCCTGGGCCACCACGAATTCAGCCCCTTCGCCAACAAGGTCAGCGAGGATGTTGCCCTCAGCGTCCTTGACGGTAGTGCCATCGGGCACGCCAAGGATGAGGTCATCACCGTTCACGCCACGGCGCCAGTCACCCATACCGGGAGTACCGTTACCTGCTTGACGGTGAGGCTTGCGGTGGTAGGACAAAAGCGTTGTCACTGATGGATCGACACGCACAATCACGTCACCGCCGTGGCCACCATCTCCACCGTCAGGTCCAGCCAAGGGACGGAACTTTTCACGGTGGATGGAGGCGCAGCCGTGACCGCCATCGCCACCGGCGACATGCAAAACTACTCGATCAACAAAGCTGGGCATGGAGTGACTTTCTATGATTGGAACTTCAGATTAACGCGTTCAGGGGCGGACGGCATGTGCCGTCCGCCCCTGCGAGCGTAAAACGCAACAAGTATGAGGTTCAGGCCTGCTCGAGAACCACGTTAACAACCTTACGGCCGCGACGGGTACCGAACTCGACATTGCCGGCTGCGGTTGCGAAGAGGGTGTCATCGTTACCACGGCCAACGTTAAGACCGGGGTGGAAGTGTGTTCCGCGCTGGCGGACGATGATTTCGCCAGCCTTCACGAACTGGCCGCCAAAACGCTTAACGCCGAGGCGCTGTGCGTTCGAGTCACGACCGTTGCGGGAGGAACCAAGACCCTTCTTATGTGCCATGATGGGGCTTCTTTCTGTCGTCGGGGAAAGCGTTCTCAGGATGTAACCGCAAAGGTTACTTCCACGGTCACTTAATGTCGGTGACCTTGACGGCAGTCAGCTGCGCACGGTGACCCTGGCGCTTGCGGAAGCCGGTCTTGTTCTTGAACTTGAGGATGTTGATCTTGGGGCCCTTGACCTCACTGAGGATTTCAGCGGTGACGGAGGACTTAGCAAGGTCGGCAGCGGCGGTGGTCACCTTATCCCCATCAACCACCATGAGGGGTGAAAGGGAGACCTTCTCGCCGATTTCACCGGCGAGTTTGTCGACGACGACGACGTCGCCGACGGAGACCTTCTCCTGACGGCCGCCGGCCTTGACGATCGCGTAGACCACGTTGTGCTCATCTCTGTAGAAACTTTATTCACCACTCGCGAAAACCCTTAGGGTGAAACGCGGAGGCGATTTCGGGCAATGGTGCTCTAAGCACCGACGGCCTACTTTACGTCAATTGACACCCTCTAGCCAATCTCAGGCACGCCGTTTAAGTGTGGTCTTGGGCACGACCTGCAAGCACCTAGACCTCATGAATCACATGAGTCACAAAATAGTTTATCGGATGAACACCAGACACGCTCTGTCCGATAGAACAGACAAAAGAAAAACGGTGAAAAAGGAGGGTAGTTCGCTCATTTGCGAACTACCCTCCTTTTAAATCACTCTCACTCGAAACCTAACGTGCATTGTCATGAGGAGATGTTGCCTGCTCGCTGACGCAGGAGCACTGTGCGCCAACTACAAGGTCTCCCCCTCGGACAAATCCTTCAGGACGTTGGGTGAGGGATTCGATGAGATAGGAGCGCATACATTGATGTTGATCTTGGTACTCCTTATCATCAATGCAGTCATGTAACTGCTGAGGATCACGATTCAAATCGAAAAGTTGTTCCCGTCCACTTCCTGACCACCACACGTACATGAGGTTGTCAGCCCGGATCCACTGAATAGATTGGCCGAACAGATGATGCTCACCATGGAGGTATTTTCGCCATGGACGTGATCCTTGACCTCGAAGTAGTGAAGAAAAGTCACGCCCTTGAACGGCATCAGGAATCTCTACTCCTGCTAGTCCAAGCAAAGTTGGCATCACATCTCGTAATTCAACAATCTCATCAATGCGAGTCCCTGGCACAACGTCAGGACCAGCAATAAGAAGTGGGACGTGAGCACTCCCTTCATAGGGATATCCCTTTCGCCACAAATTGTGGTCCCCCATCATGTCTCCATGATCGGAAACAAACGCCACGTAGGTGTTTTCTGCCTGACCGAATTCCCCAAGCACCTGCATCAAACGAGAGATTTGTGCATCAATGTGCGTCATATGGCCGTAGTATCCAGCAAGCGCCTGGTGGACATCTCGCGGACGATAATGAGCGACATGGCTGGTAGGATCCCAATCTCGCTCCAGGCCAGCTAACACTTCTTCTTCCCAATCACCCACAGGTGGTTCACGCAATTCCTTCGTGGAATAACGGTCGTATGCCCATTGAGGAGGATCATAGGGCGCATGAGGCCGATGGAAAGAAAGATAGAGGAAGAAAGGAACCGTGGGGTCCCGACGATACAGCCACCGCTCCGCCTGAGAAATTACCCAGTTCGTCGGATGCAGGGACTCTGCTTTATCCCAGGGACGAGCAACAACAGAGTTACACCCAATGCCATTGTCGATGTAGTCCTCAACAGCTGATGTGCCCTCTTGCTGGCGCAACCACACTAAGTAATCGTCAAACCACGCAGCATCACGAGTACGTCCGCGAGAATGATGCAGATATCCGTCATGGAGAAGAACATCATCGAATCCGATACGAACGCGTTCGGGCCAATAGTGCATCTTGCCGATTGCTTGAGTTTGGTATCCAGCCTCTCGGAATGCTCCCGGAAGTGTCTCTTGAAGTGGCACATCGAAAGTAACTCCATCTTGATACCCCACACGTCGGTGAGTTTCTTGAGTTAAACCAGTCATTAGTGCCATGCGAGCAGGAACGCATGTGGGAGTAGCCGAATAAGCCTGAGTGGCTATGGCTCCACATCCAGCCAATTGATCGAGATATGGTGTTTGGACATCCGGGTGATCAAGAATGGACAAACAGTCGCCACGCCATTGATCGACACAAATCAAAATGACATTCGGACGTTCATCGGTGCGATGTGCATTGGGAGGTAAAGCCACCCAGGCACCATCCCGTTCTGGTAAAGGCATTCTTACTCCTACTTAATACCAGTCATGGCAATACCCTGAACGATGTGCTTCTGGGTCACCACGAACAAGAGACACACCGGGATGAACAGCATCAATGACCCCATCGCCGTGAGGTTCCACAATGTAAAACTCTCACTCTTGAATAGCGACAGACCAATAGTGATGGTACGCATGTTCATCGATTGAGTCACAATCAATGGCCAGAGGAACTCATTCATCTGAAAAACGAAAGTGAAAAGACCAAGGACGGTCAATGCAGGCTTCGTCTGAGGTAAGACAATAGAGCGATAAATACGCAATTCGCTTGCCCCATCAACACGGGCCGCCTCAATTAACGAATCAGGCACCCCCGAAATGAACTGTCTCATCAAGAAGATAGAAAAAGCACTCATCAAGAACGGGGTTACTAGACCTTGATAAGTATTGAGCCAACCAATCCGGCTAAACATCACATAGAGCGGGATCATACGGACGAAAAACGGGATCATCATGGTAGATAGAATCAGGATGAAGAAAAAGTTTCGTCCCGGGAACTCGAACTTCGCGAATGCGTAAGCAACGAGGGGTGCAAACGTTAAGTGCGACAGAGTAATAAGACCTGCCACCACCACAGAGTTGAGGAAGAAACGACCGAATGGGGCAGCGTCGAAAAGACGACCGATATTCTCCCACTGCCAAGTAGCAGGAAAGATCACTGCCTGTCCACCAACAGCCTCCTGATCCGATTGGAAAGCAAGCGACACCATATACACCAGAGGGAGTACGGCGATAACCGCTGCAATCCACACCAGCACTAAACTCACGATACGTGCACCGGGAAAGAGTTCTTCTTGGCTAAGGGACCGATTCTTTCGTTCAGGTTGAACAAGTTTTTTCTTCGATACGTTCATCACAAAGCCTCCTTCTTCTTTCCGGCACGAATCTGCAAAAGTGACAGTGCAAGGATGACTACCAAGAAGCAGAAACTCATCGCTGAGGCATATCCAAGTTCTCCAGAAGAGAAGGTTTCACGATAGACCTGGTAGACATACAAACTTGTGGCATCTCCAGGGCCACCACCTGTCACCAAGTAGGGCAAACCAAATTGTTGAAGTGTACCGATCATGCCCACGAGAACCACGAAAAGTGTCGTTGGGGCAAGAAGGGGAAGAGTGATGGTCCAGAACCGGCGCCATACGCTGGCACCGTCGATGCGTGCAGCTTCATACACCTGCTGGTCAAGCCCTTGAAGACCTGCCAGGAAGAGCAACATGATGTACCCAGCCTCTTGCCACACAGTGATACCGATGAGCGTCGCTAAGGGCGCTGTAGTAAGCCAGTGCTGTCCTGGCAATCCCAGTCCTGTCAACACGGTATTGAGTACACCAGTGGTGGGGTCGAGGATGTTACGCCACATCAGACCAACAATCGCGATACTGGTCATGTATGGCGTAAGAATCATCGTGCGAGCCACGGTCCGGCCGCGGAAGTTCTGATTAAGGATCAACGCGAGCAGCAAGCCAACGATGGTCGATAGCAACAGAACTACCGCGGCGTAGACCAAGGTGATGAGAAATGAGTGACGCACCGCCGGATCATGAAGGATATCCACATAGTTCTGAACGCCAACTGGACGTAACTTGCGAAATCCTCGCGTAAAGGACAGGCGGAATTCTTCAACGATCGGCCAGAAAAAGAACAGGCCGAAATAGACAATGGCGGGGCTAAGGAAGAGGTAGGCGGTACGCCGTTGGCGTTTAGCCATTCTTCCTTTCCCGCCCACATGGGGCAGGACACTCATATCGCATCAGCCCAACATCTGATGAACAGCAGAGTTGTAGGCCTCAACCTCAGCTGCCGCGTCCTTGTCGTTGAGGATGACGTTTTCGTACATCGTCTTCTCCGCCTCATCGATCTTGGCCATATTCTCACTGTCCCAGAATGCACGGTTCGGTGCCACAGCTAAGGAACGAGCCTCAGCAACCACAGAAAGAATCGGATCATCCTTCACCACAGGAGAATCGGCCCACGACTTACGCGACATTGCCATGCCAGTCTCTTCAGTCACCGCTTCTTGAACCTCCGGAGCCGTCATAGCCTTAATAAGTTCCCATGCCAATTCAGCATTTTGGCTCTTTGCGGGAATCATCAGACCGGATCCGGCAATAGTGGTTTTACGTTCTTTTCCTTTGAGCGGTAAACCTACGGCAAGAGGGAAGTCGGGATCTTCCTTTCGGATCGCACCAATATCCCAGGGGCCGGTAAGAATTAGTCCTGCACGTTTCGTCGTCAAGGTTTTACGCGGGGCAGAATATTCATTCGAGGCTACAGGAACGGGCGCAAGGTGGTCGGTGTAAATCAAGTCTTTCTGGAAATTCAAAGCCTCAACGGCAGCCTCCGGCGGAGTCATCGGCGTATCGCCTTCAGTGGTGTAGGTGACGCCGTTTTGCAACAGCCAAGGAATTCCATAAGAAAAGTCATTATTCAATGCACAACCGTATTCCACTCCAGAATCCTGAATCGCCTTTGAAGCGGACTTAAATTCATCCCATGTCGATGGCATTGCCACGCCTGCTGCATCGAGCATTTCCTTGTTAGCAAAAACCAAACCGCCCATGGTCAAGTGCAGAGGGATTGCGTAAGTTTGGCCATCAGCCTGACGAACTTCAAGGCCTGCGGGAACAAAGTCATCAAGGAATCCTGGGTCCTTATCCAAGAAGTTGTTCAGACTCATGATGTCGCCTTGCTGGCCAAATCGAGTGGACCAGAAACCACCAGGTTCTTCAGTAATATCCGGAACAGAACCAGACAAGAAGTCTGCCATCAGCTTCTGCTTCAGATCGCCCCACTGGTACTGCTGGATATCAACCTTGATATTGTGTTCTTTTTCGAATGCGGCGATGACATCCATATAAGCCTTGTAGTCACGCCCTGCAGACAGGTAGAAGACAAGCGTCTTGCCGGTACGCTCACCTTCAACGCCGCCTTCTGAGACTTCCTCATTTCCTCCTACTCCCCCAGGCGAAGAGCATGCGGCGAGAGTAAGTGCTGCTGCAGCGGCTGCACCAGCGAGAAATGCGCGGCGAGGAACTGCGGACAGTGTGGTGTAGGTGCTACGCGTCATTGCGTCTTTCCTTACTATCTATGTGGTGATGCAAGCGCATCGGTGTGAGTGATGGTGGTGATCTTTCACCAACGACGTGATTAAGGGGCTCACGTCATGTCATTCGACATCTCGCTAGGAGTTGTTTGCCGAATGAACAACCGCCATCCTTCGTTGATGACGGAAGAATGTGGGTTGGTTCCCTGGAGTCGGGACCAGAAATGAGCAAGCATCGAGTTCACGGATTCTTCACTCATGCCAATAGTGGTCAGTGGGGGCTGCATCATGGCACCTTCTGCGCTAGCACCCGTTCCAACAATGCTTAGTTCTTGCGGAATCTTCAGATCAAGATGTTGCGCAGCCATCATCATGCCAATAGCGCCACGGTCGGATGCACAGTACAGGGCCTGAGGACGAGGAGTTTGTGCCAGTGCACAAATGCCCACACGGTATGCCTGAGGAATCGTCGCCGCATCACAGGTAAGTACCCATGGCTGGCGATGATGCTGACGGCACCAGGAAAGGTATGAGGGATAGCGTTCATCCTGTTGTCCCATTGCTTCATCGGCTTCACCGGGATGCTGACCGACATAGGCGATCGTTTCACATCCATTAGCGTGAAGATGGTCGAGTGCCTCACCTACTGCACCAGCTTCATCGGTATAGATCACGTCATACGAGGAGGAATCATCAATTGATAAATCCTCAATAGGGGCGCCACAATTCTCAACGACCATGACAGGGACAGGCGGGGTTGGCAAGGAGTTCATCAATTCACGGCGCGTGTTTTGTGAACAGGACACTAACGCACCATCACAAAGACCACTTCGAAGAGTTTCAGCAATAACATCATCGTGTCCCTCGTCAACGGCGATGGAGACTAATAGATAGTCATGGTCAGCAAAAAAGCGTTGAGCATGAAGAATGTAGCGTTCAACGAAGCGATCCATCGGAGCGTTGTAAAACAACGCCACCGTACGAGTCCGTCCTCTCCTCAGCGATTGGGCGCTCCGGTCACGAACGTAACCAAGATCTTGAGCGGCAGCAAGCACGCGTTCTTGAGTCTTTGCACTAAATCGCTGAGCTTTATTCCCACCAGCAAGAATGTAGGAAACAGTGGACACACTGACACCGCAGGCCTGTGCCACATCGGTGAGTTGAGTGCGTCGTTGCATAAACACTATGATGCACGTCACCACAATAGTTGGTCAAACGTTTGAATATATATCTATTGAGATAACTATTACTTAGGTAAACCTAAGGGTGATGGTCCTAGTTTCTATCAGAACCACCACCCTTAGGCTTAGTTATGCAATATTGTCAGGCTTTTGCATTCACTCTGCTTCAGCAATACCTGCCTTGCCAGTCGCTACGACGCGACGACGACGAGTGCGCGCCTTGAGTGCAGAGCCTCCCCCGGTCAACACAGTGGTGCCGTTGTTATCATCAGCAGAATCAGCAGACGCCTCATCAACGGCCCGAGAAGCCGGCACGGTCTTGCCAGTGACTTCAATCGGCTCAGTCACCGAAGGAGGGGCAGCCTTGGCGCTACGTACTGCGCGACGTTTACGCGGCACAGCAGACTTCGTCACAACGACGCTCTTAGCAACCATCTCCCTCTCGGTATGTCCCTGCGCATCGGAGTCATGTGAAGTCGCAGGATCCATTGAAGCATCTGCATTATCCGCAGGGGCCTGAATACTACGACGTAACTGACGCTTTTTTGATACAGATTTCTCTGCTTGATTTTCCTTGTCATCTGACATAGAAGTCGCGCCTGGAGCATCAGCCTCACTACCTTCTCCCTCACTAGGAGTGCTTTGAGGCGAGGGGGATCGGCGAGAAGAACGCTCACCCCCTCTGGATGAACGGCGCGAACGAGAAGAACGAGAGCGACTAGAGAATTCGGTAGATTCGCCAACTACCACATCAGTATTCTCAGTTAACGCATCATCCGGGACATCATCGGAGTCACGATTATCCCCTGCCTGAAAATCTTTATGCTCGCCAGCAGGATTCTCCTGAGCATCAGCATCTCCATCAGACTCCTGTGCCAGACGTTCACGCTTTTTTGCTTCAGCGGCGGCAGCAATCTGAGCCAAAGTCTGACTCACAGCAGCGCGCTGCATCGAGGACTGATCGTCCTCATCAGTCATGTTCTCACCATCACGCTGATCCGCGTTATGGGAACGGTCGGGACGTGAACGATTCTTACGTCGTGAACGAGAAGAATCGACGTCATCACTATGGGAGGCGTTAGCGGAATTGTCCTGCGCGACGTCATTCTTTTTATTTTGACGCTGCTTTCGACGTGGGGGAACTTGAGCAGAGACAGAATTGTCAATGTCAGCGTTCTCGACAGGAGCATCATGAACGATAAAGCCCCTGCCGTTACAGCATTCACACGTGGTAGAGAACGCTTCAACCAAGCCCTGCCCCACACGTTTACGTGTCATCTGCACCAAGCCCAGGCTGGTCACTTCAGTGACCTGGTGGCGTGTGCGGTCACGCGCCAAGCACTCAACAAGACGACGAAGCACCAGATCACGGTTGGACTCAAGAACCATGTCCACAAAGTCAATAACCACCATGCCGCCGATATCGCGCAGGCGCAGTTGACGCACGATTTCTTCGGCAGCCTCGATGTTGTTCTTCGTTACCGTTTCTTCAAGAGTACCGCCGGCGGTGAATCGACCAGTGTTCACATCGACCACGGTCATCGCTTCGGTACGGTCAATAACGATAGTACCGCCACTAGGCAACCAGACCTTACGGTCAAAGCCTTTCGCCAGTTGCTCATCTACACGATGAGCAGCGAATACATCATCCTTGCTAGTCCAGTGACTCAGGCGTTCACTAAGGTCCGGGGAGACTTCGCCGATGTATTCGGAGATAGTGGCCCATGCCGTGTCACCAGAGACGATCAACTTATTGAAGTCTTCGTTAAAGACGTCGCGGACCACACGCAGAGCAAGTTCAGGTTCGCCCTTGAGGAGTACAGGGGCTTTAGCGGACCCCTTCGCAACCTGCTTGGCTTTCTTATCAATGGTTTCCCACTGCTTGCTCAGGCGCTGCACGTCCTGGGCGATCTGTTCTTCGGTGGCCCCCTCAGCGGCAGTGCGCACAATGACACCGGCATTGTCTGGGACAACCTTTTTGAGAATCTTCTTCAGACGGGCACGCTCAGTGTCAGGAAGTTTGCGGGAAATACCAGTCATCGAGCCACCAGGTACGAGAACCAGGTAGCGGCCAGCCAGGGTGATCTGGCTGGTCAAACGAGCGCCCTTATGGCCAATCGGATCCTTGGTGACCTGAACGAGAACAGTGTCACCGCTCTTGAGTGCATCCTCGATACGACGCGGCTTGCCTTCCATCCCTGCGGCATCCCAGTTGACTTCGCCGGCGTAAAGAACGGCATTACGGTCCTCGCCGAGGTCCACGAACGCCGCTTCCATTGAGGGAAGAACATTCTGGACTCGTCCAATGTAGACGTTACCCACCATGGAGGTCTGAGTGTGTCGAGCCACGTAGTGTTCAACAAGCAGACCATCTTCAATCACGGCGATCTGATTAAGACCGTCCTTTTCACGCACAATCATCGAGCGATCAACACTCTCGCGGCGTGCGAGGAATTCCGCTTCAGTAACAATCGGGCGGCGACGGCCAGCCATGCGGCCTTCACGACGACGCTGACGTTTAGCCTCAAGGCGAGTGGAGCCCTTCAGCGCGGTAATTTCATCACGCACGTCGCGTGAAGAATCAGAACGAGTACGGCTACGGCGACGGCGACGGCGACGCGAGGAACCGGTGTATTCTTCCTCATCGCTCTCATCCTCATCAGATGAATCAGACTCATCGGTAGACTCGCCATCAGAATCGTCCTGAGCGGAGCGGGTACGACTACGGCGCCCACGCCCTCCCCTACGGCGACGACGCCGAGTGGTGCTTTCTTCGTCATCATCCTCAGTGGATTCTGACTCATCTTCCGTCTCTTCGGACTGATCAACAATTAAGTCCTCTCCGTCATCGTCACGACGCTTCCGGAGACGAGTAGGTGAAGACTTCAATGAACGGCCGGAGGTTGCTGCAGCAAGTTCTTCAAGATCATGGGCAACTGACTCGGTGGAATCTTCCTCCGGTCCGCCAAGACTCTGGTCATCACTGTCCCCCGGACGGGAAACAGAGCGAGAACGAGAAGAACGCACGCTCGTGGACTTTTTCCCTGAAGAACGAGTCGGTTTGTCCTGGCGGGATTGACCAGATTCTGCGGATTCATTTTCCTCATCAGCAGATGCACTGGCAGACCTCTCAGCGGTCTTGGAACTTTTCGTCCCCTTCTTTTTCGAATCAGATTTCTTAGCCTCTGACTTCTTCACGTCAGTCTTCTTCCTGGAAGACTTACGCTCAGTCTTTTCTTCAACCTCATCAGATGATTCTGCGAGAGAAGCGAAGGCAGGCTGATCTGCCGACGTCGCGCGGCGGCGTCGACGAGCACGCGTGGGGTCAGGAGTTTGGAACAGAAGAGATGCCGCTGGAAGACGGACTTCAGTCTGTTCGCCAGCAGGACCAGTGGTGGGCTGACTCAGTTCAGGAGTGGAAGCCGACTCAGGCTGGGTTGAAGGAGCAGTAGCCTTACGGCGAGTACGGTGAGCGGGCTGTGACTGCGAATCATTGGACTCAGCAGGCGTAGTTGCCTCTGACGTAGGCGTCATGATGGTCTCCATGGCAGGGACGCACACGTACCTGTGCCCCCTGTCGGGCAAGCCCCACAATGGTGGGGAGAAAAAGTCTCATCGAGCGCATAGGCGCCATCCGGGGCACTCATCTTCTTGATTTTTTGCAGCGACGCCACTGAAGGCGGCGCAAGAAAATCACAAGCACGGACGGATGATTGATTCCTGCCCGGTACGAGGTAGGCATCAACTGGGGTCAGTATCCCACATTTTTATGACGATTCTTGGCAAGGCTTCATGACACTTTGTCTTAAATGCCGGTAGAATCTACCTAATTGATGAGCAGTGGTGACACAAACCACTACCAAACCATTTTGACCCACAACCGAAAGGTGGCGCCAGTGAGCATTGCACCAATGGCGCTAGATTCACTTGATCTAGCGCGATGGCAGTTCGGCATCACAACCGTCTACCACTTCATCCTCGTTCCGCTCACGATCGGTCTTAGCCCGCTCGTGGCATTTATGGAAACGCGCTGGCTCAAGACCGGAAATGAACAGTGGCTCACCGCCACGAAGTTCTTCGGCAAACTCCTGCTGATCAACTTTGCACTCGGTGTGGCAACCGGTATCGTCCAAGAATTCCAGTTCGGCATGAACTGGTCGGAATACTCTCGCGCCGTAGGCAATATCTTCGGCGCTCCCCTTGCCTTCGAAGCGCTGCTTGCCTTCTTCATGGAATCCACTTTCCTGGGACTATGGATCTTCGGCTGGGATCGCCTTAGCCCCAAACTCCACAACCTATGCATGTGGATGGTGGCCATTGGTGTGAATGTTTCTGCCTTCTTCATCTTGGCCGCTAACTCTTGGATGCAGCACCCCGTGGGCGCTGTTGTCAACCCCGAAACTGGACGTTTTGAACTTGACGGTGTGAGCGGTTTCTTTGCTGTTCTCGCCAACCCCATCTTATGGACCACCATCGTCCACGTTATTGCGACCTCTTTCCTTGTCGCAGGCACCATCGTGATGGGCATCTCCGTGTGGTGGATGGTCAAGGCTTCCCGTGCAGGCGAGAACTTCGAGGCACGTGAACTCTGGCGCCGCACCACTCACTTCGGTGCTGTTGTCGTCATCGTTGCTGGACTGCTCACCGCAGGCTCCGGTCACATCCAGGGCCAGATCACCTACCATGAGCAGCCCACCAAGATGGCTGCCGCAGAGGCTCTCTGCGACACAGAAAAGGGTGCAAGTTTCACGGCAATGGCATTCGGTGACTGCGAAAGTGGTATCACCCGTATCATCGAAGTGCCTAAGGTCTATTCCTTCCTAGCCACCAATGATTTCAACTCTGAAATGACGGGCCTTAACGATCTTCAGACCGAATACGCCCAGCGCTTCGGTGAAGACGTTAATTACTCCCCCAACGTCATGATTACTTTCTGGACTTTCCGTCTCATGATCGGCCTGGGCCTGTTGTCAGTGGTTATCGGACTTGGAGTCCTGTGGCTCATCCGTGGCAACAAGCTCATCTCCAACTCCAAGCTCGGCACCCTGGCGCTATGGACCACTCCCCTACCCTTCCTGGGCGCAAGTTTCGGCTGGATCTTCACTGAAATGGGTCGTCAGCCTTGGGTTGTTGCCCCCAACCTCAATGACCCCACGTCCATGGTGTACATGCTCACCCAGGACGGTGTATCTACCGTGGTCTCCAGTGCATCCGTACTGACCTCTATGGTGATCTTCACCCTCCTGTACGCAGCACTCGGCGTGGTCTGGTTCATGCTCTTCCGTCGCTACGTCCGCGAAGGTGTTCGCACCCCCGTGGCGCAGGCAGAAGAATCAGCCTCCAACCTCTCATTTAGTTACTGAGCCTAGAGAGAAAAAGGACAACGATAATGACACTCTCTATCCTCTGGTTCATCCTCATCGCCATCCTCTGGATCGGCTACCTCACCCTCGAAGGTTTCGACTTTGGCGTAGGTATGCTGCTGCGCCCGCTCGCTAAAAACGAGCAGGAACGCCGTGCCATGCTTAAAACCATTGGACCTCACTGGGATGGCAACGAAGTGTGGCTGCTCACCGCTGGTGGCGCTACATTCGCAGCATTCCCTGAATGGTACGGAACCCTCTTCTCCGGTGCCTACCTGGTGCTCTTCCTCATCCTCCTGGCCCTCATCGTGCGTATCTGCGCCATCGAATGGCGCGGTAAGATCAACGACCAGGCCTGGCGTGACCGCTGGGACTGGGCTCACACCATCTCCGCATGGCTGCCCTCCATCCTCTGGGGTGCTGCTTTCGCCAACTTGGTTCAGGGCATGAAGATCGAGGTTGTCACCACGGCAACCGGTGAGGTTGTTCCTCCCGCAGAAGTTCCCGCTGACAGCCTCCTGGCCGGTGCTTCCCACCAGCTCACCGGTGGCTTCTGGAGCCTCATCACCCCCTTCACCTTGCTTGGTGGCGTAGTGACCTGCCTGCTGTTCCTGACCCACGGTGCTCTGTACGTGGCACTCAAGACCGCTGGTGATCTATCGTCGCGTGCTGAAGCACTGGCTAAGAAGACCGGTATCGCCTCCATCGCTGCCACCGCTATTTGGGCCCTGTGGGCACAACTTGCCTACTCCCCCAATGCCATTGCGTGGCTACCCCTCATCCTGACCGCTCTTGCACTCATTGCTTCCTACGCGATGCTGCTCAAGGGACGCCAGGGATGGGCATTTGGTCTGCACTTCGCTGGAATCGCTGGCGCCGTGGTGTACATCTTCTCCAATATGGCACCTGACATCATGCGTTCCTCCATCAATCCGGCCTACTCCTTGACCATCACGCAGGGCGCATCCACTAACACCACCCTCATCATCATGACCGTGGCTGCAGTGATTTTCGTTCCCGTGGTGCTCTTCTACACAATCTGGGGCTACAAGGTCTTCTCCGCTCGTATCCATGCTGATGCGATCGATACCAACGAGGGCCTCCACCCCACCAAGGTTCGTGATTCCTCTCAGCCTGTTGCTCACATCGGCTACTAAGTTTGAGATGAACTGAATCCTCACGATTCATTGACGTGGTGGGGCGGCCAGCATTTGCTGGCCGCCCCACCACCGTTTATCTCAAGGACTAATCGTTATGAAGTGAAGTTGTGAAGACTCGCCATTCATGTTGAACTGCAGTGCTTCGTCGCAACGGTGTTATTTGGGAACGATCACCGCACGATGAATGAATCGTTGAGCACCAGTGAGATGAAATACGCTCATCATCACGTGCGATCAAATGCCCTCACCATCAATCGGAAGGCGCTTAAAACACTACTTTTAACGAACTCAACACCCTTTAACAGTACATACAAATAGTCTTTATACAAATAGTCTTTCCATAAGAAAGGATCAGTTTCGCGTTAACGAAATAGTTGCCATGCAAATAAGCACTCAACCTTGCAGTCAACAAGTTTGTTTAGAAAACAGTCTTGACCACAGTCACGCCAGCAACAGCCACCAGCAAGATCGCGAACAGGAAGGTCAAGGTTGACGGCTTGGCTCGCTGAGACAGTGGGCCACCAATGACACCACCAAGTGACGATGCAGCGGTAAAGGCAAGAACAACGGGCCAATCAATTACCGTACTACCACCCAGACGTTTAGCCAGTGATACAGCCGCAGCAATAATCATCACCACTAGGCTGGTGCCCGAAGCACTACGCATGTCAAATCGCAGAACCAACATAAGCACGGGTACCACGGCGAAGCCCCCGCCTACACCAAAAAATCCGGTCAACATTCCGGTCGCTGTGGCAGCAATAATCACAGCGCCCATACCACGCGCGGGCTTTTCTTCATGCTCCGATTCTCCTTGCGCTGTCAGTGCCTCAGGCTCATGAATCACGGTTTTATTAAGGAGTTTTTCTACGTATGCCTGACGTTTGGCATCACGGAACATAAAAATGCTCACGGTACTCAGGAGGATGGCAAAACTTAGCATGAGCGTGTGCTCGCTGACCTGCTCGTTCGCCCATGAACCGATCAGCGCGCCCGCGCTGGACAACGCCCCAAAGATCGCGCCTTCGCGCCAACGTACTTGTCTACGCTTCGCCTTATTGGGAAGTGAAGCCATTGCGGTAATCATGACGATGACAAGAGATTCTGCGGTGGCGCTGTGTGCTGGCTGACTGAGCAAGTACATGAGTGCAGGAACGGAAAGAATGCCTCCGCCTGCGCCAAGGGCTCCCACCACGATGCCCACGCCGATTCCCACGAGAAGGGCAGTTGCTAGCGACATCGCCATGGTAAGTCTTCTTTCTTTCCAACACAGATCTATTCGTCACGATCTACCGTCAAGCATAAACCTTGTTTATTCAGGCGCTTCGTGGACCTCTAGTCATGCACAGCGCACCATCCATTTCCCTGGCATGATCACCCTGGCTTGATCAGTTCACCTGGCGGGCCCCTGGCCTGGTCCAGCCCCTTGGCTCGGCTCTATTAACGCATTTGCGGGCGCAGGCGCTGACGTACCTGAGGATCCATCACCTCAGCAGGTGCTTGGCCAGCACGAATCAACCGTGCCATGGCCACAAGGTCAGGGCGAATTGAGCGATAGAAATACTCATACCCCGGGCACAAGTAGTTCTGGCCGTCTTCCCCATCCACGGATTTGACGAAGCGATCCTTGGGACAGCCGCCATGACAGAACTTCCGCACGGTGCACCGTTGGCATTGAGCGGTTAATTCAACACTCTTCTTGAGTGCAAACTCATTCATCCGCTCAGTGCTAGCAGCCTCAGCGAAGCTCATGTCTCGCACGTTACCAAGCAACCAGTCTGGCTCCACCCAGTGGTCACAGGCATAAATGTCGCCGTTAAATTCCATGGCGAAGTTGTTGCCACATTCAGGTGCATGAACACAGACGCTAGCAATACCAAACATGGCACTGAGCGCGCTATCAAAGTCCTGAACATAAATACGGCCCACATCGCGAGTCACCCATACATCGAAAATCTGAGTGAGAAACCGACCATAAGCGAGCGGATCAACGCTACGCGACGTCACGGCGTCTCCACTTTGTTGATAAAGAAGGCCCACGCTCCAGCCCTGTTCGGCCTTTTGGAGCTCACGTACGTCAACGCGTTCCACGATAGGAATGAACTGGATGAATTCGGCGCCGAGGTCCTTGGTGAAGTACTCGTAGACCTCAAGGGCGTGATCCTGATTAGCGGCGTGAACGGTGCACAGGATGTTGCAGCGAACGCCGGCATCCTGAAGAAGTTTCCAGCCACGGATAACCTGAGCGTGGGTGGCGCGTCCTGCTTTATTGACTCGGTATGCATCGTGCAGCGGCGCGGGGCCATCGATTGATACGCCAACGAGGAAATCATGGCGTGCCAGGAAACTGGCCCATTGTGGGGTGATAAGTGTGCCATTCGTTTGGAGGGCATGGGTAACGCTTTGAGTGGGGCGTCTATAGTGCTCACACAATTCGATGACACGCTCAAAAAACGGCAAACCACGCATCGTAGGCTCGCCACCTTGCCAAAGCATAGTCACCTCACCATCAGGGCTGTTGGCAAGGTGCTGAGCCACGTAACGTTCCAGCGTTTCCTCATCCATCACCTGACGGGCCGAATCGTAAAGGAGTTCTTTGGAGAGGAAGAAGCAGTAGGAGCAGTCGAGATTACAGGCGGCTCCAGTTGGCTTGGTAACCACTGAGAAAGGCAGGCGACGCCGATCACTCACCTCAACAGGAGAACTCACCTGAGTGGTTGTCTTACTCAATCGATTCTCCTTTTAATGACCAAACGCCTTCATTAATGCTCTTCCGTGATGAAGCCAAAGTTCCAAGATGTCTCGTGCTGTTCCCCAAGCACATACGGGTCAGCGCACTGACGACACAACAATGTTTCTGTACTCATAGCCCCCATCTGGCGTGTAGACAAGCGGTAATCACCGCACAATGACCAGTGATTTTTTAAGGAACGCCTTGTGGAACGGCGCTGTATCAGACACCATCGTATCGACTTTGTTGTGGTCTACGTGTCAATGCCCCGTATCCTTTGGGGGTGAAACCTTTAGATCCGCGACTCATGCGTTATGCCACGCCAGCACGAATCTACATTGCCACCACTGTGATGACCGGTGTGGTGATGACTGCTCTTGTGATGGGACAAGCGTGGCTAATTTCGCGGGTCTTAGCTGATGTTATTTCCCACAACGCCTCCTGGGAGACGGTGAAAAACAGCGTCTACGTATTGCTTGGGGTTTTCGTTATCCGTGGCGTTGTGATGATGGTGCAAGAAGCACTAGCGCACCGAGCCTCCAGCCAAACCATTGCAGTTCTTCGCGAGAAGATTCTGCGCCATGCCGCAGCCCTTGGACCTCGTTGGCAGTCTGAACACGCTACGTCCACAGTCACTCTGGTCACGCGAGGTATTGATGATTTAGAACCGTATTTCACCCGTTACATTCCTCAACTCATTCTTGCTTCAACGCTCACCCCAGCGCTCGTATTGGTGATGGCCACACAGGATATTGCTTCCACTATTGCCGTGGTACTAACAATTCCGTTGATCCCCATCTTCATGATTCTCATCGGCAAACTCACCCAGAAGTACTCTGAGGAGCGTTTAGTCTCCATGCAGCGTTTGGGTGACCAAATGATGGATCTTGTGGCCGGTCTGCCCACATTGAAGGCACTGGGCCGTGAAAATGGCCCTGCTGAACGTGTCCGTACCTTAGGCAAGGCATATAACTCCACCACCATGGCTACGTTGCGGGTTGCTTTTCTCTCAGGTGCAGTCTTGGAATTCCTCACCACTTTGAGTGTGGCAATCGTGGCTGTAGAAGTCGGTTTCCGTCTCCTCTTTGGCCGTGTCGAACTGGCACCTGCTCTCTTCGTCATTATGGTGGCCCCTGAGATTTACCAACCACTGCGCCAGGTAGGTTTCCATTTCCATGCCAGTGCTAACGGCGTGGCTGCTGCTGCAGCAGCATGCGACATTCTTGACCTTCCAATTCCGGAGGAAGGCACTAAGAATCCGGGCGATCTGTCTATTTCAACCATCGTCTGCGAGGACGTCAGTGTGAAAGCACGAGGAATGTGGGCGCCCTACCGCTGCCAAGCAATCATCAAGCCTGGTGAGATTGTGGCGTTAACGGGAGCATCCGGTGTTGGGAAAACAACACTGGTTCACACCCTCCTAGGACTCCTCCCGCCTGATGAGGGGCGTATTTACCTCGAATCCACCACTACGGATGGTCAAGTACGCCGCATTGATTTAGCGGATGTGGACAAGGAACAGTGGCATTCACTCATTACTTGGGTGCCACAACGACCTGTACTCTTTCCCGGAACCGTAGCGCACGCGGTGCTCGATCTTCGCCATTCTTCCCTCTCGTGGGCCAACCTCTCCCCCCAGCAGCAGGCCCGAGCTAGCGGTGCAGCGGACATAGTGGGAGTTACCGACGTCATTAACGAATTACCAGAAGGTTGGGACACCCACATTGGTTACGGTGGCGTGGGCCTCAGCGTGGGCCAACGCCAGCGCGTAGCCCTGGCTCAGGCACTCGTCAGTGATGCTCCCTTGGTTATCCTTGATGAGCCCACCGCCCATCTTGATGCCCGAAGTGAGTCCCTGGTTGGCAATGGCGTGCGTGCTATTGCTGCTCAAGGTCGTACCGTCATTGTGATTGCTCACCGCCAAGCCTTACTCAACGTGGCCGATACACATATTGCTGTGCATAACCACGCGTTTGCCCCGGAGGCCGTGTGATGACTACTTCTTCTTCTCCCGTTTCTTCCTCTGTCATGGACTCGACAACTGCCATGTCTTCCCCTGGCAGCACTACTGGGCAAGACTCACACCGCGGCAAGGCCCAACACTTCACGTTACCTAATGTTGAGTGGACAAGTTTGTGGCGCGCCATTGCTCTGCTTGACGTGTCCCGCTCACGTTTTACTTGGAGCGTGATTGCTGGTGCTGGCGGTTTGGTTAGTGCCATTGGCCTGGCTGCTGTGGCCGCGTGGCTGATTGCTCGCGCTTCCCAGCATCCCGACGTAGTCATGCTTGGGGTGGCTCCCGTGGCCGTGCGCCTGTTCGGTATTTCTCGCGCCGTCCTGCGTTACATTGAACGCCTCGTCTCCCATGACACAGCGTTGCGAGGTATGACGAGCCTGCGTGCCACCGTGTACGAAACACTCGCCCATTCACGTACTGACACTGTAGCCAGCCTCGAACGCGGCGACGTGCTCGCCCGTATCGGTGCTGATATCGATGCCGTGGGTGACGTTGTCGTACGTTCGCTCTTACCTATATGCGTAGCCTTCACCGTTGGCATTGCTACCACCGTATTTCTGTGCTTTATCGATATACGCGCTGGACTGTTAGTGGGCCTGTGTCTCATTCTCTCGGGTGTTCTTGGCCCATGGGCTACGCTACGTTCAGCACGTGCAGCTGAACTTACTCAGCGTATGAATGAGCGAGACTTGACGACCACGACGATGACTATGGTGCGTGAAGCGAGCCAGTTACAGGTCAGCGGCACGATGGGCCAAATGCGCGATCACCTCAGTGATATCGAGCGATCTCTCCAAATGGGGAAAGATCGTGCAGCACGCCCGGCAGCATTGGCTGCAGCAGTCGACATTATGGCCACCGGCCTAGCGGTGGTGGGTTCTGCCATTATCGGTATTGAAGCCGTGCATTCTGGCGCTATCCCCCACGTCATGTTGGCCGTCTTAGTATTGACTCCCCTCGCGGCATTTGAGGGTACGGCCATGATGAGCGGCGCTAGTGTTCAATTAGTGCGCTCGGCTGATGCTGCTCATCGCATCATCACTCTTCTTGATCATGCAACGGATACGGCAGAAGAAACTTCCCCCACCTCCTCGCACGTCATAAGGGAATCCTCCCATGCCATGACAAGCCCCTCAAACCATGCGATTACCGATTTCCCTGTTGTTCCGGCGACATCGGTAGCCTCTGATTCAGTTGCATTCTCCGACCTCAGACCATCCCTCTCAGGCACAGTTAACCAACCTGTGACACTACGTGCTGAAAACCTAGCCGTTGGGTGGCCAGGCGGTCCCGTTGTTCTCGAGGGCATTAACCTCTCACTCACCGTCGGTTCCCGTGTCGCCATTGTGGGCCCCTCAGGAATCGGTAAATCTACACTGCTCTACACCCTTGCTGGTCTGCTAGAGCCACGTGCAGGCAGCGTCACTATTAACGGCGAACACCTATGGGGTGCTGATCGCGCACATGTTGCCTCGATGGTGGCCATGACTGCCGAAGATGCTCATATTTTCCACACCACGATCCTGGAAAACCTCCGTGTCGCACGTGGTGATCTCACTGAAGATGAAGCATTGAACCTTCTCTATCAAGTCAACCTTGGTTCTTGGGTCCGTTCACTCCCTGAAGGTTTAGATACTCTGCTGGGAAGTGACGCATCGAGTGTCTCCGGTGGTGAACGGCGTCGAATTCTATTGGCACGTGCCCTCGCTGCCCCCGCGCCGCTCATGCTTCTCGATGAACCTACCGAACACATGGATCCTGCCACCGCCGACGCCGTGGTAGGACGTATGCTCTCCACTCATCCTGATCGTGGAGTCCTCGCCGTCACGCACCGCTTAAGCGCCGTAACTAAAGCAGACGACATTCTTGTCATCGCCAAAGGCAAAAATTCCCCTGCCCGAGTCAAAGAACGCGGTACGCACGAATACCTCCTCACTCACGATGAGGGATACCGTTGGTCGTGGACACAGGAGCAGAACAATGACCGTTAGCCCGTATGACCACATTCGCTTCCCCGGGGTTCCCGATGATTTTGAGGTCCCGGACATGCCAATGCCCGCCACCGCCACGCCAGACGACCCTGACGGATACGGAGCGGTTGCTTGGGCGGTACATGCCTCTCGCTTAACCTCTACGCGTGCCGGTGCAGCAGTCCTTCCCGAAGAACACCTCGACAGCGACACGGTGGATCTCCTCCAAGCAGCCCTGCGCCTCACCAGTTCTCTCAAAGTGCGTGACGCCCTACGCGCTCTCGCTGACTCTGCCTGCTCACTGACTGGAGCAGCCTGGGGAACTATCGCGGTCCTTTCCCATACCGATGAAGTAGGCACCATTCATACGGGGCATCCCACCGCCACCACTGAGGAACTTGCTCACCGTATTTCCCTTAGCACTCCCTCCGCTAACAACGCCCCTTCCGAGGCGATGCCCTCAGACACTGGTCAGGTCATCATCGATAACGATCTCGGGGTTTCTCAAGCCTTCACCGGTCCTATCGAAGGCGAAGGCGGAGGCAATCTCCTCACCGTTCCTCTCCAAATGCATGGCCAGATTTATGGCCGCATGTACCTATGCGATAAACCCGGAGGTTTTACCAACGACGACGTGACCACGGTGCTCACCCTCGCTGGCGCAGCAGCGGTGGCCGTAGAAAATGCTCGTCTCTACCGTCAGGCTCGTGACCGCGAACAGTGGATGTTCGTCTCTCAGGAACTCACTACCCTGCTACTCAGCGGTATGGATCAAGAAGATGTGCTTATGCATATCGCTCAGCGTGTGCGGACCGTCTCTCATGCTGATACTGCTGCGTTGATTCTGCCCAGTGTTGGCGATTCATGGGTGTGCGAGATTGCTGAAGGCAAGCACGCTCATGAACTCGTCGGCACTTTCTTCCCTCCCGAAGGACGTGCGCGTACCACCCTTGAGCGTGGTGAGGGTCTTACGGTTGCGTCGCTCGCCCATGAAGATGTTGTTCTTGTTGAGGTGCTCAAGCAATTCGGTCCCGCGCTTTTTGCGCCCATGATGTTCCAAGGACGCGGAGTGGGAGTCATGCTATTGCTCCGTGAACAAGGCGCACCGGCCTTCACCAGCCAAGACCTGGAAATCGCTGAACTAGTGGCAGGCCAAGCCACCATGGCATTTGAGCTTGCAGATGCTCAGCATGCTGAGGAAATGGCTACTCTTCTTGATGAACGTGCACGAATCGGCCGAGACCTTCACGATCTTGCTATCCAACAGTTGTTTGCTACCGGGATGCAGATTTCTGCCGCGCGCGAGTCAATTGCCCGCGGAGAGAAGGTGGATTGCGAGCAAGTGTGTATTGCTCTCGACCAGTCCTTGGCTGCTGTCGATGACTCGGTACGTCAGATTCGTTCGATTGTCCGCTCCCTGCGCGAACCTGATGATGACGTAAGCCTTGTTGAACGCTTGCGCCGTGAAGCTTCTTTGGCTCGTACCGCCTTGGGCTTTGCACCCTCGCTTGTGTTAAGTCTGGATGGCCTGCCGTTAACGGTGAATTCACGCGATGAAGAAGACCAACTCATTGACACTATTGATTCTCTCATCGATCAAGACGTCGCTGATGACATGGTGGCTGTCGTCCGTGAGGGTCTGAGTAACGTGGCCCGTCATGCACATGCCTCATCAGTGACGGTCGACGTGCGGGTGGAGAGCGGGCGAATCGATTCGTCTCATCCTCAGGTAGAAATCATCGTGCGAGATGACGGCGTGGGCGTAGATCCCGCGGTGACCCGCTGCTCGGGGACAGCCAATATGGCTGAGCGTGCACGCAGGCACGGTGGTTCCTTCGTCATGGGTCCCCGTGCTCGTTCTGACGGTGCTCGTCGCGGAACCTGCTTCACCTGGATTGCGTCACTATCTGGTGAAGTCGTTGTGTGATACACGTTTCTTACCAAAAAGTGATCATTCGACACGGCAAGACTCTCATTAGTCAAAAAGCCAAGATCCCCCTCAACAAATCAGTGTGAGAGCGTATCGACTCAACAGCGCCGTGATATCAGCACAAACTCAAACTTAGTTTTTGCGCCAACCGGATGCTCGCTGGCCTGCCACCCATGCAGCTACCTGGGTGCGGCGCTGAAGACCCATCTTGGCCAAGAGGGAGGTGATGTGATTCTTGACAGTCTTCTCGGCCACGCCAAGTTTTTCACCGATCTCACGGTTAGAAAGACCATCACCAATCAGTTCGAGAACCTTGCGCTCAGCGTTCGTCAGGTCAGCAGTGGGGTCATCATGATCGGCACGACGGCGACGCACCGTACGCTCATCAAGCAGGACACGTCCCGAAGCCACGGCACGAACCACATCGCTAATCTCAGCACCGTTCACCGTCTTAAGCAGATAAGCACGAGCACCAGCATCCAGGGCCAAGGCGAGAGCATCATCATCATCAAAACTGGTCAGCACGATGGGATAGGCGTTGGGAAGAAGTTCACGAATCTCCCGCATCAGTTCAATACCCGTGCCGTCAGGTAACTGCAGATCAACAAGAAGGACATCAGGGTGCACCAATTCTGCACGACGCATCGCCTCAGATTTACTGCCCGCTTCGGCAACAACATACAGGCCTTCAGCGCGGTCGATAATCTCAGCAATTCCTCGACGAACGATCTCATGATCGTCAATAATCATCACGCGGACGGGGTTCACGGGTACAGGGTTCACCATACTGGCTACATTATCAGCGACAGGCATTTTTCGCCATGATGACAACGTTTCCACGCCACTCCCGCCCAGGTACACAACCACCACTACCCCGTGCGCACTGTTCGCGCACCCACGGTATCCACGTTCGCACACCCACGATACCCGCAGGCCTTCTCCAGTATGTGAGACAGTCTCAGCACAATCTCATCCCCGACTTCAACACACTTATCCGCATAAGGAAAAGCAAGGAAATCAGGGAAGCCGCCCCCTAATTCACGCTGTGACCATCACGACGGCCACCAGCGTGGGCACTCGACGGTGCAGCCTTGAGTGCATCAGTAGCTCCGGGAAGGTTCAAGCCACCGTCACCGTGACGTTCGTGGAGCACCCCGAATGCTTGTTGCGCTGAATCATGCTCAGCGATCTTCTTCGACGATCCAGTACCCTTACCGATCACCTCACCATCAACGATGGCTGATGCGGTGAAAACTTTGCGGTGGTCGGGGCCGGAGAAGACCACCTCGTAGGTAGGAGCGCCGAGCCCATGAACCGCGCAAAGTTCTTGGAGACTGGTCTTCCAATCAAGGTCTGCCCCGCGCATTTGTGCTCGCTCAAGAAAGCCAGAGACTAATCGCAATACCACTTCCCGAGATTTTTCAATGCCGTGAGTCAAGTACATCGCACCGATAAGAGCCTCAAGTGTGTCAGACAAGATTGAGTCCTTATCCTGACCACCCGAGAGAGACTCCCCCACACCCAGTTTGATGAACTCTCCCAAGCCTAAAGTCCGCGCTACACTCGCAAGTGCAGGCTCAGAAACAGTAGCTGCACGCATACGTGCTAATTGGCCTTCAGGCAACTGAGGATGATTGCGGTAAAGATAATCAGTCACCACCACACCAAGAACTGAATCGCCAAGAAATTCGAGACGTTCGTTCGTGGGAACGTTGCCGTTCTCATGAGCCCAGGAGCGATGAGTTAGTGCCAATTCAAGCAGTTCCGGCTCAATAGGAACGCCCCAGCGGTAAACCAGAACGTTCGTGTCCGTACGAAAGACGGGGACATGTTTTTTTCCACGACGACGAGGCATCACTTGCCCCCGTCTTGCCCGCTTCCAGCCTGCCCATCTGCGTCAGCCTGAGCCTGGTTGAGGAGCGTGCCGAGGCTTGCCCAACGAGGGTCAATAACCTCATGGACATGGTCGTCGGGAAGATCAGCAAAACGTTCACCGCATTCAGAGCACAAGCCCTCGCAGTTGTCATCGCATAAGGGTTTGAAGGGAAGGCGAAGAACGAGTGCGTCGCGAATAGCAGGTTCCAAATCGAGGCTATTTTCACCCACCTCGAACAGGTCACGTGCTTCATCATCCCCATCTTCTGCGTGCTTAATAGCGGCAGTGGGGAAAACGTAGAGTTCGTTGAAAGAGACGGTCTGCGTCTGGTCTACGTCACCAAGGCAACGCACGCATTCGCCGTGCACATCAATGGTTGCACTTCCCGATGCGAGTACACCGTCTTCCACGCTGGTCAACGTTCCGTGAGCTTCGATTGGCGAGCCGGGGCGCGCACCGATGACTGCTGTTCCCATGTCATTAGGGGCAGGAGCAGTTACGTCAAATTCCTTCATGGAGCCCACCTGGCGGGGAAGGTCCACGATGCTGACATGGAAGTTATTCGTCGTCATAGTCTCTTCGTTACGAGTCACGGATTGAACACTGGCCGGTGGCCAGAGTGAACATTACAGGTGCGCGCTGGAACGGGAAGGATCCACGGACCAGCCAGCGCGACGTCGTGAAGAAGCGGCTGGGGCTTCTTCGTCAATCGGTCCATTATCCACACTACCCAGGCGCTGCGCCAGAGCAGCACGTCCGGCAGCAACTTGGTCGGCGATGCGATCCACTTCTTCCTGAAGGCGCGCCAGGGAGTTATCAGAGTAGGAATCGGCGCCATGACGGAGACGATCAGCCTTTTCTTCAGCGGCTCGAATGATCTCATCAGCCTTCTGTGTTGCTCCACGCACAACGTTTTCTGAGGCAATAAGGCGTTCTGCTTCTTCCTGAGCACGCAGGATAAGGCGGTCGGCTTCTTCACGACCTTGGGAGAGTACGTCATCTGCATCAGCCACGATGCCTTCTGCCTGGCGTACAGCCTGAGGTACGGAACGGCGGGCAGCGTCAATAAGGTCAAGTGCTTCATCACGGTTGACGATTACTGAGGCGCTCATCGGCATGGTGCGGGCGTTGGCGATGAGTTCGTCGAGTTCATCGAGGATTCGCAGCAGATCGTCGCCAGCGTCGTAAAGTGCCATGGTGTGCTCCTGGGTGATGGGTAAAGGGACGGATAAATGACGGCTTAGGAGTTCTCACGTACTAAGAACTGGCTAATGAGCGCTAAAGCCGGTTGGGGAACGTAAGCATTCACCTCACCGCCCCAACTAAGAATCTCTCGGACAGCCGATGATGACACGTGGGTCAGTGAAGGACGCGAAGGCAGGAACATGGTGTCTATGCCTGCCAGTTCTCGGTTTAGAGCCGCCATCGTGGATTCCGATTCGGCATCAATGCCGCCTCGAATTCCTTTGATAAGAACATTCGCTCCACGGTGCACTGACCATGGAGCAATGAGTCCATCGACGACCTCAATGCGGACGTTATTAAGGTCTGCGGTACACGCACGAAGCATCTGTTCGCGCTGTTCGAGAGTAAACAGATGCCGGCCTGCTTTGTCGGGATTGTGAGCGATGACGACGATGAGTTCATCAACCACACTGCTGGCACGTTCAATCACATCCATGTGCCCCATGGTGATGGGGTCAAAGGATCCAGGGTAAACGGCCATGCTCATAAGGGTCACGCTACCGCGAGCGCAGGCAGGGTTTGTGGACACGCGCCGGATAAGTGGCAGGACAGATGCAAAGGTCTAGGTAGTGTAAGCGTGAGGGTTAAAGTGGTGTCATGACTCGAATCGTTGCTGGTAGTGCCGGAGGCTTGCGGCTTACTGTGCCTTCCCAAGGTACTCGTCCTACGTCAGAGCGTGTGCGTGAGGCTTTGTTCTCTCGTCTCGAGCATGATGAGGTTCTTGCTGGCGCTCGGGTTCTGGACCTTTTTGCTGGCTCAGGCGCCTTGGGCCTTGAGGCTGCTAGCCGTGGCGCTGGTGAAGTGACCTTGGTGGATTTGTCTCGTCAAGCCGTAGGCGTGATGGAAAGGAACATCGCCACGGTTTCGAAGGCATTACCTAAGGTTCGTATGCGCGCAGTGTGCGGGAATGTGGCAGTCTTCGTTTCTCAGGGGGCTACCCCAATGGACCTGGTTTTTCTTGACCCGCCCTATGACGTGACTAGCGATGAACTGGATTTAATTATTGCCACCGTGGCTGCTCAATGGTTGGCGCCCAATGGCACGATTATTGTGGAACGTTCGAGTCGTTCTGCTCCCCCTGTGTGGCCGAAGATCCTTAAGGAGTTGAAGTCCAAAAAGTACGGAGAGACTGCCTTGTATCTCGCTTATCTCCCCGTGGACTAAATTCGTTGCTCACGATTCCTCCTTCTAGGGATCCACGTCCTAATTCACGAGTTCGTCGCCACTAAGACATGCTTCCTTGACCTATATCCATCATCTCGACGCAAGGGAACACATCGGTCGGTCAGATACTCGCCTGTGTTCTATCGATGTTTATGACATCGACAGCGTTTCCATTAGCGCAATCGTTATCAAGACTTATCAAGGAAAGCCTTATTGTCCTCATCAAGGCGAATGGCGATACGCATGGCCAGTTCTTTACGCTCACGTAGCGTCGGATCATCGTTAACGATACGTGTGGCGAGTTCTCGAGCTTGCTCGATGACCTTAGAGTGACGAGTGACATTGAGAAGGCGAAGATGTTTTTTCCCACCTGACTGCGCACGCCCCAGCACGTCACCTTCGCGGCGCAAGGCCAAATCCTGTTCAGATAGGTCGAAGCCGTTAGGGTTTTGCTGAAACACCGTAAGACGCTCGTAGGTAGGAGTCTCTGGCATTGCGCTAGTGACAGCCATACATAGACCGCGTTTATCCCCACGGCCCACACGGCCCCGTAACTGGTGTAATTGGGATAGGCCGAATCGTTCGGCTCCCATGATGATCATCATTGTGGCGTCAGGAACGTCAATGCCTACTTCGATAACGGTGGTGGCCACCATGATGGGCGCTTGACCGCTGGCAAAGCGTTCCATTGCAGCGGCTTTATCCTCACTAGGCATGGGGCCGGTCATCACAACGTGGTCGTAGCGTTTCAAGGGGATAATGGACGGCAGTAATGTGCAAACGTCCTTAACGCTCATAGGCATCGGCGGACCAGGAGGTTGCTGCGGCGTGTGCTCGCCAAATCCGGGAAGTACAGACAGCAGGTCACGTTCGAATGCTAGGTCGTCACTCAGTACCGGGATGTCGTCATTCGACGCCGCTTTGTTCCCTCCGTTTCCTTCCTGACCTGTATCTGTTGCCGGGTAAATGGCTGGGCACACAATAAAGACTCTGCCTCCGTCAGCAATTTCCTGTGCAGCCCTCTCCCACATGCGGGTCACCCAGCGTTCATTGCCCCACGGGACGAGGAATGTATCGAAACCAGCACGCGAAGCTGGGCAGGAAGAAATAACGGAAATATCCAGGTCTCCCACGACGGTCATTGCGACAGTTCGTGGGATCGGTGTTGCGGTCATGGTGAGCATGTGAGGAATGCGTGGGAGGGGCAGGCGAGTATTCCCCCCGTTAAGACGCCCCTGCACACCGCTGCGGGTATCACAATTTGATACCGCGCTAGGAGTATCAGATACGGTGGCCTCGCTATCCGCGAGCGCACCACATGTGTCCTTAGCAAAGTACGCGGCCCCCTCGATGGATTCAGTGGCGCGTTGCCGTAGTGCATCGCGTTGAGCCACACCGAAACGATGCTGCTCATCAACCACGACAAGTGCCAGACCAGGAATCTGGACCGTGTCGCTAAACAGTGCGTGTGTCCCCACCACGATGCACGGATACCCAGATGCCAATCCGGCCAATACTTCACGCTTAGCTTTCGCGGGCATGGATGCGGCTAAAACATGAACGGGAAGTTCATGAGTCAAAGTTCCTAATTGGGTGCGAATCGTCTGAGCGTGTTGAAAGGCAAGAACTTCTGTGGGAGCAACGAAAGCCGCCTGTCCATCACAATCCACGGCACGCAACATTGCTCGCAGAGCCACGAGAGTTTTGCCGCTCCCCACGTCACCTTGGACCAGTCGGGACATGGGGATGGGTTGGGCCATATCGGCGTCGATCTCCTGACCCACGGTAATTTGGTCATGGGTGAGTTCAAAAGGCAAGGAGGCATCGAAGCGCTCGCGGAAGTTAGTGGTACGAGTTTGTTCTGTGCACAGCCAGGCAATGTGTTCGGTACGGCGATCGTGCCGACGTTGAGCCAAAATCACCTGAACGGTGAGAGCCTCATCGAAACGTAGACGTTCCAAAGCAGCCTGGTAATGCGAGTCCACCACGGGTCGGTGGAGCCACTGGTAGGCCTGATAGAGAGTGATAAGCCCGTACTGTTCAAGTTCTTCTCCGTTCAATGGCTCAGGGATGTCACTCTCATCAAGTTGGTCGAGCACTGTGGCAATGGCTTTACTAATACGCCAGGTGGGTAACGTGGCGCTGGCACGGTAGACGGGAATAGGCCGTGCAATGAAGGCGTCGCGCTCCTCATCGCTCATTTCTGCCAATACGTGATATTTGGGGTTCTTGAGTTGGCGTTTGCCACGGAACTCATCAACGGTTCCACTCATAATGACGGTACTGCCCGGTGTGAGAGTGTTGCCAAGGCCTTTCATATAACCGCGAGTACCAAAGAACACCGTTTCCATCAATGAGTGTCCGTCACTGATAGTCACCACGGCACGGGCTTGGACACGTCCAGAAAAAACTTGGTGAACAGTAATGTCCTCAATCGTGGCATGAATGGTCGCTGTTTCTCCCAGGCTGAGTCGATCAAGTTGTGTGAGTTCACCCCAGGTATCCCAGCGTCGCGGGATGTTGTTAAGGAGGTCGCTGACTGTGCCCATCCCCAGAGCCTCCAGGGCCTGCGCGGTTTTGGGCCCTAGGACTTTCTCGAGGGGTTTTTCAATGAAGGGTACAGCCCCAGGCATGGCTGTTAGTCCCCGCTTTACTGGAGGCTTACCTAAACGCCGAGATGAAGAAGGCTTGGCTGGTGCTGGGGTGTGCGGTGCGGTCTTATGATCTGCCACGACACGGTTCCTTATTCCAGGGAACAGAGCACATCTGGAGTGGGCTGAGCACTCTTAAGGATGGTGACTTCAATATCGAGATCACCGCAGGCGATAGCATCATCGATATACCAAGGTAGGTCACTGGGGGCGTGAGCGCCAAGCATGACGGTAAGGAGTTCATCGTCGCGTCCCACGGCGTCAATAATGCGCGCGGCAACGTCAGCGGGTTCCTGATCGCGTGCATCCAGCGTGTAGGTGCGGATACCTGCGACGGCATGACGAACAGCTAAGGTAGCCGCCTGGACAATGGCTGCGGGTTCAGATGAATGGCGGTAACGCTGATTAATAAGCACATCACTAGCCACAGCAACCGATCCCGCCATAACCATCGCTTCATCGGTGGTGTCCGCGACGATCACGTCATTGGGCCAGGTCAGTGAGGGTTCAGTATCTGCACCGGAACTAGCTGCTCGTGAACGTGCCATAAGCGAGCGGGATGCTGCGTGAGCATCCACGGCGCTCTTATCATCACAGGCCAGCACAATAACGGCAGGGGCTCCGGCGTCAATGACGGCGCGAACGATGCCGTCTCGATCGGGGCAGTAAGACACCACTGCCCCGGTGCGAGCAAGTTGTTCGATAAGTCCAGGTGCGCGGGTGCAGGCCACCACGGCGCAGGGGCGTTGCTGACGAGTCTCAGCAGCATTGTCTGTCTCTTCGTTGTGCTGCTGTGAGCGGTTGCGGGCGAAACGTGCTGCCTCTAAGCGGAGCACTTGCGCTCCCCCAGCGCTTGAGGACTGACCGGGGAGAGGAGGTTCTGCGGTGGCGGCGCGAATGGAACTGGGGTGGAGATGGTGAATACACACGCCTCGTGCTTTGCCTTGAACCGGCAGAGCAGAGCGAGGACTATCAGTGTGGACATGAACCTGATACAGGCCAATTCCTAACACGTCCGCGGTTCCCACTACGCCAACGCTGTGCCCCACGCGATCTAGTCGTTCGCGTAGTGCAGCAGCCTGAGCAGTTGTTCCTTCAAAGAGGTACATCACCTCAAACTCGCCTTTGCCATGGGACAAGTCATGGCCTGGCACACCTTGGGCGTGAACGGAACCAGTAGCAGTTAAATCGTTAAGCATGGACAAAGCCACTTCTGCATATTGACTCTCAGGTCCACTAATCACATCCGCCAAGGCGGTGAGCATCAGCATAAAGGCGGCAGCACCCGCATCCACTGGCCCGTGACCGTGCCCGGAAGTCTCCACCACGCCTTCTTGACAGGCAAAGACGGCGGCGGTGATAACAGCTTCAAGTGTGGCTGGTGTCTGTGCGCTGGAAGCAGCCATCGTCTCCTCGGCGGCACACGCAGCATCATCTGCCACCGTCAGCAAAGTGGCCTCCACCGGGTGAGAGATGGCCTCCCTGCTGGAACGAGCCATAGCGCGTAGCGCACGAGTCAATTCCACCGGCCGTATTTTTTCTGACGACGCCGAACAGCCTACCTGGTCTGCAAAAGCCGCCAACGCTTGGCTGATCAGAAGACCAGAATTACCGCGTGCTGCGGTGACCGCAGCAGTAGAGGCCAATTGAGCGACACTGAGCAAGTCGGCGTCAAGCAAAGATTCAATGGCTCTATCGGCAGCTGACAAGGTCAGCAGAACATTAGTGCCCGTGTCGGAATCAGGGATAGGAAAGACGTTCAGTGCGTTGACTACTGTCCGGCTGCGTTGGGCAATAAGGTGGGCTTGGTGAAGCCACTGCCTCATGGCGGGGGCGTCGATGACGGACAGTGCAGGCACGGCGTCTCCTTGCGTGGGAGGGGAAGTGCTGCCATGATAAGCAGCGTTCTCATAGGTTTTACCCTACTCTGAGCCCCTAAGTGTGTGACACTCCACGTACGAAGAGTTTTGTAGTGGCGCTCAATGATGGGTATCCTGTTCGAGTTGCCTGGGCTTATGAGTCTAGGCGGTAAGACCTTAGCGTCACCTACTAACACGGTGGGTGCCGCATCATCCCAGAAGATCAGGAGTGTGACCGTGGCTGCTGTTTGCGACGTTTGCGGCAAGGGCCCCATCTTCGGCAAGAGCGTCTCGCACTCCCACGTGCGGACCAACCGCCGATGGAACCCCAACATCCAGCGCGTGCGTGCCCTCGTGGGAGGCGCCCCTAAGCGTCTGAACGTGTGCACGTCTTGCCTCAAGGCTGGCAAGGTAACCCGCAACATCTGAGCGTTTAACGTTACAGACATTCATCCAAGCCGTCTTTCACCATAGTGAAAGGCGGCTTGTGTGTTGCTATGGGGAGACCTCCCCATTATTCTCACTGGATTTTCCCAGGATTTTCATGGCATCGTTAATGACATGAAGAAAACACACGCTCTCATTGTTGCATCCGCCCTCATCGCTTCCATGGGTTTGGCCGCCTGTGAAGCAGATGACTCCAGCACTGCTCAAGCTCCTGATGCTGTAGCAACTCAGTCCGCCGATGAGGCAACCACTGACGATGCAGCAACCCAGGCTCCAAAGGAGAAAGACACCTCCAATTCAGGAGACATGAACCTCCGCACCGTGGCCATCGACGAAACGGTTCCTGGTGACTGCCTCCTTTCCTACGAGAGTGCCAAAATCGACTACGGCAATGTTGATCTAGTCGACTGCTCTTACCCCCACGATGCAGAAATCATCACTACCAGCCACGGAAATCTCCGAGACTCTAACGGGAAGAACATCACCACAGCTACTCCTGATATGGACCTTCCCAGTCTCGCTGCAGATTACAACTGTGACGAGTTGATGACTCCGCTTATCAAGGACAAGTACCTTTCTGAGGTATCTGTCGCTGCAGTTGCCCCCACCGTGGAAACCTGGAACAACGGTACCCAGTTCTGGACCTGCATCGCAGTGACTGACACTCTCGTTGAAGAATCCGTCCAGAAGTAAGGCCCCCATCTGACTTCTCACCGCCAATACTCACGGCCACGGCTCAGCGATAACCTCTCGGGGCCCGGTTAGTGACTTGAGGTGAAATGATCCCACCCCATCTCGTGGGCCGGGTGTTCTCCTATAAGAACACCCGGCCCACGAGTGTTTTCTTTCTCGGAAAGACTGCCAGTGATATCAAAAGACTCAACACGGCCAATAATGCGAACTCCCCTAGAACGTAGACTGCTTTTTTCCCAGTTCTCAGGGGATAACGTAGCAACCAGCCCATGATCCTCTCCACCAGAAAGAACCCATGAACGAGCCAAAGCGTAGGCAGCTTCTAACTGAGTTCGATTGATTGAACGTCGGCTCACCTCATCGGGATTCGTAAAAGGCTCTGGGGCAACTGGCAAGCCTGAGTGAGCGGAAACAGGTAACGATGTGTCCGAATAATTTTTCGGTTTCGAAGCAACCGGTACGTGTCCATGTGTGACGAGGAAAAATGCGATAGGCAGAACAGCGGCAATATCAGTTGTCAGTCCCGATCGAAGTGAACAATCAGCATCTAATGGTCCCGATTCTGCCGACGCATCTGAATTGGGACTCGCTTCTATCTCTCCCCCTGTATCTGGTCTGCCTAAAGGCTCCAATGATTCTGACTCGTCCAGGACCATGACTACGTTGCTTGCTTTAGCCATTCGGCTGAGGTCGCGAACGAGAGAATCAGATACATCCATCATCGCATTCGCTCCTGCCTGAGCCATTACTGGCCCCATGGCAAGCGGAGGCTCAGGCGCACGGAAGATCCGTAACGCCTCGGCAGCTTCCTCTTCACATCCTTGGCACTGCGAAGCCTCACTAATCCCCGCATTCATTAAGGCTAGACCTGCAGCGCTGCGGCCAAGAGTTCCCGCATGGATGATGAGATCACCCATCTGGGCACCTGTGCGCACGACCGGACGAACACCATCAGGGCACTGCCCCATGACAGTCACTGAAATCATCAGTGTGGGACCAGCACTGAGGTCTCCCCCAACGACTCCGGCTCCGCAATCATCGCAGGCACGGGCAAACCCTCGAGCTAGTCCTCGAACCCACTCAACAGTAGTCTGCGGTGGCATGACGAGCCCTACAACAAGTGATTCTGGAACGGCGCCCATCGCCGCGACGTCGGCAAGATTCTGCGCGGCGGCGCGCGCACCAATCTCCTCAGCAGTGGAAAAAGAGGTCACAAAGTGATGGTTTTCAACCAAGACATCCGTGCTGACACACATTTGCTGACTGGGCACAGCAAGAACTGCACAGTCATCCCCCACATCAACTACTGCCGACTGACAACGAGGAAGGTGCGGGGTGAAGGCAGTAAGAAGTTCATCCTCGCTGACGTCACTGACCCGCACCTGATCCTTAGTCATGATTGGTTGTGTCCTCAGCGGTTCACCGACAAAGGCCGTTCGAGAGCCAAATCAATTAACTCGCTAACTAGGCTGGAGTAATCCAGACCGCCTACCTGCCACATGTAGGGATACATGGAGAAGGGGGTGAAGCCAGGCATCGTATTGATTTCGTTAACAATCACGGCTCCCTGGTTAGTCAGGAAGAAATCCACGCGGGCAAGACCTTCACCATCGATCGCTGCGAAAGCGCGGGCCGCAGTGCGCATGAGTAAGTCACGCTCAGAATTTTCCATAGGCGCCGGACACACCATGGATACCGCATCATGAGCAACATACTTGGTCTCATAATCGTAGAACTCACCGGCACCTTGGGAGGCATCCATAACGATTTCTCCAGGAGGAGCCACACGAGTCTGTCCCGGCTCATGACCGGCGAGAACCGCCACCTCAATTTCGCGACCCACAATACCTGATTCCACAAGTACCTTAGGGTCAACCGTGCGAGCAATCTCGATAGCCTTTTCCAGGTCTTCACGACGGTCAACCTTAGTAATCCCCAAAGATGAACCTGCGCGTGAAGGCTTCACGAATACAGGGTAATCCAATGCCTGGCAAGCATCGAGAACAGCGGCTCGGTCGGTAAGCCATCGTTCGTCATTCACGGCCACATAAGGTGCTGTAGGAATACCTGCAGCGGTCAGCATGATTTTAGTGACCTGTTTATCCATTGCAGCAGCAGATGCCAAGACACCGCATCCCACGTATCGCACACCAAGAAGATCGAGCATGCCCTGAATGGTTCCGTCTTCACCACCGGGACCATGGAGAAGGGGGAAGACCACATCAACCTGACCATAATCCTGAGTATGTCCATCAGGGAAGGTCACAGTGAGCAAGCCACCACTCATGGACAATGCCACACGCGCCAGACCATGTTCTTCCTCAGAAATGGTTACGCCGCTACCGTCAGGGCGTAGTGCGTAATTCTCGGGCTGGTCAGACACCAACAGCCACTGTCCATCCGGAGCAATAGCCACGGGAATCACGTCATAACGTTCACGATCGATTGCACCCAGCACACCTGCGGCGGTGGCACAGGAAATCTCATGCTCGCCGCTCTGACCACCAAAGACCACAGCCACGCGGGGCTTACGGCCAGAGCGCTGAGGTGAGTCATCAGCGAATTCTGGACGGTCGGCGTCGTCAGGCATCAGTGGTGTGGATGCGCTGCCGGGCTGGGTAGCGGGATGGAAACTATTCATGTCTCAACGCTACCGCCACTTGACCCACTACACTGGAATGCACACCGCAGAGGCCATGAGAAAGGTCAATCACATGTCCCATCACAGCCCCCGCCGTACACTTGCCGCTTTGACGTGCACGCTTTGCCTTGCGGCCATTGGTTTAACCGCGTGCTCGTCCCCCTCTGAGTCAGCCCCTGCGCCGTCGAGTGAAGCACCGAGTGCCGCTCCAGCGCCCACACTAGAGGTGACCACCTCCCCCACTCCGGTCGCTCCCATTTCCCCGAGTGCACCTGCCGATAACTCTGACGACGCCGAACCCGCCATTGCTTGGAAACACACCGACACGCAACACAAGGCCGGCGAATCTGCTCACTTCGATCAACCCACATCAGTGATGAATATCCGCACTGCCACTCACGATGGCTACGACCGTATCGTGGTGGACATCAGTAATACGCCTCAACTGGGGTGGTTTGCTTCGCTATCCACTGAAGCTTTCACCGCAGGCAAAGGCGAGGCTGTTGACGTGCCAGGCTCACGCGTTCTCACTGTATCGTTCTCCCCCGTGAGCTGGCTGAAATCGGCGCCTGGAGCCATTACTGACACAGCCACTGGCGATGCCGTAGGTCCTGCAATCCAGGGCTATGTGTACACGCCGCCATTTGAGGCGCAAGCTGACTTGTTCATCGGCATTGAGGGCAACGAATACCGCGTGTTCCAGTTGGATAATCCAACGCGCCTCGTTGTTGACGTCAAGCACCCCTGATTCTGCTCTGGTTTCTTTAAGGCATCATCTGATTACCTAGAGATGGCACGCCTAGTACCCCGGCGGAACATTCACTGTGCAGCCTGAGCCATTTGTACCGAAGGGGTCTTGGAAAGACGTTCTTCAGCAGAATTTCCTAGAGAACAGGGGCATGCACGCCTTCTGCCTTGCGCGGACGTGAAAGGAGACGATCAATGACGTCTTGCACGTCAGCACCGTGTTCAACCACAGCCACCACCGCGGCAGTAATCGGCATATCCACGCCATAGTGGGTAGCAATCTCAGCGATGGCTGCGCAGGACTTGGCGCCTTCTGCCACACCTTGAGACACGCGTGCTGCCTGCTCCACACTCAGGCCCTGGCCTACGCGACGGCCAAAAGAATGGTTACGGCTGAGCGGAGATGAGCAGGTGGCAACAAGGTCCCCCATGCCAGCCAGGCCAGCGAAGGTTTCCATGTCTGCACCAAGAACGGAGCCTAGACGAGTCATTTCCACCAAACCTCGAGTAATGAGTGCGGCCTTGGAATTATCACCGAAGTCGCAGCCATCAGCAATACCCACTGCCAAGGCGATGACGTTCTTAATCGCCCCGCACAGTTCCACGCCGAGCACGTCATTGTTGGTGTAAGGGCGGAAGTACCCAGTGGCGCACAGGCCAGCAACGCGTTCTGCTACTTCTTGGTTCTCGCAAGCCACTACCGTGGCCGTGGGCTGCTGGGCAGCAATTTCACGGGCGAGGTTGGGGCCGGAGACTACTGCAACGGTCGAGGGATCAACACCGCAGACGTCTGCAAGCAGAGTGCTCATGCGCATGCCTGTTCCCTTTTCGATGCCCTTCATCAAGGAGACGATGATGGCGCCATCCTCAATGAAGGGAACCATTGGCGTGAGGATTTCACGGGCTTGCTGAGACGGCACAGCGACTACCACCACGCTGGCTCCGCGAAGGACCTGCTCATAATCAGTACTTGCGGTGATGGAGGAAGGCAGTGCACGGCCAGGAACGTAGCGTTCGTTAGTTCCGGAGTTAATTTCGGCAGCCAGCGCTTGGCGCCGTGTCCACAAGGCTACCTGGCAGCCAGCATCGGCTAGGACACAAGCGAAGGTGGTTCCCCATGCGCCTGAGCCAATCACGGCAACATGAGTGGCTTCTCCCCCAGCGCGAGATGCATCGGCAGTTGTCGATTGGGTGGCACGGTGGCGCGAGGTAGACGCTGCCCCTTCCTGCACGTCCTGAGCGCAGCCACACGCAGAGGAATCCGAGGTGTGTTCGTCGGGCACGGACATGCCTGCCTGGTCCTTCATCTCGTCTGTCCTCTCCGTGGTCTCGTCATCGGTGACGCGACAAAAGCATCGCTGCTTTCGTCAAATTATGGGGATTGTCAGGGCACTTCAGTAGTCAGCGGACTCAGCGTAAGTCGGAGTGTGACTCGTCGGCTGAGTCGGTGGATTCCGGTGTGGGATCGGGTTTACGCACGCCGATCTTTCCCTTACCAGGGTTACCGTCATAGGCGAAATCGTAGGGGCGCGGGGCTTGTTCTCCGCGCAATTCTTCAACGAGTTCGGTGATGGCCTTCATGATGAAAGCGGTGGCAGCACGAACGGCGTCACGATCGTTGTGATCGGTGCCGAAGGAACTCATATCGAGTGGTTCACCAATGAGTACCTCGACCTTTTTCCTGCCGAAAGGATGAATATGACGGGAGTAAGTGTCAAGAATATGGTGGGCTCCCCATTGGCCCATCGGGAGCACAGGAGCGCCGGTAGCCATGGCAAGACGTGCCGCACCGGTCTTACCGGTCATAGGCCACTTGAGTGGATCACGTGTCAGGGTTCCTTCAGGGAACACCATGACGCATTCACCGTTGCGGATGTATTCCTCGGCGGCTTCCAGTGCGTGCCCAGCGCTGGTAGTGGCTCGCTGAACGGGAATCTGTCCACCGGCAGTGAGGATGGCCCCCAAGACGGGAACATCGAACAAGGTCGACTTGGCGAGGGAATGCGTGGGTATGCCAGCATCGACTAGCGCACGCATGGCGGTGAGCGAGTCAAGTTCAGAAATATGGTTAGCCACGGCAATGAACCCGCCTGAAGAGGGAATGTTTTCTACTCCACGCACGCTTTGCCGGCTCATGGCCTTTAGTGCGGGGATGATTACTCCCCGAGCAGCAAAACGGTAAAACGGGGTGAAGGATCGTCCGGGCACTGAGGTATTCACTTGATGCGCTCCACTCGTGCGTCGAGAGCCTCAAGTTTTTCCATGAAGCGTTCGTATCCGCGGTCGATGAGGTTAATGCCCGAAACGTGGCTAGTACCTTCAGCTGACAGTGCAGCGATGAGGTGGGAAAAACCGCCACGAAGGTCAGGCACTTCGATATCTGCGCCATGCAGTGGCGTGGGTCCGGAGATGACTGCAGAGTGGTAAAAGTTTTGAGCTCCAAAGCGGCACTTCGCACCTCCCAGACACTCGCGGTAGACCTGGATATTGGCGCCCATTTTGTTGAGGGCCTCAGTGAAGCCGAAGCGGTTTTCGTACACCGTTTCGTGAACGATGGACAGGCCTTGGGCCTGGGTCAGTGCCACCACGAGAGGCTGCTGCCAGTCAGTCATGAAGCCGGGGTGGACATTGGTTTCCAAGGCCTGGGAACGTAGTTGGCCACCGGGGTGGTAGAAACGAATGCCATCATCGTGCACATCGAATGCGCCACCAACCTTACGGTAGATGTTGAGGAAGGTGGACATGGCGGTTTGACGTGCTCCACGGACGAAAATATCGCCGTGTGTGGCCAGTGCAGCACTCGCCCAGGAGGCGGCTTCGATACGGTCAGGCAGAGCAACGTGGGTGAAACCGGTGAGGTGGTCCACGCCTTCAATGGTGATGGTGCGGTCAGTGTCCACACTGATGATGGCGCCCATCTTCTGCAGCACGTCAATGAGGTCGATGATTTCAGGTTCGACTGCTGCGCCGTGAAGGACGGTAATGCCCTCGGCTCGCACTGCCGCAAGAAGAGTCTGTTCAGTAGCACCGACGGAGGGATAGGGCAGTTCAATCTTGGTGCCACGTAGGCGACGAGGGGCAGACAAAGTGAGTCCACCATCAGAGCGGTCAATTGTCGCACCAAAATTCTGAAGGATTTGAAGGTGGAAATCCACGGGACGGTCACCAATGTGGCAACCACCAAGGTCGGGAATGAAGGCTTTGCCGAGTCGATGAAGGAGCGGACCACACAGGAGGATCGGAATACGGGAGGATCCCGCATGACGACCGATATCAGCAATCTGGGCACTCTCCACGTCTGTGGGGTCAAGATAGAGCACGCCTGCGTTCTGGTCGATATCCACGGTTACACCGTGAATGCGCAGCAATGCACTGACTACTTCCACGTCACGGATCATGGGGGCGTTGCGAATGGTGGATTGGCTTTCTCCTAAGAGTGCAGCCACCATGGCTTTCGGGACGAGGTTCTTTGCTCCTCGAACGGTAATTTCACCGTGTAGTGGGCGTGAACCTTCAACCTTCAGCACACCATCGACCATGACGAACCTCCTATTTCTCGCCGGTGTGGTTGACCATAACCGGCTCGTCCAAGAATATCGGCTCTAGGCCAATTACTTCATTTATTTTGCGTGTGCCTGCTTACACTTGAAATCTCAATAAGTGGAATGGCAGTATCAGAGTATGGACACTATGTCGGACGACGGTGGTAGCGGCGTCGGAGTCATCGATAAGGCCGCTACTGTTCTCACCGCTTTAGAGGCCGGGCCCGCTACTTTAGCCCAGTTGGTTAGCGCCACAGGTTTGGCTCGCCCTACTGCTCATCGTATTTCTGTCGCACTTGAGTATCACCGCCTAGTTACGCGTGACGCCCATGGCCGTTTTGTTCTTGGTCCTCGTATCACTGAGTTAGCCGCATCTGCTGGCGAAGATCATCTTCTTGCTGCCGCGGGTCCAGTGCTAGTTGCGCTACGCGATAAAACTCACGAATCTGCCCAACTGTACCGACGCCAAGGTGATATGCGCATTTGCGTAGCAAATGCCGAGCGCCCCGTAGGTTTACGCGACTCAATTCCCGTGGGTGCCACTTTATCCATGCTTGCGGGTTCTGCGGCCCAGATCCTCCTTGCGTGGGAGGAACCTGAACGCCTGCATCGAGGTCTTCAAAATGCTCATTTCACTGCCACGATGCTTTCCGCTGTTCGACGCCGCGGGTGGGCTCAGTCCGTCGCTGAACGCGAACCAGGAGTCGCCTCGGTCAGTGCTCCGGTCCGTAACGCTCACGGTCACGTAATTGCTGCTATCTCGATTTCCGGCCCGATTGACCGCATGGGACGTCAGCCCGGACGTGTTCATGGCGCTACGCTTATTGCTGCAGGAAAACGATTGAGCGATATCGTGGCTTCTGCTCATGAAGGATAGGGGCTATGCGCCAAACGCTACTGATTACAAATGATTTTCCACCTGTTGTTGGTGGCATCCAGTCGTATCTTGACGATTACACACGGCGCCTTGATTCAGAAGCACTCACTGTTCTGTGTTCTACTCCCCCAGGCCCTGACGGTGTTGAGGCGGGCCAAGAGTGGGATGCTCAGGCACCATTTGATGTGCACCGCATGAAAACATCAATGCTTCTTCCTACTCCTGATGTTGCTGCACAGATGCGTCGCATTATTGAGGAAAAACATATAGAGACCGTGTGGTTCGGTGCCGCCGCCCCAATGGGTCTGCTTGGTGGCGCAGCAAAGAAGGCGGGAGCCACGAAAGTTATTGCCACTACCCATGGTCACGAAATTGGGTGGGGCATGGTTCCTGGCGGTCACGCCGCAGTGAAGAAAATTTTCGCTGATGCGGACGTTATTACGTATATCTCTCAGTACACTTTGTCAAAGTTGAGCAAACACATCGGTAACAAGCCGGTGGTTCATTTACCTAGCGGCATTGATATTGATCGATTCCACCCCCAGGGGCGTAAGCGTCTGCAGTTACGTAAAAAGTACGGGATCGGAGAAGCTCCTACGGCTGTCTGCGTATCTCGCTTGGTTCCTCGAAAAGGTCAGGATGCGCTCATCGAAGCGTGGCCCCGTGTGGTGGAGCAGATTTCTGATGCTCGTCTGGTCATTGTGGGCTGGGGTGCATACGCCAAGCACTTGGCGATGTTGAAGCGCAAGAGCCCAGTTCGTGACCACATCATTTTGACTGGTCCTGTTGATTACGATCAGTTGCCTGCCCACGTAGCTATGGCTGATGTCTTCGCCATGCCGTGCCGCACTCGTTGGGGTGGCTTGGACCTTGAAGGTCTGGGCATTGTGTTCCTTGAGGCCAGTGCCTGTGAGATTCCAGTAATTGCTGGTGATTCTGGTGGCGCACCTGAAACTGTCATCGAAGGCGAGACTGGCCTTGTGGTCAATGGCCGCGATGAGGATCAATTAGTTGACGCGCTAGTGACACTGCTTGGAGATCCGCAGAAGGCGGCACGCATGGGCATTGCTGGTCGCAAACTCATGGAGGAGCAGTGGACCTGGCCTCACTTAGTTGAGCGCCTGGTCGACGCTATCGATAGCCGCCCGTAGTTGACGGCGAATCGAATACTTGCGAACTTTTCGCGAATCTCAGCCAGTGTGTGATTTGCGCAGGTCTTCGATTGCTGCCGCGAAATCGTCGAGCGAATCGAAGGATGAATACACCGAGGCGAAGCGAAGGTAGGCGACTTCGTCCAGTTCACGAAGTGGGCCGAGAATAGCCAAGCCGATGTCATGAGAATCGATCTGTGCTTGACCAGTTGCGCGCACCGCTTCTTCAACCTTATGGGCCAAGAATGCGAGTTGATCATCGGTGACGGGGCGACCTTGGCATGCGCGGCGCACACCGACGATGACTTTGTCACGACTAAACGGTTCGATCACCCCGGAGCGTTTCTTCACCGAGAGACTCGAGGTCTCTGTGGTGGTGAAACGACGACCACACTGAGGGCATTCTCGTCTGCGCCGAATTGACATCCCATCTTCTGCGGTTCGAGAGTCGACCACACGCGAATCCGTGTTTCGGCAGAAGGGGCAATGCACCGCGGGCTCCTTGGACAGTGAGTGACTTAGGTGTCCACGGTAGGCAACGTGAGCACCTTCATGCAAACGCGTTCACTGTTCCTCAGGAAATTCGTCTCTACCGCCGCTCACAATTCCGCTGTGAGAAACGCACAGCGATCACCCCGTCGCTCCCGGTGATGTTGCACATCAGATTCCTCCCCTCCTCACAATTACGCGCATATCAAGCGGAAACCCTGAGATGGAGTAAAACAACGAACTAAGTTCAGTTGCCTTCTGCGAGCATTGCTTCGCCGGTCAAGGGAATGACCAACTGCTGACCCGCTTCAATGGTGGAGGACTGAAGATTGTTCAGTTCGGCAATGCGAGCGACAGTTTGAGCAATATTCTCGCTACCGGTTGCTTCGGCAATGTCCCAAAGGGTTTGGCCGGGGCGGACCACAGTTACAGCCGTTGCTTCCTGAGGAGTGACCTCGCTGGTCAGAGCAGCTCCTGCATAGCCCGCACCGAGGCAAGCCATGACAACAAACATTGCGGCAACAACGCCTCGAACAAGTTTGTCACTCACGTTAAGAGCAGAAGCAAGAGCAGCAATGATGCCCTTGCGAATCTGACCGTGCGGGGCAGATACTGTTGTCTGCTGGAACGAAACGTCCTGCGCAGTGTAGGCCATACGGACGGCTTCACGACGCGCGGTAACTTCACGCTGGGCGAGTACACGAGGACGAGCATGAACAGCAGGACGCTGAGTATGTGAACCCATCACCTGAGATGCAGGACGATTCTGTCCGGCACGAACTACTCGCTTGGGCTCAGGCTGCAGAGATTCTCGTTCAACTGCGAGGCGACGAGCCTGGGCGGCACGAACAGCAGGATGGTTAGGTGCCAGGTCAGCGACATTCATCGACAGAGAAAGACTGTCCATATCAACATGTTCTGGACACTTAACCTGAGAGGCAGCAATCTCATCAACGAGTTCAGGAGTTACCAAGCGAAGATGTGCACGACGTCCCTGAGCATCACGTACTGCCTTCTCATTTGCGGACGCAACACCCTGAAGACGCAGCGCTGTGGGCTGTGCGGAAATGGGTAGTGCGGTCATTATGCCCTCCTGATAGAACGTATGTTCGACGAACATCTGTTCGATAGCCTAACTCCTATTTTTCGAAACGTCTACTATTTTTCGAACAAATGTTTGAAAGTGTGTTCGTTTCCCTTTAGGCTTGTGACACAAGCACACAGCAGACCACTGACATTTATTCCGGTCATGGTTTGTACGTCGCACCCGAAGTCAAGGAGTTCCTCATGACTCAGGATTCATCCACCCGCGCATCGCACAGCGATCAGCCCACCATTGCTGAACGCCGCGAATCGCTTGATGCGCGTTCGCGTGCGATTTATGACGCCATCGTCGAACAAGTTAACGAGTTGGGCTACCCGCCTTCACTCCGTGAGATCGGTAGCCGAGTCGGCCTCTCTAGCCCTTCCTCGGTGAAGCATCAGTTGACCAAACTGGAAGACATGGGTCTACTCCGCCGTGACCCCCACCGTCCACGCACTATTGAAGTCGTGATGGACGAATCTATTCAGGAAGAGTCAAACGCAGCCTCCTCTGATGATGACAGCGAGTCAGGCCAAGCCCATGTGGTGGTCACCGGCCCTTGGGCGGATCGCTATGAAGTCGATGCTCCAGTAGCCGTTCCTCTTGTCGGTCGCGTCGCTGCCGGCGCTCCGATTCTTGCTGAGCAGGATGTTGACGATGTCATGGCACTCCCCCGCCGCCTGACTGGCGACGGCGAACTGTTCATGCTCGAAGTTAACGGCGACTCAATGATTGAAGCCGCAATTTGTGATGGTGACTGGGTGGTTGTTCGCCGTCAAAATGATGCCAACGTCGGAGATATCGTTGCCGCGATGCTGGACGATGTTGATGGCTCCAGCGCCACCATTAAGGTGCTTTCTCGCAAGGATGGCCACCAGTGGCTCCTCCCCCGCAATGAGAACTACGCGCCCATCCCCGCCGATCACGCCCAGATCATGGGCAAGGTCGTCTCCGTCCTCCGCGCTATCCGATAGTCACCGGTCGCGAATGTCCAAGTACCCCGCAATCAAGTCAGGCAGAACAGTACTTCAGAGTGTTCTCGATAAATTCAGCCTCATATAAACGTGTGGTGGTGATGACCCGCAGGTCATCACCACCACACGTTTTTTCAGACTAATAAAGCCTCACAGGCGAACTCAGTACCCCAAGCCTCGTGCGACGGAGCGCAGGCGCTCAGCGGAAGCGGTCAAGCGATCGCGCTCATCGAGGGTGAGAGGAAGGTCAAGACGGCGGCCTGCACCTTCACGACCCACGATGGTGGGGACGGCCATGCAGACATCAGAGATGCCATGCCACTGATCGAGCAGCGGGGAAACAGTAAGCACGCGTTCCTCATCGTTGAGCACAGCACCGATGATGCGGGAAACAGCCAGGCCCACAGCATAGTTAGTTGCGCCCTTGCCTTCGATGATGCGGTAAGCAGAACGGACCACATCGTGAGCGATACGGTCACGCTTAGCCTGATCGAAGAATCCGCCGTCAATGGTGGGCCCCCAATGCTGGAGGGGAACGCCACCGATCTGTGCACTGGACCAGAGGGGAACCTCAGAGTCACCGTGTTCACCGGCAATATAGCCGTGGATGTTCTGAACAGCCGTACCGGTTTCGAGGCTGACAAGGTAACGCAGGCGTGAGGTATCCAGCACCGTACCGGAACCGAACATCTGATTCTCCGGCAAACCAGAAATCTTCAAAGAACAATAGGTGACCACATCGACAGGGTTGGCCACGAGAATGTAAACAGCGTTAGGAGCAACCTTGAGCAGGTTGGGCAGAATCTTTTCCATAATGCCCACGGTGGCACCTGCCAAATCAAGACGAGATTGGCCAGGCTTCTGCTTAGCACCTGCAGTAATCACCACAACGTCCGCATCGCGGCAAATCTCTACATCATCACTACCAGCCACCGAGGCGGCAGGAGTGAACTGAATGCCATGGGCAATATCGAGTGCTTCAGCCTCAACCTTTTCCTTGGCAATGTCCTGCAAAACGACTTCACGGGCAACACCCTTCATCACACATGCGTAGGCGAGGGTGGAACCCACTGCGCCGGCGCCGATGATGGCAACTTTCGAGGGGTGACCGGAACGCGGCTTGGTGGGGTATGACCCCTCGGCTGCGTTGGTAATTGGGGCCTCAGACACGGTGGTCTCCTCTACGTCGGTAGTCCGCTTCAACGATGTGCATGACACATCCCCTCTAGTCTATCTGGAATGAGTGCTTGGAAGCAGTATGCAAATAATTTGCGAATGCACGTACTAGCACGATAGCCTGCCGCTATGACGTTGACATGTAGCCAAGCATGGTGGTGGCTCCGCTAAGGCGAGCCACTACGCAACCGTCATCTGCTTTTGCGGGCTCGCCTTCTAGGCGGGCCCACGTTTTTCTCATGAGGCCCGAATGGAGAGAGCCGAACTATGAGAGGAACGTTTTGATGAGATCTTGTGACGCGATCACCCCACCTGTAGTCGCTACGCGCCAGGTGTCCTATCATCCCGATTCCACCGCCATCGTGCGCCACTTAGTTAATCAGGAACTCATTGCTTCTCATGATGGTCGCCCCACCGACTGCGTAGTTCTCGACTCAGCAGACATTGCGTCAAAGCAGTCGCTTACGTCCATCGCGGTTCTCGACTCTACAGTTCGCCTCACATGCCGTGGCCCTAAGGTGATTGTCGACGCCGTGGGTTCATCCGACGATTCCTCCTCCAGTATTCATCGCCTGGCTAACGAATTGGCTGAACACGTCGTTGAACAGTCCGATACCCGCCTCATCCTTCATATTGATTCAGTCAAAGAATCAGAAATGGATGAACGCTCTCGCCTCAAAAGCCTGTCCACCCTAGCCCCTCTGCGTCTCTTGGCTCACGCAGAAGTAGACCACCCACACCTTCCTCTCATCGCAGGCTCTTTCGCTTTTGACTACCTGGATTCCATCGAAGATCTTCCCCCTGTTGACGATGGTGCCAACACATGGCCTGACTATCTTTTCTATGACGCTGCCATCATCATGGTCACTGACCACACCAGTGCCACGATTTCCCTCGTTGGCGCTTCTTACGATGGTGACTACATTAATCGGCGCCTCGATGAACTCGCTGCCTCAATTTCTTCCTTCGCTACCGCCTCTGGTGAACAGGTCAGCGAAACCGTTGCCGCGGCGTCGGCAGAAGAAAACGGTGAGGAGACTGGAAGCCAAGACATCATTCACGCTTGCCCCACAGTCAGCAATACTGATTTTGAGCACATGGTGACCCAGATGCAGGCCCACATTGCTGATGGTGACATTTACCAGGTAGTCCCCAGCCGCGGATTTGTTATGAATTGTCCCAATCCGATGGAGGCCTACGCGCACCTGCGTGCAACTAACCCCAGCCCCTATATGTTTTACCTGTCCACTCCTGAAGGTGAACTGTTCGGCGCCTCACCTGAATCGTCCTTGCTCTATCACGTACCGACTAACGAGGTCTCGATCCGCCCCATCGCCGGTACACGCCCACGCGGCCTGAACCCTGACGGCACCATCGATCATGAGCGTGATACTCGCCTTGAACTCGAATTGCGTACCGATAACAAGGAGTTGGCCGAGCATCTCATGCTCGTAGACCTTGCCCGCAACGATGTAGCTCGCGTCAGCACCCCCGGTACACGACAGGTGACCACCCTGTTACGAGTAGACCGCTACAGCCGCGTCATGCACCTGGTCTCTGAAGTCACTGGTCAGTTAGCTGAGGACCTTGATTCACTTGATGCGCTACGTGCCTCAATGACCATGGGGACCCTCACCGGTGCCCCCAAGATTTCAGCAGCTAGTCTTATTCGCCGCTATGAAGGCCAACGCCGCGGCAGTTATGGAGGTGCCGTTGGTTATCTTCGTGGCGATGGTGAACTCGACACTTGCATTGTCATTCGTTCCGCTTTCGTCCGTGACGGCAAGGCTCTAGTTCAGGCTGGCGCCGGCGTGGTGGGTTCTTCTCAACCTCATGCTGAAGCTATGGAAACCGTTCACAAAGCACGTGCGGTTCTTGAAGCCATTGCCGCCGCTCAGGGCGTGGACCTAGTCATTGATAAGGAGGCACGTCCATGCGTGTGATTATGTTAGATAATCATGATTCTTTTGCCTACAACTTGGTTGATCTGTTCACCACGCTAGGCCACGAAGTGGACGTCTACCGCAACTCTGCCCCTGCCGAGACCTTTAAGCGCGCCCTTGAGCCCACGGATGCCGAACGTGCTGTGGGTATCCGTCCGCTCTTGTGTCTCTCGCCTGGCCCCGGTCATCCGCGCACCAGTGGATGCCTCATGGAAATGGTGAGGTGGGCTATCGAGTCTGATGTTCCAACTCTGGGCATTTGCTTAGGTTTCCAGGCCATGGTTGAAGCCTGTGGTGGCACGGTGGACCGCGTCCCTGCTATTCATGGCAAAACATGGACCGTGAACCTCACGAATGACGGTGTCAAGCACCCTGGTTTTGCTCACCTCGTCGATGCTCGTCGTGAGAGTGATACTGCTCTCACCATCGATGTGGCTCGCTACCACTCACTTGGTACCCGCGAGCTGCCCAGTGACTTAGTTGCTCTCGCCTCCACTAGTGAAAGCATCGTCATGGCAGCCGCACACCGCACTTCCCCAATGGTGGGCGTACAGTTCCATCCCGAGTCGATACTGACACCTCAAGGTCCGTCAATGATGAATGCGCTAATCGCGTACCTGACCAGGCAGCCTCAAGCCTCTGAAAGTGCCGTAGTAACAGCCGATTCCACTCATCCGTGCGAGTCCCACTCCAACTCCGCTCACACTCCCGCCTCTGAGACCCCGATGGCAAGCGAATTCTTCGCCTCTCCCAACGTTTCTGATCACCGCCCCTCGCACTTTTCCCTAGGACGTCACTCATGACTGCTACCAATATCAATACCGACCTCACCGTTCCCGCACTGGTTCGTTCCATCATCTGCGGCGAACGCCTTGACGATTCCCACACCCAATCCCTCATGGAAGCCCTCACCCGGGGCGAACTCAGTGAAATCCAGGTTGCTGCTGTCCTATCTGGCCTTCATGCGCGTGGTGAAACTGCTACCGAATTGGCCGCAACAGCCCGTGTTTTTCGTAAAGCCGCTACAGACTTCCCTTATGAGCAACCCACCGATGTTGCTGACGGCCTAATCGACATCGTGGGAACCGGAGGCGACGGCGCACATTCCATTAATATCTCTACCACCGCTGGTCTGGTGCTCGCTTCCATGGGAGTGCACGTAGCCAAACACGGTAACCGCTCAGTATCTTCTCGTTGCGGCGCTGCTGATGTGCTTGAAGAACTTGGCTTGGACCTCGAAGCATCCCCCCAAGACTCTGCTCAGTTGCTTGCTGAGACAAACTTTTGTTTCCTGTTCGCCCAGGCCTACCACCCTGCTATGCGTTTTGTTGGGCCGGTGCGTCGTGCTTTGGCCAGTCCCACAATTTTCAATCTCGTTGGCCCTCTGATTAACCCTGCTCCCCTGTCCTACCAGGTGATGGGCGTAGCCAATCCTGACCTTATGGATCTGGTTGCTCAGGCGATGATGGAGTTAGGCCGTAGCCGCGCACTAGTAGTTCATGGTGATGGTATGGATGAAATTGCGGTCCACGGTTCTACCCAGATGCGCCTGGTAGATAACGGCAATATTTCCACCCTTACACTCACTCCTGAAGAGATGGGCATTTCCACTCATCCTAAGAGTTCTACTCGCGGCGGAGATGCCCAGGAGAATGCCGAGATTACTCGTGCCATTCTTGAAGGTACTGCTACCGACGCCTATATGGATGCGGTCGCTGTGAACGCGGGCGCCGCACTGTTCGTGGTAAACCGCGTTGAGTCCATTGCGGAAGGTACTGCGATGGCCATGGAACACATGCGTGCAGGTCGTCCCGCCCAGCATCTGACCACCATCATTAATCGGGTTCGTGCCTGAAGGCAGCCCATCTCGCACTACTCGTATTTGAGGAATAATCAGCATGAGCCCCTTTAACCCCGTTCCGAACGAACTACGTGAATCAGGTACGGTTCTTGATTCCATCGTCGCCCAACGACGTACTCGTCTTGCTGAACTCACCGACCAGTACGCCGAGCTGGATCGCGCAACACTTCCCCGTTCTAATCGAAGTTTTGAAGATGCTCTACGTACCCGGAGCGCTGACGGTGCAGTACGTGAGCATGGACCGGCCATCATCATGGAATGTAAGAGTGCTTCGCCCACGCTCGGTCAGATTGCCACGGATTACTCTGCCGCACTCCTTGCCCGCTCCTACGCTCCTGTTGCAGCAGCTATCAGCGTGCTCACTGAGCCTGACCGCTTCGGTGGGGACTTAGCTGATGTGACTGCCGTACGTGACTCTGTGGATCTGCCGGTGCTGTGCAAAGACTTCATCATTGACCCTGTTCAGGTACTGGCCGCCCGCTATCACGGAGCCGACGCCGTCTTGCTTATGCTCGCTATCCTCGATGATGAGCAGTACCGCTACCTTGCGGGCCTCGCTGCTTCCCTGGGCATGGATGTCCTCACTGAGGTGGACACTCCTGAGCATATGCAGCGCGCTGCTGAGTTAGGCGCTCGCATCATTGGTGTGAACAACCGCAACCTGCGCACACTCGAAACCGATCTTGCTCGTACGGAGGAACTTGCTCCTCTGGCTCCTGCGGGCGTGGTGCTGGTGGCTGAGTCTGGTGTGAAGTCCCGTGACGATATTGAGCGCGTTGCTCCGTTTGTCGACGCCGTCCTAGTGGGTTCCAGCCTGTCTGGTTCCGATGATCCTGCCGCAGCTGCCCGTACTCTTGCTGGCGGTCAGCCCACTATGGGTCCCCTTTACGCTGCTCGTCAGGCGGTCACTGCTGCGTGGACTCCACGGAGCCCTGAAGAAATGCGACGCCGCGGTGAGGCGATGGCTGCTCGTTACGCTGCGGATGTTCAGCAGGCAGTTGAGGGCGATCAGTCTGAGGCTTCTGTGGCCACGGTTGCTGGCGCTGGAGACCCAGACCTGTCAACGCAGACCGGTACTCCTCTTCCCGCATACTTCGGTCCTTTCGGTGGTCAGTACGTCCCCCAGTTGTTAATTCCGGCGTTAGACCAGTTGGAAGAAGCTCTCGTGGATGCTCTCAATGACCCAACATTCATTAAGGAGGTGCGCGATCTTCTTCGCCTGTATTTGGGTCGCCCCACTCCCCTGACTCGTACTCGTAATCTTCCCCTTGATGGACAGGCCACCATCCTTCTTAAACGTGAGGATTTGGTGCATGGTGGTGCGCACAAGGGTAATCAGGTTCTTGGCCAGGCTCTTTTAGCAAAGCGCATGGGTAAGACGCGTATCATCGCCGAAACTGGGGCTGGTCAGCACGGTACTGCTACGGCGATGGTCTGTGCTCTTTTAGGTTTGGACTGCACCATTTACATGGGTGCCACCGATGTTGTTCGCCAGGCACCTAATGTCGAACGTATGGAACTCATGGGAGCGACTGTTGTTCCTGTTACCGCTGGTGCTGGCACCCTGAAAGATGCGGTTAATGAAGCACTCCGCGATTGGACGGCGTCTTTCGCCACCTCTCACTACCTGCTGGGCACAGCGGCTGGCCCGCACCCTTTCCCCACGATGGTGCGTGAATTCCACCGCGTTATTTCTACTGAAACCCGCGCCCAGGTACTCGACCAAATTGGTCGCCTCCCTGATGCTGTGGTGGCCTGTGTGGGTGGTGGTTCTAATGCCATCGGCATGTTCGCTGACTTCATCGATGATGAGGATGTTGCTCTGTTCGGCGTTGAGCCTGCTGGTCACGGTGTTGATACTGATGAGCACGGCGCCCCGATCCACGGCGGCAAGATTGGCGTTCTCCACGGTGCTCGCTCGTACCTTATGCGTACAGCGGAGGGGCAGATTCGTGAGTCATACTCCGTGTCTGCAGGCTTGGATTACCCTGGCGTGGGCCCTGAACATTCATGGCTAAGTGCCAGTGGCCGAGCAACCTATGTGCCGGTGGGTGACGAAGAAGCCATTGAGGCATTCCTTGCTCTGTCCCGTCACGAGGGCATCATTCCTGCTCTGGAATCGTCGCACGCTTTGGCTTATGCACTGCGTCTGGCCAGGGAGGGACAGTTCACGGCCTCCGATGGTTCCGCTCCTGTCATCGTGGTGTGCCTATCCGGCCGTGGCGATAAAGATCTTGAACAAGTCCGCCAGGTACTGGGCGGTTCATTCTCTGAGGATGGTGCTGTTGCTCGCGCCGCTGAACTCGTGGGTCAGAATCATGATGACCGCATTGGAAAGGACCTGTGATGTCTCGCTACGCACCTGTTTTTGACCGCTTAGCTCAGGCTCGAGAAGGGGCTCTTGTCCCTTTCGTCATGGTGGGTGATCCCTCCATTGATGATTCTTTGGCCATCATCGACGCCTTGATTGAAGGTGGCGCAGATGCTCTGGAATTGGGGATTCCTTTTTCTGATCCAGTAGCCGATGGTCCCACCATTCAGCGTTCTCACCTGCGTGGTTTGGCCTCACAGGTCACCATGGAAACCTGCTTTGAGGCACTTGAGCGCTTACGTACCAAACACCCTGATATTCCTGTGGGGCTGCTGGTCTACGCTAATGTTCCTTTCTCCATGGGCACACGTCACTTCTACCAGCGTTGCCGCGAGGTGGGCGTGGACAGCGTCCTGATCCCTGATGTACCTACGCGTGAAAGCGCTCAGATTGTGACTGCGGCTCGTGAGGCAGGCGTAGATAGCGTTTTTATCGCTCCGCCAAGCGCCAACGCGCAGACCCTCAAGCAGGTTGCTGATCTTTCCGAGGGGTACATTTATGCTGTCTCACGCGTTGGCGTCACCGGTGTAGAACATGAGGCCGGCACAGAAACACTGGATACGGCTATTGATGTGATTCGCTCTCACACCTCTACGCCGGTGCTGTTGGGCTTCGGTATTTCCCGCCCCGATCATGTGCGCGCTGCTGTCGATCATGGCGCTGATGGTGCGATTACCGGTAGCGCTACTGTGGCCATCATTGAGAAGTATTGCGTTGCTGACCCGGGTGATACCGAGGAAGAAGAGTACCGCTGCCGCATTGATGACCGTGATGGCTTAGCTCGCGAACTCACCGCTTTCATCAAGTCAATGAAGCAGGCAACTATGAAGTAATAGCGCTCTAGAGACTATGAGGCTCTTCGGCTGTCTTGCCTGAGGTCTACGTCGTATGCCAAGTGCTCCAATAGTCTGTACGTGCTTAGCCTCGCGTTGCTCAAGCCATTAACCGCTCGTGGTTTTGAGGCAGTTACAGCACATATGCCTGAACGTCACGAGGTGTCAGCCACCGGAGTATCACTTGCACGCTCAACATTTCAAACCACCAACCAAAGAATGAAGTCATGACTCCTTTTACGATTCTTCCGGCCATTGATATCAAGGGCGGCCGTAACGTGCGCCCTGTGGGTGGCGATGATTCTCAGAGTAACGACTATGGTGATCCCCTCGAAATTGCTCATTATTGGAAAGAATCAGGCGCTTCATGGATTCATTTGGTCGATCTTGATGCAGCTTTTAGTCGCGGTCATAACCGTGAATTGATTACCCGCATCATTAATTCTTGCGGAGTCAATGTTCAACTCTCCGGTGGCCTATCAGATGAGGAAGCATTGGTCTGGGCACTAGGTACTGGTGCTCACCGGATCAACATTTCTTCAGGCGCTCTTGTCCATCGTGATTTGGTGAACCGTGTCATTGCCGAGAACCCGAATCGATGTGCTGTGGCCTTAGATGTGAGCCTTGAGGATCATGAGGGGAAGCCTGCTGATGCTCCTCGTCCTGATGATGACACTCTTGGTGAAGTGTCAATGACTACCTCGCCAATCACGGAGGATAGCCAGCTCCATTACCATGTGCGTCCGCGCGGCTCTCAATGCGATGTTGGCGATTTATGGAAAATACTCGACTGGCTTGGCGCAACTGGTGTGTGTGCGTACACGGTGACGGATGTGCAACGAGATGGCGCAATGAGTGGACCGGGGTATGTTCTCATGGAAGCAATAGCGCGTCGTTCGCAAGTTCCGATGTTTGCCAGTGGCGGTGTACGAAGTGTGGCTGACCTACAGCGATTAAAGGCTCTGCCTTATATTCATGGCGCTGTGGTCGGTAAGGCCTTCGCTGTCGAAGCTTTAGATGCCAGCGTTTTAGCCCAGTTCTCTAACGAGGGGCCTTCCGCTCAGTAGTGCTCAACGCAGGCTGAGGAACATCTTCTCCAGTTTCTTCGCATCCAATGATTCCCCATCGGGATCTTGGCGAATGCACTCATGCATAGACTGGGCAATAATGGCTAGACCTGCTCGGTCAATCGCCGTGGAAACTGCGGCGATTTGGGTGATGACATCCTCGCAGGATCGGCCTTCTTCGATCATGCGGATGACTGCCTGAAGTTGACCGTTAGCTCGCTTGAGTCGAGTGAGTGTGGGTTTGACGGCCTGAGGATCAATTTCCATGGTCTATTCGTATCACCGACCAACGCGCTTGAGGCGATACACGCCTTGAAATCACACAATGAAATACCACGTGAGGCACACGCTAAGTTCAGCGCGTGCCTCACAGGATAGTCAGTGATGAGTCGGTTACTCAGATCAGCGTCCGAATAGGCGAGCGAAAAAACCGCCGGAAGACTGACTGTTATCAGATTGAGAAGCGTCAGTGGAGCAGGTGCAACGCTGATCGCGAGGGACATTCTTCATCACGGCGTCAACGTGACGGCCGCATCCGGCCCAGGTGGTCTTTTTGCATTGACGGCAGGTGACCGCACGGCACATGGTGGTTACTCCTGAATGTGTGAGGGGTTTCAGAGGACTATCCCAACCACCTTATACCCCCTGGGGTATAAAAATCTAGGGCTGACTCAACCGTTCTAACGCACCTAACACTGTGTCCCGATCAGTGGTACGCCATAAAGGTGGCATCGAATCAACAAGAAAAGAACCATATCGAGCAGATACCAAACGCGAATCCAGCACTGCCACCACGCCACGATCATCAGTCCGACGAATCAAACGACCAGCCCCCTGAGCCATCAACAAAGCAGCATGCGTAGCAGCCACAGTCATAAAGGGATTCCCGCCAACGCTACGTACCTTTTCCATCCGTGCACTAGCCACAGGTTCCCCCGGACGCGGGAATGGAATACGGTCAATAAGCACTAAACGACACGTGTGACCAGGAACATCTACACCCTGCCACAAGCTGACCGTCCCCACAAGACAAGCACGATCATCTTTAGCGAATTCTTCGACCAGACTAGGCAGTTGATCTTCTCCCTGACAGAAAACCGGGAGGTCAGTTTCATCGCGAAGTACCTGTGCGGCGTCTTCAGCGGCTTGACGTGAAGAAAACAGACCGAGCATGCCGCCATCACTGGCCTTAGCCAAGGCAACCACCTCGTCCAGCGCCTGGTCACTAATCCCCATCGACGGCGCAGGAAGGTGAGAAGCAACATACAAAATCCCCTGCTTCGCATACGTAAATGGACTACCTACATCCAGACCAGTCCATGATGCATCAGCCAAAGTCATACCGACGGTACGTGCCATGACATCAAACTTTCCGCCTAGTGCAAGAGTGGCTGAAGTAAGAATGGCGGTATGGTCATTGAACAGCGTGTTTGCCACCGCTCCGGCCACCTCAATGGGGGCGATCATAAGTCGCGCTGGATCAACTCCCCCACGGGGACGCTCAATCCACGCCACATCGCGACACTGAGGAATAGAATCACTCAACGCACGGGTCACACAATCCACAAGATCAGCCACGGCAGTCCGGGCGACGCTGAGTGCACCAGATTGAGAAGAATCAGCCTGAACTTTAGCACGAATATCAGCATGCATCTGACGTGCGGCTTGCTCCACGCTAGCAAGCGCGGCACGCAAAGAAGCGCTAATAGTTTCCAAGCGTCCTTCTTCAAGTTCGGCTAGGGCAAGACCTAATTCTTGACCCGCCTGCATTAAGTCTTCCCCCAGGACATCAGCGTCTCGCCTCGCCGTTTTCGCCACGCGAGTCACCGACGCCGCAGAGATACTCACACTTCCCTGACTGCGTACCCGATCAGCTAAGTCATGCGCCTCATCAACAACAAGAACATCATGGTCAGGAAGAACGTGGTTGTTTCCTGCTACGGCGATTCCGAGCAAAGCATGATTGGTGACCACCACATCCGCATCCTGGCAGTCATTACGGGCTAGTTGGGCGAAGCATTCGTCCTTCAGCGGGCATTTACCGCCCAAACATTCAGCTTTACTCACGCTAACTTGAGCCCAAGCTTTATCAGAAACCCCCGGAACCAGATCGTCGCGGTCCCCTGTTTCCGTGGTTGTAGCCCACGAACGAATACGAACGACTTGCTCCCCCAAAGACGCAGTAGATGCTTTACCAACTTTGGAGGATTTACTGGATGTAGCTTCCTCAGCGTCGAAAAGAGTGGGCTCATCGGAGGGGTAGCCGCCACCCATCTTGTGCTTGCACAGGTAGTTGTTCCACCCTTTAAGTAGTGAAACCTTGGGTTCGTTGCCATGAACTGAGGCAATAGCACGTGCCGCTAAAGGAGCGTCTTTGGTGAGAATTTGACGCTGAAGAGCAAGGGTTGCCGTGGAGACCACGGCTTTGGTGCCGTGACAGACGCAAGCATTCATCACGGGGATGAGATAGCCTAAGGATTTACCTGTGCCGGTTCCTGCTTGGATAAGGAGGTGGCGCTCATCGCTCATGGCGGAGTCGATTTCCTTCGCCATACGGATTTGGCCTTGGCGAGCCTTGCCACCAATTTCTTCTACGGCATGGTCAAGTGCCCGCTCTATCGCGGACTTGCTCATGACAGATCGCATTCCTTCAAAGCGCTAGCCAAGGAACCATCCACGCGTGCCCTCACGTGCGTACCTTGCTCGGTATGTTCAAGGAATTCAATTTCCCCATCAGCGTGAATACGGGAAATAAGATCACCGCGGTTATAACCGATCACCACATCAACTTCCACATTGGGGCGGGGAAGTGAATTGGCGATGCGTTCAGTGAGTTCATCCATTCCCTCACCGGTGCGGGCAGAGACGGCCACACATCCCGGATATTGCGTGCGCAGGGCTGCCAACGTGATCGAGTCTGCAAGGTCAGACTTATTGAGCACGATAATTTCGGGGACATCTGCTCCGCCGGGGATATCAGCAATCACTTCACGAACGGCCTTAACCTGACCAACGGGATCCGGGTGTGCAGCGTCCACAACGTGAAGAAGTAGGTCTGCTCCGGCGACTTCCTCAAGCGTGGAACGGAAAGCTTCCACCAGTTCGTGAGGAAGGTTGCGTACAAACCCCACGGTGTCAGTGAGCGTGTAGACGCGTCCATCTGCGGTAGTGGCGCTACGCACGGTGGGATCCAGGGTAGCGAAAAGAGCGTCATGGACCATCACGCCAGCACCGGTGAGACGGTTCAGGACGGAAGACTTCCCTGCGTTGGTATATCCGGCGATAGCAACAGAAGGAATCTGTGAGCGATGACGAGAGCCGCGCTTTGTTTCACGCGAGGGTGCCATGGCGTTAATGTCACGGCGTAGTTTGGCCATGCGATGACGAATACGGCGACGGTCCAATTCAATCTTGGTTTCACCAGGACCACGCGACCCAATACCCTGACCACCTGCTACACGGCCACCAGCCTGACGGCTCATCGATTCGCCCCAACCACGCAAGCGTGGCAAAAGGTATTCGAGTTGGGCCAGTTCTACCTGGGCTTTACCTTCGCGACTCTTGGCATGCTGAGCGAAAATATCCAAGATCAAAGCGGTGCGATCAACAACCTTGACCTTGACCACGTCTTCCAATCCACGACGCTGGGAAGGGGCAAGATCGGAATCGACGATCACCGTATCGGCGCCGTTCGCAGCCACGATATCTGCCAATTCATTAGCTTTACCCTTGCCAAGATACGTGGCTGGGTCTGGGGTATCGCGTCGCTGTAGCAAAGCGTCAAGCACCTGAGAACCTGCGGTCTCAGCGAGCGCGGCAAGTTCTGCCAAGGAGTTCTCTGCTTCATCCGCACTGCCGGAGTACAGGCCTACGAGCACAACGCGCTCAAGACGAATTTGTCGGTATTCAACTTCACTGACGTCTTCAAGTTCAGTGGATAAGCCCGCCACACGCTTGAGTGCAGCGCGCTCTTCACGTTCCATGGCGCCAGCATCCATACGCAGCGCTTCATCGTGCTGGTCCTGGGTGGAGGCGAGCGCAGCAGTGTGCCGAGCGAGGATTCGGGCTACCACATCATCAGCAGTGACAACATCGTTTGTTGAGGCGTTGGTGCTGGTCTGCGACGCATCAGTATGAGTCTCATTTGAGACGGGTGATGAGGAATTCTGAGAATGCTCGGTACGGCTCTCGTCGGTGGTCAATGAGTCGCAACTTGACTGATGCACGGTAGAGGAGTTCAACCTGGTCCTTCGCTTGGGATTCTTATTCCTCTAGTCTACCGATGTGAGGGCCTAGCCCTCCATCATGGACACCTCGGGTTACTCTTATGGCGTGAACGATCATTACTTCAGTGCCATCCCGCAGTCCGATGATCACGAGCGCACCACGATGCTCACGATTCGCGGCCGCGAGTATGCCGTCACGAGCGCTGGCGGCGTGTTCTGTCCTGGTCGCGTGGATTTAGGTACTCAAGTTCTACTCAAGCATGTTCCAGATCCCGCCCCGGAGAGTTTCTGCGTTGATGTGGGCTGTGGTTGGGGTCCGATTACTTTAGCGTTGGCTCATTCTTGCCCCGATGGCGAGGTAGTTGGCGTTGATGTCAATGAGCGCAGCATGGATTTAACTGCTCGTAACGCCAAGCAGGCTGGTTTTGAACATGTGTCTGTTCACCAGGCAGAGTCCTTTGCCCAGCATTTGGCTGACAGTGGCCAAAAGATTGACGTGATCTGGTCCAATCCCCCGGTACGTATTGGTAAGCAGGCACTTCATGCTCTGCTTGCTCTGTGGTTGCCTCTTCTGGCTGATGACGGCGAGGCGTGGCTCGTGGTGGGGAAAAACCTCGGCGCCGACTCCCTTGCGTCGTGGCTCCGTATGCAGGGCTGGAACGTAGAAAAGGCTCACTCTGCCAAGGGGTATCGAGTTTTGTGCGTGCGCCCGCAACTCGCCAAGGCTGCTGCCTGATTCGTTAATTTGTCAGGTATTAGTCAGTTTATTGGGTAGGCGATAGTTGCGATCTTTTTGACGCGTACGGTCACCATGAAAGGCAGGGATTCGTCCTCATCTTGCTCAGAGTCTGGCTCTTCACCCTTATCCAAGTTGATGAGCAAGTCTCGTGCACTGGTGGGAGGAATATTCACGGCAATTTCGCCATGAGGGGTCACCAGCATGACGCCATCGAGGGGATCATCGTTCCACAGGCTCAAGGCTGCACCACATGCACATGCGGCACCCAACCATGAGGTCACGGAAGCGTCCTGGGGGGAGAGGACGTCGAGAGCAGCACGCATCATGACGGCGTCGCCTTCGTCAGCAGTAGACGCTGTATCGAGAGTTTCTTCATCAAGGGCCACCATGAGTGCCACAGCGCAGCCGTCGGGTAGTTCCGGTTCACAGCGAACTGCACCGTTGGTAGCCAGTGCGCGGGCAAGTTGACGCGATTCATCCGCATCGGGGACAGCGACGACGAGGCACGGTTGAGGGGTAAGAATCGTGAGACCTGCCCATACACCATTCATGCCAGGGATGGTCACGGTAGTATCCCATCCATCCTTCATAGAAACGGTATGGGGATAGTGCAGGTTCATGAAACCTGCATCAATGATCCATGCGTCATTCATACGGGTTAGTGAGCAGGCGCCCATCCGTGTGCCCACCACGAGGCTGCCATCGGCGTCAGTGTGAGCCAGTGCGTGCTCATCGTCAGTGAGCACGCTGGTTGCCACGGCTTGTCCCGACAGTGACCATGAGGAAACCTGACCGTCTGCTTTATAAGCATCAACGAACCATTCAGCTTCGGGCACTTCAGTGAGGTAGGCTTCTCCCCCAGGCATTGCACTGGTGCGAGCCAGACGCACAAATACATCGGCTCCGATTCCGCTACGGCGATCGCAAAGTTCGCGGACCCAAGACTCGCTGATCTCCTCCGTACAGTCAGGATCAACGAGAACCAAGACGTCATCATCAGCAGCATGTGCTTTGATCACTGTTCGGGTCGGGGAATCAGTCATGGCCATAGCCTACGGCACATAGGTGTGAGTGCTGTAGTTCAGGTCTCTGCCGCGGGTTGTGTCACTGGCTCAGCATTTTTCTCCCAGCATCCTTGGGAGTCTCGCGGCGGAGGTCACGAGTTGCGTCACTAACTCAGCGTTTTCGCCGGTCAATAGTATCCATGGCTTGAGATACCAGGGCCTCCCACGCCCAATCAGGAACCTCACCGTGCTCATCCATTTCAAGGTCAAGCCAGGTAATACGTGGGTCACGGCGGAACCATTTCAACTGACGAGAGGCAAGTTTCCGTGTGGCCACAGCAGTGGCTTCAATGGCTTCATGTTCGTTCATCACCCCGTCAATCACCGCGATTGCTTGAGAGTAACCGATGGCTTTACTGGCTGTGGGGCCTTCACGCAAACCTTCTTGGAGAAGGCGTTCGGTTTCTTCAACCAGTCCCCCCTCAAACATCGCTTGTGCTCGACGAACAATTCGTGCATTCAGCCCTTCCCTGTTGGTACGAATAGCCAGGTGACAGGTGGGAATACGGTCCACGTATGGTGGAAGTGAGGCAGAGAACTTGTGTCCGGTTAGTTCCATCACCTCCAGGGCACGGACGATCTTGCGTCGGTTGGAGGAGTCGATTTTTTGAGCGGATTCTGGATCTTTACGTTCAAGTTCACGATAAACCGCATTGAGCCCCTCAGCATCGACACGATTATCGATTTTCCTGCGAAGGTCACGGTCTGTGCCGGGAAATTCGAAATAATCGGTAACTGCCCGAACATACAGACCTGAGCCTCCAACCACAATGGGCTGACGCAGGCTTCCCGCGATTCGGTCGACGTCTGCGCAGGCATAGCGTTGGTAGGCGGCCACACTCGCCTCGTCGGTCACATGAAGCACATCAATTTGTGCATGCTCGATACCACGACGATCATCTACGGGAATCTTCGCTGTCCCAATGTCCATTCCACGGTAGAGCTGAGAAGCATCGGCGTTGATGATACCCACGAGTTCATTCGGTTTGTGGGGGGCAGGTGCAAGCGCACAGGCAATGTCCAAGGCTAGGTCAGATTTCCCACTAGCCGTGGGGCCTACTACTGCAATTAACGAATCCACAGGCGAACTTTAGCAATATCGTCTCTCTGCTGGCAGGTCGATGCAATGAGCGAACAGAAGGAATGGTTGTCAGTAGGGCACCGGTAGAATGTCCGTATGCCTGATTCGCTGACTGCTAATGCTATCCCCCAGGAGGTTCCCCGCCTGGTGGATCAGGAGCGCGTGCGCCAAGCAGTGGAACGGGCGGAACTGCACTATGTCAGTGATGAGCACGGTAATATTGCTCTTCCTTGGCGCATTGTCACTATGCAAATAGTGTTCCAGGATGTGCGTGCCTTGCAGATGCGCGGCATGTGGCATCGCATCGCGTCTATGGAGTACATTGACGATCTGCGTGCCTTGGCGATGCAGTGGAATGCTCACCGTATCGGTCCTAAGGCTCATGTGAGCATTGATGATGATGGTCGCGTGTCCCTGCATGGCGAATACACGGTACCGATTCGTGCAGGTATGACTGACACGCAACTTGATTACTTCCTTCAGACTGGTGTGCGTCTGCTCATGGCTTTGATGATGCAAGCGGAAGAGGTCTTCCCCGATCCGCTGATTGCGGTGGTGGAAGAATGAGTATGCTCAACCGTTTCCAACGTGCCTGGCAAGTGCTAATCGGAAATGATGCCGAGGCATCTATTACCCCCGCCGAGCACTGTGATGACTCTCGTTCGCTAGGTGCTGTTCGTGCTGTAGTTCGCCACGCTGAGAATATGGTGCGCCGGGATACTCATGGTGAGGGTGAGCGCTCCCCTGAATCCTCTGAAGAAGGTGGAACAAGGAAGTCAGAACAGTCTGCTGAAGTTTCACGTATTCCTGCTCCCCTTTCGCTGGACCGTGTGGAGAATTACCTAACGGGCCAGAACTATGTTGTGACGCGCGAACATGACCCTGACGATGTATCTCACGAATGCCTCAAAGGTTCATGGAATGACGTCACCATCATTTTGGACATTCCACCTGAGCATGACGGTTGGCTGCTGGTTAGTGCAGATTCAGAAAGTCCTATTGCACCTGTCGATGGGGGTGACTTACTTGCTATCGCGGCCAATGATTGGAACCGTGAACGCTTCTTCCCTTCGGTTTCTGTCCTGCGTACCGCGGTGGGGTGGCATCTGCGAGCCATCTATATGCAGGACATGCGTGCTGGTGTCACAGATGAACAGTTAGAACTTCACGTCGATACAGGTTTGTCCTCCTGCGTGCAAGCGTTGCGAGAAGTCCGTCCACTCCTTCTCGAAGGCCCCGACCCACTATAAAATCTCGCAACTTTTGATCTACACGTGGCTCCCTTACGTATTGAGGTGACCGATGTTCAACTCAGAGCACTCAAGCCATAAGGATGCTGATCACCATTAGCATCTACTTTCATGACGCGGATGTTATGGGCCAGCAGGCCGTGAACGGTGCTGATCCTTGTCAGCGTCCACGTATCTCTCAGTGTTGTCCATACACGTGCCAAAGGCACTCGTAAACTGCTCTCATCGTCACCTTGAGAAGACAGGATTCCTTATCACAGGTACTGGTACTTGTTGAGGTTCATGGCCAGAATCAGGCCACACACCAGGCAGGCCACGTTCGCAACGTAGAAGTTCAATGTGGGGGCTGCCGCAGCCAAGATGAGTCCTGAGATCACCCACGTGGGGCGATCAGTAAAGGTTCCCACCAGTGCACTGACGGTAAAGAACAGTGCCACCACCATGAGCACCCAGGCGAATGCACCCACAGGCAGCGTCAGAGACATGTAGAGAGCCCACGACGTCGTAAACAACGCAGTGACGAGTCCAAAAATAGCCACGCCCTGGAGCCACTTAGGCCAAGCAGCGAAAGCAAAGGGAAACTTAGGAAGGCGACGCTTCGGCGTCCGCTTGTTCTGGCGAGCGAGTCGCTCTTCGCGTTCTTGCTGTGCTGCCTTGGCTGGGTTTCCGGAACGATGTGGACTCATACTCAATAGCCTAGAGGAGAACAGTCATGAGAAACTACTTCCATGACTTCACAGGACTTTCCCGTTATTAGCGTACGCGGTGACATTAAACTCGGCCAGTTCCTCAAACTGGCTAACCTCGTTGAAGACGGCGCCACCGCCCGCATCGCTGTGCAGTCCGGTGACGTGTACGTCAACGGTGAAGTCGACACTCGCCGCGGCCATATTCTTGCCGATGGTGATGTCATCACCCTCGACGCTCCCACCGGCCTTGATGGCGCAATTGTCCACATCGAAGGCTAAGGCTCACAGTTAACACTAAATAGTTATTCAAAGACTAGGAACATACTTCAGCGCTTCACGCCTCGGTACACCCCAGCCCCGGTCACTTCTTAATGATTCAGGCAACCCGGACCCAAGAGAGCTTTGAGGTCAGAGAAAAATGCTGCACTAGCCTCAACCCTGAATTGATCGCTAAGTTGAGTGCGCACTTCACGTCCCGGTGAGGTGAGGTTAAGCCGTACTGTGGACATACCAGTGTGTCGTTCCAAGACGATCTTTAACTGCTCAACCAGAGCCGTAGTGCAGCGATTGGACGGCAGTCGAATCGTCACAGCTTCATGAGTAGCACTGCTAGTGTCAGGAATAGTCATTTCCTGGGCGTAAATAGACACTTGGCCGTCACGTCGATTGACGCGCCCGCGTACAGTCACCACCACATCAGTTGCCAATGCGGTAGAAACCGTCTGGTAAGTCTGCGGGAAAAACAGCACATCGACGCTACCGCCAAGATCCTCAACCTGAGCGATTGCCCAAAGATTGCCCTGTTTCGTGGTTTTACGAGTCAATGACGTGATAAGGCCAGCAACAGTGACCACAACGCCTTCAGGCTTAGCATCCTCATCTTGAAGATCACCGATCTGGGTATCTGCAAGTTTCGAAAGCAACGCTTCAAGGCCCATCAGCGGATGGTCAGAAACGTATAAGCCGAGCATGTCGCGTTCGTGAGCGAGTTTTTCTTTCTTATCCCACTCCGGCCCATCAGGAACGGTCGTGGAGAACACGGGGCCAGAGGCGAAGGGATCATCACCGCTGTCTCCAAGCATGCCGCCAAAGAGGTCAAACTGACCTGCTGCCTCATTACGCTTAACCCCAATGATTTCGTCAACGAAATCTTCGTGGCAGATATGCAGGCAGCGGCGAGTGGCACCCAGGGAGTCAAAGGCACCTGCTTTGATAAGCGAATCGATGGTGCGCTTGTTGCAGACCACAGCCGGGACCTTGTCGAGGAAATCCTCAAAACTGGTGAACTGGCCTTTTTCTTCACGGGCCTTAACGATGGCATCCACCACGTTGATGCCTACGTTACGCACCGCAGCCAAACCGAAACGAATGTCATTACCCACAGCGGCGAACTGTGCGTTGGATTCGTTCACATCTGGCGGGAGCACCGTGATTCCCATGTGACGACATTCGCCTAGATACACAGCGAGTTTGTCTTTATTGTCCTTCTGACTAGTCAAAAGGGCAGCCATGTACTCCGTGGGGTAATTTGCCTTGAGGTAGGCCGTCCAATAGGAGACCACACCGTAGGCGGCTGAGTGGGCCTTATTGAAGGCGTACGCGGAGAAGGGAACCACAATGTCCCACAGAGTCTTAATAGATTCTTCGCTATAGCCGTTATCAAGCATGCCCTGGCGGAATCCAACGAATTCCTTCGCAAGAATTTCGGGTTTCTTTTTACCCATGGCTTTACGCAGTTTATCTGCCGCGCCCATGGAGAAACCTGCCAGTTGCTGGGCAATCTGCATGACCTGTTCCTGGTACACGATCAGACCGTGTGTAGTTCCAAGAATGGGTTCGAGAACGTCAGCGAGTTCCGGGTGAATCGGAACGATTTCCTGTAGGCCGTTTTTTCGCAGTGCGTAGTTCGTATGAGAGTCCGCACCCATGGGGCCGGGACGATACAAGGCGCCCACAGCGGAAATGTCTTCGAAGTTGTCAGGCTTCATGAGGCGCAGCAGGGTGCGCATACCGCCACCATCAAGTTGGAAGACGCCGAGGGTCTCACCGCGTGAGAGTAGTGCGTAGGTATTTGGGTCATCCAGACCGATGTTGTCAATATCAACCGGTGGCTTATCGTTAGCCACGATGTTTTCAAGGGCGTCGGAGATGACGGTGAGGTTGCGCAGTCCCAAGAAGTCCATCTTGAGCAAGCCGAGGGTCTCACACGTGGGGTAATCGAATTGGGTGATGACGGCGCCATCTTGGACGCGCTGCATCATGGGAATAATGTCCACGAGTGGGTGTGAACTCATGATCACAGCGCAGGCGTGTACGCCCCACTGGCGAGTCATGCCTTCAAGGCCCTTGGCTAACTCAACGATGCGCTGGGCGTCTTGATCTTCGGAATAGAGTTTACGGAACTCTTCCGCTTCAGCGTAGCGCTTATCTTCCTTGTTGAAAATACCCTTGATGGTGATGTCTTTGCCCTGGACGGAGGGAGGCATGGCCTTAGTCAGGCGGTCACCCACCGCATAGGGGTAGCCCATGACGCGCGAGGAGTCTTTGAGGGACTGTTTGGCTTTAATGACGCCGTAGGTCACCACCTGGCTGACACGGTCATCACCATATTTATTTTTGACATACTCGATTACTTCTTCACGCCTACGTTCGTCAAAGTCGACGTCAATATCAGGCATGGAGATACGCTCGGGGTTAAGGAAGCGTTCAAAAATGAGGCCGTGTTCGAGAGGGTTGAGTTCGGTGATGCCCATTGCGTAGGCAACCATGGAACCAGCACCGGAACCACGGCCAGGCCCTACACGAATTCCTTGAGATTTGGCCCAGTTGATGTAGTCAGCGACCACCAAGAAGTAGCCGGGGAATCCCATCTGGACGATCACGCCAATTTCGTATTCAGCCTGCTTACGGCAGTCATCAGGGATATTACCGTTGAAGCGTTTTTCCATGCCTCGCCAGCATTCTTTAACGAACCACGATTCGTCGGTTTCCCCTTCGGGGACGGGGAAGATTGGCATGAAGTTGGCGCCGTCGTCTGTGGTCTTGAAATGCACATCGCATTGTTCGGCAACGAGCAAGGTGTTGTCACAGGCTTGTGGCAACTCTTTGAAGAGGTTGCGCATTTCGTGGCCGGGGCGAAGGTAGTAAGTATCTCCGTCGAATTTGAAGCGGTCGGGATCGGAGAGAATAGAACCAGAGTTGATGCAGAGCATGGCATCTTGGACTTCGCGGTCCTCAGGGCGCACGTAGTGAGAGTCGTTCGTGGCCAGGAGGGGGGCGTTAATGTCCTTGCTGATTTGCAGTAAGTCTTTGGTGACTCGGGTTTCGATGTCGAGTCCGTGGTCCATCAGTTCGACGTAGAAGTAATCCTTGCCAAAGATATCCTGAAGTTCGCGTGCTGCCTCAAGAGCGGCATCGTATTGGCCTAGTCGCAGTCGGGTCTGGATTTCACCTGAGGGGCAGCCGGTGGTACCGATGAGGCCTTTGGAGTAGCGCGAGAGCAAGTCACGGTCGATGCGTGGGCTTTTTCCCCACTGCCCTTCGAGGGAGGCGTAGGAGTCCATGCGCATGAGGTTGTGCAGGCCCTCATTGTCGCGGCTAAGCAGGGTCATGTGTGTGTAGGAGCCACGTGCGGACACGTCATCGCTCCGTTGACTTTCATCACCCCAGAAGACACGGGTCTTGTCGAAGCGGGAGGTTCCGGGGGTCATGTACGCTTCCACACCAATGATTGGTTTGATGCCTGCTTTAGTGCATGCGGCGTAGAACTCGTAGGCACCGAACATGTAGCCATGGTCAGTGATCGCTAGTGCCGGCTGGCCAAGGCGTACCGCTTCAGCGACATAATCAGCGATTTTGCCTGCTCCGTCCAGCATGGAGTAATCCGTGTGGACGTGGAGGTGAACAAAATCGTCTGCAGTGTTGGCCATGAGGGTAGTTTAGCGAACCGGACCTCGCACGACGCGTGCCATATCTTGATGAGGAATGCCTGCATCGAGGTAACTTTCGCCGCTTACTACCTCATATCCGAGCTTGGAGTAGAAGCCCATGGCCTGTTCTTGTGCGCTGAGAATCACGGTAACTTCTCCTTCACCAGTGGGCTGGCCGAAGGAGTCAGTAATCGGCACGGATCCACCAACAAGTGCCATGGTTTCAACTTCGCGAACCAGACGTGCTCCCAGCCCGGTCCCGCGTGCTTCTTTCACGACGGCGAGGCGACCTAAGTGGACCTGGCCGAGGTGATCTGGGTCTTGTAGGAGACGGGCAGTTCCCAATGGGTTGCCTTCTGCATCTGTAGCCAGGATGTGGAGGGTGGAGCCAGCTTCATCGAGGAGGTCGACTTCTTCTTCAAAGGGGACGTGTTGTTCGCCGACGAATACTTCGAGTCGAATACCCAGGCAAAGGTCTTTGATTTCTTGGCTGACGGGATCATCCGCATCCCCCAAGGCGTAGCGCATGGTTCCGGGCTCTTGGGGCGTGGGCATCTGAGTCATGGTGGAAGCCTACCTATCTTGTCTGGGGGTGTAGTAACGAATTAAAGGCGAACCACGTCGAGCGCGTGCTGGAGATCTGCAGGGTACTGCGATTCCCAGATCATCCACTCCCCTGTCACTGGGTGGGCTACACCGAGTCCCACAGCGTGAAGCCATTGACGAGTCAGGCCTGTCTTCTCAGTGAGTACGGGATCTGCACCATAGGTTTCATCACCCAAGCAGGGATGCCCCATGGCAGAAGTGTGGACGCGGATCTGGTGGGTGCGTCCGGTCTCGAGTTCGATTTCGAGTAATGAGGCTCCAGGCATCGCTTCGATAGTGTCGTAGTGGGTGCGTGATTCGCGTCCGCCATCAATGATGGCCATTTTCCATTCCCGCGATGGGTGGCGGCCGATAGGCGCGTCAATGGTGCCGCTCATCGGGTCCATGTGTCCGTGGACTAGCGCATGATAGGTCTTGTCCACGGTGTGATGACGAAAAGCGTTTTTGAGGACTGAGTAGGCGATTTCGCTTCGTGCCACGATCATAATGCCGGAAGTTCCCACATCGAGGCGGGAGACGATTCCTTGGCGCTCTGCTGCCCCTGATGTGGAGACGGTGATGGACATGGCTTTAAGAGCACCGAGGACGTCCGGACCGTCCCACCCCATTGAGGGATGTGCAGCGATTCCTGCAGGTTTGTCTACCACCACAATGTGGTCATCAATATAGATGATGCCCATGTTGTCTACAGGAGTAGCAACAGGTTCAGTGGGGCGTGGTGCTGGCATGTCCACGTCAAGGAACTGCCCTGCGCTAACACGTTCCGATTTTCCGAGTTCTTTACCAGCCAACGTGACGGCGCCGTGAGTGCATAGTTCACCAACTTTGCTGCGTGAAAGCCCGGTCATGCGTGCGAGGGCTATATCGACACGTTCGCCTTCAAGTCCGTCTGGTACTGGAAAGGTTCGCAGTGTCATTCTGGTGCGTCCTCGGTTTTCTCTGTGGTGGTCTTCTGAGTATCGGTGACAGGTTTACCGTCAAATCCCACGTTGGTTAAGGTCAGCCAGGCAACTCCAATAGCGGCAAACACAATAGCGATGTCCGCAACGTTACCCACGAAGTGACCGTCATAGTTAATGAAATCTACGACGTGCCCCTGGCCAAAGCCAGGTTCGCGGATGAGGCGGTCAATGAGGTTACCGGCTGCTCCCCCTGCGGTCAGGCCTAGAACCCATGCCCAAGGAATATGGTGGACCCGTGGAGTCAGCACAGCAATCGCGATCACAACTGCTGTGGCAAGGAGGGTGAAGATCCAGGTCGCTGAGGTGGCGAAGGAGAATGCGGCACCAGGATTATGGACAAGAACGAGTGTGAGAAAGTGGCCGATGAGTGGTTGTTCATGCCCATCAGCCAGTGCACTCAGTGCCCACATTTTGCTCAGTTGATCTGCCACAAGCACTGCGAACGCTACACCCCACATGGTGAGTGCGGTTGAGCGTGGTGCCTTGGTGTCAGCGCGCTGTGCCATGAAATGAGTGGCCTATCGTTCAGTGATTCAGTAGTGCTGTGGTGAGCATAGTCTAATGCGCACGATGGCGGCGCCTTACAGGCGCCGCCATCGTGGTGGTGTCATGTGATGAGCACACTACCCCGACGGGTACTGCTCATGCTGACGGTGTGAACTGCTTGAGCAGCACCCATCAGGCGAACCTGTAGATCACAGGTTGGGGGATACAGCCTCGGAGTTGGATTCCTCCACGTTGGCCAGCAGGCCAGAGAGGTAACTCTTGAGGCGGGTACGGTAGTCGGATTCGAAACGACGCAGTTCGTCAATGGTGTGTTCCAGGCCGCTGCGCTCCTTCTCAAGCTGGGCGAGGGTGCGGTTACGCTGGTCTTCAGCGTCACGAACGATCTGTTCACCGGTGGAGCGTGCTTCGGCAACGATACGCTCGCCTTCGGCCTTGCCATTGGCAACGTGCTCGTCGTGCAGACGCTGAGCCAGTTCAAGCATGCCGGATGCTGCTACGGGTGCTTCGGAGGCAGCAGCGACGGGTGCTGCGGCGGCCACGGGGGCGGGCTGCTCAACGACGGGTTCTTCAACCACGGGCTGAGCGGGGGCTGCTGCCTGACCGCTTGTAGCGGCTTCGAGCTTAGCCTTGAGTTCTGCGTTCTCAGCCTCGAGCTGACGCATGGCCTCAACGACCTCGTCAAGGAACTCGTCGACCTCGTCCTGCTCGTAGCCCTCACGGAACTTGGTCGCCTGGAACTTCTTATTGAGGACGTCGTCTGCTGTCAGCAGCGTCATGGTCGTCACCTCGGTTGTCTGTAGTACGAACATCAGGCCCCATGGTTCGGAGCGCTAATGAAAAGATTACCTGAACTTAAGAGTTCAGGGCGGAAAAAGCAAAACTAACCAACGAGGGAAGGCTTGGTCCCACTTTTCCCATGTGCAACATTTACCACATTAGCATGCACTAGGCACACGAAGCGGTCAAGAGATCACATAATGTCACAGTTTTATCACGCGTAGTCACGATCAATGAACCCATGCAAAGAACCGTGATAACCACCACGGTTCTTCAGCAAAACAAGGATTTCAAACTACTCGAAGCAGCGACAATAAGACTCGTTGAACAATGACAATCGCAAAATACAGGACAATAAATCCCATTGAGAATCCCACATTTCCCATACGCAGGGCCGGGATTTTGCGGTCGAGCCAGTTCAGTGGCGGGTCTGTGAGTGTGTATACCAGGTTCGCGATCACCAGAACAATGCCTCGTGGTTGCCAGGAGCGGGCAAACATCATCACCCAGTCAAGAATGACGCGCAGGATCAGTACGAGGGTGTAGAGGCGAAGTAGGTGAAGGGCAATAAGGATTATCGGAGCCACGCTCAATAAACTCGCTCAGTTTTGGGCAAAAAAGCCAGCAGTTGCCGGTGCGGTGGCACCTTCAATTTCCACGGTAGCAGGGGTAAGCAGGAAGACGCGGGGGGTCACGCGCTCAATAGAGCCACGCAAACCGAACACGAGACCTGCAGAGAAATCCACCATACGGCGCGCGTCGCTCTCAGTCATGTCAGTGAGATTGACGATTACGGGCACTCCATCACGGAATGCTTCGCCGATCAGGCGTGCTTCGTTGTAACTGGAGGGCTTGACGGTGACAATACGGCGAAGATCGGGGGCAGGAGCCTCTTCTTCGTAGACCATTTCTTCATCAACTGCGTGCAAAGGAGCATCGTCGTAGTAGTCGTCGCCACCTTCGGTGTACTCGTCGAGGTACTCATCCTGCGATGGTTCGGCGTAGCCGAGGATGCTGGACATCTTGCGCAGTGCGCTCATAGCGTGCTCCTTGATCGTGCGGCCGGGATGATCGAACCCGGTAAGAGCAAGGTATAGGGATTATTTGTGTTGGCTGGGGATTGTGCTCGGCGTGTTGCTCGGCACCTGAACAACTCCCCTCTGAGCCCGGTTTGTCACGGTTTTCCGGGGCGAATAATCGAAGCGATTCGCTGTCCAGTATGGTCACGACGGTAGGAGTAGAAACGTTTATCAGTCAGTGTGCATAGTCGAAGATCAGTAAAGGTTCCACCACTGCATTCGGCAATTTCTCTGCACTGCTGGGTCACTGCGCCCGCCACGTCGATGGCGTAGGTCCCTTGGAGTGTCTGGGTTCCTGCACTGGGGTATTGTGCGATGAATTCATTGTAGGTTGTGGGGTCAATTTCATAGCAAGGTCCGCAGATGCTGGGGCCGAGCATGACGTGGAGTGGCTGGGTGGTGATCTCACGCATCATGGTGATGGCCTGCTGAGCGATTCCTCCGAGCGCACCTTTCCGCCCGGCATGGATGGCGGCGATGTGCTGACCATCATGTGAAGCGATAAGGATCGGCACGCAATCAGCAGTAAGGACGGCCGCGGCGTACGTTAATGGGGCATGACTTCCCGTATTATTCCCCACGCCTGAATCTGCTCCGTCATCTGATTGGGATCCATGCGTATGAAAGTTCGCTAAAGCAGTACCGTTGAGGTGTTGAGAGATGATGAGACCATCACCTTGAGCTACCAGGTCACCCGCCTGGTCTAGTTCCCACTCCTGCGCACTACTGCGTGCCCCAGGCATCTGACTGCTTAGCGTCAACAGGTGAGATTCCCAGGCATTCGACGCCGCACTCCCCCCTGTCTTCGTCTCTTTTCTTCCAGCAACCGCATAGTCGTCTCCAAGGCCGGCCTGATTGAAGGTGTTTGAGGTGCGTGCCGTGAGGTCTGTATGGATGACGGCGGTGGAGTGGGTCTGGTTCATCCAGATGATTGGTGCCTCCACGGCGTCTTCAAGGCAGTCTCGTGTGGCGCGCACGGTAAGGGGATCATCGCCGGTATGAGCCGCTAGGTGGGGCATATCAACGGTGGTAATAAATACCGTCGCTGCTGGACCTAATTCTAGGCTCAGCAGCGACGGGTAACGGGAGTTTGTGCTCATGGTGCACTGTCTATCGAGCGGGAAGGCGTACCCGCTTGTGTTACTGAAGGCTCAGCGGAGGAAGTCGGGGAGGTCGATTTCGTCCGTGACGGCCATGGGTTCCATGGTGGGAGGAGTATCGAGTTCCACGGGGCTGAGATCGCTTGCAGTGTCATCGACATAGGCGGGGACCTCACTGGTGGCTGCGCTGGCAGCAACGGGGGCCTCGGTTGCGGGCTGTGCTGCTGCTGCAGCGAGCGGGGATGCGGGCTGAGCGACGGGGCGTTCTGCACGATGGGAGGAGACACGCTGGGGGCGCTGCTGGGCGACGACGGGAGCCTTGGGTGCTTCCTTGGTCTGCGTCTGTTCGTCGAAGCCTGCGGCGATCACGGTGACGCGTACTTCGTCTCCTAAAGTGCCGTCAACGACGTTACCGAAGATGATGTTGGCTTCGGGGTGAACTGCTTCGCGAACGAGTTCGGCAGCTTGGCTGATTTCGAACAAGCCAAGATCGCTACCACCTTGGAAGAAGAGGAGCACGCCGTGTGCGCCGTCGATGGAGGTTTCGAGCAGTGGGGAGGCGATCGCCATTTCGGTGGCCTGGACTGCACGGTCTTCACCGGTTGCTGCGCCAATACCCATGAGGGCGCCACCTGCGTCCTGCATGACGGACTTAACGTCGTTGAAGTCGACGTTAATCAGGCCGGGGGTGGTGATGAGTTCGGTGATGCCCTGAACGCCTTGGAGAAGGACTTGGTCAGCCTGTTTAAAGGCGTCAACCACGCTGATGTTGCGGTCAGCGATGGCCAAGAGGCGTTCGTTGGGGATGACGATAAGGGTGTCAACCTCGGCGCGCAGGTCGTTGACGCCGGCTTCTGCCTGTGCGCTGCGACGCTTGCCTTCGAAGTTGAAGGGGCGGGTGACCACGCCGATGGTCAGGGCACCCAGGGAGCGGGCGATCCGTGCTACGACGGGTGCGCCACCAGTGCCGGTACCGCCGCCTTCGCCTGCGGTCACGAATACCATGTCAGCGCCTTCGAGGTTTTCGCGGATTTGATCTTCGTGATCTTCGGCGGCTTTCTTGCCGATGGACGGGTCGGCACCTGCACCGAGTCCTCGGGTGATGTCACGGCCAACGTCGAGTTTGACATCGGCGTCACTCATGAGAAGTGCTTGGGCGTCGGTGTTGACTGCAATGAATTCGACGCCGCGCAGCCCTGCTTCAATCATGCGGTTGACGGCGTTGACGCCGCCGCCGCCCACACCAACCACCTTGATGACTGCTTGGTAGTGCTGAGATTCCGCCACTGGTGTGCCTTCCGCTGGTGTGCTTAACTCCCGAAATAAGCCCTAAACCTTAACTTTAGGTTTAGACTTATGTCACGTTTATCATGACGGAGTGAACGGTACGGCACCTGGCACATGCCTTGGGGATTTCTTTCGGTGTGTCTCTAATGTGCTAAAAAACGCCAGTCACACACCCCAAAAATCAGCCCTAAATAACCAAAGCACCTGCCTGAAACACACCCAAGCCGGCACCTCCAAGCCAGCCAAATAATCAGGGCATGAGGAGAGTAACCACGTCATAAGGGACCAGAACGAGACAGGGGTCCCTCACCTCAGACTAAGAAAACAAGGCGAGACTTTCTCAAGGCCACAGAATCGAGACAAGGTTCCCTCAGCACACGAAGGTGAAGCAAGGCTCGTTCAGATCACAAAGACAAAGCAAAGTTCATTCAGGCCACGAAAAGGTTAGGACGTGGTGGGGTTATTCGGAGCCGAGACGTCATAGACATTAGCCTCGCGCGTAATAAGGACACCGAGTACTTCGGCCTTGAAATCATCATCTTCGCTAGTTCCCCACACCACACGCTGGCCACCATCGAGGGTCAAGGAAATCATGCCGGCGGCAGAGATTGCAGCACTGGATACGCGCGCACGGGTCGACGGGTTCAGCGCACCCACTGCTTCAGAGACTGCGAGCACTTGCTCTTCGCTTAGCGTTTGTCCCTCCGGTGGTGCAGTGATTGAGACGGTACCGGTCGTGGGCGCAGGCGCGGTTTCCAGCACCACACCGTGTGCGTCCATAATCGCGTATCCGTCGTCAGTCTTCATGGCCACCACAGGAGTGCGCATCGTGAGAACTACGGTGATGCCGTGAGGCCAGTTACGGCGAACAGTTGCGTCCTCAACACGAACGAGTGAATCAGCAACCTTCTGCCCCACCGCGTTCACGTCCAGCATGATCAGTGAGGTGCCCGCATAAGGCTGCACAAGTTCAGTAACTTGTTCAGAACTCACGCTTCCATCAGAACCACTAACAGACACGTCCTGCATTTTCAGGCCCAGCAGCGGAGAGGCCAACAAAAGCCATCCAATTACTACCGCCACCACAGCCACGATGGCAATGTCGCGGATGCGCTTCTTTTTGCGTGTCCGTTCGGCGGTGCGCTTTTCTTGAAGACGCTCTTCTAACCCCATGGACACCACAGAATCAGTACGCTGGGGGTGGATGATTTCGGCAGGCTTGTTGCGTCGAACAGGAAGATGCGGCAACGCTACTTTTACACGCTCAGCAACGCGGGAAACGCGACTCTTGACACTCTCCTCGCGTGCCTCATCCTCTTGAACTTTGTGGGGCGACGCCGCATGGTCACTAATTTCGCGTCGCTGCGTTCCATCATTCTTTTCTAAAGGGTCATCAAAAAGGCCAGACTCCCCCGGCTCATCGACGGTAGGGCGAATCGAGGCGGGGCGTTGACGCTGGGCACCGTTAGGCCGCACAGGCCCTGGCCTACGCGGCGTTCCTAGGCGACGCGGGCCGCCGGGACGTGTACCAGCGCCCGATGGGCTCATGCCCGCTCCTGAAGAATGCTCAAAATCTGGGGGCCTGCTTGAGTAATAGAGCCTGCACCAACGGTGATGACAAGGTCATTGGCCTGAGCCAGATCAACAATTGCCGGGGCCACATTAGCTAAGTCACCCACGAGGGTAACTGACTCAGGATTCATGTGTTGAGCAATGATGGCACTGGTGACGTGGGGGAACTGCTCTTGAGTTTCACGGGCCGGGTAAATGTCTGCGAGCACCACGGCGTGTGCACCGGAAAGAGCTTGAGCAAAACGCTCGGCAAAGTTTTCGGTACGGGAGAATAAGTGGGGTTGGAAGGCGAGGATGAGTCGGCCGCCACGCTCGCGGGCTACGGGCAGGGCAGAGGTGACCAGGGCTGCCACTTCTGTGGGGTGGTGTGCATAATCATCCATCACACGGACGCCTGCTGCCTCACCACGCAACTCAAAACGGCGCCCCGTTCCGGTGAAGGTGCCCAAGGATTGCGCCATGACCTGGGGTTCTACACCGATGAGTACACCAGCGAGCCACGCGCTCGCAGCGTTGAGGACCACGTGATCGCCGGGCATCGCCAGAGTTATATCGACGCTCAGGCCACATACCAGAGGTTCTCCCAGCCATGCTGCGCTTGCAGGCACAGTCATCGTGATGGTGGCGCGAGTGGTTCCGGGCTGGCGGTCACGGATAACGAGTTGAGCGTGGGGGCTACGAAGTTCCGCAATACCCTCACCCTGGGCGACAATGCCCGGTCCTTGACCGTAGGTGATGACGTGGAGACCGTCAGTAATAGCTTTTTCGGCGACACGTCTTGCCCCCGGATCATCGGAGCAGATGATGAGAGTGCCGTCTGGGGTGAGGCGGTGAGCGAAGTCAACAAATGCTGCTTCGAAGTTCTCGGTGGAACCGTAGGTATCAAGGTGGTCAGGCTCGACGTTAGTGACAATTTCGATGGCGGGGCGGTAGTTGAGGAAGGAGCGATCAGATTCGTCTGCCTCGGCAACGAATACTCCCCCATTGCCCATGTGCGCACCGGTTCCCAAAGCACTGACCACTCCGCCTACTGCGAAAGAAGGATCCGCCCCTGCGGCAGTCAGGGCTTGGGCAAGCATGCCTGAGGTGGTGGTCTTGCCGTGTGCTCCCGCCACGGCCACAAAAGCCTGCTCACGTGCGGCCAGAGCGAGGGCCTCAGAGCGGTGAAGGATTTCTTGTCCGCGCGAGCGAGCCACAACCAACTGGGGGTTTGTTTCCTTGATGGCGGTGGAAATAACGACTGTTGCTTCCTCGGGAAGGTCAGCCGGGTCGTGTCCGATGAGGACAGGGATGGACTGGTCTCGTAACGCCTGGCAGGTTGGTGAGTCTGCGGCGTCAGCTCCGGCAACGGTGGCACCCTGAGAGGCAAGTAGTTGAGCGACAACGCTCATGCCTGCCCCGCCGATTCCGAGGAGGAAGAAATGGCGGCCAGCCAGTGATGATGTGGTAGTCATGAGGCGCCTTTCGTTATGGGGGCACGGCAAGCGTGCATGGCTTGTTTATGCCTATCACACCTTGCTTGTTTTCCTCAGTATCTGCACCTTGGCGTAGCCAATGTGTGACGGGTTTGTAACTGTCAGTACACTAAGATGGCAGCAACAACTTTTCTTCAACGATGCAGAAAACTGGTGAGATTGTGCTGAACAAAAAGGTGTACGTCTTTATGGCTGTGATACTCCTCGGACTAGCATTGTGGAGCGCCGCCAACAAGATGTGGACTATCGCCCTGATGGAAGTTGTGATCGCAGCGATTTTCTGGCACCAGTTACTGAACTACCCTTCTGATGAGTCGGTCAAGCGCCTGGAATACGTCAAGCATTTGCCGAATCCTCCCTCCAAGGTGGTACGCCAGTATCGCCTGAAGCATCCTGAACTGTCATTAACAGACGCGATTGCCGATCTGAAGGGCGCTCCCCCGCTCAAGGACGGCAAGTTTGTTCCGCCTTCCCCTAAGAAAAAGACTCAGGGCTAATCGGTGCCTTGGCCACACAGTTGAGTATCCCAACAGAATTCATCATCCACTCGAATTCTATGGCCTTCTACCCATTGCTTTCTTTTCCATCTCTCGCTCTTTTCTTCTCCATTCTAAGTAAAGTTAGTAATAACTGCTTAATTCTTGAATTAAGTCAACGTAACTGATTTATTTTTCCTAATTGCCATTACTACGAAGGCGAAGAATTGATGAATTTAAGCCACAAAATGATTTATACATGTTGATAATCAGCATTCCCACTGATAAACTTCCGTGGCATTTGCAGTTCAAGTGAACCCCGCTGAGAATTAGTTCCCTAACAAACCGCCGCTCTGGCACCACCGCCAGAGCGGCGGGAGGGGTAAGAGTTATCGCCAGTAAACACCTCAAAGAAATTCTCATCAGAAGTTAATTTGACAAGAATTAGTTATCTCCCCCTTTGATAGATTTCTTTGATCTTTCCCCGAATGCCTCCCTCAGTTGAGAATTAGTTATCTCCCCCTTTGATAGACTTCGCCCACACAACTACTGGTTTAACACTGCGTTGAGAATTAGTTATCTCCCCCTTTGATAGACTTCCGCGTTTCTTCTTCTTGTTGCTCATGCCGTTGAGAATTAGTTATCTCCCCCTTTGATAGACTTCTCCCTCCTCATCGAGGCGAGCAGGGCCTGTTGAGAATTAGTTATCTCCCCCTTTGATAGACTTCGAACTCTGCGTGAAGTGTACTGAAAGAGGTTGAGAATTAGTTATCTCCCCCTTTGATAGACTTCCCGCGCCACTATCCCGCACCGCATCGCCGTTGAGAATTAGTTATCTCCCCCTTTGATAGACTTCGATCAACCACGCGCACTGGAGGCACAAGGTTGAGAATTAGTTATCTCCCCCTTTGATAGACTTCCTCGGAATCGACCCCACCGAATACCACCGTTGAGAATTAGTTATCTCCCCCTTTGATAGACTTCAAGCAAACGAGGCACCAGAAGCAGCGCCGTTGAGAATTAGTTATCTCCCCCTTTGATAGACTTCAAACCAGCCCCGGAGCAGGTCATTGCGCGTTGAGAATTAGTTATCTCCCCCTTTGATAGACTTCACATTCACATGGGGCCACCTCACCGCCGGTTGAGAATTAGTTATCTCCCCCTTTGATAGACTTCCGGACCCACGCCGAAAAAGTCCGGGGCTGTTGAGAATTAGTTATCTCCCCCTTTGATAGACTTCGTCACCTTTGACCAGGCGTAGGAAAGCCGTTGAGAATTAGTTATCTCCCCCTTTGATAGACTTCGCCCTCGTTATCTGCCCTGGTCAGCACAGTTGAGAATTAGTTATCTCCCCCTTTGATAGACTTCCCTGGCTCGCAGAAAACGTGGTTGTTCCGTTGAGAATTAGTTATCTCCCCCTTTGATAGACTTCCACTTCCGAAGCAACGTCTTTACCGGAGGTTGAGAATTAGTTATCTCCCCCTTTGATAGACTTCCAGTTACCCACCGTCAAGCCTGCGCCGCGTTGAGAATTAGTTATCTCCCCCTTTGATAGACTTCGGACTGGACTTACAAAGTAACTGAGTATGTTGAGAATTAGTTATCTCCCCCTTTGATAGACTTCGTGCTTGGTGACATTAAGCCGGACTACGGTTGAGAATTAGTTATCTCCCCCTTTGATAGACTTCTTTCACAAACACGATCACGATTCATCACGTTGAGAATTAGTTATCTCCCCCTTTGATAGACTTCGTATTCAAATAAACACGACGCATCAAACGTTGAGAATTAGTTATCTCCCCCTTTGATAGACTTCGCCCTGCGCTTCATCATTCGACTTGAAAGTTGAGAATTAGTTATCTCCCCCTTTGATAGACTTCCGCCTTAAGCATCTGGGACCACATGTCCGTTGAGAATTAGTTATCTCCCCCTTTGATAGACTTCGCAAGAGGTGGCGGCGTGTGAGTGCTGGGTTGAGAATTAGTTATCTCCCCCTTTGATAGACTTCCGAACCATTGGAGAGAGGTTCACGCGCGGTTGAGAATTAGTTATCTCCCCCTTTGATAGACTTCTATCTCCCTCAGAGGGCAGTTGAATCTTGTTGAGAATTAGTTATCTCCCCCTTTGATAGACTTCCGCCTATACGCCCTGAGTTCTTCTTCGTGTTGAGAATTAGTTATCTCCCCCTTTGATAGACTTCAGAAGCATAAGGAATAATCCCTTAAGTGGTTGAGAATTAGTTATCTCCCCCTTTGATAGACTTCCCAGTGCGAACCAGAGCCCATCCAGCGGGTTGAGAATTAGTTATCTCCCCCTTTGATAGACTTCGCCTTTGGCATACATGACTGCAGGAATTGTTGAGAATTAGTTATCTCCCCCTTTGATAGACTTCCGGTGGTGAACGTTTACGTCACGTCAGAGTTGAGAATTAGTTATCTCCCCCTTTGATAGACTTCTACGAGGAAGAAAACGCCGCCGAGGACGGTTGAGAATTAGTTATCTCCCCCTTTGATAGACTTCAGAGACCTTGATTTCCGTGACGCTTATCGTTGAGAATTAGTTATCTCCCCCTTTGATAGACTTCGAAATCGCGCCGTATAGAGACTTCTACTGTTGAGAATTAGTTATCTCCCCCTTTGATAGACTTCTACACCACGCCAAACGGTTTGGCACTTGGTTGAGAATTAGTTATCTCCCCCTTTGATAGACTTCAGCATGGAAACGGTCAGGCCCTCATGGTGTTGAGAATTAGTTATCTCCCCCTTTGATAGACTTCGGCAGCAATATCGTTCAGGTGTCTACCTGTTGAGAATTAGTTATCTCCCCCTTTGATAGACTTCTCGTGACCTGTTGATTGATCGACGTCGTGTTGAGAATTAGTTATCTCCCCCTTTGATAGACTTCGTGCGCTACTTGGAATCTCATGGCCTAAGTTGAGAATTAGTTATCTCCCCCTTTGATAGACTTCTCAAGTCAACATCTTCGATCCGATGGGTGTTGAGAATTAGTTATCTCCCCCTTTGATAGACTTCTTTGGCTCAAGTGAGTATTCTGCTATGTGTTGAGAATTAGTTATCTCCCCCTTTGATAGACTTCCTGTTCCCTGACGCAAAGCCTCTGAACAGTTGAGAATTAGTTATCTCCCCCTTTGATAGACTTCCGGAACCAACACGGCCGGATGGATGAGTGTTGAGAATTAGTTATCTCCCCCTTTGATAGACTTCCTTCAAGCATTGACAAGATCGTGATCGGGTTGAGAATTAGTTATCTCCCCCTTTGATAGACTTCTTTTATCAAAAGTACCCCGCCGAGTCAGGTTGAGAATTAGTTATCTCCCCCTTTGATAGACTTCTAAATCGCCGTAGGCAGCGCGAATATCGGTTGAGAATTAGTTATCTCCCCCTTTGATAGACTTCAGAGGGGGAGATTTTCATTGATTTTCCAACCAAAACTGGAAGTTCAACGTCAAAAAAACATTAGTTGACCAGGAGTCTCTGGAGCATCTTGCTCCTGCGCATTACAAAAACGAAAAGCCTTACTCCACTGGGTATCAGAAAGATAAACAATGGTTACCTGGCCCTGTGCAGGCAGATTTCTTACGACCGCTTTCACTCTCGCATGATCACCAGAAGGAGACGGGTTGTATCGCACATACACTGAAAGTTGGACCCTAAAGAAACCCAAATCCAATAAAGCATTTCTGAAATGATTTGCGTCGCGTCGCTGCGCTTTCGTTTCCGTAGGAAGATCAAACATCACGAGGCACCACATCGGATCATCAGCCATTAATCTTTACTTCCCTGAACGGAAAATCGGTACCTCTAAAGAAACCACCTCGTTTTCGACATAACGGCCATAAGCCTGCGCAAGGAATTCCATCGCCGTAGAAACACGAGTTCCCTCTGCCAAAAAAGGTGCATCCGCAGCAGCAACAAGACTGCGCTTTACATCAGGATCATCTACCGATACATCATCTCCGTACTGTGCTACAACCCAATCAATAGTTGGACGAAAAGGTTCAATTAGATCATCAGCAAGATTAAAAGGATTAGAGCGCCCATGATGAAATACTCCAAGCGCAGGAACTAACCCAGCCGCAATTACCGCACGGATAGCAAAGCCACGAAGAATCATGTACCCATAATTCAATGCCGCATTGACACCTGGTATGTCAGGATCGCGGCGAAAATCATCCCCGAACAATGACTGCCAATACAGACGCGCGGCCTGTGCTTCCACATTCGACGAATCGCCAGAACGAACAGTGCTGGCCAGGTGCCGAATCGTTCGATACCCGGGTTCAGACAAACCTTCTAAACAATTAGCCTGTCCATGAATCTTTGCCCGAACAATTGATTTCCATGCCTGTTTTCTTTTCGGCATTGCTAACGCTGCCTGCGCATTAGCACGCGCTCCCACACGCGAATGATAACTCCAAGCCCAACAAGCCGATTCAGGAACCCCACGCCAATCGCAAAACAACACAGACACCTGAGCCGAAGTCAAACGATGAATCGCGGCTGAAGAAAAACTAACTGACGGTCCAACAAGCAGAACAGCAATATCTTCCACGGCAACATCTGTTGTCCCGTGTTGATTCGTAATACGTATTGCCCCACGAACAGAGTGGATCTCTCCCTCAAGGTGAGAACAGTCAATTATTCTCCAGCCGCGATCACGCATTAAGGCCTCACTTCAATAGTCCCAAGCCTATAAGGTGACAAGCCAACCGGATATCCGAGAGCATTACGACGAACGACTCGAATCTTGTTCGAAAACAAAGTAGATAACGTCACTATCCATCCCTTCTCCTGAAGAATCTTTTTTTCACTCTTAGACGCATCGCTAGCAAGTCCCTCACCTGCCATCATGGCAGGACGCAAACGAAGACGCGTCGCCTCAGGGAAACCATCAACAACCCAATGAGTAGTTCCTGGATAGATCGCAGAAAACTCGCTAAGAACACCGATCTCATCAACATGAGGAATCAGCAGTTCATCACCCACAACAAGTTCTGTCATAAATTCAGCAATCCCATGTTCCAAAGCACTACGCAAAGCAGGTTCACACGATCGGACAGAAATCGACTGCGGCGCTAAAGGAACTGAAAAAAGATCCTCATTGTGGTGTTTGAGAAGATCACACGCAAACACACGGACCATCCCAATTTTCATCTTGTTACCACGCGCTGCCGGATAACGATAAATACGCGCATGGTGAATAGTGCCACCAATTTCCGCGCTTCCACCTCGAACCTTAATCTGTGGAGCGCCCGACGCGAAAAACTCAACCTCATCATGAGAATGAACACGAGTACCTTGAAGATTTATTGTGCGGGATTGGTTTTCAGGTAATCCCTTTCCAGCAACATAATCTGGGTGTCTAGTGAGAGCGCACCACAATGCTGGGGTAGCTGCCCTATCAATCAACGATTCAGGAATTTCCTCAAATAACTGATGTTTCTCAAGTTCATGAATCGTGTCATCATGTGCGCGCCCACCTCCAAGACGTATGCGGAGTTGACGTTGCACACTAATCTGATCGTTATCCAACGCCCGTTGGGTAATTTCAGCAAGTGTTCCCATGTTCTTTACCCATTGATCAAAGATTTGCCTATCGGCAAACTCCTTGCCGGTGAAAGACTTCCACGTGTCAACCAGTTGCCTCCCCTCATCGTCACGTACGGTCGCATCCTGTTGTGCTCTCTTCATCTGAGAACGCAAAGCCAAGACCTCCGCAACTTTAGGGCGCATCATGGCAATCACAAGCGCATCAACAGCGTGATGGCGGCGATCCAAGCGTTGTTTGCCCTTGCCTCCGATCATCGTAATTCGGTTCTCAAACCCTGAAGCCTTACGCGCTTCAGCCGTAATAGATCCGCGGAAAACCCTTACCTTAGTGTCAGGGTAGGCATAGTCCAGGCGGAAGCGTAACTCACGTGCCATCCACGCAACAGATTCCATACTTCGCGTATCAAAAGGAGGATCATCAACACGTTGCTTAAAACGGCGGATCACATCACTTTGAAGCCGCGAGAACTGCTTCCCCGGGAACATCTTCGGGTCTTTCACCCAAAACTTCACACGAGCGACAGCTTCATCCACGCTTACTCCTGCGATACCACAGTTCTCAGCCCATACAGCGAACGGAATATTCGTCTTTGACCGATTACACCGGCCACACACTGCGACAAGATTACTTACAGTCGAATCGGATGTACTGTCTTTACGAGGAATAATATGATCCATCTCCGCAGTGTTGAACGTAATCACGTCACCGCAGTATGCGCACTGGCCATTTTGCCGTTGTAACGCAGAAAAACGCCGAACATCCGACCCGCGTAACTTAGAACGAATGCCCATACGTTGCGCGATTTCATTAGCCATCTGAAGGCGACGCTGAGCGCGTGTATCCATCTCCCTCGTCAATGAGCGGGATGAGGCTTCAGACATGAACGCACTTCGAACATGTTCAATATTAATTCGTTGAGGTGCTCCCCAACGCTTCGTTGCTTCACGAACATAATCGTTGACGATGGTCAATACGCGATCTACTGCAGGGTTACCCACAGGTTCTTTCACGGGCGCTGCAGGCGGCCGCCAACCAGGAGAAACACCAAACTCTGTTGTCAATGCATCAGTTAATGAACATCCCTCACTAAGCATGCACGCAGTAAGACGCTTTAACGAGTCTTCTGAGTATGCGGCACGACCCACTTGGAGAACCAATTCATCAAGTGCAAGTTGGTCACTATCGTTAAGCGTTCCATACCATTCAATAATGGCATCACTCATCTCGTTATCAACGAGATAAGAAATCATCTCCCCTCTCAGTTCACGAGACGCCGATTTCCACCATTCACGTAACGCCTTAATTTTGCTTTTCATCATCGCCTGATGAGTAACGTTCGTTGGAGGGCGCCTCGCAAATGATTCATTATCAACATCGAGATCGGCTAAACCGCCTAAACGATTCCGGGGAACTCCGATAACCTCGGCAACATCGCTCCACGATACTGATTCCAGTTTTTGTGTAACGAATCCATCGTTAAGAAATTCAAATGCTGAAGCATACTCGTCAAGTGTCAACGGGCGTTTAATGCCGCCCTCTCGCACATACAAGTTCCCTAGCGCTGAAGCAATGCGATATTCCTGAAAGATCAGTGATGCACGAGAGGCACGTCGTAAACGCTCCTGTCCGGGTAACGAATCATGCCCCACGCGTGAGACCGAAGAACCTTTAGGAGACTGAGAACGAAAAACCAGACGAATCCAGTCTTTCCACTCTGCTTCATCGATATGTTGGACCTGTGCAATTTCACGAAGTTCAGCAGCATGATCTGACTGAGCGGTTTTTCCGAGTGGCACCACATCAACATTGCTGTTTTTCGACGCATTGCCACGAAGACGAATACCTACATCAAACACTTCTTCACCGGAGTTTGATGTGCGCGTAGCCAACAACATCACCACGCGAGTGAGTGATAAATCGTCACCAACTTCTTCATTCAGGTATTCACTCACACGGCGCCGAAAGTCTACGAGAAACTCACTGTCAGGCTGACTCTCAAACAGAGATTCTACTTTTGTATACGGGTTACGCCAGCCACGGTGGCGAGCCATGTGCCGAAGAACTACAGCGATCATCTCTTTTCGGCGATGCTCATCAGGAATGTACTCAGAAAGTAATTCCTCTCGGAAGAACCATGGTTGAGCAGGATTCTTATAGTCCGCCGAAGAAGGCAACGGGTAAGCATGATTGATCAACCATTGATCCAATGCCTTCAAACGGCGACGTTCTTCTCGAAAACGTCGACGAGTACGACGAGCGATTCCGCCAATTTTCAACAAGGTATCAGCGCTCTTACGATGCTCTTTACTCACACCCGAGTCGTGAATAATTGACGTAGCACTCAGTATCCCTAAAGGCACCTGATCCTTGTTGATTTCCACAGAACATAAACCAACAGAATTGCTACCAACATCGATACCGATGACGTAATTCTTTGGGTCTTTCAGCATGATTATCCTCAGCGCTCGTCACGAACATACGAATAATCACATGATAATTCTCTTCACTGACAAAAATACGAAAAATGAGAAATAAAAACCCGGGCCTGTAAAACAGAACCCGGGGAGAAGTCAGGCCGCTAACGAGTCGACCCTTATTGAGAATTAGTTACCTTCAGTATAAGGAAAGACACAAGAGTGGTCAAGCCACCTCTTTTCCACTCTCCTCAAAATAAGCATGCCGAAAAGACTGAGAGAATCATAAAAGAAAAGCGATCACAACCCCTGAGCGGCAACAATGCTTGCCAGGCGAGAGGCGCCATCAACCACACCAGACTGAGCGGCATTACGGGACATGGTGAGCATACGCTGGTCATCACACACACCGGCCATGAACTCACCGAGCGTCTCCGGAGTGCACTGTGCGTCAGGAACCATAATGCCACCGCCAGCAGCCACCACGTCCGCACAGTTGCGCTTTTGCTCACCGTTGCCGATGGGAAGCGGCACGTACATGGCCGGCAGGCCCACAGCAGTCAGTTCAGCAACGGTGCCAGCACCTGAACGGCAGACCACGGCGGTCGCCAGGCTAAGCGCCTGGTCCATGTCGTTGAGGTAGTCAAGTACCTTATAGCGCTCCCCTACTCCTGCCTTCTCAACAGCATCTCGCACCGGCTGATCCTTGCCACAGCCGGTAAGGTGAAGCACCTGGATGCCTCCGGGAAGACCTGCCTCGATCACGCCGCAGACCGCTTCGTTAATGTGCTGAGCCCCCAGTGATCCACCCGTGATGAGTACGGTAGGCATTGACGGGTCCATGCCCAACTGCTGTGCTGCATGAGCTCGGCGGGCACCGCGCTTAGCAGGGTCACGCAAGTCAGCAGCGAGGTCTTCAATTGCTTTGCGCAGCGGCATGCCCACCACACTAGTTTCACCGCGGCGAGCAGTAAGTGGGGTGGATTCGAAAGTCAGGGCAACAGCCTTAGCCGTGCGCGCACCAACCTTGTTGGCTAGGCCTGGGCGAGCGTTCTGTTCGTGGATCACCACGGGAATGCCCAGGCTCTTGGCTGCCAGGTAGGCTGGGGTGGAGACGTAGCCACCAAAGCCCACCACAACATCAGCATTAACGGCGCGGATGGCTACTTTCGCCTGATTGATTGCTCCCTTGAGACGAGCAGGAAGTTTAAGCAGATCTGCACTGGGCTTACGAGGGAGAGGAACACGGTCCACCACGCTCATCTCGTATCCGGCTTGAGGAACTAGACGTGCTTCAAGGCCCTCACGGGTTCCCAGGATGCGAACGGTGGCACCGTGCTCATTCACCAGGGCGTGTGCTGTGGCCAGGAGAGGATTAACGTGTCCGGCTGTGCCTCCACCAGCGAGTAGTACACGCAGCGGTGATGATGAATCAGGCACGATTTTTTCTCCTTGACGCAGTAACGGCGAGTGTTTTTGCCATGGAACTAGAACGTGATTCTAATGCCTGTTGCGCTCCAGGCTCATGACGTGCGAAAGCAAGTAGCACACCAATAGCCAAAAGGACAGAAACGAGAGCGCTACCACCAGCACTAACCAAAGGCAGTGGCACACCAAGCACGGGAAGCAAGCCAACAACAACCATGATATTGATCAGTGCCTGGCCAATAATCCACGCTGTGATGGATGCCCCCACCACAGACACATACAGGTCATTAGAACGGCGAATAATACGCATGGCACTAGCGCCAATGGCAATAAAGAGCACAAGAACAAGGAGCGTCCCCACAAGTCCAAACTCTTCACCGAGCACAGCGTAGATGTAATCCGAGTCCGCCTGAGTAAGGTAGCCCCACTTTTGGCGAGACGATCCTGGGCCCACACCAGTCAGTCCGCCAGTGGCTAATGCCCACATGCCATGTTTAGGTTGATAGCCCACGCCAGTAGGATCGGCCAGTTCGGGGTGGAGCCAGGCGTTGATACGTGCACGGCGGTTAGCACTAAGCATAGTCAGGACACCCACACCAAATGATCCAACTACTGCACCGGAAATAAACCAGGCTTTTCCTAGCCCTCCCATCCATGCGCCTGCTGCGACCAGGAGCACCATGACAATCACAGTGCCCAAGTCACCACCGGCAAGCACAGATACCACCGGAATACCAACAACAATAAAAATAACGAGTGCGCTACGTTTCCAGTTGGGTTTCATCTCAGCGATCCACGTAGCAATCAGGCCGAGACACAGGGCTACACCAAGTTTGACCAATTCACTAGGCTGAGCTGTACCAATACCGGGCACCGCAATCCAGTTACAGTTACCGTACACACAGATACCAACGTGGGGAACAAACACAAGTCCTTGCAAGACAATGGCAATAATCAAACCGATAGGGGCGATACGTTTAATCCAACTGATGCTCATGCGGGAAATGCCCCACATGCCTGCTACGCCAGCTACGGCAAAGATCAGATAACGAATGAAACTAGTAAAGGGATTGATGTCTTCGGACACAAGGCTGACCACGCGGGCGGAAAACACCATAACCAAACCGATGACGAGCAGAGCCATCGTGGACAAGAGCAGCACGTAATAGGACAAAGTAGTCATCTCGCCGTCGACAGGGCCGTCCGGACCTGTGAGACGAAAAAGCAATCCTTTAAGGCCCCGGTTTCCTCCATCACGGGAAGTGATTCCTGAGGACGCAGAATGGTGAGTCGCCACCGAAGTTTTTTTCGGTGACGGCTCATCTGACTGTTCTGAGGGGGCGTTGTGAGGGAACCACTTCATCGCGTTGCCTGACTGGTTATCATGGCGCGCACAGCATCAGCGAAAAGATCTCCGCGTTGGCCGTAGTTATCGAACTGGTCCCATGACGCGCATGCTGGGGCAAGAAGAACAGTGTCGCCACGCTGAGCCAGAAGCACTGCTTCGCGGACCACCGTAGTCATGAGTTCTTCGGGTAATTGATCGGGCAGGCTTACTACGGGAATACCCATAGGAACCAGTAAAGCATTGAGTTGCGAATGATCTTTACCAATAAGAATGGCGGCACGCAGTGCAGGGGCGACTGTAGCAACCAATTCAGTGAAATCAGCCCCCTTAGTGTCTCCCCCGGCAATCCATACGGCAGTTCCCGGAGTAACACTACGTAATGCGGCCATCGCAGCGTGGGGATTAGTCGCTTTGGAATCGTCAATCCAGGTCACATCAGCATGGTTGGCCACAACGACGCTACGGTGAGCGCCTGGATGGAAAGTGGACATTGCCTGGGCAATCACCTCAGGACAAACATCCACAGAGCGAGCCAACGCGGTGGCCGCTAAGGCATCAGTAACCAGATGGACGGGCAAACGTGACACATCACCGGCTGGCGCCAAATGAGATAGGTCATGCAGAGTAAAAAGTTCGATACCTGAGGCGTGACGTTCAGCGTGAAAAGCTCGATCGATAACAAGGTCATCGACCAGTCCAATTTGCCCCACGCTTGGTGTACCCACAGTAACGCCAATGGCGCGGCAACCATCAATGACGTCAGCATCTTCAACCATCGTGAGGGTTTCATCCTGTCCCACGGTGTAGATAGCCGCAATACGGGTGTTCGCATATACCTTGGCTTTGTCTGCCGTATAAGCCTCCATGGTGCCATGCCAGTTGAGGTGGTCGGGGGCCACGTTCAGACAAGTCGAGGCAGTAGGTTCCACGCTCAAAGTAGTGTGGAGCTGAAAGGAGGAGAGTTCCACAGGAAGGACATCTGCTTGGCCGGAGGCAACAATTTCGATGATCGGGGTTCCCACGTTACCTACGGCAGGGGCGTTAAACCCTGCAGTAGTCAAGATATGAGAGAGCATCGAGACGGTGGTCGTTTTGCCGTCTGTACCGGTGATAGTAAGCCACGGAATATCACGGTCCATGTCCCGTTGCAGACGCCAGGCCAGTTCGACTTCACTAACCACGTCCACGCCGTGACGTTCACATACACCATAGGCAGGGTGGGTGGGCGGGATGCCAGGACTGATCATCACGCATTCATATTCGCGTTCACTAAGTGCTTGGCTGAGTTCATCGGCAAGAGCCTGAGGATCCTCGTTGATGATGGTGCGAGTCACACCACTAGGGAGCGGGACGCTGCGTCCGTCACATGCGGTGACTTCTGCTCCACAGTCCAATGCGACACGAACAACTGCCTGGCCGGTGGTTCCTAGACCCACCACGCCCAGGGCTTTGCCTGACCAGAGTTGGTCCAATTCCACCGAGGTACTCACTGTGCTAACCACTCCGCGTAAAAGATTCCAAGTCCTAGTGCCACGCACAAGCCGGCAACGATCCAAAAACGAATCACCACGTTCACTTCAGGCCATCCCTTGAGCTCAAAGTGATGGTGCAATGGTGCCATCTTGAAGACACGTTTGCCGGTAGTTTTGAACGAGGCAATCTGGATGACATCACTCATGACTTCAGCCAGGAAAAGACCGCCAATGATCACGGCAAGGAATTCTGTACGGGTGAGGATACTCAGGCCAGCTAGGGCGCCACCTAAGGCGAGGGAGCCCGTATCCCCCATAAAGATTTGCGCGGGAGAAGCGTTCCACCACAGGAAACCAAAACATGCGCCCATAAGTGCTGCAGCCACCATCGTAAGGTCGCGTGGATCGCGGACCTGATAGCAGGTGGTGAGCAAATCATAGGGGTGGGCATACACGCACGTCTGGTTAGTCTGCCATACACCAATGAGGGTATAGGCGGCAAAGACCATAGTGGAGGCACCAGCGGCCAAACCATCTAAACCGTCGGTGAGGTTCACGGCATTTGACCAAGCGGTGATAAGGAAGTTGGCCCACAAAATAAAGAGAACAAAGCCCACGGCTGCCCCTGCGAAGGCTAAATCCCAGGCGGTATCTCGAGTGAAAGAAATACGCGTGGATGCGGGAGTCAGCCCATTGCGATCAGCAAAATACAAAGCAAAAATCGAGAAGGTGATACCGATAAACGCTTGTCCAACGATTTTTTGCCAGGCTTTTAATCCCAACGATCGTTGTTTAGAAATTTTTTCAAAGTCATCAAGGAAACCAATAAGCCCCAGTCCCACGATGAGGAAAATCAGTAATAAGCCACTGGCTCGTGGAACACGCATCAGTGCGAGGTTGGCAACTCCGTAACCAAGGACAGTCGATGCCACGATGATCACACCACCCATAGTGGGAGTGCCACGTTTCGTGAAGTGTCCCGTGGGGCCGTCTTGACGGATGAACTGACCGTATTGTTTCTTCACCAAGTACTTGATGAAGAACGGTGTACCCAGGAGGGTAGCGAGCATCGCCACCGCACCAGAAATCAAAATGGCAATCATGCAACGCTCTCCTGCAGCAGGCGATCGGCCACGCGCCAGGCGCCCGATCCGTGGGAGCCCTTGATGAGAACACAGTCGCCAGCCTCTACGAGGGAGTCGAGCTGTTCAAGGAGCTGCTCTACATTCTCATAATGAAGCACCTCCACGCCTGCTTCACGCGCGGCGCGGCTCATCGGTGTGGCCAGGTTCCCAATCGTGATGAGCAAATCAGTGCCAACTTCAGCAGCTTTCTTACCGCATCTTTCGTGCACGTCATCACTGCTCTCCCCCAACTCAAGCATGGCTGAAGCAATGACAACCTTGTGCCGAGTGCCAGCCAAGGTTGGCAAGCAAGCGAGAGAAGCCGTCATCGAATCAAGGTTGGCGTTGTAGGAGTCATCCACTATGAGTGCTCCGCATGCTAGTTCACGAACGTCCATACGGTGAGGGCTGAGAATGGTCGCTTCACTCATGACTTGGGCGGCTTGTTCAGCACTCATCCCCAGATTCATCGCCATGGTCATAGCCGCTAAAGCGTTAGAGACGTTATGAATGCCAGGGAACTTCAATTCAACGGGGTATTGCCCCTCTTCACAAGAGAGCGTGAAAGTAGCGCAGCCTCGTTCATTCAAAGCAACGTTAATGGCTCGGACGGTCGCCTCAGGGTTTCCCGATGCGGAAAAAGTCACCACGCTGGCAGGCGCACGGTCTGCCATGGCAACTGAGCGCTCGTCGTCGGCATTAAGGATGGCAAGCCCTTCGGGATACAGACCATCAATAATTTCTGCTTTTGCGCGCGCCACCGCTTCAATAGAGCCGAAGCCACCCATGTGAGCGTGACCCACCATCAGCACACAGGCAATATCAAGCGGTGCAATAGCCGTAAGTTCGTCGATGTGGCCGGGGCCGGAAGCTCCCATTTCGAGCACAAGGTAACGAGTAGAAGCATCCGCTTCCAAAACTGTCAGAGGCAAGCCAATTTCATTGTTGAAACTGAGGCGGGGTGCCACCGTGTTGCCGAGTACTTCAGCTAACTGCCGAGTGAGATCCTTGGTAGTGGTTTTCCCCACGGAGCCAGTCATCCCCAAGACAGTAATCTCTCCGTTGGCGCGAAGAGACTCCAAGTGAACTGTTGCTAAGCGACCAAGAGCAAGAACACAATCATCAACGAGGATATGAGGGGCATCCACGGGGCGCTGAGCAATAACAAGAACGGTTCCCACTTCACCAGCGGTGGCAGTTGCGTAATCATGCCCGTCAACCTTTTCGCCAACGATAGCAACAAAAACGCTTCCTTCGATGGCCTGGCGTGAGTCGATGACCACGGGGCCTTCAATAAGAGTGTCAGCCTCCATGCCGTGAAGTTCACCGTTGACGGCTTGGGCAATCTGGGCTGCGGTCATTAAGACGCTCATGCATTTCCCCATTTCTTGGTGGTGGCCTCAGCCATAACGGGTGCGTCGTTGTAGGCGATAAATTCATCAGCAATTTCGAGGAAAGGCTCGTGGCCCTTACCGGTGACAATCACCGTATCGTCAGGACCGCACAGTTCCACGCCGCGACGCACTGCATCACCACGCCATGTGGTGATTTCCTCAACATCATGCATATCGGGGCGAACACTGCGAATCCCCTCAAGGATTGCTTGACGAATCGTCGCGGGATCTTCACTACGAGGATTCTCATCAGTCACCACAAGAACATCAGCCAGTTCTGCAGCCACCTGCCCAAGCATGGGACGCTTGCCCTGATCGCGGTCACCATCAGAGCCGAAAACCACGATGAGTTTACCCGGGGTAATAGGACGCACAGCCTTGAGAGCCAAATCAAGTGCGTCAGGTGTGTGAGCAAAATCCACGATAGTCAAGCCACGAATGCCATCGCGCTGGGTAATACGCTGCATACGTCCGGGAATGTTATGAGCATTAGCCAACGCGTGGGCAGCAACCTTAGGCTCCACACCCACAGCAATAGCCATCACCAGGGCCAGTGCGGCATTCTGAACATTCACCAAACCGGGCAGAGGGCACGAAGCCTCAATAAGTACGCCATCAGGGCCATGAAGAGTGAAAGTAGTGGCAGAGGTATCCAAAGAAACACGTGCATCAGTGACGTACCAATCTGCGGGGAAAGGAGCCGCTCCCCCTGCAGGATCTGCACTCAACGGCGCTTGAGTCTCAGGAACACCATTCTGTACGGCAGCAACCGCTGATGCCATGCTCACTCCAGCGAAAGCACCGGCAGGTGGAATGGCAGAATCAGTCATGGCCTGAGCCATCGCCATAGATTCATTACGAGCCAACTCCTGCTCCTGGCAAGACTCTTCAGGCTCGTAAGCGCGCAAAGTGATCACATCAATCTCACCGCGTGAACGAATATCAAGAGCAAGTTGAGCACCCCACTGATCATCTACACACACCACACCTCGCCTAGTGAACTCAGGAGTAAACAACTGGCTCTTAGCCTGAAGATATTCCTCCATAGTGTGATGGAAATCGAGATGATCGCGTTGAAGATTGGTGAAGCCAGCAACGTCAATATGAGTGCCAGTCAAGCGCCCCAAACAAATAGCGTGAGACGAAGCCTCAAGACTTGCTGCACCCACGTTCTTCTCACGAGACAATGCCAGAAGACGCTGAAGTACGGGTGCTTCCACAGTGGTACGTGGCGAGGGAACGGACTCATCTGCGACGCGCAGTTCAACAGTTCCAGCCACCATACAAGCACCAACATGTGCGCTAAGCATCGCTTCAAGGAAGTAAGCCGTAGTGGTTTTACCGTTCGTTCCGGTCACCGCAGTGGTGATGAGGCTCCTCGAAGGAAAGTCATAAACAATCGCAGAGATGGTACCCACCAGTGCGCGAGGATCGTCACAGACAAGGAGAGGAAGAGAGAGCCCTGCTTCCCGGACCATCATGGCCCCGCGCTCATCAGTAAGGATGGCGCAAGCGCCGGCTTTTGCAACTTGCGATGCAAACTGCGCGCCATGGACACGTGCACCAGGCAGTGCCACGAAAAGTTCTCCGGAGGCAATGTCAGAAGAGTCCACGCTCACGCCCGTGACGAGAGTATGGCTAGCCGAAGCCTCCGATGTGCTCTCATGCCAGTGCACGGCGTCGACCTGCGCGAGTTGTCCCAATGTCAGCGGACGCAGGGAACCTGGGCGCAGGTGGGCAGCTGAAGCGTAGGCAGAGTTACTCATAATGTCTCAATCTATCGCGGCTGAACGGATGTGACCTAAGTGTGACCCCGCGTCGGAGAGCTGTAACCGAACGGTGACCATCACGATTCATCCTCTTTCTTCTCAGATTGCACCTGAGCGATCACCGTAGGATCAGGAGCCACACCGAGTGCATGCATAGCGGCAAGAGCAACTTCACGGAAGACGGGACCTGCTACCTCACCACCATAAATCGCTGCTCGGGGATGATAGACGGTCACGGCAATAGCGATGACAGGGTCTTTAGCAGGCATAAACCCAACAAACGAGGCAACCGTTCCACCTTCACCGGTAAGAATTTCCGTAGTACCAGTCTTACCAGCTACCAGGTAACCATCAAGGGCAGCTTCTTCTGCAGTACCGCCCTTTTCGGTAACCTTAATGAGCATGTCGGTCAGCAACGCGGCATGTTGTTCATCGAGAACACGAATACCTTCGGGCTGGGGCTCAGGATGCTCCACGCCGTCATGATCGATCCGAGATTCGATCACGCGTGGGGGCACGCGCACACCCTTATTAGCGACGGTTGCCAAAACGGCAACACTCTGAAGCGCTGTCGTGGCAACACCTTGGCCAAACATGGTGGTGTAACGCTGACGCCCATCCCATGCATCAGGGCCAAGGAGAATGCCTGCTGATTCGGCTGGCATTTGAATACCCGTCTTTTCACCCCACCCCATGGCGTGCATCATGTCGTAACGCGCTTGGTCAGAGACGGTGTCACCAATTTGGACAGTACCGACGTTGGAACTCTCGGCAAGAACCTCCGCGGTGGTAAGAATTTCAACGGGATGGGAATGGGAATCCTCAAACACCTGGCCATTAGGCGCTGTCCAGGTGTCAGGAATAGTCCACTTCTGCTCAGGAGTAATAGTTCCTTCGTGAAGGGCAGTAGCAAAAGTAACAACCTTACCCACCGAACCCGGTTCGAAAATTGCTTCCACAATCCGGCAGCGGCGGTCAGCCTCAGGGGTTGCACCGGGATCTGAAGGATTAACAGAGTTCGAATCCGCCATCACCAATAGTTTGCCGGTAGCGGGATCCATCACCACCACGCTACCCCAGTCGGCACTCATCTTTTTCACCTGAGCGTCAATGGCTTGCTGAGCTACAGCCTGCAAATCAGGATGAAGAGTGGTTTTGACAGTCTCACCACTAATGGCTTTCTCATCTTCTTGTTTACCAGTGGGGATAATGGCGCCTGAACGGCCCACTTCGACGCTTCCCTTACCGTCTTTACCGGTGAGGATGTCATTTTGTGTCATCTCCAAGCCTGCAGCACCGATGAGGGTACGCCCTTCCCCCTCGGTCGTGAAGCCAAGGACGTTACCGGCAAGGGTATCTGCAGGGTAGACGCGCCGGGTTCGTTGATCGGGTTCCACGCCGGGAATGCCAAGTGCTTTAACTTCACGCCAAGTGTCAGGCGGAAGGTCTTCAGCAATGACCCGATAGGTAGATTCACCTACAAGCTGAGCCCCAAGTTCCTGGGGGTCGCGCCCCAACACGGGCGCAAGTAACTGCGCCGCCGCCGCAGGACCATGACCGATGACACGGTACTCCTTTTGGCCAGTTGCCGGATCTTTGTACTCTTCAGTGCGCTCAAATTGGCTGATTTTGATTTGGTTTACGCCAATGTCGTAAGTGATAGCACTGGTAGCCAGAACTTGTCCGTCTCGCGCCACAATGTCACCGCGCGGCGCGCGGTTAATCCAGGTGACGGTACGTTCTTGAAGGGCTTGAGAGGCTAACGAGGATGCCTGAGAAACCTGGATCCAGGCGAGTTTACCTCCGACAAGTCCAAACGCACCGAGTCCAGCCAGTTGAAGTACACGACGCCGAGTGGCACTCACTGTCCTGAGTCTCCAGAACCAGCAGAGTCTTCGTGTGCGTCACTTCCTGTGATCTGATCGGTAGCGTTCTCCGAAGGAGTTTCTTCTGTAACTTCATCAGCGGCGTTATCAACAACGGGTGCTTCCACGCTAACTTCACTATCCGACGCAGCATCACCATCAGCGGACTGAGTTTGAGTGTCAGAGGCTACTGCAGGAGCAGCGGGGGCGTCTTGAGCAGCACCTGCCGAGACTGCCGGCGGTGGCGGAAGAGGGGTTCCTGCTGCTGCTTCACCACCGTCTACTTGACGGCGAGAAATATCAACCACGCCGGGGATTCCTGCAGGGACCATGCCCAGTGCTGCAGCACGTGAGCGAAGTGCTTCAGGGGTGCTAGCACGCTGAACTTGGGTGCGCAGAGTTTCGTTGTGGTCTTGAAGTTCGGCAAGTTCGATCTGTGCTTGGTGCATGTTGTAGGCAGTCTCCGCCATTTTGGCGTTGAGTACCATCGGAACAACAAGAGCCACAAGCATCATGACCACCATAAGAGCGTAGACAGGCAAGGCTCGCTTGCCCGGGGCTACTGCACGAACCACGGTGAGGTTGGGTTTAGTAACGGGGGCAACGGAGGGGCGACGTGCCGGTGCATGTGCACGACTACGACCAGGAGCGGTGTAACCAGGTGCTGCTGCTGCGCTCATGCTCTCCTCCTTGCTTGAGTCGTCTGTGTGGTGCTCTTATGTGATCGGTGTGATCGGCGATTGTCTATGAGGGAAGTAGCCGGTGCCTCGCTCGATGGTCGAAGCCGGGTACAGGCACGCAATCGCACAGGGGCAGATCGTGGATTAGCAGCGATGTCCTCATCACTGGCTCGTTCTGCTCCACGAGTAACAACGTCGAGGTAAGGCTTGTGATCATCGGGAATGATAGGAAGATCAGCAGGAACATTGCTGATGGAACCTGCAGTGAAGGCACGCTTGACCATGCGATCTTCAAGTGACTGGTAAGACTCCACCACAAGGCGCCCACCTACCCGAATGGAATCGATAGCCGCGGGAATAGCATTCTCAAGAACCTCAAGTTCACTATTCACGGCAATACGCAGCGCCTGAAAAGTGCGCTTAGCGGGGTTACCACCTGTACGACGGGCAGCTGCAGGAATAGATGAGCGCACGACGTCGACAAGAGCAGAGGTATCGGTGACCGGGGTACCTTTATCGCGAAGGCTCACGATAGTTCGAGCAATTTTGCTAGCGAACTTTTCTTCGCCATAGGTGCGAAGAATACGAGTGATCTCACGTTCGTCAGCGGTGTCGAGAATGCTCTGAGCCGTAACAGAGCTGGTACGGTCCATGCGCATGTCCAAGGGAGCGGGACGTGCGTAGGAAAAACCACGATCTGCCTCATCAAGTTGAAGAGAAGAGACTCCCAAATCCATGAGAATGCCATCAACTCCACCGTCACGGCCGAACTCATCGCAGATCTCGCCAGCAACATCGTCGACGTGGTCATAAGTGGTGTGGACTGCACGAAAACGCTTGCCGAAGCGTTCGAGGCGTTTACTGGCTACTTCGATAGCTTGAAGATCGCGGTCAATCCCTACCACGGTGAGGTGGGGGAAGCGTTCGAGGGCCCCCTCAGTATGGCCGCCCATCCCAAGAGTGCAGTCGATCATAACTGGCTGATCCACATCGAAGGCGGGAGCAAGAAGATCGAGGCAACGCTGAAGGAGCACAGGCGTATGCAGTTGCGCGGCATCACGATCGGTGATGCGTGCTGCGCAATCAGCGACCATCGCTCGCTCCTTCCTAAGTCAATCGGGGGTGCCTGAGCACCGGTCAGGGGGATACCGTCCCCGGAGCCAGGACTCCTCCCGCAAGTTCCGGCATAGGGGAAGTTATGCCGGATGCTCGGGTGGAGACCTCACACCGGGGTTTAGAAGAAACCAGGAATGATTTCTTCTGCGGTATCAGCAAAAACGCTTTCCTGAGCATTCAGGTAGGCGTTCCATGCATCCTCATCCCATATTTCAACGCGGGATCCTGCACCGATCACGGCGAGATTGCGCTGAAGTTTTGCGTAGGCACGTAACGGCGAAGGAAGCGTGATACGGCCTTGCTTATCGGGGATTTGGCTATCTGCGCCGGAGAGCATGACGCGGATGTAATCGCGTGCCTGCTTTTGTGCCAACGGTGCTTCCCGGAGTTGGGCGTACATGCGCTCGAACTCCGCGATAGGAAAGGCATAAAGGCAGTGCTCTTGGCCTCGGGTCAGGACCACTCCCCCAGCAAGTTCATCGCGGAATTTCGCGGGGAGGATGAGACGACCCTTGTCGTCGAGATGAGGCGCGTAGGTCCCCAAGAACATGGGGCGCTCCTTCCTCCCGACGATCCAGATACCCCCACACTACTCCACTTCCCTCCCTTTTGACCCATTTTGTTATCAATTCCTTCGTCACAAAGGGACTTTTCATTGAATTTTCAATGTGGAGCAAAGTGGAGCAACTTCCAGCCCTCTCATCCCTTCGGCGTGGCGCACAAAAGAGACATTTCCCTAGCGCCGCAATAAAAACCGCCACTATCCGGCAAAAAGAAAAACGACGGAGCAAAGTGGAGTGCAATGCAATCAATTGATGACGAACATCAAGAAGATGAGAGACACAAGGCAAGGCAGAACGACGTAGTTTCAACGAAAAATTGATTTATACGCCCATCGTGACATCAACACGGTTAAGGCCACTCTCCCTAATAAGTGCACTAACGTCGTCACGCAGTGGTGGGAAGTGGAGAACCCAGAGGAGCGTAGTAATCGAGAACTCTCAATGACGCACGAAAACAACAGCGGCCGTTGTATTACTGGATAGGCCGCAGCGATAAGGAAAAACTAATGCTTCAACGAAGACTGCGCTGAATTGGTATGTACCTGATGACGAGTAGTGCGCTTATACAAGGCTTCCACGCCAACACAGACCGCCACCAAACCCACAGCGATCGTCACTCCCGTCGGGGTGGAGCGCCACTGCTGCCCCACCAAAATCACGCTTGCCACCAAGCACAACACAGCACCGACAGTAGGAATAGCGCGATGCATACCAATGTTCGCCGATAGTTTGACAGCACTGGCGTTAACAACGGCAAAAATCAAAAGGAATCCCAACGAACCTGCCGTGGAAATTGTCTGCAAAGGCAAAACATTCACGCTAATAAGCGTCAGTACGCTAGTGACAGCCAGCCCCACTGGTTGATGAATGAATTGATCGGTAAAGGAATGAAAGAACTCGCCATCACGAGCAATCTCATCACTGACCTGACCGCCACCATAAATGGAGGCGTTAATAGCAGAGAACGTTGAAATCAACGCAGCAATAGTGATGATAGTAAACCCCACCTGGCCAAGCATTGGCTTAGCGGCTTGAGCCAACACGTAATCCTGGGCTTTACCAATATCAGCAAAACTCAACGAGCCCACCGTGACAATGGCGATGACGATATACAAGATGATCACAAAGATCACCGATGCGTAGAAGGCTCGAGCAATATTCTTCTCAGGATCTTTAATGTCTGGTGCCGCGTTAGCGATGAGTTCAAAGCCCTCATAAGCCACAAAAATCACCATACCGCCAGCGAATAAGTGGATAGGGCTTTCCCAATGAGTGACCGACAGTTGATGAACCATCGGATTACCAATCAGCCCATAAGCTCCAATACCTATAAAAGCCAAAAGAATGACCAGTTTGATAACCACGGCTACCGATTCAATACGCCCCACCACAGCAATCGAGTAATAGTTAATAGCGGTGGCAATAAGAATGATGGCCGTGGCGTAGATATGGTAGTCCACACTCCGCGATCCGGTGATATTCCACAAATTAGGGGCGTACGAACCAAAAGCACTGGCATAAAGCGAGAGCATAATGACGTAGGAGATCCAAAGCAGGTTATTCAGTGAACCACTGAAAATACCTGCCCCAAACGCCTTATTGATGAAGCAGACTGTACCGCCGCGATCAGAGTACTTTTGCGAAAGTTTGGAGTAGGACGCTGCCGTAATTAGCGCCACGACCCCAGCGCAAGCAAAAGCGACAGGAGTAGCCCCCTTTGCCAATGAGACTGCCAAGCCAAGGACGGCGAAGATACCGCCGCCTACCATTCCGCCAATGCCAATAGAAATAGCATCAAGGAGAGAAATCTTTTTCGTGGCCATGATCAGGGCCTCTCAACAGGGGGTGGTGCGAACACAACTGTCACACAGTTTTCGCCATCACGCAGAGTGAAACTGTGTTGAGTGCAACACGCGATATGAAAACTCCCGTTAACGATGAGTCGGATCACCGATCAAAGTCATAAGAGAGCCAATGAGTGAAGGCAATCATGCCCACCTTCTATGGCAAGCCTGACATTCACAGCACTCCCCGCAGCGCTTAACGATGACGGTCTTGCCAGCGTTGGTTTTGACGGTCCATAAATGACGAACCTGAAGATTTCTTTTTCCACGGACCTGTCTTTTTATGTCCAGACGACTTTCCTAAAGCAGACGAATCATAAGAAGTGGAGGGGAATACCGCCCCCACGATCATGGAGACCCCATAGACCGCCGTCACAAATCCAGCCACACCAACAGCAATACTTAAAGCCGTATGCTTAACTGCCACGGCGCCGACGAGAATCGCCATCCCAACAAGAATGAGTGCGACACCAATTCCTACCGCGCGTGCCGACACGCGTAGGCGCCCACGAGGGCCTGGCCCTGCACTCATTGCCTGAGCAAGATCAGGAGCCCCGGCACTCAATTGTTCTTCAAGGTCACGTAAGACCTCTTGTTCGCGTTCAGACAGTGCCATCATTCACCTCGCTTTCGCGTGATCCACTGGGTAAGTGGAATACGCCAGGGACCTCCACATGCCGTGTGAAGAAAGCGTATACATCAAGAGTATGACGGATTCCTGGCTTTTTAAAAACCGCCCCATCACCAGAAACGGGCTTGACACATCATCAAGTGCTGATGTGCTCCACTTGCCCCGCCGCTTCTCCTCAAACAAACTCACCGTTAATCGTTGCCTCAATCAAACATTCACCACCAGGCGAACCCAGCGCACGCTACTCCTCCACGCCTGAGGAATTATCACTTTCAGGTACTGACAGCAGTGAGGCAGGCTTAATAGCAGAGGCACCCCAGCGGCGTCGCACTTCATCAGCGGCCCGCTCACTCAGCCCATGACGAGGATTCTCATCGAAGGTGAGTTGGTGCCCTATTCCCCCAGCAATCAACCCCTCAGCGCGCACACCAAGCAGACGCACCCTGCCTTTGCTCGGGATCTTCACCAATAGTGCTTCAGCTGCCTCCATGAGATCTCGAGCCACATCCGTAGGGACCGCCAAAGTATGAGATCGCGTCACGGTGCTGAAATCTTCTGCCCACCGCACGATCACCACCACCACACGCGCGGATACATCCATGGCACGCAGACGCTCAGCCACTTCATGACATTGGCCGAGCATCACCTCATGCGTCGCCTGCCCAATCGTCAACGGTTCATAAAACGTGGACTGGGTACCGACAGACTTTTCTTCACGCCGAGATTCAACCTTGCGGTGGTCTCTACCCCACGCCATATCCATAACGTGGTGGGCTTGAGCCATCCCCACAAGTTTGTGAAGTTGAGACATCGACGTGGCACGCACGTCAGCCACAGTCGTTATGCCCCATTGTTCGAGGCGCTGCGCAGTCTTTTCCCCTACCCCAAACAAAGCGCCAACGGGTAACGGGGCAAGAAAATCTGCGGTAGCGTCATCAGGGATCATGAGAAGGCCGTCTGGCTTAGCATGAGAGGAAGCAATTTTAGCTACTGACTTATTACGAGCCAGCCCCACGGATGCACTCACACCGACCTCACGATGAATTCGCTCGCGGACACGCTGAGCAATAGAAGTAGGTGAGCCAAGCCTACGTACCGCGCCAGAAAGGTCAACAAATGCTTCATCAATGCTCACCTGCTGCACAACTGGGCTAAGTTCAGACAAGATCGCCATAACTTGCCGGCTGACTTGTGCATAGTGACGGTGACGTAGGGGCATGACAATCGCATGGGGACAACGCCTGAGTGCTAACCCCAGCGGCATTGCCGAGTTCACACCGTAGGCACGCGCTTCATAAGAAGCTGCACTGACCACTCCACGAATGGGGGCAAGTTTATCTACTGCATCGCGCCCCTGGTGAGAGGCTCGTGAGCCACCCACGATAACAGGTTTTCCGCGTAATTCTGGATGGTCACGGATTTCGACTGATGCGAAAAAGGCATCCATGTCCACGTGCATGATGATGGCGCCAGAATCGTCGCTCCCCCAGTCTTTACGCACGTGTTCGAGACGTGGCGCCCTGGACATGGCCCTCCTCCCCAACGGTCATTTCATTCACTGTTTACTCTCCGCCACCCATTGTATGAGACACCACTGTCAGCAATACTCAATAGGGGCTAACGCTACACGCGAGTAGGCTCTCCCCATGGCGAAATCACGACGGTCTTCTTCCTCCGCATCTGCACAGCAATCCGTGAACCACCTGCCTACAGGCGAGGTAGAAACGTCCATGTCTCGCGCGGAAATTATTCGCCGCGATCACACGTTGATTCTGCTTCTCGACGGCACCGAGTCATCCAGTATCGACCTACGCGATCCCACCCATATCGATTTTGAATACCAGCAACATTGCGATGCTGCTTTACGGGCCCTGCGTTCTCCTGGCCCGTTCCGCGCTCTTCATTTGGGCGGAGCCGGCTGTGGTCTGGCTCGTGCATGGGCAAGTGCGTTTCCCGGTTCTCGCCATACCGCGGTAGAGATCGACGCCGATTTAGCCACCTTCGTGCGTCAATGGTTCGATCTTCCGCGCTCACCTGAGTTAAAAATTCGCGTAGGAGACGCCGCAACAGTGGTCGCTGATATGCGTGACGCTTCGTGGGATGTAGTGGTACGCGATGTGTTTGCCAACGGTGAGATCCCAGCAGCGGTTCGCGCCCAAGAAGTTCTTGCGCACAATGCGCGAATCACTGCTCCCGACGGACTGTATATGGCCAATATTGCCTCTCGCCCCCGAGAATCGGCGAATGCGGAAATCACAGAGACAGCAAAGTTGTTTAAGTCGACTATATTGATCGCTGATCCTTCGGTTGCTCGTGGTAAGCGTCGTGGCAACATTATTCTTGTGGCAAGCCACCAGCAGTGGGACTCCAACGAATATGAGGCAGTAGAGCGGGCGGTACGTCGACTTCCTTTGCCGGTGCGCACGTGGTTACCTGAAGATCCGCTCTTCCGCGTTAACTAAGTTTTAATCGCGGGCTACCCAGTTCTGCTCGCGGGCTACCCATCTCATTGAGGCTTGTCAGTTCGCGAACCCCGGTGAATCGCGCGCAAACAAAACAATCGATGTAACCTAACAAATCACGTGTAAGCAACATAATCGACACAGCATAATCAATTCACGCACCCTAACTAATCACCCGCAGAAATGCTGCCCTTCGTTCACGAGACAACATCATCAATTCACGCGCTCTAACTAATCACCGTGACATGGATTTTTCCATGACATGGGCACAAAGACGTCATCAGACTCATGATGCCCCGATCACCACGTCATTAACAATGAAACACCACAGTGGGGCCCACAGGTACATACCTGTGGGCCCCACTGAATACGCAGTGGAGAGAAACGTTAATGAGTGTTCACTCTGCTCTCAGTATTCGCAATGATTCACTGCGAAGCACAAACGCGTCTCACAGAGCGCGAACGTTTTCTGCCTGCTCACCCTTGTCATTGGTGGTGATGTCAAATTCGACCTTCTGGCCTTCATCAAGGGAACGATAGCCGTCAGACTGAATTGCGTGCCAGTGCACGAAAACGTCAGAGCCACCTTCGGTTTCAATGAAGCCGTAGCCCTTTTCAGCGTTAAACCATTTCACGGTTCCAGTTGCCATGTTGTGTTCCTTTCGGGATTGAACTCAGCAGAATGCTTCGCTCGGGTAATGCCGCAATTCTGTGTGATCCCGTGAAACGCAACGGTGAACGACTTATCAAGACTGGCGTAAGAAACGCGCCAAGATGAAACGAAACTGTCATGTGGGTTAAGGAGATCATTCCTTGTCCCGGGTCAAGCAGGTGCAACAGTTGTTAGTCTTTCACAAATACTACGAAAAGTAACGCTAAAAAGTGAGTGACATGTCACGGCCTTTATTGACCAGTTGAGCCTGCGGCGTCACCATCTCCTGGTAGGCCCCATTCACGAGCGTCATCAGGAGTCGTGGACTGAGGTGGAGTTAGTGGTTGGTTCGGAGACTTGGGGGCAGGAGGCATTGCTGCACGATCAGCAGAGTCCGCTGATCCTGGATTCATCATCGCCAACAGTTCATCCATGTCCCAGTCAGCATTCTGACGATGTTCCTCATCAACCTGAGACTGTTGCTCACGGATAGAGGCCAGCAGATCAGTATGATCTGCGCTAGACAGGAAGGCCTCAAGACGTTCACCAATCTCATCAGCAGTAGGAACATCTTGGACCAGCCATGACATCTTCGGGCTTTGCTCACCTTCTGTGTCATCGTCGTGTTTTTCGAACATCGTGACGAGAGCAGCGACTTGAGGATTATTCGCAATTTGAGCATCCACAGCGGCACGAGCAGTAATGCTGCTAGCTTCCAAGTCACCCACAGGCAGAGCCAAATCGGTCACTGACATGACTCCACGAAGCAGGGCGCTGGCAGCCTGAGGATTCTGTTCCACATGCAGGTAAGCAGGGACAAGAGCAGTCAGCCCAACACAGGCAACATCCTCATCCGCAAGCGCTGCTTCAAGGAAAGACCCAAAAGAAGCGCTGATTTGAGTCGGTGGACGATGCGAACGCAGTTTCTCCGGGACATCGTTGACACGTCCAGAATGAGCACGAATGCGAGTGGCGCGAGTGTGAGGCACCGGGGCAGGTAACGCACTAATACCCACCACGGTTTTCACGCCGCAGTCACGAAGAAAGTCAATAATCTCCCGGCACAACTGCTTCCAACGGAAGTCGGGTTCTAGACCGGTGAGGAAGAGGAAATCTTGACCATTGTCATCCACCATGTGGCGAATCTCAATGGTGGGTTCTTTTTCCATCGTAATCAGAGAGCCATCAAGGGTCAGAGATGGGCGACGCGATCGGTAGTCCACCACGTCGTCGGTATCAACGTGAGCACAGTCGTAATGCTGCAACGTTGAATGAAGTTGTTGTGCCGCCAGTTGGGTGGCCCAACCACAGTCATATGCGCCCTCAAATGCAAACACCATGACATTAGGGCGAACATCAGCGCTCAGAGGCTGATCCACACGAATCAAACTCATTCCCGTCTTACGCTCCTCAATCACCACGTTGTCATTTTTCGTCTTGCCCTTACTATTCTCCCCGTCCTGCCATGAAGGGTGCGACCCCAAAGATCGTGCGAAAGTACACAATTCCAGGAAAAAAAGAGGATAATAGATCGCCGCCTAACGCCTGTCGCAGCGCGCTACCCGCGTTCCCTCCCGGAAGGATCAGCCACGTGACTGATACCCGTGTCACTTCAGATAATCCGCATGATGACGCGGAATCTGGGGCATCTATCCGTGCTCAACAGATTGCTCACGAGCAGGAACAAGTCACCAAGGCTTACGGTGAGCTCGACCGTCAGCGCGCCTCTGCACGCCGTTCGCTAGCGCGTATCGAATCACGCGGAAGTAGCGGAACTCACCAAGCACGAACAGAACGTGATGCCTTCGCCGCTCACTACGCCAACCAGATCACTACGCTCGACAGCGTTGAGGATCGACTCGTCTTTGGGCGCATGGATATGGCACCTGGCTTCCGCGAACCCATCGTGCCAGTTTCCGATTCGCCCGAGTCTGCGGGACGCACACCGCGTACCGCACAACCCACTGATGAGGTCACCACACACTATGTAGGCCGCGTAGGCTTGCATGATGAGCGACGCAAAGAAGTGGTGGTGGACTGGCGCGCACCGCTAGCTCGTGGTTTCTACCAGGCCACTCCCACCGATCCGATGGGACTGGTACGGCGGCGTCATATCGCCACCAAGGACCGCACCGTCGTAGGCATTGACGATGATTTGCTTGATGCCGAAAGCCTCAACTCCGACAGTGAAGGCATTGCCGCTTCAACCTTACAAGGTGAGGGTGCCCTTTTCGCGGCGATGAGCCAGGCTCGCGATGGCCGTATGAATGACATTGTGGCAACAATTCAGGCTGAGCAAGATGCCATCGTCACCTCAAACCCTCGTGGTGTGCTCGTTGTTCAGGGCGGCCCGGGGACGGGGAAGACGGCGGTGGCTTTACACCGTGTGGCCTACCTCTTCTACACCGAACGCGAGCGCCTGGAGCGTAGTGGTGTTCTCATGTTAGGGCCCTCACGTACCTTTCTGCGTTACGTCGAGCAGGTGCTTCCGAGCCTAGGTGAGACAGGCGTGGTCTCTCGCACCATGGGTGATCTATTGCCTGGCATTCACGCTACCGCAATGGATTCTCCTGCTGTAGCGGCTCTTAAGGGCGATCTAGCATGGATTGACATTGCACGAAACGCAGTGCGCCTCTACCAGCGTATTCCGGATAAACCACGCCCCATCATTCTTGATGGGCATACCTTATGGCTTACTCCCGACGACGTGGCTCAAGCCCGTTCACGCGCTCGCCGTGGCGGAAAGCCCCATAACCAGGCTCGTTCGACCTTTGTTCTGTGGTTATTGGAGCGCCTGACGGACCAGTTTGCTGCATTAACTCACCAAGATGCTTCGGATCCTGATACGCGCGCATGGATTCGTGAAGATATCCGCACCTGCATGGATGCGCGCCGTGAGATTAACCTGTGTTGGCTTCCGCTCAGTGACCAAGGACTACTAGAACGTATTCTTTCTCGTCCTTATGTGCTTGAAGCAGTTGCACCCATGTTGAGTGCTGAGCAGCGTCAGATGCTCCTTCGCCCTGCGGGCAGCCCGTTGACCACCGCCGATATTCCTCTTCTTGACGAGTTGGGCACGTTACTTGGCCCACTAGACGATGAGCAAATAAAAACTGAGCAGGCCCTTGCTCGCACCCGCGAGGCTGAGGTCGCCTATGCTGCCCAAGCTATCGAAGGGCAGGGGCTTGGCAATGGCATGGTCAGCGCGGAGATGCTTGCTGATCGCTTCGCTGATACTGGCCCGGTGATGACGCTTGCTGAGCGCGCTGGCTCGGATCGCTCATGGACTTATGGCCATGTGGTGGTGGATGAGGCCCAGGAACTTCACCCCATGGGCTGGCGTGCTCTAGTACGCCGCTGCCCGGTACGTTCGATGACCATCGTGGGCGACTTATCTCAGTTCTCTGGTCCTGTGGCGCCGTCATCATGGCGCGAGGCGTTAAGTGCTGTGGCCAGTGATTCCACCCCGATGCGCCGTGAGGTGTTGACGGTCTGTTACCGTACGCCATCGACCATTATGGAGGCTGCTGAGTCGATGATGCAGGCACTGGGCGCTCCCCCCGCCTATCCGGTGCGCAGCGTGCGTGATTTACCTCAGTGCCTGGCATTGACCACGTTCGATGCGGCCGACGATCCTGATGCCCTTCGCTCAGTAATTCGCGACGAACTCACTCGCCTGGATTCTTTGGCTGGTAATAATCAGGGACGATTGGCTGTAATTACCTCACAGATGCCGCCTGTGGCAGCCGAGTTGCTACAGGATTCTGTTCTTGCCGAGGCAATGGAATCAGAGGACGGCGATCTGCTGCGTGCACGCCTTGCGGTCATGACTCCTACATTGTCTAAAGGCTTAGAGTTCGATTCTGTTGTGCTCATTAATCCTATGGAAATTGCTCGCCTCAGTCCTGGGGACGCCTATGTGGCGATGACTCGCTCCACGCAGCGCTTGCATGTGATTAGTGATGAGCCGGTCCCTGGGGTGATTCCTCCTGCCATTTCTTGATGTTTTCACCAAACTGATTGCCGTTTAGCCAGACAGGACAGCAAATTTCTTGTCAGCCCACCACGGTTGGCCTGCAAACCAGGTAGCCTTATCCACGGACCCGTTTCCTGTATACAGGAAGCGACCACCACATGACAGTTGACCAGGAGGCCTTATGGGTGTTGAGCAGTACATGCGACCACACTACGCACCTGGTGTTCCTGCGGTGATCGCACCCGTCACTGAGCCCCTGTCATGCATGCTTGATGATGCCGCACGGCGTTACCCTGATCGTGTGGCCCTGGATTTCATGGGTGCCACCACCACCTATCGTGAATTAGCTACTGAGGTTGCACGCGCTGCTGAGGCGTTGCGCCGTATTGGTGTGCGCGCCGGTGACGTGGTAGGCGTAATTCTTCCTAACTGCCCCCAGCACGTGGTAGTTGCTTACGCTGCCTGGCGTATTGGTGCCATTGTGGCTGAGCATAATCCTCTTGCTCCTGCCCAGCAGATCCGTGAGCAGATTGAGATTCATGGTGGCAGGGTCCTTATCGGCTGGGAAAAGTCCATTGCCACTCTGTCAGACGCCGTAGATTTCGATGCCATGCACGTCTACAGCGTGGATATCACCCGTGCATTACCTCGCCTTAGTCGTTTCGCGTTGGCTCTCCCCGTCAAGGCTGCTCGTCAGCAACGCCAGCAGATGCGTGCGCCTCGCGTAGCTGGTGTGCACTCCTGGGACACTCTGGTTGCCAACTCCCCTACCATTGCTCGCAACGCTCCCCTCCCTAATGTTGACGACGTGGCCACCCTTCTCTACACCGGTGGCACCACTGGCACCCCCAAGGCCGTCATGCTCACTCACACTAACCTGCGATCGAATGCAGAGATGAGTCTGGCGTGGGCTAGCCAGACCTGTGAAATGGGGCAGGAAACTTTCTACGGAGTGTTGCCTTTCTTCCATGCCTTTGGTCTTTCTTTATCACTGTTGTGTGCAGTGGGACTTGCTGCCAGCCAAGTAGTGTTACCCAAATTCAGTGCTGACATGGTCCTTGATGCGTGGAAACGCCGCCCTGCAACTTTCTTCCCTGGCGTTCCCGTAATGTTTGACCGCATTGTTAAGCGCGCTGAAGAACGCGGCGCGGACCTTTCCAGTTGCAAAATTGCCGTGTGTGGCGCTGCGTCTACTCCGGCCGAAGTGGCCAAGAAATGGGAAGACTTTACTCAAGGCATCATCATTGAAGGCTACGGCATGACCGAAGCCTCCCCCATCATCCTTGGCAATCCCATTTCTCCCGAACGTCGCCCTGGCGCTCTAGGTGTTCCTTACCCCTCCACTGAGATTCGTCTTATCGATCCGGATGATCCCGATCCTGAAAACGAAGTACCTCAAGGTGAGGTTGGTGAGATTATTTGCCGTGGTCCTCAAGTTTGTGCGGGATATTGGGAAAATCCCGAAGAAACTGATGCCCTCATTCTTCCTGGTGGATGGCTGCGTACTGGGGACCTTGCACGCAAGGAAGATGATGATTTCATCGTCATGGCGGATCGCCGCAAAGAACTCATCATTTCCGGAGGATTCAACATTTACCCCACTGAGGTTGAAGCAGTTCTCCGCGCAATGCCTGAGGTTGAGGATGTTGCCGTGGTGGGTTTGCCTGGTGAAGCCGGTAATGAATCCGTAGTGGCTGCTATTGTGACTCGCTCTGGTGAAACAGTCACCTTGGAGCAGGTGCGTGCCTGGGCAGAAAAAAACCTATCCCACTATGCGCTCCCCCGCCAGATCGCTGTACTTAACGAATTACCCCGTTCGCAGATCGGTAAGGTTCTTCGCCGTGTTGTCCGCGAAGAGTTGATGGCCTCACGTGAGAATGGTGAGCCCTCAGTTGCCGAAAGTGTGAGCCAGGCAGCCAAGAATGCCGCTGCTAGCGTCAGCCAAGCCTTAAGTGAGCGCCGTAAACCCAACGAGTAAGGACGTTTCGCCACATGTCTGAAAAACCCTCAGCACATTTTGTTCGCCCTGCCCGCCACGAGGACTGCCAAGCACTCTCTGAAGCACACAGCGCCGCGATGCGTTTAAGTATGGAAGCAGGCCTAGGCGCTCCTCTCCCCGATGGTTATGCCGCCATGATGGCTCCCGAAGTAGTATCCACCGGTTGGGAGTACACACTGTCTAATCCCCCAAGCCCTGAGCACCAGGTACTTGTGGCTACCGCCGAGGGAACTGTGGTGGGTGTAGCTGCCTTGGCGCCGTCACCGGGGCGCGAGGATGCCGAGCCAGTGAGTGACGAACCAACTGACGTTCCCAAGGCATTCGAGATTGTGGCCTTGGCCGTCGCCCCAGAACATCACAAACAGGGACACGGTTCTCGCCTGCTCACCGCATGTGCCGATATTGCCCATCACAATGGTGCAAACGTGCTGCTCATGTGGGCTGTGCGCGGAGATGACTCCTACACGCGACTCCTCACTGGTTCGGGCATGGCTCCCACCGGTGCGCAGCGTCACCTCGACATTGCCGATGGCATTGATGAGGTCTGCTGGGCAGCAACACTTGACTGATAAGGCAGTGGCCCGAACCATTCCGGCTAGTTATGACGCTCGAAGTGACAACGGCACCAAATCCGTCGACCAGGCCACGCTCGGGCACGATGAACGAGCACAGCACTACTCCACCGCAGCCCACATACTGAACTGGTACTCAGTTAGCTTCAGGGCCCACAAGCACGCGGCAGCGCGGCTGAGAAGCAAGGAATGCAGCCAACTGCTGGATGTCTTCAGCGGTGACAGCATCAAGCAGTTCAAGGTTGTAGTCCATAGAACGCAGGCGGCCAGTAATCACTTCGGCGCGACCCAAACGCCCCATACGGGACAAAGAATCTTCGCTCCCCAGCACCATCGCTCCACGCAGTTGGCCACGAGCACGCGCGAGTTCTTCCTCATCCACGCCATCAGCAGCCATACGCTCAAATTCGCCCACAAGCAAGTCATAGACCGCAGACACGTCCTTCGGTGCGCATCCGGCATACATGCCAAAGGCGCCAGAATCTGCGTAAGGAACATCAAAAGCGTAAGTGGAATAAGCCAGACCGCGCTTTTCACGAATTTCTTGAAATAGGCGTGAACTCATGCCGCCACCAAGAATGGTGGTAAGCATCGACATGGACCAGCGACGCTCATCACCACTGGGAATACCCGCACAGCCCACGTAAAGATGAGCTTGTTCAGTTTCACGTGCCACGAATTCATCATGAACCACAGGGACAGTGGCGCTGAGCAATTCACTACGGCGAGCGCGAGGAGCCTGATCGGGATCAACTGACCAACCGGCACGCTCAACGTGACGGGCAATCTGCTCACACACGGCGTCATGGTCCACTACACCGGCCACAGCTACGACAAGTGAATCAGAAGCATAGGTCTGCTTGTAGTGCTCCCAAATAGCATCACGGCTCACAGCCTGGACAGTGGCAGGAGTTCCCCCCACAGGACGGCCCAGCGGAGTGCCTGTTCCAAATACAGCACGAGCAAAAGCCTCATGAGCCACGTCGCCTGGGTCATCAGCGGATTCCGCCAGTTCAGCCACGATGACACCGCGTTCGGTAGCAACCTCATGGGGATCAAGGACGGAAGACGTAACCATGTCAGTGACAATGTCAAGAGCCTGGGGAACATCATGGCCCTGGACGCGCGCATAATAGGAAGTGTGTTCCTTGGAGGTGGCAGCGTTGGACTCACCACCGATAAAGTCGAATGCACGAGCGATCTCACGAGCATCACGAGTAGGCGTGCCCTTAAACAAGAGGTGCTCGAGAAAATGAGTAGAGCCCTCATGCCCCGCTAATTCATCGCGGCTTCCCACACCAAACCACATCCCCAGGCTTGCACTACGCAGACCGGGAACGTGTTCGGTAATCACCCGCACGCCACCGGGGAGAATTGAGCGACGGATGTGCGCACCATCGTCAATGAGATTGAGTTCGGTGCCGTCAGTACCTGCAGAGGCGTTGATTAGGCAGTTTTCGGAGAATGTCGTGGTCATGTCAGGGGCTTGAGTCACGCGACAACTCTACCTTGCGCACCCCAACAGCAACATTTCGCTTTCAGTGGGGGCGGACACTTAGTGAGCGAAACCGGATTCGTCGTAAGCCTGAAGAATCGTCTGAACCACGGCACGTAGGTCTGGACATTCGTGATCGCTCCAGCACTCTTCCATGATTTGAGCGATTTCGGTGGCTGTTGACTCATCCTCATCTTCGATGGCAATTTGCATACGAACGGCATAAGCCAGTGCAAGAGTGTGCTCGATCTTTGCTGAAGTGAGTGAGCCTAAGCGGTCGATGACATCATCAATGGCTTGAATGGATGACTGACGGTAGTCAGGATCATCGGAAGCAACAGCGGCATAACGCACTGCGCCGTCGGCATACATCTCATCACAGACACGGACTACACGCTGCATGGCACGATCCCCGTGACGCACGCGAGCAGTCACCTCATCGACGTGAGCGCGATGAATGCCATCCTCCCCCACATATTCTTCAGGGTAACGAGCATCCCGATTAGCCATAGCCTGAGCAGCGTTGGTGTTGACCATAGAATCTGCGGCCCATTGACGCAGCGGATCGTAGCCCATTTCTGAGGCGTCAATCCAGATGCTGTACAGGGTTTCAACCGCAATCATGCGACCGTTGCCTTCAGTGTCGTTGGCAAATTCGTCAACGATTTTGCGAGCGATTGTGGTGTAGTTTTCCCACTCATCGGACTTGGTCATATGCTCAGTGGCCAACTCTTTAAGCGAGTCTTCGGTAAAAATCTGGCCCTGGGCAAGAACCGTCTCATCATTTTCATCAACCAGTTCCACCGCGTCAACGAGCGAGTCAATGGCTTCGCCATCATCGCTCATCGCCATAATGGTGCGGATCGCATCGGCATGAATGGCCACCTTGCGACGCCAGTGAGACATAGCAAGAAAGGACAGATGCGCCATAATGCTGCGTGCGCTGGGATTGTTGCGCAGGCGCGGGCGCGAGTCCCAGACAGTCCAAGCTACGTCATACAGACTGGAGACGTGATCATCACTGGCCATGCAGTAGGCCACGAGCATCTGAAGATCCCTGGTAAACAGAGAATCACCAACGAGAGAATCTTCGTCCGTTTCCTGTCCTTGTAGGGCTAGCGCATTGAGTTTGCGCAGGGCCTTTGTGAGACTCTCATAGGAGTCCTCAGTGAGTTCAATGGGCGTATAGGAGAACGTATCGGTGGGGTGTGCCGCTGGATCGTTCCACAAAATTGGGTAGCCCAAATCATGTTCTGTGCGCAGCAGTGCGCGGCGGCATGAGGCGGCTTCTTGGACGAAACGAAGAGGATCAGCACTACCAAGAATTTCATGGAGGTCCATGCGTGCACGCAAGCGTTCCAAAGAAAGCATGTTCCCACTGCGATCTACCTCAGTCAGTGCACTGGGGGTAATAAGCAGCATTTCGAGTTCGTCCAGGCGCGTGTGTGCGTAGGAGGAAATCATGGAAGTGGGCAGTTCTGAATCGATAATATTGCCACACCAGATAATCCAGTCACGTAGTGCCTGGCGCAAGATTTCAACGGCGGCAACATCTTGATCCTCGGAGGCAGATTCTTCAATAATTCCGCGCAATCGCGTCCAAGCTTCATCAGGGTCTGTAGGTCCACACCCCAGATGTTCACAAGCGTATTCGGCTGCATTGAGGCGGGCGGTGAGTACCATCGGGACGTTGGCGAAACGCGAGGATTTCAGACGGTCAACGGCTCCGTCCACCACATCTTGCGCTTCTTTGTTCCGGCCCGCTTGAGCCATAATCGAGGCGCAGGTGGTGTAAATAATGAACAGAGAGCCCACCACAGTTTCTTCTTCCATGGCGGCTGAAGTGAATTCGAGAACCGCAGCACGGGCAAGTGCATCCTCTGCGGCACGCAGCTGATCCTTCTTTGATAAGTCAGCATGGATGGCCCCTTGAACCACAATAGAACAGGTGCTTGCGGCTGCTGACCAAATTACCGGGTCATAGGAACGCGACGACGACGTGATGGGGTCAAGAAGTCCTAGGAAAGGCTCGGCTAGTTTGGTGACTTCACTCCACTGACCGGCCTGTGCAGCACCTGCCAGGCGTGTGAACTCACGGCGCACCTGGGCAAGATCAGGCTGATCAGAATCGAAGACACTCATGGCCACTAGTTTACGTGGTGGTGCAAGTTGAGATGAATGAGCGATTTTTCTTGGATTCTCACAAGTCTTCTGTATGTTTTGGCTGATAACCAACAAACGAATGAGAGAAAGTCCCTCTCCGGCTTGTCAGGTTAATGTGCAGCATCGGTAAGGACCGTGACAAAACTCAAAACAACTGAAAACTGACAACTGAAAACTGATTGTAGGTATCAGGGAAGACTCTCAGAAAGCATATTGATGACGGTGGGCCCGCCAGTTTCCTGGCGGGCCCACCGTCATATCGCGCAAGGTCTTTCAGTGTTCACCATGCCCTAGGGCTAGGTTGATCTGAAGGCAATGAGAATCAGTTGCCCTCTACGGAACGGGTGCGGCGACGACGGGGGCGACGCTCGCGACGTTCGCCGTCACCCTCGTTGCGCTCACGGCGTTCGCGGCGCTCGGAACGATCGCCACGCTCACCACGCTCAGAACGGCTTTCCTTGCGCTGTGCTTCTGCTTCCTGCTCAGCTGCGAGTTGTTCGTCAGTGAGCACAGCATGGAGGCTAAGCTTGCCACGGGGGTCAATTTCAGCCAGTTCAACCTGAACCTTGTCACCCACGGTAAGAACGTCATCAACGTTCTCGACACGCTTGCCCCCCACGAGGCGACGGATCTGGCTGATGTGCAGCAGACCATCCTTGCCTGGGGTGAGGGATACGAATGCACCAAAGGTGGTGGTCTTAACAACCGTGCCAACGAAACGTTCACCGATTTCGGGCATCTGTGGGTTGGCGATAGCGTTAACTGCTTCGCGTGCGGCCTCTGCGGAAGGGCCGTCGGTAGCGCCAATATAGACAGTGCCGTCGTCCTCAATGGTAAGGTCTGCGCCGGTGTCTTCCTGGATCTGGTTGATCATCTTGCCCTTGGGGCCAATGACTTCACCGATCTTGTCCACGGGAATGTGGACGGTTAGAACGCGAGGTGCGGTGGGTGCCATTTCATCGGGTTCACTGATGGCCTCGTTCATCACGTCAAGGATGTAGAGGCGTGCATCGCGTGCCTGGCCCAATGCACCAACCAGGACATCTGAGGGCAGACCGTCGAGTTTGGTGTCGAGCTGGAGGGCGGTGATGAATTCACGAGTACCAGCGACCTTAAAGTCCATGTCGCCGAAGGCGTCTTCTGCACCGAGGATATCGGTGAGAGTGGCCCAGCGGGTCTCACCATTCTGGTCATCGTGCATCAGGCCCATAGCGATACCGGCAACGGGGGCACGCAGGGGCACACCGGCGTTGAGCAGGCTCAGAGTGGAGGCACACACGGACCCCATGGAGGTAGAGCCGTTAGAGCCGAGTGCTTCGGAGACCTGGCGGATGGCGTAGGGGAACTCGTCGCGGCTAGGAAGCACGGGAACCAGAGCACGTTCGGCCAATGCACCGTGACCGATTTCGCGACGCTTGGGTGCGCCCACACGACCGGTTTCACCGGTGGAGAAGGGCGGGAAGTTGTACTGATGCATGTAACGCTTGGAGTTAACCGGAGAGAGGTTATCCAATTGCTGTTCCATGCGGAGCATGTTGAGGGTGGTCACGCCCATAATCTGAGTTTCGCCACGCTCGAAGATGGCTGAGCCGTGAACGCGAGGAAGAACTTCAACCTCAGCGGCCAGGGTACGGATGTCCTTGGTGCCGCGGCCATCCATACGGATGCCTTCGGTGAGCACACGGTTGCGGACGAGTTCCTTGGTCACGGACTTGAAGGCAGCCTTGAGTGCCTTGACATCCTCTTCCTCGGGGTACTTCTCGGAGAGGGCCTCGATGACCTCATCACGCACAGCATCGGTGGCCAGGTCGCGTTCCTGCTTGCCTTCGATGGTGATAGCGGCGGCGAGGTTCTTCTCAGTAGCTGCTGCCTTAACGTCCTCGAACTGTTCGTCGGTGTAGTCAAGGTAGAGGGGGAACTCTGCGGTGGGCTTGGAAGCGTGCTTAGCAACTTCCATTTGAGCCTCACACAGAGCCTTAATGGCGGGCTTAGCCGCTTCGAGGCCTTCAGCAACAGTGGACTCAGTGGGGGCAACTGCGCCGGCTTCGATGAGGTCCCATGCGTTTTCGGTGGCGCCTGCTTCAACCATCATGATGGCGACGTCGCCGTCTTCAAGCACGCGGCCGGCTACAACCATCTGGAAGGTTGCGCGCTGGAGTTCGGAGTAACGGGGGAAACTCACCCAGGTGCCGTCGATGAGAGCAACGCGGGTTCCGCCGACGGGACCGGAGAAGGGCAGGCCCGCGATCTGAGTGGACATGGAGGCTGCGTTGATGGCAAGTACGTCGTAGGCGTCATCGGGGTGGATGGCGACAACAGTCTCAACGACCTGAACCTCGTTGCGCAGGCCCTTAACAAAGGAGGGACGCAAGGGGCGATCAATCAGGCGGCAAGCGAGAATAGCTTCGGTGCCTGCGCGGCCTTCGCGACGGAAGAAGGAGCCAGGAATCTTACCTGCGGCGTACTGACGTTCTTCAACATCGACAGTGAGAGGGAAGAAGTCGAACTGGTCCTTGGGGTGCTTGCCAACGGTGGTGGCGGAGAGAATGGCGGTTTCGCCATCGAGGTAGGCCATTGCACTACCTGCGGCCTGCTTGGCCAGACGTCCGGTTTCGAAACGCACCACGCGCTTGCCAAATGCACCGTTATCGATGATGGCTTCTGCGGCGGTGACTTCTGGATCGTCAATGAACATTCGGTGATTCTTTCTGTTGATGTCTGGCGCCACGCGGCCATCGATCGAGGCCCACGGATTCTTCTCGATCACTTCTCATTTCGAACGGTGTTCATGAGCAGATCAGTTCCGGAGGCCACTACCGAAGACCGGGCGGGCGCGGGATGAAATCACGAGTCTGGCACGCGATCACTTGGTGCCTGACCCGAAAACCGGCCCGCACCCAGTTGCACTGGGGGCGAGCCGGCGGAACCTCAGCGGCGAATGCCGAGGCGGGCGATCAAAGTACGGTAACGCTCGATGTCCTCAGCCTTGAGGTAATCCAGAAGGCGGCGACGCTTACCAATGAGGAGGTAAAGGCCGCGACGTGAGTGGTGATCGTGCGTGTGGGACTTGAAGTGTTCAGTGAGGTTAGAGATACGCTCGGTAAGAATGGCGATCTGAACCTCGGGCGAGCCCGTGTCACCCTCATGGGTGGCGTACTCGGCAATGAGCTGTTGCTTCTTCTCAGCGGTAACTGACACGTGCTCTCCTTGAGTGTGTTGTTGCACGGAGCGCGTGAGGCTTTTCCTCACGGCTTGGAACATCCGTGGCCGGCTTTCACGGCAAGTTCTAGGTTATCAGGCATACGCCAATGCCCCTACACCGGGAAACTATGACAGTGCCCACGTACCTGAGTGGGGTTCACATGGCGGTGACAGAGTTCGGATCAATCGGATCAGGTTCAGGCACACCCAAAATCGACGCCGCTCTCACACAATCACGGCGCATCTCCACTAACAGAGGTTCAATTCCGTCGAATGCCAACATGGGACGTAGGAACTCCACGAACTCCACGCCCACATTTTCACCATACAAATTAAGATCTGCACGGCCAAGAACATGAGCTTCAACGGTTCGTTCAGGAACGTCATCAAAGGTGGGGTTAGTGCCAACAGAAATGGCAGCTGGCAGACGATAGGTGGAACCATCATCACTGGAGCGTACGAGCCAGCCCGCGTACACGCCGTCGGGAGGAACTACTCCTGAGCCGGCAGCAGCAAGGTTGGCGGTAGGGTAGCCCAGTTGGCGACCACGCTGAAGTCCACGAATTACTGGGCCGCGCAGTCGATGGGAGCGACCAAGAACTTGGGCAGCGGCGCGCACATCACCACGTGCAAGAGCCTCACGGACACGCGTGGAACTAAAGCGCTTGCCGTGACTATCAAGTACGTCGTCGACAATAGCGATGGCGATGCCCAGTTCCTTACCGAGTTCTTCCAAGGCGTGACGGTCCCCCGTATTAGCACGACCAAAACGTACGTCGGCACCCACCACGATTCCGCGAGCACCCATGCCATGATGGAGGTAGTTTTCCACAAATTCGCGAGGAGACTGATCTGCAAATTCAAGGCTGTAGTTGATGACCATGACACCGTCAAGACCGGTTTGCTCAAGGTATTCCAAACGATCAGCCAGAGAAGTGATAAGCTCCAGGCATTGCTCAGGACGGTGAACCTGAACCGGATGCGGGTCGAAAGTCAGAGCTAGGCAAGGAACATCAAGTTCCTGCGCTAATGCTTGGGCGCGTTCGAAAACGGCTTGATGACCGCGGTGAACGCCATCGAAGATACCAAGGCACACCACGGTGCCGCGATCGGCGAGTTCGGCGGGAAAATCCTCAAGGGAATACCAAACCTGCATCATGCGCCCTTACGCGAACCACAGCCGCAGTTCCCGCCACATCCACAACCGCCACCAGTGGGGCGTGGAGTACGGTCACTGAGGCGAGCACGCAGCCCTAGAAGGTTTCCTCGTTTCCCCGGAACTACACCCTGCTCAGCGAGTTCTTCGTTAGCATTGGCAGGCACCTCAGGGGTTTGAGGAAAGTCTGCTGAGGAAGTAAGAGAAGACATACACACCTTCATCGATCATGGCGCATGCTTATGAGAAGCACACAAAAGAATAGGTAACTCCCCTCATCCTACGCAGGCACCGTAGTAACTACCAAGATTAATTCGTGCTTTAACGATCATCGCTCAGTGAAAAACAACGCAGAGCGAGCAATTTACGATGTAGGAAACACACAAACCGGGCGGACGTGACGGCCACGTCGCACCAGCATAGCAACAAGGTTGCCGTGGCTATCGAGCCCTGCCCATGCGTCAGTCAGATGCGAGGCGGTAGGTGGAGACACGGCGTTATCGAGAATAGAACGATCGAGAAACTGGCCGTATCGAAGTGCCCGCACATCACTATCACTGAGCATCACGCACTGGCACACTGCTTGAGCAACCTGTCCCATCGGGATGGTTGTGATGGGTTTAGGGCAATCCTCACCCTCCTGACTACGGACATCATCATTGAGAGAGGCAATACTGTGAGCCTCACCCACGTCCATCGCACCCACGTGCGTACGGCGCAGTGCTGTCAGGTGTGCACCACATCCCATCGCCTTGCCCAAGTCGCGGGCGAGTGCACGAATATAGGTTCCAGAGGAGCACCGCACGCGCACCTGGCAATCCACTACCGCTGTTCCATCCTCGGCGATATCTGCCAGTGGATGATCGAGACGATCAAAAGCATAGACCGTGATATCACGAGCTTCTAATTGAACATCCTCACCGTGACGAACACGATCATAAGCGCGTACTCCATCAACCTTAATCGCACTCACCGCACTGGGAATCTGCGCTTGTGGGCCGGTCAGGTCCGCCATCGCAGACTCAAGAGCAAGGAGAAAACCCGAATCTAGGCGAACCCCATCGTGGCTAGTGATATCCCCGTCAGCATCTTCTGTTGACGTGGTTTGCCCTAGACGAATAGTGGCCTCATAGGTTTTATCCGCACCCACCAGGTAGGTCAGCAGGCGCGTAGCTGAGCCGATTCCGATGGTCAACAAGCCTGTGGCCATAGGGTCAAGGGTGCCTGCGTGACCGACTTTTCTGGTAGCAGCAAGGCGGCGGATAGCCGCCACCACATCATGGCTCGTCACTCCTTGGTCTTTATCAATCAGGAGAATGCCGTCTGCTGCAGTCACCTGTGAACGAGGCGCGTCAATACCACGACGCCGCCCCTCACCTCTGTCTTTCATCTTCCCTACTGGAAAACGAGAATCAGAAATGGGAGTTTGTGGCGTGAAGGTCATAAGTAATTCGCTTACTGATGAAAAGGTCACTCGGCGCTGAGAGCAGAAGGTGCATCCTCAGCGTCATCAGCAGAGTCTGCACTCATGGGAGAGTCGGCGCTAAAGTCATCAGCGCTCTCTGCGCTCCAGGGGCTGTCAGCACTGTCCGGGGTGATGACCTCATCGTCACGGCGACGATACGGATCTTCCCCCGCGACAGGCGTAGCCTGAGCGGCCAGACGGGCGATTTTCTCATCCTTGGCACGGGCGATAGCTAATGCATCATCAAGAGTTTTTGCTGCTTCGGGAAGCGCGTCGGGAACGAAAGTGAGAGACGGGGTGAGGCGAATACCCAGGGCCTTACCTACCTCTGAGCGAATTAAGCCATTGGCGCTGCGCAGAGCTGCGGCAGAGTTGCGGCGTGCTTTCTCATCACCCAGCACGGTGTAGAACACGGTGGCCTGCTGAAGATCACCGGTGACACGAACATCAGTGACAGTGACGAATCCCAGGCGGGGGTCTTTAATACGGCCTTCAAGCAGGCGGGCTACGGTTTCATGAATTCGGTCAGCTACTTTACGTGCGCGGGCTTGATCAGCCATCACTTCTCCTCAGTGTTGTGCTTTAGCGCGGCGGCTAATAAACGTGTATCTGCGTGCCCGGTGCGCCACCATTCCTAGGGCACACTCTACCGGTCTGGACCTATATGGGCTTACCAATGTGAATGGCACTGGGGCCGGCGCCATACGGCACCGGCCCCAGCACTGTTGAGGCTTGAGATTAATCGCGGGCCTTTTCGCGCATTTCCCAGGTTTCAATGATGTCGCCTTCGGCGATTTCCTTGAAGCCAAGGTTGATACCGCATTCGTAGCCTTCACGAACCTCGGTGACGTCATCTTTCTCACGACGCAGGGTCTCGATGGACAGATCACCGTTGACAACCACACCGTCGCGGACAAGGCGAGCCTTAGTTCCACGCTTGATGGTGCCGCTGCGAACAATAGAACCTGCAATCGATCCGAACTTGGAGGAGCGGAAGACCTGACGGATTTCCGCGGTACCAAGCTCGACCTCTTCGTAGATGGGTTTGAGCATGCCCTTCATGGCTGCTTCCACATCTTCGATGGCGTTGTAGATGACGGAGTAGAACTTCAGTTCCACGCCTTCGCGATCGGCCAGTTCTGCCACACGTTCTGCGGGGCGGACGTTGAAACCGATGATAATGGCGTTGTCGACGGTTGCGAGGTTGACGTCGTTCTGAGTAATGGCACCCACGCCACGGTGGATGACACGCAGAGCGACCTCTTCGCCCACGTCGATCTTGAGCAGGGAGTCTTCGAGGGCTTCCACTGCACCGGAAGCGTCACCCTTGAGGATGAGGTTGAGGGTGTCAACCTTTCCTTCCTTGAGGACGTCGGTGAGGTTCTCCAGGCTGACGCGCTTGCGGCGCTTGGCCAGGAGGGCGGCACGTTCTGCTGCTTCACGCTTGTCAGCGATCTGACGTGCAGTACGGTCATCGGGAGCCACGAGCAGAGAGTCACCTGCACTGGGGACACTGGTTAGACCAAGGACTAGCGCTGGGCGAGCGGGTCCTGCAGCATCGAGAGTGTTGCCGTGTTCGTCGAACATGGCACGAACGCGACCGTAGGCGGTGCCTGCGACGATGGAATCACCCACACGCAGAGTGCCGCGTTCAACCAGGACAGTGGAGACTGCACCGCGACCGCGGTCAAGTTTGGCTTCGATAGCCACGCCACGTGCATCAGTGTTGGGATTGGCACGAAGATCGAGTGCGGCGTCTGCCTGAAGAAGGATGGCTTCGAGCAGTTCGTCAATGTTCTTGCGCTGTTTAGCAGAAATATCAACAAACATGGTGTCACCACCATATTCTTCGGGGACCAAGCCGTATTCGGTGAGCTGACCACGGATCTTCTCCGGGTTAGCTCCTTCCTTATCGATCTTGTTGACAGCTACCACCACGGGCACACCAGCGCTCTGGGCATGGTTGAGTGCTTCAATGGTTTGGGGCATCACGCCATCATCGGCGGCCACCACGAGGATGGCGATGTCGGTGACGCGAGCACCGCGGGCACGCATAGCGGTGAACGCTTCGTGACCGGGGGTATCGATGAAGGTAATGGCACGATCTTCACCATTGTGTTCAACGTGAACCTGGTAGGCACCGATGTTCTGAGTGATGCCACCAGCTTCGGTGTCCACCACATCGGTGGAGCGGATGGCGTCAAGCAGTTTGGTCTTACCGTGGTCAACGTGACCCATGACGGTGACAACAGGAGGACGAGGAATCAGGTCCTCATCATCGTCGTTTGCCTCTTCAGCTTCGAGATCAATATCGAAACTTTCGAGCAGTTCGCGGTCTTCATCTTCAGGGGACACGATCTGAACGTTGTAGCCCAGTTCCGCACCGAGCAACTGGAAGGTGTCCTCATCCAGAGACTGGGTAGCGGTTGCCATCTCCCCCAAGTGGAAGAGTACGGTTACCAATGCTGCGGGGTTGGCGTTAATGCGCTCTGCGAAGTCAGCCAGAGAGGCGCCCTGACGGATTTTGACGATGGTATCGCCGTCACCGCGAGGTACAACCACGCCGCCTACAGTAGGCGCACTCTGTTGTTCGAATTCTTGACGCTTTGCGCGCTTTGACTTGCGTCCGCGAGGAGCACCGCCACCGCGGCCGAATGCACCCTGAGTAGCGCCGCGTCCACCACGGCCGCCACGAGGGCCTCCTCCGAAACCACCGGGACGCTGGCCTCCGCCATTGCCACCACCGGGACGTCCGCCACGACCGCCACCGTTACCGCGTCCGCCACCGTTACGTGAGCCAGGACGCCCCACCGAAGTGGAGGTGGGCATCATGCCGGGGTTGGGGCGAGGCGCGCCAGGACGAGGGCCACCACCAGAGCGAGGACCGGCAGGACGGGGGCCGCCGTTACCACCCTGGGGGCGAGGACCACCGTTGCCGCCCTGGGGGCGAGGACCTGCATTGCCGCCCTGGGGGACCTGCATTGCCGCCCTGGGGGCGAGGACCACCATTAGCGGATGCACCGCCACGGCCACCGCCAGGACGGGGCATTCCCTGCTGAGTTGCAAAGGGGTTGTTACCGGGGCGAGGAGCACCGCCTTGTCCACCCTGACCACCACGAGGGGCACGCCCCTTACCTTCACCACGGCCGCCAGCGGGTCGAGGCATTCCCTGCTGAGTTGCGAAGGGGTTGTTGCCGGGGCGAGGAGCGCCAGCGCGTCCACCTGCAGGACGGGGTGCGCCAGGCTTAGGCGCTGCCGCAGGTTTTGCACCAGCAACTGCAGATGCCGCAGGGGTGGGAACAGGGGACTTGGGGGAAGCAGAAACTTCACCCTTGGAAGGCGCAGCCTTCGCTGGCTTGTCAGCCTTGGGAGTCACAGCCTCAGCAGATTCCTGTGCTTCCTGGAAAACTGGAGCACCCTTGGCTAGGACAGCCGGGGAGGGCACGCTAGCCTTCTTAGCACGTGAAGCGGCAGGCTTAGGAGTTTCCTCTTGAGGCGCAGCCTTATCGGCAGGCTTAGCGGGCTTGTCATGGACTGTAGTCTTAACAGCAGGTTTAGCACCCGGTTTGGGTACCGCGGGGGTAGATTCAACGCTAGAAGGCTTCTTTGCAGGAGCCTTCTTGGGGGTGCTGTCACCAGATGATTCTTTGATACTTGCAGACTGCGCTGCGAAATGGTCGCGCACTCGTCGTGCAACGGGGGGCTCAACTGCTGAAGAAGCCGCTTTGACGAACTCTCCTTCTTCCTTGAGCCAGGTAAGAATCACTTTGCTGGTGATTTTCTTGCCTGTGGGATCGAGCTCTTTGGCGAGCTCATGAACGCGTGGTTTTGCCACTTTTCTCCTGTTCGGGTTGCCCACCCCAGAACAGGGCAGGCGCTAATGTTGCTGGCAGCTCATCGCTGGGTACTCATCGGGTGCCCATCGGCTCTCTACCCGCTTTCCATCTCGGTGGTCAGACATACACGGGAGTGTGTATCTCATCCGTGGCGCGCTAGGCACACCACTTGCGCACGAATTGTTTCCCCATCACAGGGTCCATCAATTCGCAGGGCACGTGCGAATGCACGTTTTTTGATTGCTTGGTTCAGACAGTTCTCATCGGGGTGAATCCATGCGCCACGCCCCGGGGCAGTGGCTGTGGAATCAACCGTCAGTCCATTGTCAGTGGAAACCACCACGCGGACGAGCCGGTGGCGGGGAGCCTTCCCGCGGCATCCCACGCATGTTCGCTCAGGAACATGGCGGTCGAGGTGGTGACATCCGTCAAATTCCTCAAGAGAAGACGGCGCGTAGCCACCTGCCACAGAGCAATCTGCTCCATGTCCTAGTGTAACGCCCTGAGTGCTCACTCTTACTGTGCCAAAGGTGAGGGACCGCTCACGTCATCAGCCTGAGAACCACGTCCGGGCATGATTTCTCCGACCTCAGAGTCAGCATGAATGTCAATTTTCCAGCCAGTAAGGCGGGCAGCAAGACGGGCGTTCTGGCCTTCTTTACCGATTGCTAGAGAGAGTTGGAAATCAGGAACGATAACGCGGGCAACCTGCTGTGTAGCATCAATGACGGTCACATCAGCAACGCGAGCCGGAGACAAGGCGTTGGCCACAAAACGTGCAGGATCATCAGAGTAGTCAACAATGTCGATCTTTTCGCCGCCAAGTTCAGCCATGACTGCACGAACACGCTGACCCATGGGGCCAATGCAAGCACCCTTGGCGTTGAGGTTGGGATCCTTGGCACGCACAGCCATCTTGGTGCGATGACCTGCTTCACGGACAAGGGCAACGATTTCTACATCACCGGACACAATTTCAGGAACTTCACGTTCGAAGAGTTGACGCACCAGTCCCGGGTGAGTACGGGACAGGATGATTTGCGCTCCCTTAGGACCGCGGGTGACTTCGGTGACGTATGCACGGATGCGATCACCGTGGCGGTAATGCTCACCTGGAACCTGCTCATGAGGAGGCATAAAACCTTCGTGCTCCTCATCGAGTCGTACGTAGAGCATGCGGGGGTCTCGCCCCTGTTCGACAGTGCCAGTGATGAGTTCGCCAGCCTTGTCCTTGTAGGCTCCAAGGATTTCCATGTCCTTACGGTCCTGAATACGCTGGACGATTACAGAACGCGCAGTGGCCTGGGCAATGCGTCCGAAATCCGAGGGCGTGTCATCGAAGTATTCGCCGGTGGGCTGGTCATTGTCATCACGTTCAGGAGCTAGAACGCTCATATGACCGGTTTTGCGGTCAATCTGAACGTAGGCGCCACGAATAGCTCCGGGGACTTTGGAGTAGGCGACGAGGATGGCATCCTCAATAGCAGGGATGAGGTTGTCAAGGTCGATGGCAAGGTCTTCTGCGGCGGTGCGCAGTTCCAACATATTGATATCCATGAACGTCTTCTCCTGTGTGCGTATCGTGACGCTATCGGTTCCGCTGTGGCGGTGAATGTCTAGGGGGCTGGCGACCAGCGTGGATTATTGGTTCGAGACTCCAATAACGGTGTTACATCGCTGAGGTATCGATAATTTGGCGGGCTCGGGCAATATCAGTCAGAGCGACGGTATGCCCGATTCCATCCACATCGATGGTGATGGTCTCCTCATCAGCGGCGGTGATAATGCCGACGAGGGTGTCCTCGGAAGTCTTGATGTGGACGGGATGAGTGACTGCCCGTCCGAAATGACGCGGGGTGGTCAGGTCACGCGGGATCCCAGGGCTGGAAACTTCAAGGTTGTACTGACCAGAGATCGGGTCAGCCTCATCAAGAACTTTAGAGATGGCACGGGAGACTTCTCCGATGCTGTCGAGGTCAACTGAACCGGTTCCTGAGGGAAGGTCCACGGTCACGCGCACAGCACTGTGACGACCAGCCTTAGCAACGGTGACGGATTCAAGGAAAAGTCCTGATTCTTCAACAACGGGGGCAAGGAGGTCAGTAAGAGTGGTGGACAGCGTATCTGCCATGGAGTTGTTCCCTTCGCACAGGTATTAGCACTTTTATTCTACCTGTCATGGCAAGATCGGGGATGTGAAGTTCTCTGAGAGCCCCTCCCGCCCCGCCACTGGTGCGCATTCATCAGACCTAGCAGGCCTTAACCACTCCCCTGCTTCAGCCATGATTTCGCGCCGATCTGCTCTATTTTTTAGTGCGATTACTGGCGCATTGATACTCGGCGGATGTGAGATTCGTTTAGGGTCGGGGTCTCGCGCGTCTTTGCCAAAGCGTAGCGATGACGAATTAATTCGTGATTCACTAGCTCGCCGTACGACGTTAATTTCGTCAATGGCATCGATTGTTGCCAGTTCCTCCGATACTCGGATCGCTGAGATTGCTAGGAGTCTCAAGGGGCATACATCGACGCAACTCCAGGCGCTGGGAGGGGTGTGGGACCCGTGGCCAAGCGGCGCACCGTCGGGATACCCCACGGTAGATCCGGAGCCTACGGCGCAATCCACAACGAATGTCGAAACCTTGATGTCCGAGTTAGTTGACGGCGCGTTACAGGCGCGTGCGGCATGCATGACTGCCCCTAACGCGAACACTGCGCGTCTCTACGGGTCACTTGCTGTGAGTTGGGCATGGGTGGCTAATTGGTTCAATCCCGCCAACATACTCACGGCACCGCGCTTCAGCGAGTTGCCGAGTGCTTCCGTTTTGACGAGATCTGTCAGCCCTCTGATGCGGTCTGACGCCGCAAGTCCAGATGGATCAGTATCAGCCAACCCCAGCGATCTTGCTTCAGCAGCCACTTCTCAGGATTCTGCTGCACCACCATCAGTTGAGACACCGTCTTCTATCTCAGACGAAGCAGGAACTGATCTACGTGACATTAAGGCACCCACCCTGCCGAGTCCTGTTGCATTGGTCAACGATTCTACGAATACGCTCAAAGGCAGCCTTGAACATGATTATGCAGCGCTGTTCGCCCAGTATGACCGGTGCCGCTATATTCTCGAAACTCTTGCCGCCAAAAGTAGCGACGACGTACGTTTGCAGGCCCTTGAAGGCGCCAATGTGGCGCTAAGAATCGTGACAAAGTGGAGCGAACTGAGCAATGTTGATGAGCGCTTAGCTGCCTATGAATTGCCAGTCGCTGATGCCTCGTGGGAGACATGGGGACAATCATCTTGGCTGCCGATTGTCGAAGCAGAAGTCGGCATTTTAGGGGCCAGCGATGAAATATGCCGAGCCAACGCCGTGGACAGTGCAATCTATGCCGCTACGCGGGCACTAGATTGGAAAGCAGTTCCCACAGCATTGCCAGGATATCCGACGTCATAAATGTCATGCGCGGCCCCACCTCATAAGTCGAGGTCAGCGATGGCAAAGATTCATCACGGTGAACAAGCCACTCAACGATGCAAGCGCAGTAGCGAATCCAGCGATAATCACGATGGCGGGAATCTGAACAATTAGGCCCACCACAGCAAGAGCGAATACCACGATGGCGATAGATGACATGGCCACAGCAAAAGTCATCAGATCAGCATCATCGCACCCCTGGGTTGGACGTACGTCATGGTTGGTAACGGTCTGCTGAGCGACAGGGGCCATAGTTCGAGTGGCAGTCATAAGAAAACTCCTCAAGAAAAGAAGCTGCGCAAAACTGCCAGGTGCTGGCAACTTTGCACAGCACCGTACAAATCTATAGACGTCAGTATGGTTAACTGACATTTATTACTCTACAAACACGACAATCATTTGTCTAGACAAATAAGAGTGACTTCCCTCTCCGCACCGTCTCCTAGACGACACCCCCCCCCCCAAAAAAAAGCACACACCCCGCTCGCAACCCATAGAGCCCACGAGCGAGGTGATGCCTCAAGATCCATTAGCGATAGGCAAACCTTAAAAAGCGAACCCATCGCCACTACCAGTTACAGCGACATATTGACCACAGCACGTCCCTGAATCTTTCCCTCACGCAGTTTCTGATAACCATCACCAGCCTGCTCAAGCGAAAACTCCCGAGATACCACATCGCGATAATTGAGCACGCCTTGCTCAGCCAACCGAATGACTGCTGGTAAATCTTGACGAGTCAAGGCACCATAAGAACCTAGAATCGACTGCGAACGACGAACAGTACGGTTAATCTCCACGCCCGCCTCTTGCACACCGGCACCCAAACCAATCGGGACCATTCGTCCCCCATCAGCCAAGACATCAAGAGCAACTTTCCAGGTCGCCGGAATGCCCAGCGCCTCAAAAGCTACGTCAACCCCTTTACCGCCAGTAAGGCGAAGAACCTCTTCACGGGCATTGTGAGTGGTGGAGTTAATAACAGCAGTGGCACCATAGCCGATCATCGGAGCAAGTTTGTCATCATCAATATCGATAGCAATGACCTGACTTGCACCGAGGGAACGCGCGATCTGAACGATATTTGTCCCCACACCACCAGTTGCGACCACGGCGACACTTTCACCATAACGAAGGTCTGCACCACGGCGTACAGCACCATACGCCGTCAATGCAGCACATCCTAAAATGGCAGATTTCGTCAGATCCATATCCTCACCCACGGGAGCAACGGAGGTGGCGGGAACTACGGCATATTCAGCCAAACCTCCCATGGAATACATGGCAATGGGATCACCGTCAGTAGTAAACAGACGCGTTTCCCCGTCATACAGTTGCCCTTTGAGGCGATTGAGTTCAAAGAATGGGCCACACAGATCATCACGCCCACGAGAGCAGGCATCACACTGCCCGCACGGCATAAGAAATGCGCCGGCAACATTCTGCCCCACCTCAAGGCCGAAATGCTCAGTACCAGGCCCCATGTCAACAATCGTGCCGGTAACTTCATGTCCCAAAACCGCAGGAAGAGGGAAAGCGATCGCTCCGCCAATTACGTGAAGATCCGAATGACACATTCCGCATGCCGCCACGCGAATAAGTACCTCTCCTTCGCGGGGACGGGGCGTGCGAATCACCTCAACGCGCAGACCGTCTTGAGGGTCTCGCAACACTGCTGCACGCATGGTTTCAGGAATAGTGACCTCATTGTCGCTCATTATCATGCTTCCTCATGTAGACCAATGTATCGTGTCATCATTAACACAATACGAATAGATTACACCTAATGTCTTGACAAAGTAAATATCTTCTTTGCTCCACCCTAGCCCTCTCTATCGATTTACTTTGAAATTTTATGAGGAAGAAAAACAATAACTATCAGCCAGGCAATAACACTTACCCCCAGCAGCAGCCACACTGCCGGAATTACCCCCCACATCACCGTCACGACAAGCGGGACTACCATCGAAATACCTGCTGACAACAAGTGCCCCAACGCAGACCAACGTCTCTGTGCCGTTACAAGCCAGGGCGGGATACCCGGGTCCACGGCTCCCTGACAAGCAGGAAAAACAAGAACAGACTGGGTGCCCACCACAAAAGTTAACCCCAGTACTACGCATACGATTCGAGCAGTCGACCCAATCTGGCCAACGCATCCCGCGACCACTAACGCCGCGCCAAGTACACCAAGACATACTCCCATCACAATACGCACATACCGCTTGGGATTTGATCGAGAGAGCATCGCGCGTCCTAGAAGAGAAAAAAACAGCCATAGCAACGCACAGGCAATCAAGACTGCTTGCGTCGAAAAACCTCGAGTAGCAACTTCTGCAGCCAGAAACGGAGAGATCACCATTACCCCACGAGCAAGAGGAAACTCTTGAGCACAAATCAACAAGCAACCTGTTACAAAAGCATGCCGGATTTGGTAAATACGAAGGTCACGTACCCGCAAAGGAGACTGGCTTCGATGCATATCAGCATCAAGCATGACCCAGTCGAAGCCAACAGACGCTTCAAGACTTCCATGCAAACGACACGATGCCTCGTAGGCACGTCGAACCTCATCGTGGTGGGCAAGCCATACAGGAGACTCAGGAAGTGTAGAAACAGTCACAAGATGGGTAATGCTTAACCCCAACACCAGCGCCCATACGAAAGGAAAGGGTTGCGACAAAAGGGCACCAATAATGATCACTCCCGCAGTACCAGCAAGTACCGTCGCCCACGTTTGTGGCATCAGACGCCGATGACCGGGCAATGAGAATTCGTGAGCGAATTGAGGTAGGAGGATGACGTACACGCCCACAATCGCTCCACCACTCCATGCAGCAATAAGCACCGTCGCATGGTGGATGACTAAACACAAACTAGCGCAGACCATCGACATCATGGCGCTGCCCATGAGTACGGTCCTTCTCCCCCACCATTCACTGAAACGGTAGCCCAGGCCAGTTCCGATCACAGCCCCCATCACTGCACTACACACCATAATCACAGCGCGTGTAAGAGACGGCATCTGAGCAACGGCATCAATAAGGAGGCCTTGGTAGGCACCGATCAGCAATGCACCAAGAAGCATCACCATCGCTAATGAGCGTGGAGTTGGTGGTTCACTGTGTTGCCACGGCAATGCATGCGGGTTCAGCACCATCTCATCCTCCTTCAATCTTTTCCCCTCTCCCCCACCATGAGAGCGCAATGCGTTATGACGCTGTGCGTGTGCTCAGTGAGCACACGCACAGCGTCATAACGCATGTCAATTACTCATCACGCTGGAAAGAGAGCGTAGCTTCGTAGGTCTTTTCAGAAGGCCAACGAGAGGTAATTGCCTTTGCTCGGGTATAGAACTTCAGGCCCTCAGGACCATGAATGTGGGTGTCACCCAGAAGAGACTCTTTCCATCCGCCAAAGGAGTAGTAGGCCACGGGGGTCGGAATAGGAACATTAATCCCCACCATTCCCGCTTCAACATCTTGTTCAAAGCGACGAGCCATACCGCCATCATTAGTGAAGATAGCAGCACCATTACCGAACTCAGAAGAATTAACCTGTGCGATTGCTTCCTCATAAGAGTCAGCATGAACGATCGCCAACACCGGCCCAAAGACTTCTTCGTAGTACAACTCCGATTCGAGAGATACATTGTCAACAATGGTGGGGCCAATAAAGTGACCACCTTCATATCCTTCAACAACAAGGTTACGTCCATCAAGAACAATGTCAGCACCGCGTTCTTGAGCATCATCGATCAAGCCGATAATACGTTCTTTAGACTTGGCATCAATGACAGGCCCCATTTCCACACCTTCATCCATGCCGTAGCCAACCTTAATCTTTTCAGCGTGTGCCTTAACACGTTGAGCTAGATCCGGACCGATACCTCCCACAGCAACAACCACGGGTAATGCCATACACCGTTCTCCTGCGGCACCAAATGCAGCAGCTGAGATGTGCTGTGCAGCAAAGTCGAGATCTGCATCAGGTAACACAATGGCATGATTATTAGCACCACCCAATGCTTGGACTCGCTTACCGTGAGATGTACCCGTGTCCTGAACGATATGCGCCACAGGGGTTGACCCAACGAACGAGATCGCATCGATACCAGGATGCTCAAGCATCTCAGTTACGAGGTGACGATCACCTGAGAGCACGTTAAATACGCCGTCAGGTAATCCAGCTTCCTTATACAGTTCAGCAGTCAATAGCGCAGCAGATGGAGTAGATGACGCGGGTTTGAGAATGAAGGTATTACCCGCAGCAATAGCAATGGGATGCATCCACATCGGAACCATTGCAGGGAAGTTAAAAGGACAAATGCCTGCAACAACCCCGACAGGTTGGCGAAGAGTGTGGATATCTACTCCCGACGAAATGTCGAAAGAGTATTCGCCCTTCAACGCGAGGTTGATAGCTGTAGCAAAATCAAGCGTTTCACGTCCACGCTGAATTTCACCGAGCGCATCGGAATAATTCTTTCCGTGCTCTTCGACAATCATACGGGCCATTTCGTCTTGATGTTCAAGAACTAATTCACGCATCTTGAACATAATTGCTGTGCGCTTAGCAAGAGAGTACTTAGCCCACTTCTTCTGTGCTTCTCGAGCAACCGCGACTACACGGTCAAGATCCTCCGATGATGCCATGAGCAGTTCTGCATCGATCTGACCCGTGCCAGGATTCTCAACGGGATAACGAGAAACCGGCTTGCCTTCGTCATAGCCACCGTTGATCCAGTGGGAAATGGTTTTCATTATTGTCGCCTTCCTTATCAGTCAATCGTGTCGGCGAATCGAACGATTTTTTGCTTAATCCCTCCGTTGGGTTAAGCAGGTAGTTGAGTGATATGACATCGGATAGGCCCCGTTGCCATGAACTACTTTAGTCCTATATTACATATGTCAGAACAAATGAGCAGATCGACGCGTGTTCCCTCACAACATCATCTCCTCTCTGCCCACTTGCAGCGGCAAGGGCAACTATTTACAGAGTCCGTGCCCCTGCCGCTGCATGGTAAGTTTGGAGAATGTACTCACAAATAGTGCCGTTGAGGTTTACGGTCCTCAACATACTGATCGAAAGCTTTCTGCGTAGATTCCAAACGTGAAACACCAGATACTGCTACATCCCACCAACTTGATGATGGCGGATTAGGGCCATACAGATCAGTCTCAATATGAATCATTGATGCTCGGTCCAAATCCACCGCTTTGGCATAGGCCTCACGGAACTCATCAATGCTGTGAACCTCAAAAACTTCGAGACCCCAAGAACGTGCATTGGCCGCAATATCCACACCGGGAATAGTTGACTGATCATCGAGGTGTGAACCCTTACCACGCTGACGATAACGCGTTCCAAAACGTTGCGACCCACGAGACTCAGACAATGCGCCAATAGAACTAAAACCATAGTTCTGGAGAAGCACATAAATTACCTTAATTCCCTCTTGGACAACCGTTGCCAGTTCCATGGGAAGCATCTGGTAAGTACCATCACCAACAATCGCCACAACTTCGCTATCGGGGCGAGCTAATTTTGCCCCCATTGCAGCAGGAATCTCATAGCCCATACATGAGAAGGCGTATTCCACGTGATATTGAATAGGTGTACGTGCCTGCCACAATGCTTGAAGATCACCGGGCATGGATCCAGCAGCATTAATAACAATGTCCTCTGGCCCCATTAACTCATTGAGAGCACCAAAGACCTCGGTCTGTGCCGGCAAAGGCCCGTGCCCCAGATGGAAGCACGTATCAACTTTCTTCAGCCACGCCTCACGTTCAGCCGTAATAAGTTCGCTGTACGACTGATCCACATGGAAACCTTCGAGCCTCTGGAGAAGAGCATCCAATGCTTCACGCGCATCTGCCACCACCATCTCCGCGCTTTCTTTTGCAGCATCGAAAGGAGTGACGTTGATGTTAACGAAACGAACATGAGGATTCTTGAACTGAGTCTTTGAAGCGGTGGTGAAATCGGAATAACGTGTACCAATACCGATTACTACATCCGCTTCATCGGCAATGTGATTACCTGAGTCCCCACCGGTGGATCCCACACCGCCAATCGAGCAGGGATGATCACAGTTGATTGCACCCTTACCTGCTTGTGTATCAGCAACAGGAATTCCAGTTGCCGAAGCAAATGTTCGCAATTGTTCAGATGCCTCAGAGTAGATCACGCCACCGCCAGCGATAATCATGGGCCGTTTTGCCTGACGGATAATGTCCACAGCCCGGTCTAATGCAGCGGGTTCAGGAACAGGGCGGCGTACATGCCATACGCGCTTGCGGAAGAACTCTACCGGCCAATCAAACGCCTCGGCTTGCACATCCTGAGGCATCGCGATGACTACAGCCCCCGTTTCCGCAGGATCTGTAAGCACACGCATCGCATTGAGCAATGAGGGAATAAGTTGCTCAGGACGATTAATACGATCAAAAAAACGACTGACCGGCCGGAAACAATCATTGACTGTAACGTCAAGATCTGTGGGATCTTCCAATTGTTGAAGAACCGGATCAGGGATTCGACTAGCAAACTGATCTGAAGGGAAAATCAACACCGGCAAGCGGTTCGTTGTAGCCAGAGCGGCTCCAGTCACCATATTCAACGAACCAGGTCCAATCGATGCAGTACACATCATGGTGGACAAACGGTTATTGACTTTAGCGAATGCAGCAGCCGCATGGACCTGCCCTTGCTCATTACGCGGCATGATGTAGGGCATTTCTTCTTCGCCATCTACGGGGGCGATCTCATTTTGTAACAACGCTTGGCCGATACCAGCGACGTTGCCATGACCGAAAATACCCAAAGCTCCAGCGATTAAACGTTGTTCACGTCCATCACGCTCGGAATACTGATTCGATAAAAACCTAATCGTCGCTTGAGCAACAGTTAGACGAATGGTTCCTGCGTAGGCTTCATTGCTCACAGAAGTCTCTTTTCTCGAGAGGGATAGTAAAACTCAATTCGCTCAGTACATCGGCAATCGCGGATCTACTTCCTGATCCGCCCAAGTGGAACGAATCCAGTGATGATCCGGATCATCAGGTGCAAGCCACTGGCCATCTTCACTAGGGCCTGCCATAACATTGAGGTAGTACATGGTGTAACCGGGCGCGGCGACGCAAGGCCCGTGATATCCGTGCGGCACCAGTGCCACATCACCGTCACGGATAGGGATACACAAATTAATCGGACGATCTGGGGTCCCGTAAGTCCCATGGAACCCGAATCCGGGAGCACCCTCTGGAGACGAGGCGATTTCAAAATAATAAATCTCCTCAAGTTCACGCTCATGCTCCGAATGCTCATCATGTTTGTGCGCCGGGTATGACGACCAGTTCCCGCCAGGAGTAAGCACCTCACAGCACAGTAAATGAGACGTTTCCACGCCATTGTTTAATGCGTAATTCACTACTTGCCTGGAACAGTCACCTGCGCCGCGTAAGTCGACACGCACATCATCAATCCCAAAATAACGGACAGGAAGGTCCCGAGTAGCCCGAGCACCGGGAAGTGCGATACGAGAGGCATTATCACTGACGATCGTGAACGTCGTTTCTCGCGGAATATACAAATAGTCAGTAGCAGACTGAAAAACATTTGGACGGCCGTGAATAGGCCATACCTTATCGTCGATATAGACATCGACAGAGCCGCTAAGAGGTAAAACAAGTATTTCTCGCTCACCCGTTGAATAGGTGTAACGTTCGCCTGCTTGCGCATTGACTACCTGCAAAGATGAAAAGCCCCACCCCGCTGACTCTGGCGAGATGTCAACAGCGAATTCATCATGCGCTGACGAACCGTGAGGAACATAGAGATTATCAGTATTTTGGGGTGTCATCGGTGTCATTGAAATAGTCCTACTGTTGAATCGACTGCGGAGATAATGTCGTCATTGGGGGGATAAAGAAGCGAACGGCCAATCACCAATCCCTTCACTTGAGGCTGTTGGAGAGCACGAGCCCACAACTGTCGAGAAGCAAGATCATCGTTACCTGCGCCTCCGAGAATAAGGATGGGCAACGTTGATGATTCAGCAACGTCCGCAATGTGATGAACCGCCGGTAACTTTAACCACGAGTATCGAGAACTTGAGCCCAAACCAGACGCAATTGCCATTGATTTTTGTACTGCCTGATCAGTCAAGTCATTAATGACTCGTCCATTCTCGCGGCGCGAAATAAAAGGCTCAATCATTGCCACACGGTGAGCACGAGCCAGCGAATCAACCGCACGTGCACAGGACTCTAATGTGTCAACGGAGGCGGGATCGTCGTAATCGATACGCATGAGCATCTTTCCGCCATCAAGATGATGATCCACGATGCCTTCAACGTCATAGCCGGTGAAACGATCATCCATCTCAAAATGAGCACCGTGGAGCCCACCGCGATTCATCGAGCCAAAAACAATTTTTCCTTCGAGGGCGCCGAGAACGGCAAGATCCTCAATCATGTCTGCGGTTCCAAGAAACCCATTCACATGTGGACGTTGCAAAGCAGTGATGCAACGGTTGAGGAGATCTTCTCGATTAATCATGGCATTATCCCGGCCGCCTGCACTCACAGCACCACGAGCAGGATGGTCACATGCGATCATCATGATTCTCTCGTCGCCGCCAGGTGAACCCAATTGTGGCCCCGGATCCCGTTCACGCAACGCACGAGAGAATGCCTCAGGGTCGTTGAGCCGCATATGCGAAAGATGCTGCGTTAACACTCCCATGTCACACTCCTATCTGCTCCAAGTACGTCAGGAGCAACCTGCGCCATCAATTTCTGCACTTCTTGCTCATTTGGCATCGCTGTTGAGCATTCCAATCGCCCCGACACGATTGCGCCGGCAGTAGAGGCAGCGAAAATGATGCGTTCCAAGGACCATCCAGCCAGTAGACCGTGACACACGGCACCACCGAATGCATCACCTGCACCCAAACCATTGACTGTATTCACTGGCGTGATGGGAATGATGACTCGCTCGTCACGTGTTTTTGCCAAGGTCCCCTCAAGCCCTTGTTTCACAATCGCTAAATCGACCCCTCGTTCAAGCAGGGCATCCGCAGCACGCTCCGGGTCACGCTCGCCCACAGCAATTTCACATTCGTCTCTATTTCCGATTGCCACTGTGCATTGAGAAAGAACGGAATCAACACGTTGATGAGCCAATTCTGGGTTTTCCCAAAAGACGGGGCGAAAATCTAAGTCGATAACGGTGTGGGTTCGTCTCTGACGCCGAGATAAAGCCGCGCAATGAGTGGAAAACGAGGGCTCACGACACAATCCAGTCGCAGAAATCCAGAAAATGTCAGCAGTCTCAATGGCCTCCATAGGAAGATCATCAACAGTGAGTTCGAGATCTGGAGCTGAGGGCTGACGGTAGAAATACAGAGGAAAATTATCCGGTGGAAAGATCTCGCAAAACGTTACTGGAGTATGGAAAGCCTCTTTAACGACAACATACTCATCTGAGACGCCAAGTTCTCGCATTTTGTTCCGAACAAAACGACCGAATGGATCATCTCCTACGCCGGTTACCACTCCTGACGTACGTCCATATCGAGCTGCAGCGACAGCAACATTAGTGGGGCTCCCCCCAAGAAACTTTCCAAACCGCTCAACATCTTCTAAGGCGACGCCGATATCCAAAGGGTACATATCGACGCCTGAACGACCGATAGTCAAAACATTGAGCATGGAATCTTTTGTGGACGCCATAGTTGCCGCCTTCTCCGCATCCTTGGGGATAGGTTGTGCTGTTATATGCACCACAAGCATAATGCCTTATGTCCGTACAATATGTCAAGATTTGTCCGAACAATTTCACAACATGCCATTAACGAAGCGCTACAATAGGCTTATCTATTGCAACTTATTAGTTCGCCTCTCGTATCTGATGGCAACAGTTTCTTCACCTTCAGGAGCACAACATGTCTGAGACGCCAGCAGTCATCGACATTGACCTTGACCGATCCAGCCCAGTCCCTCTCTATTTTCAAATCTCGGAGCCTATTGCTCGAGCCATTACCAGCGGCACCCTAGCGCCGGGCACCCGCTTGGAAGATGAGCTATCAATGTCTCGACGCTTGAACATTTCACGCCCTACAGCACGCCAGGCACTTCAACGCCTCGTCGATCGAGGCCTTCTTACCAGACGCCGTGGCGTAGGGACAATTGTCGCCCCCGCTCATGTCCATCGTCCCATGGAATTGACCTCACTCCATTCAGATTTAGTCAAGGCCGGCCACAGCGTCACAACTGTCGTCATTAACTACAGCGAACACCCAGCATCAGAAGAAGAAGCAGAGCACCTTGAGGTTGCGACCGACACCCCCATCGTGAGCATTACTCGCCTGCGCTTGACAGACGATGAACCTATCGCCCTGATGCACAACCTCATTCCTGCAGATATCGCACCATCACGCGAAGAACTGGAATCCAAAGGTTTGTACGACCTTCTCCGCGAACACCACGTCTCCCCCAATAACGCACGCCAAACTATTAGCGCACGCAACGCCACCGCAAAAGAAGCAGAAATTCTTGACGACAAACGCGGCGTCGCACTACTTAGCGCTCAACGCACAAGTTACGACAATACCGGGCGAGTCATCGAATACGGCGATCACATTTATCGCGCCTCACGCTACACCTTCGAAACCATGCTCTTTTCCCAGTAACCCACTCGCATACATCAAAAACTTTACGACTAACATCCGCACAAGAACGTCAACTTCTCCACACTATTTTGTATGGCAACTACTTAGTTACGCCCCCATCCACATGCCGCACGATGAAGTGCCAGGCATACATGGGGAGAAATATCAAAATTCTTGAACATTTGTCATGACATTAGGTTGACATACTTTATGCAGTAGGGAACACTTGTGCCCACAGAGTTCAGCAACGACGCTGACCCTCCAAGCCTCTAGGAGACACATCACTATGAGCATCGAATACACGCCTGGTCCTCTGTTAGACGCGGCACGTAACACACCAACCGTCTTGTGGAACGATTCCGCAGACCCCGACGAGTTGCGTCAATCCATTTCATTCGGTGGCGTTGGCGCCACCTGCAATCCCACCATTGCTTACACCTGCATTAACAAGCGCAAGGACAAATGGCTCCCCCGTATTGCTGAATTAGCAAAAGAGATGCCTCACGCCACAGAATCCGAAATCGGTTGGCAGGTTGTTCGTGAATTGAGCATCGAAGCTGCTAAGCTTCTTGAACCCATCTTCGACGAGCACAATGGCCGTAACGGTCGACTTTCTGTACAGACCGACCCCCGCCTAGCTCGTAGCGCTGAGGCATTAGCAGACCAGGCTGAGGAATTCAGCCACTTAGCCAAGAACATCATCGTCAAGATTCCTGCTACGTCAGAGGGAATTAAGGCCATTGAAGAAGCCACTTACCGAGGCGTTTCAGTCAACGTCACCGTCTCATTTACCGTTGCTCAAGCAGTTGCTGCGGGCGAAGCCATTGAACGCGGCCTCAAGCGTCGCGAAGCCGAAGGCCTCGACATTTCCACAATGGGTCCCGTTGTCACCCTCATGGGAGGTCGCCTTGATGATTGGTTGAAGATTGTCGCGAAACGTGACGAACTCTTCCTTGACCCCGGTCACCTTGAATGGGCAGGCGTTGCAGCCCTCAAGCGCGCATATAAAGAGTTCCAAGATCGCGGGCTGCGTTCACGCATCCTTTCAGCTGCTTTCCGCAACGTAATGCAGTGGTCGGAATTGGTCGGTGGAGACCTCGTCGTCTCTCCCCCATTCGCTTGGCAAGCGCTAATTAACAAGTCTGACTACCAAGTCACCGAACGAATTAATGTTCCGGTCGATCCAAAGATCATGGACACTTTGCTTAACATCCCTGAGTTCGTGCGCGCCTACGAACCTGACGGATTAACTCCCGAAGAGTTTGACACCTTCGGAGCAACCGTTCGCACCCTGCATGGATTCCTTGATGCTGACGCACAACTCGATGCTCTCGTGCGTGACGTCATTATGCCCAAGCCCTGACAAATATGTCGTGAGTGGGGCTCCACATCTTCACGAGCCCCACTCATCTCCCCCCCCCTACGTTCACCTTCCCATACTTACTAAAGGAGCAATGATGCTCAAGATAGCCGTTATCGGTGCAGGACGCATTGGCCACGTTCACGCAAAAACTATCGCTTCTCACCCAGAAGCTGAACTCGTGGCCGTCTGCGACGCCATTGAAGAATCTGCTAATGCACTTGCCAAGACCTATGGCGCTAAGGCATACACTGATGCTAACGATGTTTTCACTGACGACTCTGTTGACGCGGTAGTCATCGGTTCCCCTACTCCTCTCCATATCCCCCATCTGCTTGCCGCTGCCAAAGCAGGCAAAGCAGTCCTGTGTGAAAAACCTATTGCATTGGATATGGCTGATGTCGACGCTGTACAGGAAGAACTTAATGAACTCACCACTCCAGTGATGTTCGGGTTCAACCGACGCTTTGATCCTTCATTCTCAGCAATTCATGATGCTGTCAGCGAAGGAAAGATCGGTGATCTTGAGCAACTGACCATCATCAGTCGCGATCCCGCCGCCCCACCTGTGGAATACATCAAAGTTTCTGGCGGAATCTTCCGCGACATGACCATTCATGATTTTGACATGGCCCGTTTCTTCTTGGGTGACATTGTTGAGGTTTATGCCTTCGGACAAAACCTCGATCCTGAGATTGCACCAACTGGTGACTATGACGCCGCGGTGGTGACCTTGAAGGGAGCCAATGGAACCGTTGCAACAATTATTAATAATCGCCACTGTGCCTCAGGTTACGATCAGCGTCTTGAAGCTTCGGGTCCATTAGGAACACTGTTTGCGGACAATATCCGTCCCACGACCGTACGGATGTCCACCAAGGATGCTACCGACGCCCAGGACCCCTACCTTGATTTCTTCCTCGAGCGTTACGATGCCGCCTACCGCCAAGAACTTTCCCTCTTCATCGATGCTGTCAATAACGGCACTACTCCCCCCACCTCCATTGAGGATGCTATTGAGGCACTTCGATTGGCTGAAGCCGCAACTGAATCAGCTCGTACCGGTCTGCCAGTGAAGTTGAAGTAAAGACTATTTCTGGTATCGACCAGGAAGGGTGAGGGCTCGTCGTACACGAGTCCCGTCACGTCGGGCCCTCACCACCAAGCATCGAGACACCACAGAACTTCACCACCAACCTAGCGATCAACGGCAATTAGGTAAAACAATTCGTGACAACTGAAAATTTGTCATCCATTTTTATGTCATTACATTCGAATGTTTGCTATTTTAAATGTTAGTTTGATGTAACCCCAACCGAATGCCGTCATTTCATCACTTGTCAAAGAGGACAACACACATGAACAGCAAAAAACAGTTAGGCGTTGGCGTAATATCCTTGGGATGGATGGGGCGTTTGCACACCCGATCCTACAAGGGAATCTCCGAGCATTTTCCCGAGTTAGGCATTGAGCCGCGCCTGGTGGCTGCAGCCGATCCCGTTGAAGAGATACGCCATACCGCCGTCAATGACTTAGGTTTTGATAAGGCGTACGCCGATTACCACGATCTTCTAGCAGATCCGGATGTCGATGTCGTTTCAATTTGCTCACCCAATTTCCTCCACAAAGAAATCGCGTTAGCAGCAATCGAAGCGGGAAAACCGTTCTGGATTGAAAAACCCATGGGCGTGAATGCTGAAGAGTCCCGAGAAATTGCTCAGGCGGCTGACAAAGCCCAACTCGCCACCGCTGTTGGTTTTAACTACCGTCATACCCCCGCTATTGAGTACATGCGAGAACTCGTCCGATCAGGAAAACTAGGACGAATCACGAATGTTCGCGTGTGGTTCATCGCCGATTACAACTCTTCCCCTCAGGGCCCATTGACGTGGCGGGCTTCTCGTGAGAAGGCAGGCGCCGGCGTCGTTCCCGATCTAATGAGCCATGGCGCAGACCTTGCCCAATACATCGTTGGCCGTATCGCTTCCGTTTCTGCAATCACAGACACATTCATCAATGAACGCCCTATTCCTACAAAGATGGGCATTGGCCACTCAGGATTTGAAATTGGCGATGAAGTTGGTCCCGTAGAAAATGAGGACTATGTCGCGATGCTAGTGCGCTTCGACAATGGAGTAATCGGGACAATGGAATCCTCCCGTGTCAGCGTTGGCCCCCGCGCAGAATACATTGTCGAGGTCTACGGGACCGAGGGGTCAGCACGTTGGAACTTCGAACGCCTTAATGAATTAGAGGTATGCGAAAGCATCGACGGCGGACCTACTCACGGATACCGTCGCGCCATGGCCAACCCTGCTTGGGGAGAATGGCACCGCTTCCAGCCCGCCATCGGCACATCAATGGGCTTTGATGACATGAAATGCATCGAGGCCGCACAATTCCTTCAATCGGTCCTCACCGGTGAACAAATCGCTCCCTCTGCCGCCGATGCATGGTGTGCAGCAGAAGTAGACGAAGCAACTGTTGCGTCAGCCAAAGACGGACAGTGGCACGACGTTCCACGAGTCGAAGGTCGCTTAACTTTCGACAAATAGTCTCACCCTCTCAAGGGCGATTATCACCATCACTACTGGCAAAGTATTCACTCTATTTTCACCACCACCAACAACCTCTCATCACAATCGTGAGAGAACTGGCGAAAGGAGCCCCCTATGACAGTGGGCGTTTCCCAATCCTTGAAAGGATTAACACGGGAAGAAATGCGGCAGGCGATTGACAAGACGCCGCCGTCAGGCAAGCATCGTGGAATTTTTGGCATCGCAGCAGTAGCAACACTTGGTTCGTTGCTCTTCGGCTACGACACCGGCGTCATTTCCGGTGCTCTACCGTACATGTACATGCCTACAGGCGCTCATGGCCTTGCTCTCAATGCCGCAGAAGAAGGATGGATTGGAGGATTCCTTCTCGTAGGTGCAGCACTGGGCGCGCTTGTTGGCGGTCGCATGTCTGACAAATGGGGACGCCGTCACAACATCACCGTCCTAGCTATTATTTTCCTCTTCGGCGCTCTCGCAACAGCAATGGCTCCCAACGTCTGGATTATGTACCCAGCACGTTTGGTCCTTGGCTTCGCAGTTGGCGCTGCGTCAGCAACCGTTCCCGTCTACCTCGCTGAGACGGCCCCGAAGCGTATTCGTGGTTCGATTGTCGCAATCGACCAGCTCATGATCGTAACCGGCCAGTTGCTGGCATTCACCATGAACGCCATCATCAACGCCGCCCATGGTGGCCCACAGGTCACTATCGAATCTGATCCCTCAGGACATTTCGAAGCCGGACACTACGTATTCGATGAAATCAGCCGTATGCAGGCCAGCAAAGGTGGCACCATGTCACCTGACGAATACCACGCATTCCTCGATCAACTCGTAATTAGCGCAGGTAACGGCGAAGCATGGCGCTGGATGCTAGTACTCTGCTCAATCCCCGCGATCGCACTATGGATCGGCATCCGTATGATGCCCGAATCATCACGGTGGTACATCGCTAAAGAACGTCTCTATGACGCCATTGGCTCACTCAAGCGTGTTCGCGATCCTGAAAGGGACGGCTCGCTTGAGGACGAGATGATGGAGATGATCGCAGCTCGCCAGCATGAGCAGGAAGAGGAGCGTGCTGCGAAAGGTTTGGGCTACGTTCTTGGCACTCCATGGCTGCGTAAGTTGCTCTTCGTCGGTATCTTCCTTGCTGTCGTTAACCAGACCACCGGCGTGAACACCGTGATGTATTACGCACCGAAGGTTCTTGAGTACGCAGGTATGTCAACCACGGCGTCAATTACCGCACAAGTGGCAAATGGCATTATGTCCGTCATCGGTTCTGCTTTAGGTATCTGGCTTATCATGCGTTTCCGCCGCCGCCAGATCCTTATCGCCGATGTCACCGGCGTAGGTATCTGCCTGCTGAGCATCGCAGGAATCTTCCATTTCCTCATCGCACCGCACATGGCCGATGGCACTGTTCCCCCCGCATGGGCTGCCTACATGATCCTCGGATTGATGTCGGTATTCATGCTGATCGTTCAGTCCTCCAACGGCACCGTGGTGTGGACCATGATGGGTGAAATGTTCCCCTCCAACGTCCGCGGCATTATGAATGGCACCGCAATCTTCTGCATGTGGATTGCCAACGCCATCATCACCGTTACCTTCCCTCCCATGATGGAAAACCTCGGTGGTGGCCTGACTTACACAATCTACGGTGTATTGAACCTCGTCATCGCAGTGGTGCTGTTCAAGGTCATGCCCGAAACGTCTGGTAAGTCTCTCGAAGAAATCGAGATCGAAATGGAGCGTCGCTACTCCTGAGTTAGCGAATTATCTTCCTGCTGGTGGGGCCATAGGTTTATCTGTCGCCTCCTAACCACAGCCCCACCAGCAGTGCCCCCCTCCCCCCTCATTAAGTGCTCCTTGACCATTGACGGTCCCAAAAGCACACCACTTGTCTTATCTTGAAAGAAGAAATACTCATGAGTTTCACACTCGACCCAAAGACTGCAATTAGCGATCCCCACGGCATCACATGGGGAATGCACCCCATCTCCTGGCGCAATGATGATATTCCTGAAGTTGGGGCATGGAACACCCTTGAAGACATGCTGCTCGATCTTGCTGACACTGGCTTCCGCGGCACAGAATGTGCAGGATTCTTCCCACCTCAAGAGGAAGTTAAGGCCAGTGCCGATGCTCGCGGCATCAAGATCGTTGCACAATGGTTTTCATCCTTCATCGTCCGTGATGGTGTTGATGCCGTCATTCCAGAGTTTCGTAAGACATGCGCCTACCTGCAGTATCTTGGCGCAACTCGCGTCGTAGTGTCAGAGCAGACTGGTTCAGTTCAGGGTGATCGTGAATTGTGCATCTTCACCAATAAACCAGTTCTACAAGAGGATGAATGGCAGGTTTTGGCTGATGGCCTGAACACTTTGGGAGACATCGCTCATGAATATGGACTTGAGTTGGTCTACCATCATCACCTGGGCACCGTTATCCAGACCAAGGACGAAACTGTTCGCCTCATGGAAATGACTGATCCTGACAAAGTGTCCCTACTATTCGACACGGGTCATGCTTACGTAGGCGAAGGAAGCGTTATGCCGCTTCTTACTGAGTGCATCGACCGAATCAAGCATGTCCACTTCAAGGATGTACGCCCGGAAAAAATGGAAGAATCGCGCCAAGAGGAACGCTCATTCCTCGATTCTTTCCTTCACGGGATGTTTACCGTTCCTGGTGATGGTTGCATCGATTTCACTGAGCCCTACGCATTCCTCGTCGACCACGGATACAACGGTTGGATCCTGGTAGAAGCTGAGCAAGATCCTGCAGTGGCTAACCCTCTTGAGTACGCTCGTAAAGCTCGCAGTTACGTTGAAGGAACCCTGCTGGCCAAGTGAGATATCACGTCTCAACTGACAGGTTTTCACCTCGTTGATGGTGTGAGCCCGCAGACTTGACAAGTCTGCGGGCTCACACCATCAATATAAATAATTATCTCCTACCAGAGGACTTGTTTCTTCTTTTTCCCTTCTCCCATCATCTGGAACCCGCTATGGTTCACACAACAATCCCCCACATCTTTGGCACTCTTCTTCATCTACCGTGGCCTAGCGTTCTTCTTCTGTTCTGCGCAGCCTGCCTTATCGGTTTAGCAAAAACATTTCTTCCTGGCGCCGCCACGCTAGCAGTAGCTCTATTTGCCACCGTTTTACCCGCCAAGGAATCAACTGGTGTTGTTCTCATTCTTCTATTAAGCGGTGATGCGGTAGCCATTTGGAGTTACCGCCACGATGCAGACTTCCTCATGCTACGTCGTTTAATTCCAGGAGTTCTCTTAGGGGTGGTATTGGGGGCAGTGTTTCTCCACTGGGCCTCAGATGCCCTCACTCGTCGTTCAATTGGTTATGTTCTCCTCATCTTGATGATATGGACGGTAATCAATCGCTTCCGTGAGAGTCATCGCGTTAGGCCTCATCATCGACGCACGCACGCTCAGTCTTCTCTCCCCTCGTCTTCCTCCATGGGAATCGGATTAGGATCTTCAGTTGGCCGAAGTCCATTTCTTCGTGGTTTTTACGGAACTCTTGCAGGTTTCACCACCATGACAGCGAACGCCGGAGGCCCTGTCACATCACTTTATTTTTTTGCTGCTCGATACAAGGTCCAAGAGTTTCTTGGAACCACGGCTTGGTTTTTCTTCCTCGTCAATGTTGTCAAGTTTCCTTTTTCACTCGGACTAGGGATCATTCATTCCACAGATTTTGCACTTGAACTTCTCCTCATCCCGGTAGTCCTAGCCAACGCAATCCTTGGACGTTTCCTCGCCAGGCGAATCAAGCAATCTGTTTTCGAGCCACTTGTCATTGTTCTCACCGCTATATCGATCATTCCACTACTGACGCGGTGATGACTAACAAAATGGCCCCCAACAGTAGACCGTTATTCACCGTTATACATCTGTGTACTTTCCTTACGTGGTGAAAAAAGCTGACAGAATCACTCCACGATGTGATGATTCATATTCTCGCCTCATCGCTAATCTTCCGATGAATACCTGCTTTTCCATCACACGAACAGCACCACAAACGAGCAATAGCAAAGTCCCTCCTGACATCGTCAAAGATCCAGGAGGGACTAACCGCTAATAACGCTCAGGCTGCGTGTGCGCAAGTGACACAAGTGCAATCATCACAGACGCAGTTGTTGCAAGAATCGCTGCAGTGATCGCACTCGCACACGTTGTGGTTGCAAGTGGGGCAGGTGCAGTTTTCGCATTCACATACTGCACACACGTCGGAGCAGTCATCACAGGTGCATGCGGTGCATTCATCGTAATGGCCACCATCTTCACGGTGTGCGTGACCATCATGCAGATAGTCAACATGGTCACCATGGATACGGGCTTCATGACCACAGCCAGGACCGTGGGTGTGAGCGTGCTTTTCAGCAGGGCGATGTTCAGTGATGACAGTCATGGTTGTGCTCCTTTGAGTGGTTGAGTGCATCAAGGAAGATGTGGGCGACGTGTTCGTCAATCAGTTCGTAGTTCGAATTGCGACCTACTCGCTTAATACGCACCAAGTGAGCTTCCCGAAGGACTTTTAAGTGGTGCGAAACCAAAGGCTGCGACTCATCCAGCAGTTCAACTAACTGACTGACATCAGCCGGACCCTCAGTGAGTCGATGAACAATGGCTGCCCGCATAGGGTTAGCCAATGCCTTGAACATCGGAACCACCCGGGCACACTCACGTTGAGGTGTGGGGGTGTTCTCTGAAGCATCGCGACTCATAAAAGATATTTTATATTAAAAATCTTTAATATCAAGCGTTTTAGCGAAAGACTTCACCATCCATGATGTAACGCACTGTCATCACTACTGAGAACATAAGCCATCTAGTACATGACTAGTACGAGACGGTATATCTATCGTCTCTGCACTAAACGTCTGCGTGAACGCGAGACCAAATTGTCTGTTGGCCCTGTGGAACATTCCTTTGACAACGCCGTTCCTGAAAGGATCAAGGGCAGGTAACATAACCAAACTGATCTGCTCGCACTCTTCAAACACAGTATTGAAGGTGGAATACGAAACAACGGACTCGCTTCACTGATAGACCACCAAACAACTCCACCGCGCACACAGTTTCCAGACACCACCGGAAATCAAAAACAAGTACGATGACGACGATACTGCCCAGATGTTATCAGCCGACTAACAAAACAAATCCCCCAGGCGAATCGTCACTTCGAAGCAGCAGACTCAAGAACCTCGACCACAGAAGAAGCCCAAACATCCCAATTGTAAGACGTTTCATATTTTTCAAATGCCTTTTTTCGAAAGTGTTCCGCGACAGAAATGTCTTTTAAGCATTCAACTCTGGAAACAACATCATTCACAGACTCATTAACTCCGATGAGCATGCCATTAACACCATTCTCAATAAGCGAAGGAACTGCACCGGTATAGGTCGCAATGACAGGAGTAGAAGCACTAAATGAATCTGCAATCACAACGCCACCAGTATTTGCCTTTGTAAACTCAAAAACTACGTCATGTTCACGATATAACTCAGCTAAGTCGTCACGATCAACACGCGAAAAACTTCGGAGCCAATTTTCTTGAGGTAATTGCTTACCGATAACTGTTAAACGGACAGATTTATCCCGTTCATGCATTGCACGAGCAACGGCGACTGCCCTATCTCCATCTTTACGATCCCATTCCCTAGCGACTAAAAGGATCGAAAAATGGCCAGTTTTCTTCATCGGAGACGAAGTGAAACCTTGAATACCACAGTCGATCCCAGGACCTATAGGAGCGACGTCTACAGGCTTGCTGCTCTCGGCATGAATTTTAGACTTGACCCATTCTGAAGATGCAACAAATCTATCCGTCACACGGTATGAATAATTCGAAATGATGCTCCCTTGCGCACGAGCAGACAATGAAAGATTGGTATATAGAGGATAGTAGTCAACTAAAGCACTAAATATTGCCTCAGAAAACTGCACCACAGGAAAACGGAATTTTCCACCAACTAACATATGCCCAGCCCCAAATGCAAAAATTACATCAGGCGCAATCCCATTAACTTTCGATCGAATCTCTTTATTGGCCTTATGGGCGGTCGATAGACCTAAAGAGGGAAAATATTTTTCCCGAAAATCTGAGCATTGAACCGAGTTAACGCACGATCAAGAATCGCATCACTAATATCTGGTACGACAGGCACGAGTTCAACCCTATCTTGTAAACAGCGATAAGCAGGGTTCAAGACACCCGACCACGCACCTCTATCAGCAGGATCCCACGGTGTAACAAACGCAACCTTTAACACAATACCTCTCAAAACATCGTCAACCACGGCTTTACGTAACTCAATTCTACGCCCCCCTATTTTCCCGTCTCAGCGTTTTGTTCAAAGCCATGAAATAACTCGGAAGAAATCTGCGTGTCTGATGCAGACCTTAACATAGGCCTTTTCAGCAATGGGTTGAGCAACCTTGATTGGTTCAGACTAGAGAAAAGCAAGTTTGAGCACCTTAAACGGTCATGTAAGCGGGCTTCCACTCCATGATGCGCGCTCCTTGACAAGGGTATCAACAAATACTCACAGTAGGTTATGTAAATATTTTACTATGACGGCGTAAAAAGCGAAAAATGATCATATATATGCACAGGCGAAATTATATGAAACCTCACCGAAAATACGCAACCGAAATTTTTACTACTCTCCCAATAAACAAGAATTCAACAAATAGACATTACGAAAATACACCTCTATACACTTGGCCACCGCTGCCTACGCTAGGAATCTGCTCCTTAATTTATACAGTTTGCATGCCCCCTCTGAAAGGACTTGTTACTTCAGCCCCCCCCACGACACATCTGTCTACAAACACTATTTATTACACACCTACAAAAACAACTATTACTTCCAGATAATATTTCATCCTCTAACTATACCCAGAACTAATAACATCAAATTTCAGAAAAACAAACGATCAATGATCCATGGATTAAACGCCAGAAAAGAAAAAAATGAGGCAAATAAAGCACAAACCCGCCATCTTTTCTCGTAATTCCCTGAATGAACACAAATTCCATACTTGTCCTCAAAAATATAAATACTATGATATTTCGCCAAAAGATCCAGATAGACAAAAATAGAAAACAAATAAAGCACTGCGGCAATGACAGTAAGAATAAAGAGAACTTTAACGCCCAACGAAGAAATAAAAAAACAACCCCATACACCCTCGACACATGACTCACGTAACGCATCTATAGCCCTAGCCAATGATGGTAGCCTCACACCGGAAGTTCCGGAAGTAAAAACAAGTGAAACCGGCACCATCGCAACAAGGAATATTTCCGGAACAAGCCTTTCAATATTCCTATTCGAACGATTGAAATAGTAAAATAGCCCACCCGTAACAAGCAGCCCGGCAGCGAATCCTAAAATCACAAAGAAAATCAACCTATACCACGAAGCCAGGACGAAGGCTGCACCGGAAATTAAGAAGAAGGAAAGAAATAAGATCATAAACATATCATCTGTTTGTTGATTTTCTTTTGAAAAACGGATACTAGTATTATAATTATTGGTCACATTGGTTTGATTTCCAATATTGCTAAAATGGTTATAGTTCCCCTTAATACTAAGGAAGGGAGAATTTACCAATGATCCAGGTAGAATCTGTTTTAAGTAGTCTTCTTCCAAAGACTTTGACTCTTTTTTTGAGAGCCAATAAGTCAAAAGTGGAGATACTATGGCAGGCAAAAGCCCGCCAAATATTACTTGCATCACGTTCATGAAATTTTCCAATCTTAGACAATGAGCACAGGCGCTCGAAAACTTTTATAAATACGGTCAATATCATCATTAAATATATAAAACACACAAAAGTTCCACCTATACATAGACGGTCACGAAACTCATCTACGCCTTTCCATTCGCCACACTCCCTTTTGAATATTTCTCTATACAAAATACCTAGAGTCACGTAATGAGCAATACAGAAAATACCGTTTGAAGCATATTAAGCACCACATAAGATAACTGATTTTCAATCAGACTACTGACATAAAATTACTTAATACAATTACTCATTTGCTTGAAGCAGAATGGGACAGAAGTCTTGCGGGTATCGAAATAACAAGGCATCGTATGCATCTACATCTTTCCTTTGCTATAAAATCGCATACATCTGCATCTTTCCTTTGCTATAAAGATGCTTACTTTCAGTTTCTTAAATAGATGAAACTTAAGTCAGGCAATCAATATAGTTTAGAAGAATGTCTCGTGTGTTTGGTTACGAACATACCTCCACCATTGCCATTGGTAACACCTTTTTTTAATAGACGACTAACCAAAATCAACGTTTCCCTAATAAGTCACCTTTAAACTTCATCTGTTTACATGAAGGTTCTTTCAAATGCCGAAGAAGCAACCACTCCACATCAGTATCGAAGTGACTGTCACCTACATCCACTACCTGATAATCTGAACACAAGAAGAGCTTGTTACTTACATTGGTCACCTCTGAGATAGAGCGATATAGCACAAGAGCACTCAAACCTACGACCCTGCTGATACAGGCAACGAGAATAACTGTGCTTCTCGGTTCCTTGTCAGACTTGCACGGTCACGGGGTTCACTTTATATCATACTTCCCCAGTAATGCAGCGTAACACTCGAGGCTACTTTTACTGACAGGCCAAGACGTCAACACTTCCCCAGTCACATTCACACAAAATCCGCCCCCCCCCCAAAAAAATGCCGCCCGCCTCACCTAGAGACATGCAAAGACAGGAAAGGCATAAAAGGCATCTGGACAAGGGCCCCAGATTTCATGAACTCACCTTCGGTAAGTCTGCCGATAGACACATTGATCACCTAGTTCCAACATAGCTAGGACTATGCCAATACCAACACCTGACTCGGTTACCCCATCCAAGAGTTCTAGAAACAAACATGGAACGAGAATAAACATCCGCAATCGATAACGGCACATATATACACATCCATCATGTAGACGTTGTATTCAATTCCCGCAGAGTGCGACGAAAAGACAGCCGTAAACAATTCCCCAGTCGCCGTACTAATCATTTATTCTCAGTTAGACTCATTCCCAGTAACAAAAGCCCCCCCATTCAGAAGCAAAACCGAGATATGTTTCCCTACCGAGGCAAGTTTCATCTCTCTCAGCATTACTGTATTGACCAAGAACACAGCAAGTTCCCGCGTTCCTCACAGACGGCTAGCACCATAAAAAGGAGATCTCCGACAGATCCACATAGCGATAAATGAGAATGAATAGTTGTTCATAATAACAGTCGACATTATCTATTCGGAAATAGAGATAAAATGATAAAGCTACAGAAAATTACAAGCAAAAATGTTTGGGATATTTTAAAACTTCAGGTCTCCGTTAACCAGAATAATTTCGTTGCAAACAATATTGTCAGCATCATTGAAGCCTACACAACTATTACCTGTAATGGCCATGCCTTCGCGTTTGGTATCTATAAAGATGAAATGCCTGTCGGATTTCTATTGATCGGATTTGACTGCGATGATTACTGGGAAGATGCACCACAAATCGCTAAGGGAAATTACAACCTATGGCGCCTTATGATCGATAAACATCATCAAGGCCAAGGATACGGAAGAAAAGCAGTCGAACTTGCTTTAGCCTTCATTAACACCCACCCTTGCGGGCCAGCGAACTATTGCTGGCTATCTTATGAAGAAGAAAATAATGCTGCACGCCACCTTTACCAATCGTTCGGCTTTATAGAGACAGATGAGAAGGATGGTAACGAGATTATTGCAATACTGCAATTATAACAATAACAACGATATTATTTGAGTGGCAGAAATATCGTTTTCCATATCCAAGTATTCAGTTCATCAATAGTTCTTACAGTACCACCCCAAAACAATCACCAAACTAGTCTCTTCAAAATCACATACCAAGAATCCCCTCTTCTCTCGATCGCAACGATAAAAGAAAATCAAACATAAAGAGTCTGCTGATTTAAAACTGCCCCCTCATCAAAAGATCAACAATTAAATTCCCGACATAATATAGACTAAAGGCGGGAGCACTCGTTCTCTATTTCCTTAAGACACAAGTCGTCAAGGTAATGAACCGCTGTCAAGCATTAAGAAAACAACTATTTCCAGCCTCATCTCACCGATGACCTTAACCAATAGAAGAAAATAAATAATCATCCTCAGAAAACATAGTCGACCTCAACATTATGTAATGTCTTGGGCTACGTTAATAGCCTGTCAATATGTGGGTTGCTTGGTAACGGTTCACACGTCCCGGACGAGAAGTGGCGCAAAGCGCAGGACGATGATGGCAACGGGGCAGACAATAAATAACTCATGTTCGCCTACATATCCGGACACGGGGCCAATCAGTACCTGTGACAGTGGCACAGGGGCAAAGGAGAGCAGGTCATCAATAGAGGCAACCCGTGACAGTTCACTGCGTGGAACCCTTCTTTGAAGAGTCGAATCGTATGTCACGCCAGCAGCGGTGATCCCGAATGCAGAAACAAAGACAACAACACAAACGAGAGTGATCGGGGTAGAGACGCCAAGTGACAGAAGCGGCGAAGCACTCATCGACCCCAAAATGAGTCCGGAAACCAATGGATTTCTGAACCGTAGTTTGAGAAGAACAATACTCGCACACAACAATTCGGTTGCTCGGACAGAGAGGATGACGCCCCATAAGGCCACGCGTATTCTTCCCGAACTAACGCGGAGCCAAGTACCTGCCAAGGACCGATAGCGAACAGATTAATCATCGTGTAGGTCAGGCTCAGCGTCCATACCCAACGCAGACATATGAAAATGGACAAGCCTTCTTTGAGTTCCGTGATCATATTGCTCGTGCGGGTATTAGTCGACATTCTGCCTGGCAGTTAACTAAAGAAAAATGCTGCAAGCAGGAACGTCATCGCATCGATGATCAGTACACGCCGCCACCGACGAATGCAACGAGCACGCCCGCTATCGTGGGGCCAAGAATTTTGCTGGCGTTCTTTGACGTGGCCAGCGCAGCATTAACTCATTGAATGTAGATCTCATCCACCAGATCAGGGACGATTCCGCGCAGTGCGGGAGAAGAAAACACGCTGACCATTCCGCTTCCCACAAGTTCGATCGTGCGAGCGATGAAAAAGAGTAAAAACTGCTTATTGGCACCAAACACGCGTGTTCCCCAATCCGTTAAAAATTAAACTATATCCACGGAAGTTCAATCATTCTTGAACCGTAGATACCGAACCATCTCCAGCAAGGTAGGTCAGATCGCAAAGCGTTGCACAAATCATCAGGGGGATTACCACCCGCCATCTCCCGAACCAGGAAAGATCGGTGGAAATCGATGCGCCGAACAGACACAACACACCGATAACAAATAACTTCTCATCAGGTTTCTTAAGGATGTGGCCTCCTCACCCTAGGCGGCAAAATCGTTCACCGCACCCATGCTAGCGCGCCACCATTTTCAACGTGTCAAAGCGACCACATCGCCTCAACAATCAGGTTGTTCTTCTGAAATCATTACAGCGGTATTTACATACTCAATAACGTCCGCCGAATCTATAGCAAAGAAAAACAGCCATATCTTAGAGAAAACTAAGAGTGGTGGAATTGCCTAAAGTTTTTAGCGTCAGCGAATAATACAAAGAGGCTGTTCGGTGTATTTTCCCCACGGTGGATGCACTCCTACGTGAGATGAGTACAAAACCTGGTCAGTTGGGTGCAGTATTGCAGAATAGATCACCTCACCATTAGCAGGGTTAGTTTGAAACAGACACTAACAGCCATGGACCGTGGAGGCCGTCGACCATGTGAAGTGGGATGCGAAAGGCACGGACAACCTCGTTAATCTGAAATATCTGTATCTCAGAGATACCTCCCCCTCTGTGAGATGCCAATCGCCGTGTACTTCCTATCATCCTTAACCACCGCGGTCTTACCCACATTCTCTGATACGCCCTTCGAACGTTCGCGCTGCTGATACAAGTACAACAGCAGCGAGGCGACACCTTCAGCCAAAATGCGGACGCAGACGTAGACGGCGGTCATCTGCATCGCGCTGCGTTCCGTCACCGACTTGCCGCTGCTGGTGGGAGATGCGAAGAACTCAGTGTTAGTCAACGACCAGTTGTTTTGCGGTGATGGTGGGTCGGGTTTGAGGCCGAGCCAGGATAGGAAGCCCATTAGATTGCTCTCCTTGTTGAATATGCGCAGGGGTCCCCCAGTAGATTTACTGGAGGACCCCTGTGATGGTGTTGTCGTCAGTCAAGAACTTCAATCTCTGTCATGTAGACGACAGGGTTTCGGGACTCGTATCGGCGGATGACCTTACCGATCAACTCGTCGTCTTTCAGTGGCCGTACCAGAATGGAAACTCGACCTGATCCTTCGTCAAGGTCTTTTTCCACCCCCGCGATACGGGCAACGGCCATGACTCGGTTTTCAGAGTCCAAGACAATTAGCTTGGTGCAGTCGACAATGCGTGCGGCACTGGCTTTCCACCACTGCCGTCCCCGCTCCAGCCATTCGTCGAACCCCCAGTCGGTCTGAGCGTCGTTCACTCGAGTGATTACAATTTCCGAAGCCATTAAAGAACTCCTGTCTTCCGGGTCGGAACCCCATGTCCCGCGCTTCCCATGCTTCAAGTAAAGCATATGACGCATGGGAAGCAAACCTGAATAAGGTTATTGTGTTGAAAGTCACGTTTCATTATAGAAGCAGTAGCCCACGCCGATCGTAAACGCTCTCGCTGGCTGGCCCTGCCCCGCATCTAATCGCCCGGTCTAGGCCCATGATGGTGGCGACGACCCCGTCGATTTTCTCGGTGGATTTTTCTTTGTCGGGTTTGATGTTCCCGGCGGGGTCTTGGCGGATGAAAATGTTGTCCATCATCCACCGCAAAACCGGATGCCCATCATGGGCCAGCTTGCCCTCCAGCACCAGCTTCATTAGTTCTTTGGTTGGTGGGGACATGTCTTTAAAGCCTTGCCCGAAGGGAACAACGGTTAAGCCCATGTGGTCGAGGTTTTGGGTCATTTGGACTGCGCCCCACCTATCGAACGACACCTCCCGCAAATCGTAGGTTTCAGAGATTTGTTCGATGGCTTGTTCAATCGCCGTGTAGTGGACCACGTTCCCCTCGGTGAGCTTCAAGTGTCCTTGCCTGACCCAGAGGTCGTATGGGACTCGGTCGCGAAGGACGCGGCGGTCAATGTTGTCTTCTGGGATCCAAAAGTGCGGGACTACAAAGTACGGCTCGCCTGCTTCTTCGGGTGGGAAGACTTGGACGAACGCCGTGATGTCCGTGGTGGATGACAAATCCAGCCCGCCGTAGCAGACTCGGCCCCGCAGTTGCTCTGGCCGGAAGTCGCGCTTGCATGCATCCCACGCTGCCATGGGCATCCACCGCACGGACTGTTTCACCCACTGGTTCAATCTGAGTTGGCGGAAGGAGTTTTCTTCGGCAGGGTTCTGCTTCGCTGACTCGCAGGCCGCCCGCACTTTGTCGATCCCAACCGTGATGCCAAGGGATGGGTTGGCCTTGGCCCAAACGGTTTCGTCGGTCCAGTCATCGTCCTGATCGGCCCCATAAATTACGGGATAGAAGGTCGGGTCAATCTTCCTGCCCTCTAAGATGTCTTGGGCTTTTTGGTGAGTCTCGTAGCAAATCGAGTTGGTGTCCGACCCTGCCGTCGTAATCAAGAAGTAGAGGGGTTGGGTGCGGGCATCCCCACTGCCTTTGGTCATGACGTCGAATAGGCGGCGGTCGGGCTGGGTGTGCAGCTCGTCAAAGACCACGCCGTGAATGTTGAACCCATGCTTGCTGTAGGCTTCAGCGCTGAGCACCTGGTAGAAGCTGTTGGTGGGCTGGAAGACGATCCGCTTTTGGCTGGCCAGAATCTTCACCCGGCGGGATAGTGCGGGTGAGTTGCGGACCATGTCGGCTGCGACCTCGAACACGATGGAGGCTTGCTGGCGGTCTGCTGCGCACTCGTAGACCTCGGCACGCTCCTCACCATCCCCACACGTGAGCAGTAGTGCCACTGCGGCAGCGAGCTCGCTCTTGCCCATCTTTTTGGGGATCTCAACGTAGGCGGTGTTGAACTGGCGGAACCCGTCCGCCTTGAGGGTGCCGAACAGGTCACGAATGATCTGCTCTTGCCAATCAATCAGTTCGAAGGGTTTGCCGGCCCAGCGGCCCTTGGTGTGGGTCAGGGCCTGGATGAACGCAACCGCATAGTCGGCAGAGCGTTTGTCGTAGTGGGAGCCGTCTGCCATAAAGCGGGTCGGCTCATAGTTCTCAAGACGACGCATGGCCATGGCGTTGCTCCCTTCATGGTTTGGTGGCTTGCGGCAGTTCTCTGTGCGGGAATCGGCTGGATTTCCTGCCGTGTTTAAGTGATTGCGGGGTATAGAAAAGGCCCCACCAACTTGGTGGAGCGTCAGTGTTGTGAAAAGAGGGCCAGCCCGCCCGTCCTCGGGGTGGGTCTGGCTAGTGGGCCGCTTAGGCGTTCTTGATTGCCCAGGTCAGGGCTTCTGGGTAGCCTTCGGCGCGCATCCGGTTGAAGTCGAAGCCTTCTTCGTTCCAGGTGGCTAGTTGGTAGGTGCCACCAGGTTGTTTGGTGTAGATGGCGGGGACTTTGCGCCAACCGGTCGCGTTGGCCCAGGTGGTGTAGATCAGCGCGTACTTGTCGCCTCCGATTGGGATCCAGACGTTGTCGATGCCGTGGGTTCCCACCCGGCCTGCCTCGTCCTCATCGTTGAGGGTTTCTGGGGCGGGGTGGATGACCTTGTTGTCGGCCTCGGTGTAGACCTCGCCCTCGCTCTTGACTACCTGTGTGATGCCTTCTGTGTGTGCGGCGTCTAGGCCGGCTTGGAAGGCCTGCTCCATCAGGCGGCGAAGCGACCCGATGGTCATTTCGGCCCAGTCGAAGCCGTCCGAGCCCCTCGATAGGAGCGTGTCGATGCCGGCGTATTCATCAGCGATAGCGATGTCTTCGAGCAGGCGGCGCAGCTCCCCGGTGCTGATGACCTCACTCTTAGCGGCCTTACCGGTGGTCTTGGTGGTGTTCTTGGTGTTCATCGTGGTTACCCTTTCACTCTCTTAGGGCTGTTGCCCTATGGTTTCCTTGTGTAACCATTTACGCTTAGAAACACACTCTTATCCAGCCGGTTTGGCCTTTATTAGCAACGAAAAGCAGCGGTGTACATCTCTAAACCGCCTCCCCAAACAGACCCTGGTCTTGGGTGTAAAAAGACCGCAACCACCAAGCATTGGGTGGTGCGGTTGCGGGGCGCGGTTTTTAGTTGTTCATGGCCCAGGCGATCGCGCTGCCGTTGTCCGCGAAGTACTCATCCGAGGCCGCTACCTGTTCGAGGGCGCATTCGCTGGCGCTGCGGGCGTCCTTACCCCAGCCGGGGACCGGGGCTTCGACCATGCGGTAGGTTTCGGCCTGCCAGCCGTTGTCCTTGCCGCTCATGTAGCGATAGGTGGCGACCAGGACCCTCTCCCATGCTGGAGGATGATGCGCTGGGCGGTGGTCTCGGCCAGGGTCTCCATCGTGGTCTTCGTGGTGTTCATTGTGCTTGCCTTTCCTTGCTCCCTAGCGTGTTCCAGCTGTAACCATTAAGGCTTGAACTTCCACACTTATCCAGTTGTTTCCCGCCTATTTGCAAGGTTTTTCTAGCGGTATGCATCTCTAGTTCACGGCCCGGGCTTGGGCGTGGGCGAAGCCGATGCGATAAGCGTCAATGAGCATGGCACGAAGTTGAACCGTGTCGATTTCGAAGGGCCCGAGATCCTCACACCTAGTTGGGGTCAGGGTGATGAAGTCGGGTTCGTAGTCCTCACAAACCACTTCGAGGGCGCGGATTACTTCAGCGGGTGCTTGGCCCTGCTCGGCGGCGTACCAGGCGGTTGCCCACTCGGGCAGTCCCAGGCAGGCCAGACCCTCAGGCAGCCCCCTGTCGGCCGAAGGTGAGGCGTAGTTGGCGCTCAAGGTGGGTGCGGGGATGGTTGCGGTGGTCATTATTGTCTCCAGATCTCTCGGTGGTCAGCGGGTGCTGGCCGGTGGTTGTGTCAACAACAATCAACGCTTACTTCCACAGTTATATCCAGTCCAAAAGCCGCTTATTCAAAGGGAAAAGTAGCGGTTTGCATCTCTAGTGAAACGCCTGGCCGACACCCTGGTTTTGGTGGGTGCCGGCAGGGTTGAGTGGGGCGGGTTTTAGAGGAGGATGTAGGAGTCCTCCCCAGGCACCAGCCCCAAGGTCGAGCCGTTATCCCACGCCACATGCAGCGTCCCTAGGTCATCGACATGGTTAATGGTGCCCTCAGTGCCCGGGGTGAGGGTGGTGTAAGGGTCGCTCGTGTCATCGAGGCGAACCCTGCGCCCCACCAGCGACGGCTTCACCGCAGGCTGGACATCCTCGACTGGTGGGGTGCGCCAAGCCGCCGAACCCGCCAGGTCACCCATCAGCGTCTTGCGTAGCGCCTTGTGTTCGGGGCCGATGAAGCCCAGGCGCAGCAGGAAGCAGCGCATCACATACCTTGGATTCGCCTCCGCCTTCGCCTTAGCAGTCACCCGCTTGGCATCCCGAGCCATGGTGAGCATCGCACCAAACAACTCGGTGAGGGCATGAGCCTGAGCTGGGGTGCAGGGGCGAGCGATCCAAGGCATCGAAACCGTCTCGTCGGTGACCTTGATGGGCAGGTCCTCAAGGTTCAGAGCAGCCTGAATCAGCGGACCCTTCGCACTCACCAGCGCCTGGAACCGCTCTAGGGCAGCATCGGTGAGGGTAGTGCGCGGGATGGTGACAGTCACGCCGTCAGCCACCAACTCTTCTGGCTCTACCTCGACGGGTTTGGTGGTGCGGGGTTGTTTGGTTTCAAGCCAGTGACGTAGGTCGAAGAGGTTGTCTGGGTAGAAGTCATCCTCCCCAAGCAACCCCAGCAGGTCGCGCACATCCTTCTTAGAAGGCCCCTTCCCCTCCCACCTGATCGTGCCGTTACGGGCGACGATTGCGGGGCCGACCTGGTACTCATAACTGAGCGCACCAAGGTGCGGGGCTTGGTGTCGTAGAGGGCTTGGAGGTTGGTGACGATGTTGGAGCGTTTACCAGCCGGCAGGTCATAGTCGAAGGTGACTGTCTGAGTGTTCATGGTTGTGTGTTCTCCCTTGTGAGTTATCGGGGTTTTTCTGTCAACAACATGAACCCTTAGAAACACAGGTTTATCCAGTCCAAAATCGGCTCAAACGCCAAGGAATGTAGCGTTCTAGAGCACACCTCAAAGTAAGGCTTTGGCTGCCCCGGATAAGTGGTGGCATCACTTATCCGGGGCCAGAAAGCCAGTCAGTTCCCACACAGAGAACTAGGTGGTTGCGTGCTTGGCGATTTGGTTCATGACGAACTGAGCGCACGACAATGCGATCCCGTTGCACCACATCCTGTATAGCGTTCCGTCAAGCAGAGACCTTATCAGCCACCTGAGGAGCTAAGCATCCGTCTCGGATTGCATCAACCCGCGTATGCGTGCGTCGGTGAGAAACCTGCCGCCAAAACACCAAGTCCTCATCACTAACATTGGCATGGGTGAGGTTGTCCGTCCAACGGTCGTGAAAGCCCTGCAAACGCGAGTACTGGGTTGGAGTCAAGTACCCCGGGCGGCAAGTAGTAATAGTGATGGGTAGTCTTTTCGTATCCCCTGCGGTCAATCCAGGAACAATCCCATTCCCAATTCTGGGATATAAGATCTTCGTACAAAAGGAGGCTGTGATAATACCCCAGCTTCCATGTGAACATCTAGGCAATGTGCAATAGAAGCCATCAGTTGGTTGACACCCTATGCTTCATCTGTATAGTGCGCTCGTCCGAGCAATTCCCAGGCTCGGAACGCACAAACGAGAAGGAGGTGCCATCATGAAGAAGGGTGGAATTAGCACTCGTCCCCGTCCGGGTATCATCTGATCGTCGGATATACAGACATGGCGCATCCTTTTCTCTAGAAAGGATGCGCCATGTCTGTATGAAGAAGAGTACTTGATTCTTTCTGCTCGCTACTGCTGTCAACTATTTGCGTTTCTCAAATCTTCTTTAAGGCTAACGTTGATGTAGAATAAAAAACTGCAATTCGCACGCTCGACACGCAAGTAGAATTCCTGTTTAAGCAATATTTTAAGTTAATGAGCCAATCGACCAAGAGTCTACTTTCCAGTTTTTCTCGTTACATGAACTCACACCTTCAGGAAAACTCGCAAGATTTAACTCTATTTACTGGACAACTTACAAGATTGCGAGAACTTCGCGTAGTCGCAGAATCTCTAGCGGAGAAGAGCCAATACCTTAGCGAGAGTTCACTGCTACAAGAACAGTTTTGGGATGACGATGAGTACACGGATCTTTTTACCCGATGCTGCCTTCTAATCTGTCACGCAAATGAATGGCAATGTAATTTTGCTAGAGCAACAAACTTAGAATCTTCAGATGAGGACCTTCGATGAGTCAGGTAATTTCTTCTCCCTTTAGGAATCGAGATTTCCGGCTATGGTTTTCTGCCGAGACTCTTCTTACGGTCAGTATGAGTTCTCAGCTCGCAGTGTCTTTACTTCTCATTGATGTCTCAGGATCAGTCTCTAGCGCTGGCCTGCTTTCCAGTGTAGTGGCGGCTATGGAGTTATTAGGCGGAATCTTGGGCGGAGCCTTAGCTGACGGGTATTCTCGCAAAACCGTAATCCGACGTTGCGTGATGACGAGTGTCGCCTCAATCGCCACACTCATCCTGGTTCTTTCAGCCTATTTCAATGGATTGGTTTCTGCTCAGTGGCTCATCATGGCGGCTGTTTCACTCATCACGATGATTGTGGCCGCCAGTGAGACTCTGGCCGATCCGTCGATGGATGCCGCTCTGAAGGAACTCATTACTCCTGAACAATTTCCTCGCGCTCTCAGCGCCGCACAGGCTCGAACGTCTCTGGTCTCATTGGCGAGTCGTCCCGTAACAGGACTGCTCTATGGGGTTACTCCGGTGTTACCGTTTCTGGTACGTCTGGCTTGCGACAGCAGTTTTTTGGTACTCCTGCACAAGGTGACGGCGTCTTTTGACCCTCCTGGTGCTTACCCGGGCCATTCCCGTCCAGGGTTGATCTCGTTGTTGTCCTCCTACCGAGAGGGATTGCGTCATGTGTTCGGGGATCCTGTTATCCGGATTGTGATGCTCTGTGCGCCATTGGTTAATCTCCTGGTCTTTACGGGGACGAGTTGGGCTGTCTTTTCTCTGCGTTCGGCAGGGACCTCAGCACTGTCTGTGGGGCTTGTGACATCCGGTTTCACCATCGGGAGTTTGGTGGGTGCCGCTGCTGCACCATTGCTGACTGATCGGGTAGGGTCTGGCAGGCTCGCCATTGCTGGGCTGCTGTGGATGGGCGCCTCCTTCTTCACAATGTTTTCCCTGCATGAAAGCCACTACGCACTTTTTGCAGTGGCCATTCTCGGGATGATCCCCTCAGTCTCGATCGGGAGTGGGCTTTTCGCTCACGTTTTTGCACGCACACCCTCAGAGATTCAAGGACGCACCTTTGGCGTCTTTACCCTCGTCAATGGACTCGCCACAATCGCGGCTCCTACCCTGGCCGCCTTCGCTGTGGATCATCAGCAATCCCAAGCTTTGAGGCTAGGTCTCACAGTCTTGGCCTCAGCAGGAATAGCGATCCTCGCCCTCACCCGTGATATCCGTCAATTGCCAGCATTACGGGAACTCTAAAGACTCAGACACACACTTCACGCCATGGCGCCGGCGTCGGGTTGGGCTTGCTCGAATGAGAGTTCGACGCCATCACGGATGACTTTGATGCCGCTGGTGGCTCCTGCGAGTTCGCGGTAGCGGTTGATGATCACATCGGCGTACTTCGGATCGAGTTCAACCAGTCGTGCGACCCTGCCTGTTTGCTCTGCAGCAATAAGTGTGGAGCCGGATCCGCCGAAGGCATCAAGCACCACCTGATTGCTCAGGGAGGAGTTAAGGATTGAGTAGGCGATGAGCTCCACCGGCTTCATCGTCGGATGATCCGTGTTTTTGCGGGGCTTGTCGAAACGCCAGATGGTCGATTCCTTGCGTCCGGTGTACCACTGGTGGCGTCCCGTTTTCTTCCATCCGAACAGGACTGGTTCATGCTGCCACTGATACGGGGACCGGCCTAGCACGATGGATTGCTTGACCCAAATACAGCAGCCTGAGAGGTAGAACCCGGCGTCGTCGAAGGCCTTGCGGAACGCATAACCCCCAGTATCGGAGTGGAAGACGTAAATACTGGCGTCGTCAGCCATCACACTCGAGACAGCGGTGAAGGCTTTGGTCAGGAAAGCGACAAAGGAGTCGTTGTCCATGTGATCGTTCTGGATAGACCCAGCCGTGCCTTGGTAGTTGACGTTGTATGGCGGGTCAGTGACCACCAGGTTCGCCTTCTCATCACCCATTAGGACAGCGAAGGTGTCTGAGTCGGTGGAGTCCCCGACAATGAGGCGATGCCGGCCGAGCTGCCAGATGTCCCCAGTGCGGGACATGGCGGGTTTAGCCAGCTCTGCCTCAACATCGAAATCATCTTCCTCAATGCCACCGGCCAACTGGTCACGAAAGAGGGCATCGACTTCGGCTGGGTCGAAACCCGTCAAGGTCACATCGAAGTCCTCAGCCGTAAGGTCCGCAATCAACAAGGCCAGTTTGGACTCATCCCACTCACCCTTGACCTTGTTCAAGGCAACGTTGAGCGCCTTCTCCTTGGCTTCGGGAAGGTCGACTACGACGCATTCAATTTCGGTGTGTCCGAGTGCGGTGAGGACTTTGAGGCGCTGATGGCCTCCCACCACACGGCCGGTCGCCTCGTTGAAAATGACCGGTTCTACGTAACCGAACTCCTCTACGGAGCGTTTGAGTTTTTCGAACTCGGGGTCACCGGGCTGGAGGTCTTTGCGTGGGTTGTAGTCCGCCGCTTGAAGCTCAGAGACCGCAATCTTCTTGATATTCACTGCCCAGCCTCCTTGTTGGTTTCGCCGTGGCGGGCCTTGGCATGGTTGATGACGTCTTCTTTGAGGTGCCAACGGTCGAACTTTTCTTCCCAACCCGGGTACACACCGTTCACGTGTCCGAAGTGTCCGTAAGCGCTGTAACGGGCAAAGCCATGGCGGCGCAGGTGGAAGCGGTCAATGATCGCTCCCGGCCGCAGCGAATAGAACTCCGACAGGGCGAGGCGAATGTCCTCATCCGTGACCTCTGGGATATGGGTGCCGTGGGTGTCGACGTCGAAGGCGACCGGGTCGGCCTTGCCAATCGCGTAGGAGATGCTGACCGTGCACCGCTTAGCCAAATGTCCCGCCACCACCTGCTTAGCCAGAAACCTGGCCATGTAAGCACCCGTGCGGTCGACCTTCGTCGCGTCCTTACCACTGAACGCGCCACCACCATGGGGCGCGTGACCGCCATAGGTGTCGACCATGAGCTTGCGGCCCGTCAGGCCGGTGTCTGCTCCAGGTCCGCCTTTGACGAACCGGCCCGAGGGGTTCACCAGGACGGTGGTGTATTTGAGGGTGTCGATGCCGATGGCCTCAAGGGATGGGGCAACAATCTTGGAAATGACTTCCCGGCGTAACTCCTCCAGGTCCTTGGCCGCATTATGCTGGATAGATACCACGACGGTGGGTGCAGTAATCGGAGTGCCATCCTCATCAACGGTGAGGGTGACTTGGGCTTTGCCATCCGGGCCGATACCAGCAATGGTTCCTTGCTCACGCGCCTGGTCCAAGCGCGCGCTAATCTCATGGGCAGCCACAAGAGAGTCTGGCAGGAAATCCTTGGTGGCATCAGTGGCGTAACCATAGACGGTGCCTTGGTCGCCCGCGCCGAGGTCGCTAAACGCCCCAGCGTGTTCCGCGCCACCTTCGCGGGTCTCCAACGCCGTGTCCACGCCACCGGCAATGTCGCTGGACTGGCGGGTGACGTTGACACTGACGAGGTATTTCCACGGCTGATAACCGAGCCGGGCTAGGGTCGAGCGCACAATGGAACGGATCCGCACCCGCCCATTGCAGGTGATCTGCCCGGCCACGGTGATGAGGTGGTTGGAGGCCATAACCTCCACCGCACAACGCGAGGCTGGGTCTTCCCACAGGCAGGCATCGAGAATCTCATCGCTAATCCGATCACACACCTTGTCCGGGTGACCAGCACAAACAGACTCACTAGTCTCTAAACGGATAGCACGCGGGGTCTTTGAAGCTAGAGCAGTAGAAGTCATGGTTAGTCCTTTGAGTTTGGTGGGCGGAAAACAAGAAGACCCCCACCAAAACGGTGGAGGCCAAAAAGAAAGAAGACAGACCCTAGTTAGCGGCTTTGCAGGAGCCTCTCCATCGGGTCCGAAGGCAGCGGGGTGTAGTCGGTGGTGCAGTTGGCTTTGACGATGTCGAAAATCTCGTACCAGAGCACATTCGCCTGCTTCTGAAACGACTGCGACATGGCCACAAACGGCGAAGCAATCGCCGCACCAGTTGTCGGGTGCTTGCTGAGCAGGCCGAAATCACCGATGGCTTTTTCGCATTGGATGAAGCGGGCGAACGACTGCGCATACGCCTCAAGCAGGCGTTTGGAGACGAACTGGGTGCAGCCCTTATCGGCCAGCCACTCCCACGTCTCCCGATAAATCTCATCAGCCCCAAGCGGACTACCATCCCTCTGCTGCGCCGCCAAATACGCGGACGGCTCGGGCATATCCACGCCGGCCAGCAGTGCGCCCTCGTCTGTGTCGCTGCCGGTGAAGTCATACGGCTCGGGCGGACCATCAACGCTCAGGATGCGTCCGGTGCGGCCATCGGCCAGGCGGTCTGCAAGCGGTTCGGGTTTGGTGCCTGCGCGGACGCGGCGTCCGCCCCTGTTCGTGCCATCACGAGCCATATGATCATTCACCTCCAACCATGGGATAAAACGCGAAATAACGGGCAAAAACCCGCGCACAGGCGGGCCAGAAATGTGCGGGTGGGAGAGTCGATGGGGGGTGCATAGAACCCCAAAAGTTGGACTGATATTTATCTGTGTTTCCAACCAGGAGGGTTAGTCCATGAGAGATGACAGCAAGTTGACTCAAAAGCAGCGTGAAGCGGCGGTTGATCTATTTGAACAGGGGTATGGCGAGTATTCTGTTGCAAAAGAGTTAGGGGTTTCTCGTTTTCCTATCCATAGTTTGTTTGACCGCTGGCTCACTCACGGGAGGGCCTGTTTGACACCTAAGAAAACAAAAACGATGTACTCAATGGAGTTCAAAAAAGAAATCGTTCGCAGGTATCTCAGCGGCGAAACAGCCCGGATGCTCACGAACGAGTTTGAATTTTCTTCAGAAGAAATCGTACGAGGATGGGTGCGACTTTGGCGTAAGGGTGGTGACAAAGCATTACGCTCAAAAAAGCGTGGACCCAGAAGAAAAAGCTCTGAACCCCCAACTACCAATTCCGATCTTAGAGCGGAAAATGAACGCCTTCGAGCAGAAGTTGCCTATCTAAAAAACTTCAAGACTTGAGGGAGTAGCGGCAAGATCAAAAACTAAAATCATTGCAACCCTCAAGTCCGAGCACCCTTTGCCTCTTCTGTTGAAGATTGCAGGTATTGCACGTTCAACCTATTACTACCATCTATCTAAACTAGAACGTGCAGACCGCCACCAAGACCTCAAGGCGGAGATCGTCTCGATATTTAGAGCTAGTAAGTCACGGTATGGGTACCGAAGAGTCCGCCGTACCTTGGTTCGGCAAGGATGGACAGTCTCTTGGAAGTTGGTCGCAAAGTTAATGCGTCAGATGGGCCTAAGAAGTAAGACGAGGCGCAAAAAGAACTACTCTTCTTTTCGCGGGAATACTAGTAATACTGCTCCAAATGTTCTGGAACGGAAATTTGCAACTGATGCACCAAATCAAAAATGGGTCAGTGATATCACCATGTTCCAACTTAACGGGAACAAACTCTATCTCTCTCCAGTGATTGATTTGTTTGACCATTCTGTGGTGTCGTTTACTATCGGTACAGCACCCACTACTCGCCTAAGTTCAGAGAGCCTAAGAAAGGCTTTCAAGAATGCCGGGCATCCAGAAAATGTGCTGGTACATACTGATCAAGGTTTTCACTACCACCATATTTCTTGGATTTCTCAATTGAAGTCTCACCGCTGCGTCCAGTCGATGTCAAGGAAAGGAAACTGTTACGACAACTCTGTTGCGGAAAACTTTTTCACGCACCTTAAACAAGAGATGTTTGTCGGTGAAAAGTTTGCAAAGATCGCCGATTTAACCCGAGCGATTAAAACTTACATTCTCTGGTACAACGACGAACGCACCCAAGAACGACTTGGCGGAATCACTCCCCACGAACTGCGTCAAGATGCCCTCGACAGAGCGGCTTAGGATAGAATCAAAGTGTCTAACTTTTGGGGTTCTATACAGGGTAATACCCTGTTTGATTCGGGGAGTTTGTGCGCGAGGGGCCACGCCCGCTGAAACCCCGTACAGGCCCAGAGATTGAGACCGCCCCTCCCCAGGCTGGGGCCAGGGTCCAAAGCCCGAGGTAGCCCTCAGAAAAGTCAGTAGGTGTAGACCTGCGACCCGGCAGAAACGGTATTTCGCCACCGGTCCCCGTCCATGGCGGTCTGGCGTGAGTGGCAGGGCTTGCACAGCGACATGAGGTTGAACTCGTCGTGGGTGCCGCCGTGTGCGAGGGGGCGGATGTGGTGGACTTCAGCCACCGGCGTCAGCCGTCCTTCCTTCTCGCACTGTTCACACAGCGGGTGCTTGGCGACATATGCGGCGCGGATCTTTCGCCAGTCACTGCCGTAGCGTCTGTTGATCTGGGGGTCACGCTCGTAGTGACGGTAGTTGGTGTCGGCTTCCTTGGCGTGGGTCTCGCAGTAGCGAGCGTTGGTGAGGGCTGGGCAGGCAGGCCAGCGGCACGGAGTCTTTGGTCGATGAGGCACTGGCGCTCACCATCCTCCACGCTGCCGGGTACACCGGAGCCCCAGCAACCAAGCTGGCTGCTGGGGCTCCGGATATTTTTCAACTGCTTACAGTATAGCGGGTGAAATCAGGGGTGTCTTTCCACTGTTTTTCCACTCCTAGATCACGGGTTCTCTTCTGTCGTAGCGTTGAAATAAGATTACGTCATCAAAACTCGTCGCCCACATATCGCGTTGTTTCCGGGATAAGGCCAAAGACAACGTATGGGAATAATTTACAGCCCCGGGGTCATCTTCTTCACCGATCCACCAAAGTCTGCCATAGCGTTTAAGAAATATCCCAACATGAACCACTAATACGTCCATGCAATCATCATCCATAACTACTAGCCCAATAGCGGGTTCCAAAACTCTTGCTTTAGCTTCCTTACAGCATGACTGCATGTCATTTGGTTCAAGTTTCAGACCTGGATTTTTTTTGGTCTTCTTATCCCAAAGAATCCTGTTGCGAGTTTTTACTGAAATACCTAAGTTCACCTCAGGATGATATAGAGCGACGTCAATCCCTATTGCATCGAGACGGTCTACTCTAATTTGATCTTCAGGGTAGGCTTGAAGGAGCGCCATCATTACAAGCCATTCACCGAAAGTACCTACCTGTCGGCTATCTCTTTTGTAGTCATCACTAGTCACTATGGCCGCCTTCGCGCTCCCATGGGTCCTCTACTAAATGCAAAACTATTTTATAGTAGAGGACCCATGGGAGCGATTCGTTTATCGGCCGTAGAGCAAGACAGACAGGTGGTTTAGCGCCTTGTTCTTGCGGTTGTACGCGGCGGATTTCTCCACGCTGTATTGGGCGCAGATCTGGTCAATCGCCAAACCGGCAGGAACGTCTTCACCTTGGAGGAAGCAGGTCTCTAACACCCAGCGTTCATCATCGGTGAGGGCTGCCCAGGCTGGGAGGAACCAGTCCATGTAATCCTTGGCTTGGAGGTAGCGGCGTTGGCGGTTATCGATCCGCTCCAGGTGCGCCATGATCCGATCCTCGCTGCCGTGGGGGTTGAACCCACCACCGGGCATCCCATCCAGCTTCGGTGAGCTGACGGTGGGGATGTCTTCGGCGATGGCTTTGAGGTCGTCGTCGGTGGTGTCGATGATGGTTTGCATGGTCGAGAAGTCGCGCATTGCGTTGATGGCTGCCGCGCTGCGGTCGACGTATTTCCAGGTGATGTCAGTACCGAGAACAGCAGTCATCGGTCCTCTCCTTCCATAGTGATGGTTGCTTTGACCGCGTCAATCAACGCGGCCTGGGTGGTGTCCTTGACCGCGAGGGCGGCAAGGATTTTCTGGTCGATAGAGTCCTTGGCTGCGAAGTGGTGGATGACCACCGGCTCCGTTTGGCCTTGGCGGTGTAATCTCGCGTTGCTTTGCTGGTAGAGCTCCAAACTCCAGGTCAGCGTGAACCAGATGAGCGTCGACCCACCAGCCTGCAGGTTCAGGCCATGACCTGCGGAGGCGGGGTGGATCAGCGCCAACGGCACTTCACCGTTGTTCCAGGCGTCCATGTCCGCCCCTGTTTTGAGCAGCCTCGCTTCAGGGAACCTGTTCTGGATTCGTTCGAGGTCGTGGGTGAACCAGTACGCCACCAGCACCGGCTTCCCATTCGCCGCCTCAACCAAATCCTCCAACGCATCCAGCTTGGCCTCATGGACGAGGTGCCAGTTACCGTCCTCGTCATAGAGCGCCCCGGAGGCCATCTGGGTGAGCTTGCCCGACAACGCTGCCGCGTTAGCAGCCGTGACTTCAGTGCCTTCGAGCTCTAGGACCAGGTCGCCTAGCATCCGCTCGTATGCCCGCCGGCCCTTATCACCCATGGTCACGTCGATGGTGTTGTAGGTGACTTCTGGCAGGGTGAGGTGGTCGCAGGTCTGCATCGAAATGGTGACATCGGAGATGCGCTTGTAGATTTCTTCTTCCGCACCTGGTTTGGGCTTGTAGGAGAAGACCTGCATGCCGTTTCGCTTGTCGGGGTCGAAGAACTCCCTGCGGTAATGCGTGATGTAACGCCCCAAACGCTCACCCATGTCCAACAGGCGGAACTGCGCCCAGAGGTCTTCGAGTCCGTTGGCGGCCGGTGTCCCCGTCAGACCCACGATGCGTTTGACGTGCGGGCGGGCTTTGAGCAGGGAGCGAAAGCGCTTGGCCTGATGATTCTTAAACGAACTCAGCTCGTCAATCACGACCATGTCCCACTGCCACTGGACACCGGAGCGCTCAACAAGCCAAGTGACGTTTTCACGGTTAATCACCGTCACGTCCGCACGCGCGTTCAAAGCGGCGAGGCGTTTGGCTTCTGGTCCGACGGCTACTGCCATGGTGAGGCCAGCCAGGTGATCCCACTTCTGTTGTTCTGCTGGCCAGGTATCCCTTGCCACTCGAAGAGGAGCCACTACCAGCACGCGCTGGACTTCGAAGCGGTCGTACATGAGGTTCCAGATTGCCGTTAGCGCGATCGAGCTCTTGCCAAGTCCCATTTCAAGCAGGAGGGCTGCGATGGGGTGTGTTTCGACGAACTCGATGGCGGTGGTCTGGTAGTTATGCGGCTTGTAGAGCATCGCACACCTCCTGGATCCCATCTGGGTGGTCGAGGACGATGCAGGTGAAGCCTTGCCGCTCAAGTTCTCGCATGCGGGCGACTTGTAGGGGGCGGGGGTGTTTGCCGGTGGTTTTGACTTCGACAAACACTGCCCGTCCGTCTAGGAGGCAGATGCGGTCTGGGACGCCCGTCAGGCCGGGGGATGTGAATTTCCAGCAGATACCGCCGATGCGGCGAATAGCCCGACATAGCCGGGTTTCGAGTTGTTGTTCTTTCATTGTGTCTCCAAGATTCTTTGTGGTCTTGGAGCCTGGTGTGCCGGTCTATGCCGTGCCGTTCTAGAACTTTTATATAGGGTTTTGTATTTTTTATCCCTATATGGAAAGTCCTAGAAGAAAGTGGCATAGACCGGCACTCGGCTCTCAAAAACTAGTGCTTACGGGGTCAAAGTCGCTGCGTAGGACAAGGCCTTTGATGAACTTGCCGCGACTGCTGCGGTAGCGACTTATCCCTCGTTGTTCGAGGGCTTCGTAGAAGTCGGTGGTTGAGCGGGCATACTCTCCTCGCTCTGCTGCGAAAGCCCGGTAGGTCGAATAGACCCGTCCAGAGGCTTCGCTCAGGTTTTCGCCGACCTCGCAGCGCTCATCAAGGAACGGGGTGAGCCAGTCGTTGTTATCCCGATACGCCCCGATCGCTTCAGCCACCACACGCGGGTGGGTCAGGTGGAAACCCTCACCGTGGATGAGCCTGGCGCCTTCCATGATCCAGGCCAGGATCGCCCCACCAGCATGGTTGTAGAGGTAGTCGGCGTAGTTCTTAATGTCCTGGCTGCCTTCGATGCGGGCCTGGAACGGGATCACAATGAGCCTGCGCCAGATGCCTGGGTCCATGCCACCGACCCTGGGTAGGTGGTTGGTGTAGAGCACGAGCGTGTGAGTTGGGGTGTATGCGAAGGGAGCCTTGTATTTCTTCTCCGCATAAATCTCGTCAGTCGAACACAACTGTTTGACGTTCGAGGTGTTCAGCCGCATGCCTTCTTCGAGCTCGGCCGCGATCAGGAGGCGTTTGCCTTTGGCTTCGGCCAGCTCGGGTTTGACGTTGCGTTTGGCTCCGATGGTGAGCACGTCCGCTGAAAGGTTCCCGGCATAGGATCCGAGCACCCTCGCGACGGTGTTCCAGAACGTGGATTTCCCGTTGCGTCCGTCTCCGTAGGCGATGATGAGGGCCTCGACCATGACTTTGCCGAAAGCCGCCAGGCCCACGATGCGCTGCACATAGCCGATCAGCTCCTTGTCGCCTTGGAAAAAGGTGCCTAGAGCCTGCTCCCAGATATCCTGCCCGTCCTGGTTGGGGTCAACGGTGGTTTGTTTGGTGATCAGGTCTGCTGGGTCATGGCCCCGCGCCGAACCCATACCTTCGATGAGGTTGTAGGTTGCTGAGGGCGTGTTGATGAGGAACGCGTCGGCGTCGAGGTCGGTGGGCAGGATTTGCAGCATCGGCCGGGCTTCTCGTAGCGCGTTCGCCACTCCACGCGATTCGCGTCGTTTGAGCGCAAACTTGTAATACTCCATCGCGTCCTCGTGAGCCTGCCAGGCTTGACGCTGGGTGGGGTTCATCGCGGAAATCGCTTTGGTTTTACTCATCGCCACCAGCAGGCCGGTTGCACCGGTTTGGTTCATGGCTTCTTTTGCATCGGCGACCGCGATGAGGGCTTCGTCGAGTTGGCGGCCGGTGAGGTTTTGGCTCATGCCTTGGGCTCGTGGTTCGGATTCTTCCCAATAGGAGCCGTTGTAGGTGACAAAGTCCGTGGCCGGGGAATGCTTGAGTAGATGCCCGTACTCACGGCACAACACCTCAGCCTGCCCCACATCCGAATAATCACCAGGCTTGAGCGAACATGCCCCTTCGGCGTACTGCTCAGGCGGCACATACCCATCCTGAGAAGACACATGGTGGGCAAAACGGGTCGCTGATGCCCAGATCTGCTCCACCTCAAAACCTGGCAGGGGCGGGTCGCACAGCGCGGCTTTCTGGTCGAAGAGTTCTCGGGCGCGCTCGGTGTTGCCGTAACGGATCAGTACCCGCCCAGCGAACCTGGACAGCGTCGCGTTCCTACTGCCTTCACCGATCAGGCTGGAGGCTTGGTCGAACTCGGCGAACAGGTCGCGGGCCAGCCACGCATCCACCAGGATCTCACCCTCGATAGCGGTGGTTTTCGCATCAGGGTTGCCGTAGATAAATCGCCCAGCGTCCAGCGCGTTCGAGTCGAACACCGGTACCTGCGCAGCGAGCTGACGCTTCAATGCAGCGTAGGCTTCCGCATCCATAACCGTGTTGATGGGTAGGTAGACGTGGAAGCGCGGCCGGGCACTGCTCGTGCCTTTGGGTTTCATGTGGTTGCGGGACGTGGCCGCCATGAAAGGTACATCGGGCATGAGTTCGGCTAGGCGGCTTAGGGTCACCCACTCAGTGGGGGTCTCAGTGTGGTCGTTGTCGACGTCCATCACCAGACAGTTGGAGGACAGGAAGCGGGAGTTGCCGCGTTGTCCACCGTCATACTCAGCGACCACATGATCGAAGACCACAACACGCTTGAGGTCATCGAGGCTGGCGACGGTGTGCTGGTGTGGGTAGTGGGTGTTGGATGCTTGCCCGCAAACCTGGGAGGCGTACATGGTCATGGGTTTCATAGCGTTACCTCCATTAGGTCGCTGTGGTTGATGTAAGTGACCGGCAACGGCTTCTTGTAGAGGGATGCCCATTCGATTTCCAGGCGCATCCCGGCAGTGATTTCTTCTTGCCAGACCCACAGGGATTCGCATTTGCCTAACAGGATGCGGTTCATGAACATCGCCAACTCCCGCTCCGCTTCATCGCTGTCGTTCATGAACTGTGGGAACAACAGGTGCGGAGCCAAAGGAATCTTCTTCCTGGCCACCGCCAATTTGCATAGCCGCCGGGCCAGCTCCGTGTTGGCCTCCACGTCACCTCGGTAGGGTGAGCAAATGTAGGTCAGTGGCCGGTACCCAAACTCAGCTCGCTGCACCCGACGCAGCGCCTGGAAGGTGGTCGAGTCCGGGTAACCCTCAGCATTCTTGGTTTCGATGCCGATACCGGCAGCAACCATCAGCTCACCAAGCGAGGTGCCTTGGATACGGGAGACACTCATTTGTCATCCCCACTCTCGATGGCAGCCTGGGCCTGTTCGACAACGGGCAGGATGCCGAAAAGGTTTTTCAGCAGGTCATAGATGAACAACCGTCCGGCTTGGGTCCACTGGGTATGCATCCGCACCTGCCCATCAGGCAGGGTGAAAGTTTTGGACTGGGTGTAGCCCTTGTTGGCGTGGTGGGCGTAGAGGAACCACTGGCCCGATTGCTTGAACTGCACCTTCGCCTGGGCCAGCAGCGCATTGAGTTTCTTGGCTGAGAGCCCATAGTCCTTAGCGATCGCGGTCATTGTCACTAGCGAAGGCGAGGCCAAAACGACGTCGTAGTAGGAGGCTTTAGGTGCGGCCTCGGCTAGGGCCTGTTCGGCTGCCAGGCGGGCCATTCTCTCGGCGCGCAAATGCTCGATCGCGGCCTGCAAGAAATCATCGTTATCCAAAAGCGAGTCAACGGCGTAGATGCCGTGGCGGCGGATGCTGGGTAGGACTTCTTCCATCACCCAGGTCTCAAAACGCTGCGCAGCCGGCAAATGAGAAGACAGAATCAGACGGTAAAGGTCAGGCTCAGTAATGAAGCGGATTTGCTGTGTGCCGCCCGGGGTTTCAAGGGGGTAGCGTTTCACGACCCCCTTGCAGTGACGCCCTAGCGCATCCTTGGTGTTGCTGTATCCGAGTGCGGTGGCAACATCTTTCCCGCAAAACAGGATCTGGCCGCTCTCTTCGATGGTGGTGCGGATGGTTCCGAATGCCTCATGGGTAAAGACCTGCAGAGCGTTCGTGGTAGCCATGCTGGCTCCTTTCTAGAGCCAGCACCTAGACAACAGAAAAAGGATTGGGCGTACCGGCTCTACCAGGAGGGCTTCCAGCAGGGCCGGTTTATAACCCCGAAAGTGAAATCAGTTTTTTGTCAGTCCTTCATGTAGTAATCACACCGGTAACCATCCGCATCCAACGGCAAACCAGCAGCCCAAGAAGGTGCCTCACACATCGCAGCCGATACTTCCTCGACCCTAACGGTGTCTTTGGGAATCTCGATGATGAGTTCGTCATGGACATGCATGACCACCGCCCACCCCTTGGCCTTCACAGTGTGAATCGCATAGGCCAATAAATCCCGCGCGGTGGCTTGGACAATGTTTTCCACGAGCTTGGGTCCGTAGGTTTCGATCCAGTCCCAGCGTTTAGCAATGTTTTGACCTTGGTAGGTGATGACGTCACGCCCGAACCTGCCGGTGGTGATCGTGGCTCCTGGGTATGCCAGGCGACGCCCTGAAGGTAAGCAGCAGAAGAGGATTCCAGCCTGCCGGGTGAAAGTGATGCCATGAGTCGTAGCGGGGCGACTGGTGGTAAGGGCTTGCATAGCTGCTTGGTCGATTGCCCACCAGAACTCCACGATCGAGGGGTTGGCTTCCCGCCACGCCGACACCAGTATCGGTAGTTCCTCAGCATTCAGGCCCATGCGCACGGCTCCCATGTTCTCTAGTGCGCCTACGGAGCCGCCGTATCCACAGGCTAGTTCTGCGATCTTCCCCTTCTGGCGCAGAGGCGCATTCACCCCATGCTTCTCAACCGGAACACCAAACATTTGGGATGCGGACTGGCAGTAAATATCCCCACCGCGCTCAAACAAATCCAGCCGCCAGTCTTCACCGGCGAGCCAGGCGATGACGCGGGCTTCAATAGCCGAGTAATCGGCAACAATAAACTCACACCCCTCCCGTGGGATAAACGCGGTGCGGATTAGCTGGGAGAGGACATCGGGTACGGAGTCGTACAGCATTTCCAGTGCGGTCAGGTTGCGGTCCTTGACCAGGGCTCTGGCGGCGTCGAGGTCGGGTAGGTAGTTGCGGGGCAGGTTTTGCACCTGGATCAACCTGCCTGCCCAGCGTCCGGTGCGGGCGGCACCGTGAAACTGCATCAACCCCCGCGCGCGGTGGTCGGTCGGGTTGGCGCTGGTGGTCATCGCCTCGTACTTACGCACCGAGGACTTCGAGAGCTCAAGCCGCAAGGCGAGTACTTCTTTGACTACGGGGTCGGTGGTGGAGGTGAGGGTGTCTTGGACTTCTTGCTTGCCCATCGATCCCATGGTGATGCCGCGTTGGTTGGCCCAGTCTTTGAGCTGCAACGGGCTATTGGGGTTATCCAAGCCGGTGAGTTGGCTGGAGCGGGCGAGGTTTTTCTCCCGCACCTGCTTATCTAACTCAATTGCGGCACTGGCTAGGTCGAGGTCGAGGTGGATGCCTCGGTCGTTGATGGTTTGGTCGTCCCAGTACTCGCGCCACACCTGCTCAGGCAACGGGAAAGGTGAGAGCTTGGCGTGCAGTTCTAGTTCTGCTTCCACGTCCCTGGCGTTGTAGGTCTTGAACTGCTCCCACTTGTCTGGCGCATGACCGGGCAGGTTTCGGGTTAGGCCATTGTTCAGTAGCAAGGGTTTGGCGGGAACGGAGAAGAACCGAATGAGGTCCTTACCGGTAGCGAGTTTCCCCGAGTTCAACTTCAACGCCTTGGATACGCCGTCCAATGACAACGGTAGTCCGAGGGCTGCGGCCCACACCATGTGACATCGCCACCCATGAGGCTTCAATTGCCGGCCCAAATATGCTGAGAGGCAGGTGCGCTCAAAGGCAGCGTTGAACGCCCACTTCGTAATATCAGGGTCATCCAATGCGGCCAGGACGTCAGCGGGTATCGACTCACCACTAGCAATGTCGATGGTGTCTACTGGTCCGGCATCCCAAGAGTAGGACAGCAGTAACAGCTCAAACGATGGATCGTGGGCGTAGCGGTACATGCCCGCCTTACCCAGGTTGATTTCGCTGAAGGTTTCGATGTCGAGGGTGAGGGATGTGTGGTTTGTTGTCATTGGTTGGCTCCAAGGGGGCTGTGCACAGGTGAGGGGCACCAGAGGCTTGGCTGTCTCTTCTGGTGCCCCTCACGCTTGGGTTGGATTACCGGTTAGGACAGGAAGTCATCCCCACCAGCAGGTGTGGCGAATGGGTCGGTGAACGGGGTGAACTCCGCCTCCGCCGACACGCGGCCGCCCAGGGGTTCGCCATCGCGAATCTTTTGGATGTTGCGCAACCCGCAGGCCACGCCCTTGTTCCCGTTGGTGTTGAATGCGTAGAAGCTCAGGGTGACGCGTGCGTAGACACCGGAGTACATCTCCGAGCGTTCAATAATTGGCTGCACGTTCGCGTCCACGATGCCGGGCTGGGTGGTGGAGTTGGCGTTGACGAACATGGCACCTTGGTAGGCTTCGTCGTCGCGTTCAATATCCCCGTCACGCAATGGGAGTTTGAGGGCTCCCTTGGGTGGGATTTTGCCGCCGAACTTCCCTACGCCCTCCTTGATTGCGGCATCGATAGCCGCCTGGATTTTGTTCAGTGTGTCAGTGTCGGTTTTGGGGATGATGATCGAAGCCGAATACTTCGGCTTACTGCCTTGAATGCTCTTGGGTTCCCAGCAGTTGAGGTAGCTGAGGCGGACGATACCGGTCATCACGATCTTCGGATCATTGGTTGTCATTTGTTGTCTCCTTGTTTAGAAATGGATCCTGTGGCAGCGGTGTTGCTGTCATCAGGTTGGATTGGTGTGAACTCCTCAGCCGCATTAGCAACAGTGAGTTCGGGTCGTGGGTCACTAACCGGGACCAGGGATGGTTTCCCGGCTGGTTTGGTAACGAGGTCAGCGAAGAGTGTCTGGAAGGTTTTCTTCCCCACCTGCTTTTCCAAGGCAGCCGGTGATTTGAGCTTCTTCTCGAAAACCTCCAGGCCTTGGCTTTCACCGATGGCTGCCACTGCCGTCTCGTCTGTGTATTTGCGTAAAGCGCGGCCGGCGACCACCTTGAAACCCTCAAACCTGATGCCCTGGTTGAGCACCGCGCTTAGGGCGTAGGACTGGATGTCACCAGCCCATTTGGTCAGTGCCGGGATTCGACTGAGGATGCCCGCGATTTCCTCGCTGGTGAGGGTGTCTGGTTTAGCGAACTCGAACTTGGCAAGCTCGAGTTGGGCCTCGGCGCGGGCGCGGCAGACGTTTTTCGCCTTGCAGTACCCACACCACTCCCCCGCCCGATACTCACCCTCACCAGCCAGTGCTTTTACAGCCGCAGGCTGGATCACCTCCACTGCCCACTGCTCGAGTGCTTGGGTGGTGATGGTTTCTGAGAGCACTGCGCCGCGCCGGGGCTGGAAGATGGTGGCCCGCACGTGGGTGAAGTCGTAGAGCATCCCGTAAGCCCGGAAAGCGCCTAGGGCGTAGAGTCGTAGTTGTGGGTTTTCTTCGGCCTGGACTGGGTTGAACCCGTACTTGAAATCAATGACCTCAAGGAGCGGCTGGCTCAGGATGATGCAGTCGGCAGTCCCAAAAGACCCCGCCACATCACTAGAGAGATCCAGTTCCTGCTCCACCATCACCCGCGCACAAGGGAACTCCTGCCGTGCTAGGGCTAGACGTTCGAGCACGTAGGCGACGTAATCATCCGTATGCTCTTCCATCTGCCCGTCAACCAGCGTGGAGTCTGGCCGGTGGTTTGGGTGCTGGTGGAGGGCGCGGCGCAGTTTATGCTCGGCCAACGCGTGGGCCACTGTTCCTTCCCTAGTGGCGTCCGTATCCTCATTAGGAAACTGGGACTCCAAAGCCAAGGACTTAGTGCAGTTAGTCCACTTGTGTGCACCCGAGGGTGAGGCTTTCGCGTGACGATCAGGCATCAGACCAGCTCCCGGGCCTTAGCCAGCAGCCACCCATAATGCTCAGGAACCACCTCGCTAAGTTTCTCCACACCAGTTTGGCGAATCAAATCCCGGACCTGATCGGTATGACCCGCATGGGAAATATCAGCTAACTGCCCGCGCAAATCATCCAAAGACAAAACCGGAGCAGCAGACTCAACCACGGGGGCTTCGGTCGGGGTGTCTTGTACTGCTTGGGACTTGGGTTCCTCGGCTGGCGGGTCTTCCATCGGAAGTTCCTCAGCAGCCTCAGTGACAGATGCTGGGGTTTCCAACCTCGCGGCCGCGATAGGGCGGACACCGCTCATGCCGGCGTGGTCTTCGATACCATCCCAGGCAATCTCCTCCAAAGCAGCACCAATGGTGGTGGCGGCCTCGGCCATCAGGTTCAGGCCGTGAATCAACTTATTCGCACTACGCACGTTCATGCCGTCTCACCGCCATCAGTCATGACACCAATCGCTTTGGCGAGAGCGGTCAGGTCCTCGTCCACAGTGGTGACGGTGATGTCCTTGACCGCATCCCCAGGGGTGAGCAGCATCAACTGCTGCACATCCCCGAACAAGAACCGCAGGATGCGCTCACGGATACCCAGGCGTTTAGCGCGTAATACCTTGCCTCGCACGCTCGGATGATTCGAACTCACCCGAACTTTCAACTTCTGTGCCATCTGGCAACTCCCATATCTCCTAGAGCAAGGGAGCCTCAAGCCTTCCCCACCACGCTGGCGGGTGGTTGTCCCTTGCATAAGGAGGGCTTCCAGACGCACGGGTTTATAACCCCCACAATTGGGCTTCATGACAGCTGGGCCTCCAGGCGTGCAATGGCACGCTTCAAAATGCGGTTAACCATCGGCTGGGAAACACCAAGGAACGAAGCAGCCTCGGATTGGGTGTAACCCTGAATCTTTACCGCCACCAGCACCATGCGTTCACGCTCCGGCAGCGCATCAATCGCATCCCAGATACGTGACCCGAATAGACTTTCAATGACGGGGTCGGGGTTGCCATGACCGACGAGGTAACCGTGAGAATCCACCCCGGTCTCGAGCAGGCTTTCTTCTTCATGAGTAGGGTTGCCGGTGGTGTTACGTACCCACTGTTTTGCGTGGTTGTACTCAGGCCCTGAAACCTCGCTCCACATAATGTCGCTCAAATCGCGACGCCGCACAGGTTCAAAGCCCTCACCGGCGCAACGGCGCTGGGTGTAGTCATTTCCAATGATGATCTCAGCCTCATCAGCGCTGATCTCAAAAGTCTGCTCTCGATACGGCCGTGCAGGGTGAAAAGAGTCCTTCTCAAAACGAATCGTGATGGACTGGCGATCACTCTGAGCGCGAGAGGAATAGTCGAACTTTTCTTTGTTGTTGGCAGCATTTGCCATGGGGATGTTCCCTCCTTTGAGGAGGGAGACCCGTTCGAGAAATATTCAGTTATGACGCCACACCAACCAGGCGGGAGAACAAGGCGTTCGGGTACAAGAAAGGGCAAACACCCACGTGGGGTGTCTGCCCTAACTGCCTCGAACGTGTCTCCCAAAATGGTTGACGGACACAGGCTTGATCAGGGCCTGATCGAAGACATGTTCGAGGTGTCGCACCAGTGAATCGAGCCTTGTGGCCTAGACTGGTTTCATAGGAATTGATAGGAACCAGTCAGGCCATAGAGTTGAGATCGCTGGCGACAACATCTCTTGTGCCTTCACTTACAACCGTGAAGTTCGCAGAGTGCGGTGTCCAGCAAAGTGGCCTGTTTACAAGGTTTAGATGGTTTATAAGGTTTGTAGTTTCATGAGGAGGCGGGATGAGCGGCGTTGAGCAACACGATCGCTTAACTGGCGGTACGTTTTTCGTGCTTGTTCAAGAGGCACTTAAATCGCGTCACAGCAAGCGCGATACCCGAAGCGGTAAGTCTGATGGCCTGAATGATCCTGACGTATTTGTCGGACTGCACCGAATCGTTCTTCCCACGTTTGCAGATGACATGAAGGGCAGTACCTTCAAGCAGAACACGAGCGCCTTCAGGCGTTGTGAAACCGATGGATCGACAGCCAGCTATATCGAGTTTGGTACCGAGGAGTTCGCGCAGGACTGCCGGGTGCTTGCAGCAAACAATCGTGACCTCGGTTTGAGGCGTACAAGTAAATTTATTAACAAGTTCCTCGACCCTGCCAGATCTGGGGATAAACTCGTCCGTTCGTTGATGACACTTGTTTCCCGCGATAAGTCAATTCCCGATTCGGCAATTGTCTGTTACAACCAACACGCTGACCCAATGACTAAAGTCGAGCTTCTTGCCTCAGAAGAGGTCTGTCTCGAAGGGGTGCTGTTTGGACTGTTGTGCTACGCGGCTACGGAGACAAAAAACGTTGATGGCATCGGAACTTTTGACCGTTGGCATAAGCCAGCCGCACCTTACGTGAAACGAAAATTTGATGCAGTTGCTTTCGCAATGGAATTCCCCAAGGCTTCATACCTTCGCTACGAGGGCCAACTAATTTCCTCAGATCACGATGAGATTCCCGAGTGTGATGAGTCGGAAGGCCTTGAGGCAGAGTTGCAGTGTCCGGTAGAAGACGATACGCCAGATGCCTATCAGGACGATGATGTGGTTGAAGCGGAATTCGTTGATGAGAATGAGCAGGGCGAAGTAGCTGATGAGGATGTACAGGACGCTCAAACTCGACCATCACCAACCATGTTCTTTCAGCAAAACGGCAATAATAATCTGCAATTCGGCTCTGTCGGCACCATCAACATTGGACAGGGCTTCTAATGAGTAATACTGAACTTTTGCCAGCGGCTCGTGCGTCTGCGCCGGTCTTGACATCTTCTGGAACACAGAACGGTGATCACAATGTGATGATTGGGCACGCTGAGGTCGTCAATGTTGTTGGGCCACAGGGCCTTTCGCGTCTTACCCGTAATATCGCAACAAGTCGAAAGTACTACCAACTACTAGTCAGCGAGCATTTCAGCCCGCATCATCGTTCTCTATGCATCCCAGCCAATGAAGCGCTAACTGACGGCACGTCTGCAGAGGATAAACAACGGCTTTCCCGTCTTGACGAGCCTGCGGTCCGGGAATTACTTACTTTCCCGGCACTGCTCATGAATCCGAATCAAAACCATGGCAAAGCTAATGTCAACCAGCTGGCCTTCTACGGTTATCTCACGAGCATCGAGGTCTGTGAAGGGTATGTGCGTGTCGCCTACTGCACGCAAGCTGAATTGCCTCAACAAGCATTGAACGATTTAAAGGATTCGTTGTGCTTGCAATCAGCAGAACGATTTAATGAGCTCAACTTACCCCATTGGGCCGTCAAGAGCGTGAATCTTGTTTCTGTGCTCCATAAAGCAGGTTTTGATATGTCGTCAGTGACTTCAGGGAGCGCAGCGTGAGTAACACGAATCTTCCTGCTGAAGGATGGGTCAACCTCGAGGACGTTGCTGAGTATTTGAGTCTGAGCAAGGACACAGTGCGTAACTGGATCAAGGACGGCAAACTTCCTGCCTACCGAGCAGGCAAGATGTACAAGTTCAAGATTTCCGAGATCGATCAGTGGATGCGTGAAGGGCGTCTGGGACAGGAGCCAGGCAATGAGTGAACCGAAGATGCCAGGTGTTATTGAGAGCATCACTATTGCCCAGGCAACCTTTCAAACTGAAACCATCACTCCCACTGCGTTGAATTTCTTTTTCGGCAAGAACGGTGCGGGCAAGTCCACCATCGGGCGTGTCATCCGTAGTGGGAACACCCTGCGCTGGGGGTCAGGTATCGATCCGGCAGCCTATAGCGTGCTGGTGTTCAACCAGGAGTTCATCACTGACAACTTCAGCACCTGCGAAGGCGTAAACGGAGTCTTCACCCTGGGCAAAGAGAACATCGAGGCGCAGGAGAACATCAAGCGTCTCGAGGAGGGACTCAAGCAGGCTGAGGAAACCGTTACTCAACACCAGCAGGTAGCCGAGGGGAAAGAAACTCAACTCTCCGCTCTTGCCGAAGGCTTCCGTGAAATATGCTGGTCGTGCACAGCCCAGGTACGTACACAGTTACCATTGGCTGTGAAGGGCAAGAAGACGAAGGCTCTTTTCGCCTCGCATGTTCTTGAGCAGAGCGAGGCCATTGAGCATGACTACAGTGAGCTCAGCAAGCTTTATGCGGCAGCTTTCAACGACCAGGCAAAAACCTATACAGCCTTGATCCCCATCAGCCATACCCTACCTAGCAGCGATCTGGTTAGTGAGCCGATCGTGAGCAGCGCGCAGACACCTTTTGCTCAGTTCGTACAAAATCTCAATGCCACAGACTGGGTCCGTCAAGGTCACATTGCCTTCACTCACCACGACGGTGATCCTTGCCCGTACTGTCAGCAGACCCTGCCCGCAGACTTCGAAGATCTGCTCGCCTCATGCTTTGATGATGCCTACGAAACAAACCTGGCCACCCTCAAAACTTTTATCGAGGACTACACGAGTGTGGCGCGTCAGATTTGGTCGGCGGCAGTGCCTCCCTCTTCACTTCCGGACGTTCACCCCGATGTGGACCTGAAAGAGTATGGCACTGCCGCTGAACTTCTACGCAGCCAAATCGAGGGAAACATCCAGTTACTCAACAAAAAACTGCAAACCCCGAGCACCCAAGTCGAGCTTGTTGATCTTGCCCCAACAATCAGGAAGATCAATGACCTGATCAGGCAAGCAAACGTCATCACTGATGCCCACAATGCCATCGTTGCCGACCAAGCACACCAGCGTAAAGCATGCACACGCATGGTCTGGGAACACTTGGCACACATACTCTCGGAAGAAGTTGAGACCTACCGCAAGCAAAAACAGGCCTTGACCACTGAAAAAGAGGAAGCACACAGGCTTGCCGCCCAGGCCCGCAAAACCCGTGACAACATTGAACGCACTCTGCGCGAAGCACGTAAGACCGTAGTCAACACACAAAGCGTCATCACAGAGATCAACCGCCTCTTAAAGGACAGCGGATTCCAAGGGTTCCACCTTGCTTCAAACCCCGGCCATGAAGACACCTACCGGGTGGTGAGAGCTGACGGAACCACAGCAGTGCACCTGTCTGAGGGAGAACGCAACTTCATTGCCTTCCTTTACTTCTACTACCTCGTTCACGGGAGCCACAGCCTCGACGAGGGGCACAAACACAAGATTGTGGTCATTGATGACCCGGTCTCCAGCATGGACTCAGCCACTATGCACGTGGTGGCGTTCTTGGTGCGCGAGTTGGCCAGTATCTGTGAGAACACCTGTGAATACCGCCACCACATCCACCTGGGTGACTTCATCAAACAGCTCTTTGTGCTAACCCACAACGCATACTTCTTCCGCGAGGTCAGCTATAACCACCTCAGCGACTACCGCTATGCCTCCTACTACCTGATCCGTAAAGACAACAACGTCTCTACCATTAAGCAGTGCACCCGCAATCAAGCTGCAGCGCCCTCCCAGTTGGAAAACTACAGTCCAGTTGTTCACGGCTATGCGGCACTGTGGCAGGAATACCAAGAAGCCACATCAGCAGTCGTACTCATGAACGTCATGCGCCGTATCCTCGAACATTACTTCCTGCAACTATGTGGCTACGAAGGCAGCAACATCGCCAACCGCATCCTCAAAGAAAACCGTGAGCGCTTCATTAAATACCACGCCGACGGCCACGAAGACCAAAGCGAATACAATCTCGTCGCTGCTGTTCTTGCCTATATCACCCACGGCATCAGCGGCATAGACGAGGACGCCTACTACATCGCCGATGCCCAAGACCCCGATCAACTACGCGCAGTCTTTGAACGCATCTTCACGCTTATGGATCAACACCAGCACTACGACATGATGACAAACACTCATCTCCCGTCACACCGTGCAGATCGCTTGGAGAAAGATAGCCGTGAGTGACCAGACTCTGATTTTCCAGAATGATACGAGACGAAATTCTTACTACATCTCCATTGTTAACACTTGTAGCAAAACAGGCCCGATTCTAAAACGCGCAAAAAACATTCATGCCATAAAAAAAGGCGTCACCCCAGAGCTGTCTTTTACGCTTGAACTTGCTTATTACGCAAATCCGGGCCTTACTTATAGAACTGCGATAGGGCACTGAGTTATCGCTGGAGATGATGATAAGGATGGAAATCATGCAGAATATAAAAGACGACGCTCGCGATGGCAACTCACCACTTAAAGCTGTTTCCCTTTTCACCGGAGCTGGCGGCATGGACATCGGATTTGCTGATGCAGGAATCGAAGCTGTCGTTGCTAATGAGATTATGCCCCAAGCAGCCGCTACCTATCGTAAAAATCACCCAAATGTTCGTTTGTTTGAGGGTAGCATCGATGACCTTAAAGACGAGATTATTGCAGCAGGACTCGGCGCGGATGTAGTTTTTGGGGGACCTCCTTGTCAGGGATTTTCTGTTGCGGGAAAAATGGATCCAGATGATTTGCGGAGCAAACTTGTTTGGTCCTATCTAGATGTTGTAAAAGGTATTCAGCCGATGCTATTCGTAATGGAGAATGTGAAAGCATTGGCTTCGCTGGAGAAGTGGCGTCCTATTCGTGAACGGTTCGTTCGAGAAGCCGAGGCCATCGGATATCACTGTGAATACTTAGTACTGAAGGCTTCCGACTTTGGTGTTCCCCAAAATCGCAAGCGTGTCTTCTTCGTCGGTAGCAAGACTAGATTCTCTTTAGATGACCTTAAATTAGCACTATTGGAGTTGACGCAGCAGCCTCCGACTCTTCGAGAGTTACTTGGTGGGTTACCTAAGTTTGGAAGCGAAGGAAACCCAGCTACTTGTTCAGCTAAAATTACACTCGCTTCAAATCCTGTCATGAGAAAATCTCCATACGCTGGCATGCTCTTCAATGGAATGGGACGCCCATTAAATCTCGATGGATACTCATATACTTTGCCGGCGTCAATGGGTGGGAACAAGACACCCATCGTAGATCAAGTTTTTCTGGATGACGTTCACGAAACATCATGGGTAGAGGAATATCACGAAGCACTCATGACTGATTCAGCAGCACCGGCTTTCTCCGATGCTCCTTCACGTCTGCGCCGATTGACATCACTTGAGGCCGCAGCAATTCAGACATTTCCAGAGGGGTACGTCTTTACTGGTCCCAAAACTTCTGTGTACACCCAAATTGGAAATGCTGTCCCCTGTAAACTAGCCGCAGCAATTGCGAAAGCTGCGCGGCTAGTTGCCATAGAAGGCAAACAATACGAAAGTTCAAGCCAGCACTTTGGGAGGCTACTGTGAAAAACAATGAACTCCATAAATCTGCTAGAAATATTTTAGCTTCCGCATTACAAGATTGCGATAGTGCCCCACTCCCGGAAGAAGAAATCTGCGAACTCATCGACACAATCATCGAGGGGAGTCACAAAACTTACAGATACATACTTTTTACCGCGATTACTGCCAAGGCTGCCGATTCCAATCTAAATCCTTTAGTTCTCCAAAAAAAGGCAAACACTTGGGGCACCTACGATGCTCGATCCCTCTGCCATAAGGTGTTAGTTCCTTTTGAGCGCGAGCATTTGAATAATTCCCTAGGTGGTTCAAATGAACCTTTTTTGAACAAGCCAGCACGCTTCGAGATGTTAAGTTTAGATAATGCAGTTCGGAACGGCAACGATAAGAAACTTCTAAACCTCCTTTGTGTGAGACTTCCGAAGATTAAATCAGATGCAGAGGCTTGGGCTGCTCTTTGTTACCTCATGCGCCTACTTCGCAAGAAAGCAGAAGCTATTCCTGAACGCTTCATTGAAGTTCAGATGGAACGCGGGGGCGCCGCTATTGAAATTCGTAGTTTCCTAGACTGCTTTCTGGAACACAATAATGGTGGTGAAGTTCTCACCTTAGCATTGGCAGGTATCCTTAACGAATTCTTGACTGATGACCCGACTTATCGTATTGAAGTTCATAACTTGAATCAGAGCGGAGCATCATCGCGAGAGATTTCTGACTTGGATCTTTACCGCAACGAAAAAATTTTTGCATTATTCGAACTCAAGGACAAGGATTTTGACATTCCTGATATACAGCATGCTGTAAGAAAAGCTATCGAAGGTGGGTGCGACAGTCTAAATTTTATTTACGGCAGGTTTGCTAGTTTCGATAGTCAGACCGTGCAGTCATATCGTACAGCATTAATAGAAGACTCTTTTTGCTTGAATGTTTTTCCCATCGACGCCTTTATTGATTCGTTGCTCATAGTCGCACCGTCATTGAACTTGGGGCGAATGATTAACTACATGTTGAACACCGCTGAGTCTTGTCACTTTAGTACAGATACTAGCTCTTTGTTACTAGACATCGGAAAGGACTTCGAGGAAACAAAGATGACGTCGCAACACTTCTGAAATATGACAGCCGTCTAATCGTAGCCAACTCAACCTCTTCAGTAGCTATAACTTAAAGGGAGGCGTGCCCATATTTTGAGACAGCATGTGTATTAAAACAGCATCTAAGGCCTGTACTTGCTTACGTAATGTCTAACGCAGCCCGCGTTCCGTTAGACAGTTGGGTGCATCTCACCCCGTGGGTCTTTCCCCGCAACCCTGCGGCAACCTGCCAGCAGGCATGAAAAAAGCGGCCCCAGAAAGCCGCCACAACGAGAACACCGCAATATCAAGCCGCAAGTACACATGCACCTAAATCGTAGGTCGGTATCCATATCCACGCCCTTGGCTTCCTCAGGAATATCAAGATGACACGCCCCGACTGAACCTTTTGACGCTACATCCAAACCTTTTGACGCAAGCCCATACTTTTTGACGTTACCCTAAACCTTTTGACGCAAGCCCATACTTTTTGACGCCCCGCCCACGAGCAGGTTAAATCCGGCCTCCGGACCCTCGCCACGGCACTCGAATGGCCCTCCAAGTCACCACCACAGCGCTCTCAAGCACCACCCCACTCCCCCACTAAACCCAGCATTTGCAAGGAAAAACCCAACTTAGGACATGAAAAAAGATGCTGGCTTGGATTGTATCCAAACCAGCCTCTAGTTGGTGGAGATGCGGGGAATCAGGACTACTCACTGCAATTGCAATGAAAAGTACATGTCCTTATTTTTCATGTCCTCCCAGTGTCCTAGATTCCTCAAAAATGCCCTCTAGAGATCATGTTCGACACCCTCCGCGAGCGCATCAATAACACTCTGGGGAATGGACATAGCGCAGTCCATAATCTCTGTTAGTTCGGCATCGCATCGTTCACATGGGAGCGAACTCAATATGCCGTGCTTGCATTCAAGTAGGCATTCGATGCACTCCCCCAATCTCCCGTGCTCGCATGGCTCATTCATAGTGACACCTCTCTGCATTCACGGGTTCCGGGGTTCCCGGAACATGTTGGAACTGCGGAACGCTTGCCACTGTTTGAGAGGTTCCGGGTTCCGTACATATATGTAGGGAACTGGGAACTGCTTCCCGCCGCTTTTTTGCTTCTCTGTATGCTTCGGCTACATCACTCCTGCGTTTTCCGGTTACTTTCTGCGCCTCTGAGATGCTTTTAGGAAATGGATCTGCAGAAAGTAGTTCTTTCACTAGGCCCTCACGATGCGCTTCAACTGATCCACTCAGTTCATTGCCCAATGCCGGACGAATAACTACGCTTGCTGGCCCTAATTCTTGTTCGTGCATTTCATACACAGCCGCCAGAGATTCGCCTCCGTTTTTTGTTCTTGCACAGTAGCGCCGTAAATTTCCACGCCGGTCTTTATGTACATACAGTTTGCATGCTCCGCCCCGCCCGGGAGCGAATGTTTGTTCGCCCGTAACGCGAATGGAAATTCCGTTGATAACGCCCTTTTTAGCGGTAGTTCCGCGAGCGCCGTAATCCCTAGATGTACTGTTCTTTGCGACATGGTCGATCATGACAACGCAGGCCCCAGAATTGGCCATGGGTTTCATGTAGAGGTTCACCATGCGCGTGAAATCGTCCGCATTATTGCTATCACGGTTTTCTAGGGCCATGATGCGGTCCACGGTATCGATAACTACTATTTCCGGTTTCCACTGCTGGGAATCGTTTTGTAGCCATGCAGAGAGATCTCTAAGTTCTTCTGTACTCATTGGATCGATGTGCTGAAAGTTATCGCTCATGATCTGTTCAGTGGACACGCCCAGTAATGAGAGCCGTTTATGGACCTCCACGAAACCATTCATGTCTGCATCAATAATCAGGGCTTTGCCACCACTTTGTAGCACCTGCGCAATGGCAGTGAGTGCTACCCATGTTTTCCCTGATTCTGAATCACCGAATAGGTAGTTAATGGCGGCGCGGTTAAGTAGCCCAACTCCGTCACTGCGTTTGAGAAACTCTGGCGGCTGTCCGTAATCGTCGCCCATTTCCAATGCCCTGATCTTGTTCGTGAACTTTGGACGTTTCATAGAGCGATCCCCCGTTCCTGAAGAATTCGCTCCTGACTGAGTGCACGAGTTTCCTCCCCGCGAGCGCGGCATAAGTCTGCATAGTTCATTGAATGACTAGTTACATGCGCTGTTGCTTTGCATAACTGCTCGCGTTCGTAGTTCTGCCATAAGGCAGTGCGTTCGGCTTCTTGTTGCATGCCTTTGAGGATCCATTCGGGCGCGCAGTATTCAATAGCCCATTTCAGTCCCTCTTGAAAGCCTTGCTCACGTTGCATGTCACTGAATGCATTCATGGCTTCATCGATCTTTGCCAATGCCTCTGGGGAATATGCGCTCAGATCATGCAACCACTCTGGGAGGGTTTTATCGCTATGTTTCGCAAGGTGAGCCATATACGCCCGGGTTTGGATATGGGTAACCTGCTCGCGACGGGTTGCGTAGAGTTGCGCGGCGTATTCCGGGCTAGCGTTGAAATCTGCGCTCGCGGTTAGACTTTCATTAGGCTCTCCGCTGTGTGCTGCTTGTTGTTCATTACGTTGGGAGCGCTTTTTAGCCTTGTTTTCCTCCTCTAAAGTCGGGAAACCATGGGGGAGGGAAAAATGGGCTGTTCCACCCCTCCCCTGCGTTTGTACGGGAGGGGTTTGGTATTCGCTGTTCATCGTGCGACAACCTCCACAGCGGCGATGTATTGGGCTACCGCTTCACGGGGGTTGCTGATTCCAACTACTGCAAGTTGTTCAACAGGGATACGGACAGAGCGCTCTATCCGTGTGGCTTTAATAGTTCCCCGGCTAATCATGTTGCGCACGGTTTGTTCCGTGACGTGCACGATGCCTGCGAATTCTTTGATGCTGATAAGAGCGGGTACGTTCACGCTCATGTGTTCCTCCAAAATGGAAATGTACGGCTAGGGCCATGCATTTCCCGCGCTGGCAGGAACAAAACATCTACAGAGATGTACTGCGTGAAACAGAGTATTACGCAGTTCTGATATTTGTCTACCTATTTCGTTCTCTCTCAGATATGACGCGGTGGAGTACATCGAGAGGAATCTGGGAGATTCCCAGATCTTGCAATTTGTCGCCCAACCATTGAACGGTGTCCTGACGTAGTTCAAGTCTGGTGCCTGTACAAAACGGACATTGCACAGCAAACCTCGTTCGCTCAATATCGGTGTAAGTCACGTTATCTTCTGCATCAAGATCGGCGTATTCGCCCTGATTGCTCAAAAACCACGAATGTGCACGAAAATCTTCAGGGATATACCTTTCGCCACTTTCATGCTTCTGCAAAAACTCAGATAACGGGTGAACCACATGGCAAAGTTTCTCCGGACACTTAATTGCGGCAAGCACACGTGGCTTCTTGTTCGGGTGATTCTCTGAGTGCATACACGCAATAGGCATGGAGGGACATACCGCTGATTCCCACCAATGAGAGACCGTTTTGGGGTTTCTAGACATGTCCGCCCAGTTAGATTCGAGCGCCTCAAAAAGTTCGATGTAGCCCTCTGGAAATGCTTCTTTCTGGCCCATTAGTTCACTTTTCTCTTGGAATCGATGCTGACAACATTCGCCAGTTCCGTGTCATTGCGCTGTGTTTGCATTCTGGATACAAACAGTTCTTGCATGTCCATATCGGCATGCTGATAGCGCATAGCGCTCTTTACATCGCTCCACCCGTATCTGGCCATGAGTGCCGCTAATGGCGCTCCAGCTAGCCCATATTTCGTTGCTGAGTAGTGGCGTAGTGCGTGATAGGTGAACTCTTTGCCTTTCGGCACCTGAATGCCTGCGCTCGCGGCTATCGCCTTGAATTCGATGCTGGCCCTATCGTCACGCCAGTACCGATTCGGATCGCTCTTTGAGGGAAACAGGATTGCTTCAGGATCATTGGCAACAAAGTTATCGAGATGATCTGTCATCACTGGCCACGATGAGGGCATCAGAATGACTGTCCGTTTTCCCGCTTCACTCTTTGTTGTGCCCTCAATAGAGCCAGTGTTCTCAGAACCAGTAGCGGCACGAGTTAATGTGCGTTCTACTCTGATACGAACATCTGTTACTTTCCCATGATTATCTCTAGTAATTGCAACATCTTTACGTCGTAATGCGAGTGCTTCATTAACGCGTAGTCCGCCGTCGTACCCTAGACAGATAAACGCCTGCATCGATTCTGGGGTGAACTCCATAAGGCGCTGTATCTCATCATCGCTGGCAAGATAACGGCATTCTCTTTGCTCGCTTTTTCCAGCGCCTTTAATCTTCACTGGGGAGGTCACTAGGGCTGTTCGATCTGATTCCACAGCGGCCAGAAACATGGCACGAACTGTTTGATACGGTGCTTCCCTTTTTACGGTTAGCCCGTCGTACCACTGTTCGATATCTGCGCGGGTTACATCGATTAAGCGCTTATTCCCCAGTACAGGGACGATGTGGTTATGAACGCGTGCACTGATCGTTCGATGTGTAGATGTTTTACTCTCTCGCTCTTTCATGCGCAGATAAATCTCCGCCCATTGAGCAACGGTGATTGCCTCTTTCGCATCTTGTTCACGGCGTTGCTCAGTTTGTAGAGCGGCTTTACTTGGATCTACCCATACCCCGCGGGCGATATCTGATTCGATTCTGGCTAACGCCACGTTCGCATCGCTTTTTGTCCTGAATGTTTGACTGACACGACGGCCACTATCAGGAGCAACATAACGCAACCTCCAGCGGCCACTATCGAGTTTGTTAATACTCCCGAATGACCTATCACGTCGCCTAGTTGCCACTGCTCTGTTCTCCTAGTTTGAGAATGGACCGGCGTAGATTCGTGTCCTCCCCGTGTCCTAAGAGAATGATATTCCATTACATTCCATTACATTTGATTGTTGATTAAGTTCTCCAGTTTTCCCAGTCATTGCAATGAAAAACCGCCACATCTCAGTGATTACTAAGAGTGGCGGAATTTCAATCTGTGGAGATGCGGGGAATCGAACCCCGGTCCGACGGTGATGCAACAGGACTTCTCCGGGTGCAGTTCGCTAGCGATTTTCTCAGCCTCGTGATCTCACGCGAACAAGGATCACGACAGGCTCAGTTAGTGAAGAGTTCTGTTTATGCGACTAACACACATAAACAGCAGTGGCTCCCTAGATGACGCCAGGAACCGAGGCGGAAGCAATCCTCGGGCTGACGGACTTGGCAGCTCGCTCAGGCGGCGAGGGCGAAGTCGGTGCGATTGTGTTCGGCACCTATTGGTTTGACACAGAGCGTTAACGAGATGACTGCGCATCCTCGACCCGCTTCTCCTGAACCCATGACCGTCGTCGAAACCGATCATCCCCTATGTAATTAGGACGCTAACTATACGCTGTCAGCACCATGTTCTTCAACGTAGCCCCAGCCCCTCCCCAGTCATGTGAGTACCACAGAGGCTAGACAACATTGGAAGCCTAGCCACGGCGTCGGTTAGCGGCAGCCACCTCACGGGCAGCCTCACGCTTATCCTGCGCCTCACGCAGAGCCTGGCGCTTATCCCACTCCTGCTTACCGCGAGCCAAAGCAATCTCCACCTTGGCGCGACCACCAATGAAGTACAGTTCCAAGGGCACGATCGTGTAGCCCTTCGCATTAACGCGGTGGGACAGTTTCAGAATCTGGTCACGGTGCAGCAGCAACTTGCGCTTACGACGCGGTGAATGGTTGTTCCACGTGCCCTGAAGGTACTCAGGGATGTGCGCGCCCTGAAGCCACGCTTCACCGTCACGGTCGATTTCCACCCAACCGTCAACGAGAGACGCACGGCCCATGCGCAAGGCCTTGACCTCAGTGCCGGTGAGTACCAGACCCGCTTCGATCTTGTCTTCGATGTGGTAATCGTGCAGTGCCTTCTTGTTCCGGGCTACCACCTGGTGGGCGTCAGCGGCTTTCTTCGCTTTTTGAGCAGGGGTGAGTTTGCCGCTGGCTGTGGATCCTGAACGTGCCATCTTTCCTCTTTTCCTCACATCTGCCGACGCCGCACAAGCGCCTCTCCCCCGCAGTCACCACGGGGCTGTTGGCTAGTTTCGCTGAGTCTTTCCTAGCTTAGAAGCCCGGGAGCGTCATGCCATCAATGTAGGCGCCGTCACGGGCCACCTGGAAGTGAACGTGGCATCCAGTGGCGTAGCCAGTTGACCCAGTGTAGCCCACCACGTCTCCGCGATTCACATACTGCCCGTTAGCAATAGAGCGGGACTGCAAGTGGCACAAAGTAATGACGTAGGAGTGACCGTCAATGATGCCGCCGTCAATATCGATACCGTTACCGCACGATGGTGAATTCCAGTACGTGGCTACACCAGAAACAGAAGCCACCTGCGGAGTACCGCAACTAGCCGCAAAGTCCACGCCCTGGTGACCTTGGGCTATGCCGGTGACGGGGTGGATACGGTAACCAAAGGGGCTGGTGACATACAGGGGGCCAGCGATGGGGTGACCGATGTAGCCGGATCCTAATTCGTCGGCAGGAATTGACGAGGAGGAGACGGAGGAGATCTGGCCGGCAGCAAGCAAAGCTTGGTTGGCCGCATAAATCTCTTGAGCACGTGCCAGAGCGTCAGCCTCATCCTTGGCACGTTGATCTATCTGAGATTGAAGTGAACTCTTTTGTGATTCCAGAGCAGCCGTTGCATCGGCCTGGGCCTGTTCCTTGGCAGCCACATCGTCACGCTTAGCCTGCGCAGTATCAGCAGCATCAGCGGCTGCTTGTGCAGCAACGTCTGCTTCTTGCTTGGCCTCGTCGATACGCTTGGTCACCGCATCCTGTTGAGACTTACGGTTTTCCGTCACTGCCCTATCTGCTTCGGCCTGAGTCAGAACCGATTCTTGAACACCAGAGGCGATTTCCATGGCTGCAGCGCGTTGACTGAGATCCTCCACATCCTCGGATTCAAGAACATAGGAGAACGTGGTGAGGTTTGAATCTCCTTGGTAGGCGCTGACAACCAAACCGGCAACGGCTTTAGTATTGTCCTCAACGCGTTCTTTGTTTTCTTCTGCCTGGGTGTTGAGTGCTTCTTGATCGGCCTGGGCCACAGCGAGTTTATCCGTGGCCAGTTGCTTCTCCCGCTCGGCGGCAGCCTGGTTATCCAGGGCAATATTTAGTTCGCTTTGCGCAGTGGACAGGGCTGTTTTTGCTGCTTCGAGGTCAAGGTAGGCCTGACCGAGTTGAGTGTCCACACCTTCAAGACTGGAGCGCAGTGCTGCCTGATCAGCAGCAGCTTGGGCTGCTTCTTGTTCAGCGTCACTGGCATCATCAGCGCGAGCGCCCGTGGCTATCACGCTGGTCATCAAACAAGCCCAAACACATACGATAGCGAGCAGGAAAGCCATCTTGCGTGAGCGCATAGGTGCGCCCGAATGGAGCGGCAAAGTCAGTTCTCGCGTTCGTTTCCTCTGCATGAGTGCTCCTTTCTTGCTGATGTGTTGCGCTGAATAGTCAATGACGTTGCGGTATGGAATCTCGTTAGTGGAAGGCAGTGATTCGCCGGTGAAATCTTAGACCTTGGTGTACTTGGCCAGGGAGAACGCACTGGCGGCAGCGGCCAAAGCGATTGCGGCGATAAGTAGGAAGGGAGCCACAATCAACACGTCCGAGGTGGAGATAAATGCGGTAGTTAAGAAGACCGCTTTGGACAGCCAGCCCTCTACTACATAGTGCACGCCAACCCACAATGCTGCCACCGCTAGTACGGCACCAGCCAGTGCAGCGATTGCGCCTTCAATCATGAAAGGCAACTGGATAAACAGGTTGGAAGCACCCACCAGACGCATGATCGAGGTTTCCTTACTGCGGGACATGGCTGACAGGCGAATTGTCGTGGTAATCAATAGAACTGCCGCAATACCCATGACACCTGCCAAGCCACCAGCAATCCATGAGGCCTTATTCATCACTTGGAAGAGTGGATCCAACACAGCTTTCTGGTCAACGACACGGTCCACGCCATCACGTCCGGTGAACTGTTCACTCACCACCTGGTACTGCTCAGGGTTAACAAGTTTGACGCGAAATGACACGGGCATCATATCTTCAGTGGCATTACGGCCGATGTGTGTATCCCCGTAGGCCTTCATGAAGTTTTCATATGCCTGAGCCTTGTCCTCAATGGTGTAGTTCTTCACGTAAGGCTTCAACGAATCAGAGTTGAGGAGCTGTTCAACAGAGTCAATCTGCTCCTGGGTCGCTTCGCCGCCAGGACAACTCGTGGTTGCTGCAGACTGTGGGCACATGAAAATTGAGACCTCAACCTTGTCATACCAAGCACCCTTCATCGTGTCGATCTGCATGTGAAGCAGCGCCGATGAGCCCACGAACAGCAGGGAAACAAAGGAGACGAGCATGACGGAAATCGTCATCGCCACGTTACGGGTCAGACCTTTACCGACTTCGGAGAGAATAAAACGTAAACGCATAGGTGAGTCCTCTCAGCGGTCTGCGCCGTAGACGCCGCGGGCCTGGTCACGAATAACCTTGCCTTGTTCTAGTTCCACCACACGCTTACGCATCTGGTCCACGATTTCATCATCGTGTGTGGCCATGACGATGGTGGTGCCGCGACGGTTAATACGGTCAAGAAGACGCATAATGCCCACGGACGTGGAAGGGTCAAGGTTCCCAGTGGGCTCGTCAGCAAGAAGGAGTTTGGGTCGGTTTACCATGGCACGTGCAATAGCCACACGCTGCTGCTCACCACCGGAGAGTTCGTGTGGTAGTCGCTTTTCTTTTCCGCTCAACCCCACGAGATTAAGGGCCTCGGGAACAGCGGAAAGAATGTAGTGGCGGGGTTTGCCAATAACTTGCGGAGCAATCGCCACGTTTTCTAGGACAGTCTTGTTATCCAGAAGACGGAAGTCTTGGAACACTGTTCCAATTTCGCGACGCAGGTGAGGAACTTTCCAGGAAGACACCTGAGACAAGTCGCGTCCAAGCACGTGGATGGAGCCGGAAGTGGGGCGTTCTTCACGCAAAGCAAGACGAAGGAAGGTGGACTTGCCGGAGCCTGATGCTCCCACGAGGAACACGAACTCACCGGGTTCCACGGTGAGGTCAACATCGTCAAGGGCTGGGCGCGCACCGCGCTTGTAGACCTTGGATACGTGCTTGAAACGAATCATGGTTGGCTCTCTAGTGGACGTGCAGCCTAGGCGTACACGCACCTCGGCTTAATGCCACGCTACGGTGTGAAGAAGAGCAATTGGTTTGTGACACGCCCATAACAGAGAACTGTGAGGAACTGATAGGGCCACCACTGTCTGCAGGCAAGCACGTAGCATGTGTTCATGAGCATTGATGAGCAGCCTGAACACTCTGAGTCTCCCGATCACTCAGCCCCTGGTCATGTCCCGCTGGACTGTGGGTCATGGGCACGCCTGAGCGCATCCATTTCTAAGCAGTGTTCCAACGGCCGCTTCGAGGCCCCTATCCTCCTATGCCTTGAAAACAGCATCGTGGAGGAGAAAGAAACACTTCCAGGACTGCTCAACACCATTCTGCGCCGCACAATGAATCCCTCGAATCAGCCTCCTGGTGTGGTGCTGAGTACCAGCTCCTCACTGGACGACTCTTCTGACAGCACCATCCTGGCTCGCTTGGATGTTCCATGGCTCGATGAGCGCAACGAGTTACTCATCGATCGGGCACGGCGCGATCAACTCGCTGCACGTGGTTTCACACAATTCCACGACGTATTTTTCTGGAAGTCATCCGATCTTGACGCCGTGGGGGACATGGTGGTGGCAATCTTCGTGGAGATTTTCCGCGTTGCTCATCCGGCAGATCTTCACCTTTACAGCACTGCCGGTTAAGAGCTATTAGCCCAGTTCTTTTTAAGCAAGCGCTTCTTTGTTCAAGCGAACACTTCTTCTGTTCAAGCAAGCACTTCAGCTTCTTCATCGTTGAGTTCATAGACGATGCCTTCATCGTCACTCCCCCATTGTTCTGCTGAAGCAATGCTGCTCATACTTACTGCCCCCGTATGATCCTCCCAATACTGACGCGTGGTGCTATGTTCCTCAGGTATGGCTTTTTCCGACTCGTTCCCGGATTGCTCAGCAGACAAATGCAAAGGCACTTCCTTACTGAACACTGCTGCCCCACGGCATAGATCATGGCCAAGGCTGTGCGCAGTAATCACCTGTGCCCTGCCTTCACCCTTGTCACTGCTCCAAGTTTCTTCATTCAAACGGCCAGTCAAGAGAACGGGCTGACCACAGCGCACAGAAGTGTAAATATTTCGAGCAAGATTCCCGAAAGCCTTCACCGTGAACCACTGGGTGGTTCCTTGGACCCACTGACCACCAGAGAAATATGACGGAGTGGAGGCCAGACGGAAACGACAGTATCCGCCACCGCTCGTGTGAGAAAAGTAGGGGTTTGTTCCTACGATTCCTTGGACAGTGACCTCAATATGACGGCTCATGATGATTCTCCTCAACTTATTGGGACAGCCGATACGCTTTCCATCAATCAGTCTGGAGTTTTTTCCATTGCCCCACGTCAGCCCTGTGGATGAGGCAAGTCAACAGCCAAGCAGGAGCGGATGTGAAGAACCATCAAAGGCGGCACAGCCTCTGAAAACCCGAATCTTAGGCAGTTAAGCGATCCACAGCGGTTTCACGTATAGGTTCAGGGGTATCCACATCCATGCCGAGCGCTCGTTGTAATTCCTCATGACGGCTTAATACCGTCTGAGCAGGAGCCACCATATCGCGTTCAATGACACTCAATACGGCACGATGAGCACGCTCAGAGTACTGCTGTGCTTCTCGGCGAGCGCGGGCCTTCTGCTGCGACTTATAGAGCAGCATCAAAGCAATCGCGCCCACACCGAATACGGCAGCAAGAATCTTCGCCACATGACCGCTGAAGGCAAAAGAGCACACCATCGCTGCAATAAGCAGAACAGTAAAACCGATAACCTGCCCCATCATGGCGCTGGTACGGCGAGGAGGAAGTGAAAGTCCGCCCACGGCGTCGGCAATATGGGTGCTGACTGACTGAGGTGAACCCACCGCACTGCAGACCGCCTGGGACCAAGCCGACGGTAAGCCAGAAACCACTTCACGCAACCACCGCGAGTGCTCTGCGCTAATGGCGGCCTGTGCAGGCGGCTGAGCAGGAACGATGTGGCGGGGACGGTCACTAGCCAGTGATTTTTCAATCGACTGAGTCACCACATGTGTGCCTGCAGCACGTCCAATCACAGCAGCAGAACGCTCAGTAACCTCACGATCAATACGTTTGACACGTCCGGCCACGCTCGCACGCAAGCGCATAGCAATGCGATCCATGGCTGTTCCCGCAGTAATAGCAGCCATCGAGTGGCCAGAAACTGCGCGATACAGTACTGCGCGGACCTGATCAATATTGTCCCCGCGGCGCGCGGAGACGGGGATAACGGGAACCTCACTCAGACCGTCATCGTCAAGTAACTGGCGCACGTCAGTCAACAGTTTTTCCTGGCCGGACTGCGGGAGAGTGTCCATGTGATTGACGAGGACCACCATCTGATCCTGGCGCGCACCAAGAGAACGCAAGTAGCCGTCATGAAGGGCGGCGTCAGCATATTTCTGAGGATCCACCACCCATACAAGTACGTCCGTCAAGGGAACGAGGCGGTCCACGTGGAGAGCGTGTTCAGAAGTCACCGAGTCATAGTCCGGCACATCGAGAAGAACCAGACCAGCCAGATCCTTCTGGTCATCGGCATCAAGAAGAGACTCGCGGCGAATACGACGCTCATCACTCACACCAAGGAAGTCCAAGAGTGCCGTGGCGTCATCCCCCCATGTGCAGGCAGCAGCACGACTCGTGGTGGGACGTTTAGCGCCCACATCCGCAAAGTCCAGGCCTGAGAGGACGTTAAACAAGGAAGACTTTCCACTGCCGGTCCCACCAAACAGCGCAACCACCGTGTGGTCTACCCCCAGAGCCAGGCGGTCAGCAACCTCATCGAGTCCCTCCAGTGCGGGGCGAGCCAACGCCGCAGGCACCTCCATAGGTGACTGCATAATTGCAGAACGCATCGTGTCCAGACGTTGCCCCAGTACCTGCGCATCACTTGCCGACGCCGTGGAGAATCTTCCAGCGTCCTCATGCGTTGACTGAGTGGTGGCGTTTCGTTGGCTATCGTTCATTGGCTCGCTGGGATCAGTGGTTGCGGTGGAGTCATCGGGCAAGCGTGTCATGAAGAAACTTCCCCATCAAAACGAGCAAAAGGTTTAAGCTCACCTGCTCGCAGGCGAAGTGCTGCACACAGATCTTCGGAAGGTTCAACGGCCTTGCGCACTGCCGAATCAGCGACAGGAGCGATGGCTGCTTCTCCACGCTGAGCAAGATCCTTGCGACACTGCTCAATCACGGTGCTGCCGGGGAACAAGGATTCCCACGCGTGAACGGCGCCATCAATTCCGGTAGAGGCAGCAACAGCCAAATGCGCAATGGCCTCAGGCTGTAGACCTTGAGAGCGTAAATCAGAGACGGCTTGGGTGGTGAAGGAGAGCCAGGCATCGTATTGCTGAGCGGCGGGAAGCGGCTGGGAAAGCAGGTCTTCAGTATTCGTCACGCCCGCTGCGCTCCACAGGTCGATTGCCTGAGCACGAGCTTGACCGGTGAATGATTCGAGCCGGTCGATAATGGCTTGGCGACATTCATCAGCCACATCTCTCAGCGCAGTGGTACGGGGTTTTTCTTTAAGCCCAAAAAATCCACGTTTCAGTTCTGCACCAGGAGTCAGGTGAGCCAGGTCAGCGAGGGGGCCGCCGTCACCGGCAGCAGATTCCCAAGCAGATGTGGGGGCACCATGACCGAGCGCAGCAACGTCCACATCAGTTGTCCAGCGGGCGGCGATGGATTCTACCTGGTCACGAACAGCGAGAAGCGTTTCTGCTGCGGCATCTCGCTGTTCTTGAAGGTCATCAGCCAGGACAAGAAGATCATCACGCAAAGTGGACCAAACACTCCGCCCGGTTCGGCGAACCAGTCCTGCTGCGCGGTGGCGACCAGCCAGCAGGCGCAGCCAGGTACGCAGTTGAGTCACTGCATCGTCTTCAAGAAGACCCTCGTGAGGACCAGCATCACCAATCACGAAGAAAGGGACGTCAGTTAAACCAATATCGGCAAGACGCGTCACCAGATCACGGCGTACTTCACTCAAGACACGGTCATTGACACGGTTGAGAACTACAGCGATAGAAGTGCCGCGCTCATGGGCTGCTTCAAGGGTGGACCAGGGGGTCGCATCCCCGTAGCGGGCCGCAGTGGTGACAAACAACCATAAGTCAGCCGCTTCGAGCAGACGCTGGGCCAGAAGCCGGTTCGCGCTGTGGACAGAATCAAGGTCCGAAGCGTCGATCAGCACCACGCCAGCAGGCAAGGAATCATCTTCTACCATGCTGGTCACGTCACTGATGGGGTGAGAACGCATCGTCTCAGCGTCCTCGGAGTGGACCACCATGACCGGAACCTTCGTGGTCGGGCGAAGTACGCCCGCTTCACTGACTTCACGGCCAAGAACCGAGTTCACCAGCGTGGATTTTCCTGCGCCAGTGGAACCTCCGATCACGACAATGGCCGGTGCATCGGCGTCTTGCAGGCGAGGAAGGACGTGATCACGTACCTGGCCTACAAGACCAGAGCGTAAGGAACGTGCACGCTCAGCGCTGGGAGTATTGAGCGGGAGAGTCAGTTCTTCCAGGCCACTGACCACGTCATGAAGAACGGCAATTAATTGTCCGCGACTTAACGATGCGGCCGTGGATACCTGTTCCTCAGCGGTGGTGTAGCCAGAAATCTCCATAAAAACGAACTTTATCGCGCCATCACGGCAATCTCTGGCAGGATAAACGGCGCGCCACCGCACTAAACAGTACGGTGGCGCAACAGGTGCCCCCGGCGGGACTCGAACCCGCAACCTACGGATTAGAAGGCCGGTGCTCTATCCATTGAGCTACGGAGGCTCAGAACACCCGATAAGAATCTCATGATGGCGTAGCGTCAAGCGAATCATCGAGATGAGTTCCGGCCATAGCCTACGCCATGATGGGCTCATCTCCCCACATTTTCCTCTTGCACAATGATGAAGATACGAGCAACCAACCGATATGGTTGTTCTTATCCCTTGATCATTTGCACGTCCGGAGGTCCACGTGTCCCCCATGACCCTGATTGTTCGCTCCTTAAGCGGACATGGCCCAGCACAGCCGCTGAGTTTCACTCAAGCCTTCACCGTGGGGCGAACCCCCGAATCTGGCTTCCAAGTCTCCCACCCTCTCGTTTCCCGCCGTCACCTTGTTATTACCCCCACTGCGCAAGGGTGGAAGGTAATCTGTGAAGGCCGTAACGGCATGATGGTCAATGGCTTCCCCATGAGCGACGTGCTAGTCACTGACGGAATGCGTATCCAGTTGGGTGACGCCTCCGGTCCCGTTATCGCTCTCACCCCCGCGGCTGCTCATGCTGATGTGACCTCCGGTACGGGGCATCAGGCACCGCCCAGTGCCGCGAGCGCACAAGGCACCATCCCCTCAGGTTCCGTTCCTGCAGACGCCCATTCACGTCATGCAGCACCCTCGCAGCCTTCGACCTATTCCGCTCCGTCTCCTGGCCAACATGCCGTTGGTACTCCGCAGAGCGGGCAGGCTCAGCAGGCTGGATACCAGCAACAGGCCCCTTACAGCGGATACCAGCAGGCACCCCAGGGCGGTTACCAACAGGCACCTCAGGGTGGCGCGCCAGCAGGCGGCCCGAGCGTTCATCCGAGCATCCCCTCCGGTCAGGCGGCAACCACTGCGATGCGTATTAACCCGCAGACCGGCGCCCCTGAAGTAGCCGGTAATTCCCCTGTGGCCATGGCGAACTCCGCTCAGGCCCCACGCATGGCCACCGTCGAAGCCTTCCGCATCACGTCGTCGGGCACAATTGGCCGTGCCCCCGATAACGCCCTGGTCATTGATGACCCGCTCATCTCTAAGCACCATGCGCGCATCGACCTAACGCCTCAGGGCATCACTGTGACCGACCTTGGCTCCACCAACGGTATTTACCTGGGTCGTGACCGCGTTCCTCATGTCCTGGTGACTCAGCCGGTCATGATCGGTATGGGCTCCTCCTTCGTGGCAATCAGCCCCGATGGCCTGTGCCAAGTTCAAGTTGCTGCCGGTAACGGTGGCGAGTTGGTGGCCAAGGATCTGCGCTTTGAGGTCAAGGCCTCCGGTGGCGGCAACCTCCGCCTGCTTGATGACATTTCTTTCTCTCTGCCCGGCAATGAACTCCTTGCTGTGGTGGGCCCTTCCGGTGCGGGCAAGTCCACGCTTCTCAAGGCTTTGACCGGTGAGCAAAAGGCTCAGCACGGCCAGGTGCTCTTCGACGGCCTGGATGTGTACGAGCACTATCCGGTCATGCGTAACAAGATCGGTGTGGTCCCCCAGAATGACGTGATCCACTCGGCTCTCACTGTCAGCCAGACCATGAACTACGCCGCCGAGTTACGTTTCCCCAAGGACGTCACCAAGGCCGAGCGCGAGGCTCGTATCCGTGAGGTCTTAGAAGACCTAGACCTGACCGATCACATCAATAAGCCGGTCAAGAAGCTTTCTGGTGGTCAGCGCAAGCGCGTCTCAACCGCTATTGAACTCCTGACCCGCCCGAGCCTGCTGTTCTTGGATGAACCCACCTCTGGCCTAGACCCCCAACTTGACCGTGACGTGATGGATCTTCTGGCTACCCTGGCTCACGGCACTCGCCCAGGAGATAGTGGCCGTACTGTCATGGTGGTCACCCATAATGAAAACCATATTGACCGTGCTGACAAGGTGCTCATTCTCGCCGCCGGGGGCAAGCCCGTCTACTTCGGCGCCCCTACGGGTGTCCTCCCCTATTTCCGTGAACGTCTAGCTGAGTTTGCTGCCCGCGGTGAACTAGTTCTCCAAGCTCAGGGCCACGGTATTCTCCCGGACCCGCCGGCAGTTGATGGTTATGCCGACGTGTACGCGCTTATCCGTAACCACACCGAACCTCTGCGAGCACACCTAGAAGCCACCGTGCCGTCGACTCGCCGCGGTTCATCGTCCGGCCCTAAACAACCCAGCGCTCCCACGCCAAAGACTCGCCCCCAGCAGTCTGGCGCTCGCCAGATGTCCACATTGATTCGCCGCCAGATGCGCATTATTGCTGCTGATCGCTCCTATTTAGCGTTCATGCTGCTACTCCCCGTCATCATGGGTCTTCTCACCAAGGCGATCGAGGCGAAATACGGCTATTCGATCCCTCCGATCGTTGCGCCCACGGCAGAAAATCCATGTCCTAGGCCATCAAGTGCGTCACTGAGTTTGCTTATTATTTTGATTACAGGCTCGGCTTTTGCCGGTATGTCGGTGACAATTCGTGAATTGATCGGTGAGCGGGACGTGTTCTTACGTGAAAAAGCCGTGGGGTTGCGTACCGGTTCCTATCTCATGAGCAAAGTCATCATCCTTGCCATGATTACCGCCATCCAGAGTGCGCTCATGGTGGCTATCGCTCTACTCGTTCACGAAGGTCCCACCTCCGCAGTCTTTATGAGTAGTCCCGGCCTGGAACTATGGGTTGCCTGCTGGCTAACCGCATTCTCTTCAGGTGTGGTGGGCCTAGCAATCTCCGCTTTTGTCAACTCTTCGGAACAAGTTATGCCGATTCTCGTAGTGACGATCATGGCTCAGTTAGTGCTATGTGGCGGCATCATCCAGATTGCCGGACGCGCAGGCTTCGAGCAGGCTGCATGGTTCATGCCCGCCCGCTGGGGTTACGCACTGGCTGCCTCCACCGTGGATGTCACAGAGATTCTGCCCTGGCGTGATGATGCCCTCTGGCACCACAACACCACTCAGTGGCTGACCGACGCCGGTTTCCTGGGGCTGGTCACTCTCGGCGCCTTCATCATTTGCTACATGCGTCTCCGCGCCCGTGGACGTCGCTAAATCACTACATAGGTAAGTATTGGGGCCAACATCGTCATGATGTTGGCCCCCAATGTCTTGGTAAAGCGCCTTTTTTTCGCGCCGTCATGCCCAGTTGTATGAATAGCCCACTCTTTCCTTCTAGGATCGACATTCCTTAGTTTTTCTCCCTTCCCATTCCTTCTCTTCTCCCCCATCTCCCTCTTCTTTCTCCTATCTTCCCCTTCCTTTTACTCTCCACGTCCCGACTTATCCGCAGTCTTGTGACCGCATCTCTCCCTCCCCCCCCCCGTACCGATGAGACTCAGCACCACTAAGCAAGCCACAGAGCCTTTCAGTGGGAGGCTGAAGCGGAGCGCGATAGTCTTAGCAGGTGAGCCGAATGACAACTGCCGATCCCCTGGTGTGGATCGATTGCGAAATGACTGGTCTTGATCTCCATGCTGATGCGCTGATCGAGGTGGCTGTAATCGTGACCGATTACGACCTGCAGCCTCTAGATAAGGGCATCGACATTCTCATTACTCCTCCGCCTGCCGCATTAGAGCAGATGAACGATTTTGTGCGCACTATGCACACCAACTCCGGTCTCCTAGACGAACTCAAAGACGGCGTGAGCATAGAAGAAGCTACCGCTCAGGTCATGGAGTATGTGCGCCGTTTCGTGCCCGAACAAGGCAAAGCTCAATTGGCCGGTAACTCCATCGGCACTGACAAATCTTTCCTGGCTCGTGACATGCCTGAACTCATCGACTACCTGCACTACCGTGTCGTGGACGTGTCTACGATTAAGGAATTGGCTAAGCGCTGGTTCCCCCGCACTTTCTTCCAAGCTCCCGCCAAACACGGTGGTCACCGTGCACTGGCTGACATCGAAGAGTCCATTGACGAACTACGCTACTACCGCGCTGTGCTCTTCCCTCATGGAATCGGGCCATCCACTGAGGACTGCCAAAAGATTGCCTCCATCGTGTCTGCTCACCCCACGGCCTCTATGCCTACGGTTGCTGAGACAGGAATTCTTCGTGAGGAGCACATTCCTGGTGCAAGTAATGAGGAACTCGCCGAAGGTCCCAGTGACGCACTCATTGCTATTATGCCCGAGTTGGCCTGAGCCATTCTGAGAGGTATGTCCTGACCCATCGAATCCGATGTTGTGGTGTTCTTCAATGAAAAGTCCACCACCTGTACGAAAGTGACAGAGGACACTACTGTTCGATTGGTATTTGGGACCCTAAACCCGATAAAGTACGGATTCGTTGCGAGTTTTCCTCGCCACGATGGTGGCTATAGCTCAGTTGGCAGAGCGCCTGGTTGTGGTCCAGGAGGTCGCGGGTTCAAGCCCCGTTAGCCACCCCAGGAAAAATCCCCGGCACATGAATTCATGTGTCGGGGATTTTCGTTACCGATCAGCGACTAAGCCCAACTCACTCCTAATCAGTGAACAAAAGTTACTTACTCTGTGGGAGACGTCGGCGCAACGCGCGCTGACCACCTATCACCATCGAAATCGTGATGATCACGAAACCACAAATCACCGGAGGCCAAAATGGTCGGGCTACTGCGGCATGAGAAATAACAGCCACATTATTCATCGATTCAAGTTCAGGTGACAGCACACCAGAGATCGCCGCTCCCCCAGATACCCCCAAAACCAGACATGTGGCTAACAAAGTCATCACTGTAGTCATGAGAGCAGGTGGGGAAACGTGCTCAGCCCCCTGATAAGAGGTAACAAGGACGGTTCCCACACCAAGGCCCAACAGTAGCGCCACAGGCACCTGAGCCAACGTAGGAGGAGTCATCACCATGAGACCGGAGGCCACAAGAACGAGAGCCCCTCCCAGGGCTATTTTGGTGGCATTACTGCGGTGCCAGCGTGAGCAAATGATGCCAGCAACGCCACTACCGATACCGACACAGCCGTACACAGGTCCGGTCATGGCCTCCGCGTGACGTACAGAGTTCAGCGCAGTCAAAGCGGTCTGGGTAGAGCCGAAGACGCATCCCACGGCCACCACGGCCAGAGCAAGGGGCATAAGGAAACGGACAGGGATTTTCTCGACCACCGTGGAAGGTAAGGCAAGATCTGCTTCAATCTCCACGGCGTCAATATCAGAACGCTGAGCAGCCTGATTCTCAATACGACGCAGATACAAAGCAAATGCACCTTCGCCAAGCAAAGCCAGGACGATAAAGGTGCCCATCGCTACGGTTCCACCGAGCAGGGAGACAAGCAGGCCCGCACCTACAGGGCCGATCACGAAGCCCAGTTCATCAGCGGCAGTCTCGTATCCCAGTGCGCCCTTAAGCAATTCGGCTCCCTTGCGCGGATCGCTGTGAGCACGGCCAAGAGCGGACCAACGTGAGCGAGCAATGGAGCCTACTTGAGGATTGGCAGCACCGATCACACCAGCACTGGCCAGGAGAACGGCGGGGTCTGCTCCCATAATGATGCCGATGGTGAAGGCCATCATGGCAGTAATTTGAATAATCATGGCGCTAGCAACCACGCGCCAAGGGCCTAGCGCGTCCACACTTCGGCCAATGATGGGAGCACCAACAGCACTACCGATACCGACGGCAGCCACGGTGGCACCAGCAAGTCCCATGCCGCGCCCTGCGGCGTTGACCACCATGAGTAAGCCAAGTTGGACCATCGATGCAGGTAAACGACCAGCAAAAGCGGTGATGAGGAACGCATCGGAGCCTTCAGTGCGCAACATTGTCATCAACGATGGGCGCTCCGGTGTGGAACTCTGCGAACGAGCAGAAGTCAGGGCCGTAGCCATGAGTAAGCCTTTCAGGGATAACCAATATGGGCTGCTAGCCCAACCTCACAAGCAGCCACGTATCCCGTTAGCACCAGAAATACTAGCACCCGCCAGACACGGCAGCCTGACGGGTACTCAGTAGGAGGTGGTGTTTCAAGCCACCATCGTGTGATGCGCTCACTGCGTTGATGTAGTCATCCGTGCGGAACTATTCATTGATACCAATCACCAAAGTGCTGAAGATACGAAAGTCCTGCCCAAACAAGTCAACGACATACGAAAAAAGGACTAGTCATTGTTGCGAACCACCACAGTATTGGAGAACTGTGCGCGCGGGCGAACAATCATCGACTCAATGTTCACATGGGCAGGCAGTTCCAGAGCCCAGACAATGCACTGAGCAATGTCTTGGGCAGTCAGAGGTTTGTCTACACCAGCGTAAACCTGAGCTGCTCGGTCAGCGTCACCGTGGAAGCGATTAAGAGAGAACTCTTCGGTATGGACCATACCCGGCGCGATCTCAGTGACGCGGAGTTTGGACCCCACTACCTCACGGCGCAACGTTTGAGCAAGGACACGCTCGCCATGCTTGGCAGCCACGTATCCCGCACCACCCGGATAAGGATCTGAAGCGGCAGTAGAAGTGACGAAGAGGATGTCACCGCCCCGTTCTTTCATCATGGAGATAAACCCCTGGGACAAACGCAAAGGTGCAAGCACGTTGCGTTCGTACATGGTCTGCCATTCGTCGAGTTTGCCTTCTTCAACACTGTCCGCCCCTAGGGCGCCACCGGCATTATTCACCAGCGCGTCGATGGGGCCATTAGCGTTTGCCTCAGTAATGAGACGCTGCACATCATCTAGGTTCTGCAGGTCTGCCGTGATTGTGGTGCATCCTGTTTTCTTGGCTAGTTCTTCAAGACGCTCAGCACGGCGGGCGGTGGCAATCACCTCCCAACCGTGGCTGGCCAGAAGTTCAACAGTAGCCCAACCAATCCCGGTGGATGCTCCGGTAACCAGCACTCGTTTGGCAGTGGAAGAAGATAAAGAACTCATGTGTCCAGTGTAAGAACTTCGACGCCGCTAGAGCAGTTATTCCTTCATCTCATCTCAGTTTTCTTTCCAACCCGTCCCTCAATAAGCCACTACTCGCGCCATCATCATGCCTTAGCACCACTTCCTGTCCATCGAGACAGTATGTTTTAAGGCGCATCTTTAAGGCGCATCCTGGAAGCTACTCACCTCGCCATAGCGACTTCATTGACGTTTCGTGGAACGATTGGTTTATGAATGCAACGCCTGCTTGGTCCCGTCACGCGATCTGTTGGCACCTCTACCCCTTGGGCGCATTGGGATGCCCTCAACTGGCACCTGAGGGAAATCCCCAGGACCCATCCTCACCGGCCGGTCAAGAGCGTGCTCAGCACCGCTTTCGCCACTTAGAGGGGTGGCTGGATTATGTGCTGGAATTGGGATGCAATGTCATCATTTTGGGCCCGATTTTCCGCTCCATGTCCCACGGCTATGACACGGTTGATTACTTCGATATTGATCCGCGATTAGGCGATGAGAGCGACGTACTCTCTTTCATCGAGCAGGCTCATCGACGCGGTATCAAAGTGATTGCTGACGGCGTGTTTAACCACGTCGGCAAAGACTTTCCTCTCTTCGCTGAGCTACCGGTGACGGGCCCGCACAGTACGGCGGCAAACATGTTCCACCTGACTTGGCCAGGCGGAGTCGACAACTGGACTGAAGGCCTAGCCCCTGATTATCAGCGTTTTGAGGGCCAAGACTGGCTCCCTGAGTTGAATCATGACAGTGAGGATGTCAGTGCACTTGTTCTCGAAGTCATGACGTATTGGTGTGAACGCGGCATCGATGGATGGCGATTAGATGCTGCCTACGCTGTCAATCCACATTTCTGGTCCACCGTACTGCCCCAGGTACGCCAACGATTCCCCGAGGTATTCATCTTCGGCGAAGTCATCCACGGCGATTACCCAGCCATTGTTCATGAGTCAGGCATGGACTCTGTGACCGAATATGAACTGTGGAAGTCAATCTGGTCAAGTTTGGCCTCAGGAAATTTCTTCGAACTTGAATGGACCCTGCGCCGCCACGAAGAGTTCTGCCACGCATTCGTTCCCCTCACCTTCGTGGGTAACCATGACACCACGCGGATCGCTTCTCAATGTATTGACACAGCCTTGTTGCCTTTGGCTATAACCTGCCTGTTAACACTACCTGGCTTGCCATGTGTCTATTACGGCGACGAGCAAGGCTATCGCGGTGTGAAAGAAGATCGCATAGGGGGCGATAATGATATTCGCCCAGTTCTCCCTGACTCTCCTGCTGATTTCTCACCCCTTGGTCAGCCCATACTGCGTCAGCATCAAGAATTAATTGCTCTTCGACGCCGTACGCCCTGGCTGTATGACGCAGTGGTTCACACCGAGCATGTCACCAATGAGCAAGTGGTCTACACCCTCTCGCCGCGTACAAATGGTGATCAGATGGCTGACGATGCTCGTCAGGCCGCTGAACGTGGGCAGGTAGTCACCGTTGTGCTTAATTCTCAGGGCGCTAAACATGGTGGCCCTAGTCTTCCTCCGGAGCAGGAACTTCAGCCGGCCTCTAGTCCTTCTCCGATTGCCCTTGATGTTCCCGGCCAATTCATGCTTGCCTCGTCACCGGGTGTGCAACATCAGCCCCACAGCGATGGAAACGGTTCACGTCTTGTTATGCCATCGTGTTCCTGGGCGATTCTGGCCTCGGTGAGGTAGGTAGTGTTTTAAGGACGCTGCGCTTATTCGAGGTATACCCCGGTTCAGCATGGTGTTCTCGCGGGCTATCCCCCTGGGTTCACCACTGTGCTCTCTCGACGTTCACCGTGGTTCTCAGAACAAAAGGTGGGGGTGACCAACATGAACTGCTAGTCACCCCCACCTCATATAATTGCCAGGAGGTAGGCACGTGTGCTGTCTTACTTTCTTATGCCGGCATGGGGAAGTCTGCACGCATCATTGACGCTAATTCACTGGCCGTGGGAACACCCAGGCGAGCATCCTCAGTTGGACCAGCAAGCATGCCGAAGAGATCCTTGGGATCTGCCGGTGCGGCCACAAGGTCAATCTCTTCGTATAAGTCGGTACCTTCGGTGGCTTGGTCAAGGTAATTGAGAGCAGTGAAGTCCTCAATAGCGAAGCCCACGGAGTCAAAAATGGTGATCTGGTCAGGGCTAGTGCGTCCTACAGCTGTGCCAGTAATCACTTCCCACAGTTCAGTAACGGGGAAGTCTTCGGGCTTAGCCTGAATTTCACCTTCGATACGGGTCTGTGCGGTGTGCTCAACGAACACGGGGCCCATGTCGAGGATCGTCGGGTCAAATTCGGTCTTACCAGGGCAGTCGCCGCCGATACCATTGATATGAACACCTGGGGTGATGTCAGCGGAGTGAATGACCTGGGCGTTACGTTTATCTGCGGTGCATGTTGTGATGATGTCTGCTCCACTCACTGCTTCACTTGCGCTAGAGCAAACGCTGATATTCATCCCCATGCTGGCCATGTTGCGCTGCATTTTGGCACAAGCAGCAGCATCAACATCAAAAACCTGAATGGACTCGATAGGACGAACAGCCATAGCGGCTAAGGCTTGAAATTCTGCCTGGGAGCCTGCGCCGATCATGCCAAGAACGCGACTGTCTGGACGAGCTAGATGCTTGATAGCAAGGCCGGAAGCTGCTGCAGTGCGCAAAGCGGTGAGGACGGTCATCTCAGCGAGCATACGGGGGTAGCCATTGTGGACATCGGCAAGTACACCGAAAGCGCTGACCGTCTGGTATCCGCGTGCAGGGTTCGAGGGATGGCCGTTGACATACTTGAATGCGTAGCGCTCACCGTCGCTGGTGGGCATGAGTTCGATAACGCCGTCGCGTGAGTGAGAAGCAATGCGGGGGCGACGTTCGAATTGAGTCCAGCGCATGAAGTCACCCTCCATAGCCTGGATCATTCCGGCGATCACATCATCAGGGCCGCTCGTGGCGATCCAACGGAGCATGGAATCGACACCGACAAATTTCATCGCAGTTTCTTTCCTCTATGTAAGCCCACTTCACCTCCGACTATCGCGCAGAAGGCTGGGGATGGATGTGATCGACCAATATTGGCCTTTAAGGCAAGATAGGCGATTTACCTGCACGAATTCAATTAGCAAACGGTACGATTTTGGTATCAAACTATACTAAATGCCTGGTACAAACTAGCATTTTGCTATGCCTGATATGGATTCGTTAGATCGCGACCTCATTGCAGCCCTCCGCGTGGATGGGCGAGCCCCCGTTGCGGAACTTGCTCGTCGTCTAGGAGTCACCCGCGCAACGATTAATCACCGCATGGAACGTTTAGAAGACGAGGGCATTATTCAAGGGTTCACGATCCGAGTCTCTGACGATGCGGATCCTGAAGCCATCCACGCCATCTGCCAGTTAGCCATCGAAGGACCCAATATCAACGGCGCCATTCGAGCCTTGCGCCGCCATCCCGAAATCACGCGCATGTTCGCCACGAACGGTGAATGGGACTTGGTCGCTGAATTATCCGTACGCACGCTCGCTGAAGTCGACTACATACTTAGTCGCATGCGTGAGATCGAAGGCGTCTACCGTTCCGAAACCTCTATTCTCCTACGCGATGTCCTCACCTAAATACCACGTTGTCCACCTAGCATTATCGCAACTAGGAGTACTTTTTCTGTTTTTCACATGCGATTTCTGTTCCACCATTCGCTCACCGTCGGTGCCAACTTCTACATTGGGCCAATTCGCGTAACAACATCTGCTGCATAGCCGTTTGCCTTCTGAAGAATCTGCTCCCACGTCGCCCCACATTCACCGCCGCATACTGCATGCTGCCTGCCCGTCATTGCTGCTAGTCCCACGAGAAGCGCTGCACTATGGGCATCCCCCGCACCGGTAGTGTCCACAACGTCCACAGCAGGCGCTGACACATGTACGGAAAATACATTAGAACATGCGTCGGCACCGAAGTTACTGGTAGGTGACAGCACAGAAGCCCCTTCTCCCCCGCGGCGTCGAACAACCGTGAATCCGTAACGGTCAACCAATCCCGTGCAGTCGCCCGCATGAAGAGAACTCACAATAAGGTCCTCCTCCGGCTCATTACAGGTAAGCACATCAATACGCTGACCAAGTTCCTCCCACTCCCCATGATCGACAAGACGCTGGGCCACAGCGCCAGGGTCCACTACAAGCGTGACATCGGCAGGTAGTTGACTACTCCACCGCATGAGTGCTTGACCGGGTGCAAGCAGCTGGAAACCTGATACATAAACCACTGCACCCCGTGGAATCTCCAGACGTTCAAGAACCGTCTGGTCCCAGTGAATCTCGCACCCTGTCATTGTCACGAAGGTGCGTTCCTTATCAGGAGTAATCAGGGTCAGGCACCACCCGTTATCGGCGGTGCTCGCAGGTAAAGGTGAAGCCATAGCGTAACTGCGTAATTCAGCATCGATTCGCTGCCCCCACGGCCCGAGTCCTACCGTAATCGCAGGCGTCACCATGTCGTGGACTTGGTCAGCGCTCAGTTGAGAAGCCACATGACGCACTACGTTAAAGGCGCTGCCACCCAATGTGTAGGCATCATCCCCCGCAGGAGAAGCCCAGACATGCGAACCACGGGATGGAATGTCAGGAACGTGGACACTGATTTCTCCAAGAGCACCACCAATCACCACGATGGGTCGGGCAATGACGACTGGTAGCTGCGCAAGAGTCATGGCGCCTAGGGTAGCGCTTTGCCTACCGCATGCTCATCTGTCCCGTTACAGTGGTGCTATGAGTCAGGACATTCAGTGGGGCAGCACAAGAAAACTCGGTGTCATTGGTTGTGGCAATATGGCCGGAGCCATTGTGCGGGGCTTGGTAACGTCACAAGTCGTCCCTGCCAGTTCTCTCTACATATCCAGCGCTTCGGGATCCTCAAGTCAGCGTCTAGCTGATGAAATCGGCGCTCATGCCTCAACGAATGACGTCGTGGCCGCCACCTGCGATGTCATCATATTAGGAATTAAACCTCATATCGTTCCTGAGATTGCCAAAAACTGGCCCTCCCGTGCCGATAAACCGCTCATCATTTCCATTGCCGCTGGGCTAACTTCCAAGCATCTTGAAGAGTTATTCCCCTCGGCTCACGTCGTTCGAACAATGCCTAATATGGCTGCCGCCGTGCGCGCTTCGGTCACGGCTGTATGCCCTGGCCGGAGTGCCACTGACAATGACACCGCGCTCACTCACCTCATCATGGGAGCCGTCGGCTCCACCGTAGCGATCCCTGAATCGTCCATGAGCACTTTTATTGCGCTAGCAGGCTCCTCTCCAGCCTTTGTTTTCCGTTTTATTGAGGCGTTGTCCACTGCGGGCGTGCTCGGCGGATTCTCTAAAGAGATGGCCACCAGAATCGTGACTCAAGCCGTGGTGGGCAGTGCATTGTCTTTACAGGAGTCCGATGAGGGTGTGCCGTTACCTTCACTACGTTGTACCCCCGCTGCTGCTACCGACGCCGTGTGCTCACCTGGGGGCACAACGATTGCTGGTCTTGTGGCAATGGAAGAATCGAATTTCTCCACTGCAGTCATTCATGGTGCTCGTGCAACAATGCGCCGCGATCAGGAACTGGGTCAGTAACGCCTTTGTGGCGTAAGGTCCATTTTCTTGAGTATCTCGCGCCGATCAGCCTGGCGCCCCTAACCCGCCTTTGCCCACGTCATCGATCCAGTGTGTTTCATCGTCGCTGAGCGCCTTCACGATGTTGATGAGTTTTGTTGCCTTCTCAACAGATGAACAGCATGGATCAGGTAAATCAACCGGCGAGGTGGGTGGTGAGTCTAGGCGAATAGATTCCCAGGACACAGCGAAATCTGCGCCACGTTCGATGCATGCGCTCACGAATGCTCCACGAATAGCAGCACGGGTTTGCGGTGGTTCGGTACGGGCTTGATCCACCTCATCACTCGTTACGAGTGAACGTATTTGTCCGTGACGTTCGAGGGCAGCAAATAGGCCACTACGTGGGTGTTCATCGTGATAGGCCACGTCGATCCGCGAGCGCAGCATAGCGCGCTGTTCGCTGGCCATTGTGCGATGGCGTAAGTGATGTTCGATCATGATGCGACGTTTGATTGCCCAATCGATTTCTGTGTCAATTCCGCTAATCGAGTGGGTGGCCAATGCTGTGATCACTCGTGGAGCAAGATCTGTAATCACCCATTCGAGGCCGTCAAGATAGGGGGCTCGCCCAGTGTTGACTCGTGGGGTGAGGCGGTTGAGGAAGGCCTCCATGATGGTGAGAGATTCTTCTGTCCCCCATGTGGAGGCGGCCACCGCGTGGAGCAGGTCAAGAGGTTTATCGACAATGAGGTCACTGAATTCTTCACCGTCTTCAATGGCGTCAAGAAGGAGAAGGGTCAGTCCTGTGCGCAGCGCCAATGTTGCCGGGCTCATGGTGGTGTCTGCACTTGTCATGTGAACACGGCGTATCGTCGCTGCATCCCCGTGGGGTTCGTCGCGTGTGTTGACGAGTGCTCGTGCACCGGTGGTATCGGCACTGGTGACGTGATGGAGGTGGCTTGATCGGGCAGATAAGCACCAGTGCGCTGATTCGTCGTGTTCACTAGTCTGTTGAGAGTGTTTCTCGTTCCAGCCAGTTCCCTGATGGGTGGCAAGTGTGGTGTCAGTTTCTCGCACTGCTCCGCTTGCCGTTAAGAGAGGTCGTACTGCTAAGAATGTGGCAAGGATAGGAATGTATTTCTCAGGTGATATGGCCCGGGAGAAGGAATAACTTTCGTGGCACCCATAGGTGTGCCCGATACTATCGACGTTGTTGGCAATGAGGTGTATGTCCGTGCTGGGGTCATGTTCATGGAGGCGTTTAGCCATCTCTGCGACGATGGCTCGCCCTGCCCGGTCGTTGGCAAGGAGTTCTTTGACTGTTCCACATTCAGCAGTCGCGTATTCGGGGTGAGCTCCCACATCGAGGTAGAGACGGCCACCGTTAGATAGAAAAAGATTATCTCCTCGGTATCCAGCGGGTTTAAAGCGAAAAAGACGCCGCGCTGCCCTTTCCACATCATCCTCACTGTCGTGTCCTGGCACGCGGAGGGCAAACTCAGTTTCAACTCCCACGACGCGTCGGGGAGGTGAGGAGGGCTGTAGGCAGGAGTGCGGCGTCATTGGTGGTCCGATAGGTCTTACTCGCCGCCCTTTTGGACGAAACCGCGAACAAATTCTTGGGCGTCAACGGCCAGCACATCATCGATCATGTCCAGAACGCTGTCGAGTCCCTGGGATTGTGTGGTAACCGCAGGCATGTCGACGTCTGGGGTTTCTGGGGCGCCGTCGTCGTGATGGGAGTGTTGAGGCTGGGTGAATTCACTCATGAGTATTCTCCTGTTGTTGTCGATAGTGGCTGTGTTGCGATGGTTCGCCATGATTAGCCATGTTGCGGGGGTAACTAGTAGTCAGTACCGTGCTAACGGCGCTATTGCTCATTGTCGTATGGAGCAATAGGCCCACCTCCTGCGCTTCGATGTACCGGTGGGTGAGCGATGGCACTGGGTGAGAAAGGATGAAGCTCGCGGTCAGGTTCTTGCCCTTCTAGTGATGGCTCAACTGTTCCAGGGTCCGGTGGCCGCACTCCAGTGAGTGCTTCCATGGTGTCTTGGATGCTGTTGGGGTTGAGAAGTTCAGCTACGCGGTCACGTCCGTAGGATTGGACGTCGGTAAGTGGCAGTCTCCAATGATGGGCGTCGAAGACTTCAAGGATGATGCTGTGCCATCCTGCGGCCACCACATTGTCCCGGAAATGGTCGATAAGGTAGCCCCGAAGGAATGCTCTGGTGGTCTGTGGTGGGCGGGCTTGGGCGTCTGCCAGGAGGTGAGGAGACCAGAGAGTGTGGTTAGCTTGTCCTTGGGGAGTCTTAGCGGCGAGCCCTTGTTCTTTCCCGAGTTCTGACCAAAGCAGGTCAACCATGCCGGCTACCGCATCGGCTTGCGAGGGGCTTGCGGCCCTACGGCTTCGAGCTCCGTTAATGATTGCAGCCCGTGCAACCCATTCAAGGTGACCCCCGGGAAGATCGGCACTCATGGAATGAGCGCCTTGGGCAATGGCGTAAGCGCGTTCCTGGAGGGCCATTAGTGACTGATCCCAGAAATGGATCAGTGCGATGGCTTCCTCATGCCACGTTGCCGTGGTTCCTAATGCAAAACGTTCTAGGTCAGGCAGTTCTATCGCAGTAGGCACGTGATGAGGGCCAGAAGAACTCGGATTTTCAGAGACGAGTTCAACGCCCCATGCTTCTGCCACTGCATGGAGGTAATGTCGTTGGATGTCGATGGCGGTTGCAGTGCGCCCGTCTGCCAGATCAAGAGGCTGCGCAATGGTGAGGTCGTGAGAGACGCGGTGAGAAGCATCCACAGGGTCCGCGAGCGCACACGAAGTAAACTGTTTGTCTTTCCCGGTAGAGATGACGGTCAGTACCAGAGCAGTCATACCGAGGCGTAACCATGTGATGGAATCGAATGCGTTCGCATCTCCCACAATGACGTGAAGACGACGCCAGTTGGAGGGGTCCGTATGCGGCTCATCGCGAGTGTTGATAATGGGACGATTAACTGTAGTACCTAGGCTCATCACTTGTTCGATGTAGTCGGCACGCTGAGAAATTTGGAAAGACTGGTGTTCACTGATTTGCCCCACTCCCCAGCGCCCTGCTCCCACAAGGATGGGACGGGTGACGAAGAATGGGATGAGCGCCTCCGCTAGGTGGTTAAATGATACGTCCCGAGTGACAAGATAGTTCTCGTGTGTTCCGTAACTAGCCCCTTTGCCATCAACGTTGTTTTTGAACAGCCTGGCAGTTGGCTTCCTGGAAGCATGATGGGGGGCTGACGTCGTGCCGGTGTCCTTCCTGGCTTCACTAAGGGGCGAAGATGAAGCGGCGTTTGTGTTGACAGAGTCGTATTCGTCGTCCGCTGTTCCGTTGACCATCGCAAGATAAGAAAGAGCCTGGCCCATGAGTTGGTCCCCCACCCGGTCATAAAGGACGGCTTGTGCGGGGCTTGAACATTCTGGAGTGGCATATTCGGGGTGGCCGTGGTCGACGTACAGGCGTGCCCCATTTGCCATAGCACTTGCGCTTCCACGTTGAAATTGTTCTTCACTGTGGGTTAGTCGCACGCTTAATTCATGATGTATTTCAGGGTGATGCGATACCTGCTCTTCATCGTCGGTGCGTCCAGGAACGGGACCGGCGGGGGTATCCATACCCTCAACATCTGTCAGCATGGAGGGGTGGGCCTGGTCACGAGATAATGTGAATCCACGAGCATCCCTGAGAGGTAATTCGCTGGAGTAATCCCAGCGCACGGCAACGCCGTCATGCCCGTCAATGCTAGCGCCGCTTGCCTTCAAGGCAGCGTGGGTGATGTCGATGGGTTGCGCACCGATGATGCCGTATTCATTCTCTGTGCCAAGGATAATGGGCACATCGTGGACGTTAGAGAACATCGTCATCACGTCCTCGTAGGCTCACATCGATAGTGCTTTCATCATGTGCCTCATCATGACTGGCCAGTATCTTTGACGTTTTGGCACGAGGATGAGTTGAGACATCTTGGATTTCCTCTCCTATCGCTTCATCCCTGCTCAGGCTTGTGGGCCGCGTTGGGTGAAGCGGCCGGGTACTCACAATTCCTAGCCCCGTCCCTGTCCCTTTCGTTCCACTGACGCGAGCCCAATCATCAGGATGCACAGTGGTGCGTGTGGCTTCGCTTTCTTCAATTTCAGACCATACAGCGTTGTCCATGTGGTGTAGGCGAAGGCCTTTACGGCCGGTGGCAACAAAATCTTTCACAGCTGATTTCTTTGCACGGTCGACAATATTGGCGATGATGGCACCGCTCATCAAATCGGCAACATAGAGCACACCGGTGGACCCGTCGGTATAGGTCACTTCCATCACTGCCATCTCGGGAGCACGCGAATACAGCAAGTCACACGCATGAGTAATCAGAGCCTGCGCTGCTCCAAAAGGCGAGCCTGTCTGAGCCACGAGTTCCTCATCAAGGGGAAGCTCAGGGGTAAGGTAGGTGCCCATTATTTGTTCAGCACCCGCACGGTCAGGGCGCGATACATGAATTTTTACGTCCAAGCGGCCGGGACGCATGATGGCCGGATCAATCATGTCTTCCCGGTTGGTCGCACCAATGATGACGACGTTATCGAGTTCATCGACACCATCAATTTCAGCAAGTAGTTGAGGAACCACAGTGGTTTCCACGTCAGAAGACTTACCAGAACCACGAGTACGGAATAGGGAGTCCATCTCGTCGAAAAAGATCACGACCACTGCACCACTAGCCGCTTTGGAGCGGGCGCGTTCAAAAATTAAGCGAATGCGGCGTTCTGTTTCACCCACATATTTATCGAGTAACTGAGGTCCTTTGATATTGAGGAAGTAGGAGCCGTGAGCACCATCGTGTTCCCCCAAGGATGCAGCCACTGCTTTGGCGATGAGGGTCTTTCCACATCCGGGTGGACCGTAAAGGAGAACGCCTCGTGGGGGCGTGAGGTGATGTTCTCGGTAAAGGTCAGGATGCGTAAAAGGTAGTTCCACAGCGTCGCGAATCGCCTCAATTTGTTCACCAAGGCCACCGATATCCTCGTAAGTGACATCGGGGATCGTTGCGAGGGTAAGTTCTTCGATTTCTGCGCGGACAACGGTCCGCACGGCGACTTTGGTGGATAAATCAGCCACGAGCGCTTCGCCTACGCGTGGTGGGTTCGTCCGCAGATCATCGCTCAGGGTAAGGAGTTGTTCTTCGTCATGACGAGCGATGACTAAGACGGTGTGGTCAGCGTATGTTTCTTTGACCGTGACAATATCGCCGTGGCGAGGCCCCTCAATAAGGCGCACCAATGCCATTCGCTCATTGAGACCAACCACCTGTCCGGGGCGCAGCGTACTGGTTACTACACCTGGACCAACGCTTACCCGGTGTTTACGTCCAGCGATAGACACGTCAGCAGTACGTTCGGTCACTTGCACGTCAAGGACTGTGGCATGGGACAGTGGCGGCGCTTGGAGAGCCTCAAGATCATCGTGGAGGGAGACGATTTCTTGACGGGCAGCACGCAACGCACTGGCCAGGTGTGTGTTCTTGCGAGTCAGCACTCCAGCATGTTCGGTCAGTTCACGAATACGTGCCTGGTAGTCCAGGTGGCGCCCTGTGCTAGTGCGCTCATTATCAACTGTGCTGGCATGTTCATCCATGCGTGTACGCCTCCTTGATTCGTACCGCGAGTGCCTGCCACCCCTACCACCCCATTGTGGTACGGGTGTACCAACTAGTCTATCGGTGGCGAGCGCCACATGACAGGACCTGAGTCCTGACAGGTAACTATGCGACGTCGGCCACGTTACGCTATGAAGTCACCGTAGCACCGTGACCAATTCAAGGTAGTCATGAAAGAATCACCCCATGCCTGAACACAACACTAATGCCGCCAGTGAGCGCTTCATCGACAGCACCACCCATACTCCCCACGTTCCGGAGAAAGTCAGTGCTGACGGACTTGAAGCCACCTGGACCCAGCGATGGGACGAGGAACAGATTTACGCATTCGATCGCAGTGCCGATCGTGACGATGTCTTCTCCATTGACACTCCTCCCCCCACGGTCTCCGGGTCACTGCACGTCGGCCACGTGTTCAGCTACACCCATACTGATACCGTCGCCCGTTTCCAGCGTATGCGCGGCAAATCCGTCTTCTACCCGATGGGTTGGGATGACAATGGCCTGCCCACCGAGCGTCGCGTGCAGAACTACTTCGGCGTGCGCTGTGACCCCACCCTGCCTTACGACCCTGACTTCGTTCCCCCACACGAGGGTGGCGATGGCAAGTCCATCAAGGCACGCGACCAAAAGCCCATCTCCCGCCAGAACTTCGTGGAACTGTGCGAACGCCTGACCGTTGACGATGAACGCCAATTCGAAGCCCTGTGGCGCCACCTCGGCCTATCTGTTGATTGGTCACGCACCTACCAGACCATCGGCACTCAGGCACGCAAGGTCGCTCAGGCTGCTTTCTTGCGTAACCTCGAGCGCGGTGAGGCCTACCAGGCTCAGGCACCCGGCCTGTGGGATGTTACCTTCCAGACCGCTGTGGCCCAGGCTGAATTAGAAAGTCGCGAATACCCCGGCTTCTACCACCGCCTCGCCTTTACCATGACCGATAAGCAGGCTGCCGCCAAGGCTGAAGCCGCCGGCGCCCCCATCGAAAACGGCGCACAGGTCTGTATCGAGACTACTCGTCCCGAACTCCTGCCTGCCTGCGTGGCACTCATTGCTCACCCCGATGACGAACGCTACCAGCCCCTGTTCGGCACCACCGTGGCCTCCCCCATCTTCGGCGTAGAGGTGCCCGTCTTAGCACATCCCGCCGCCGAAAAGGACAAAGGCGCGGGTATCGCCATGTGCTGTACCTTCGGTGACACCACGGATATCGACTGGTGGCGTGACCTGGATCTTCCGCTGCGCGCCATCATTCGTAAGGACGGCCGTCTAGAGACCGAGACACCTGAGTGGATTACTGATGCCCGCGGCGTCGATATGTACGAAGCCATGGCAGGCAAGACCGCCTTCTCTGCCCGCGAAGCACTCGTTGAGGCGCTGAAAGAAACCGGCGACCTGCGCGGCGAGCCCACCAAGACTATCCGCCAGACCAACTTCTTCGAAAAGGGCGATAAACCCCTCGAAATCGTCACCTCCCGCCAGTGGTATGTGCGCAACGGCGGCAAGGAATGGACAAACCCCGCATCTGGTAAGGATCTGCGCAGCGAACTACTTGAACGTGGTCAGGAACTATCCTTCCACCCCGATTTCATGCGCGTGCGCTATGACAACTGGGTCAAGGGTCTGAACAATGACTGGCTCATTTCCCGTCAGCGCTTCTTCGGCGTTCCTTTCCCACTGTGGTATGCCGTGGACGCCAACGGAGAAGTGGACTACAACCAGGTCATCACCCCCAGTGAAGACATTCTTCCTGTCGATCCTTCCTCCGATGTCCCTGAGGGTTACACCGAAGAACAGCGTGGCCAGGCCGGCGGATTCGTGGGTGAACTCGACATTATGGACACGTGGGCCACTTCCTCCTTGTCCCCTCAGCTCGTCAGTGGCTGGCTGCATGATGAAGATCTGTTCAACCGCGTCTACCCCATGGACCTACGTCCCCAGGGCCAGGACATCATCCGCACCTGGCTATTTAGTTCTGTGGTTCGCGCCAACCTCGAATTCGGCGCGCTGCCTTGGAAGAACGCTGGCATCTCCGGTTGGATCCTAGACAAGGACCACAAGAAGATGAGCAAGTCCAAGGGCAACGTGGTCACACCGCAGGGCCTGCTGGACAAGTACGGTTCCGACGCTGTGCGCTACTGGGCAGCATCTGCTCGTCTTGGTCTTGACCCCGCTTTCGAAGAAAGCCAAATCAAGATCGGCCGTCGCCTTGCCATCAAGGTCCTTAACGCATCCAAGTTCGCCCTGTCCATGGGTATCCCCTGGGATGCTGATGAAGCCACCAAGGCTGCTGCACCGGCACCGAACCTCACTGTGTCTGACGTAACCGTGGACGTGGATAAAGCGATGCTGGCTCAGCTTGCCAAGGTTGTTGAAGGCGCTACGGCAGCATTCGAGCGTTACGAGCACGCTCGCGCCCTGGAGATGACTGAGTCTCTGTTCTGGACTTTCTGCGATGACTACATCGAACTGGTCAAGGACCGTGCTACCAATTCTGATGGTACCCAGGATGAGGCTGGAGTTCGCTCCGCCCGTACCGCATTGGCCATTGCTGTGGACACCTTCGTCCGTCTGTTTGCTCCTTTCCTCCCCTTCGTCACTGAAGAGGTATGGAGTTGGTACCGTACTGGCAGTGTTCACCGTGCTCCTTGGCCCAATGCTGAGGAGTTGCGTAAGGATCTTGCCATTGAGGATTGCGATAGCGAGCATGACCTGGTGAGCATCGCCGGCGCGGCGCTAACCGTGTTGCGCAAGATTAAATCCGAGGCTAAGACGAGCCAGCGCACCCCGCTGATTAACGTCTCCGTTGAGGTCGATGAAGCAGTTGCTTCCTTGATTGAGCGCGTACGCGCTGACCTTATCCAGGCCGCCAAGATCACTCATGAGTTCAAGGTCGCTATTGCCGAGCGCCGCGATGAAGAATCCGGCCCCGTGCGCGTGGTTTCCTCCGAGCTCGGTGAAGCCCCCGCCAAGAAGTAAGTAATGGCTGGGTCATAACAACTCGGTGGGGGGCCTCCGCATTCGCGGAGGCCCCCCACCGTTTTTGCTCACGGCTGTGCCTGCCTTTCTAATTAGCGCCTAGGCGGGATAGCAGTGGAATAGTCGGAATGAAGAAGAGCTGGGCGCACGGTGTGATGCTCATAAGGTTCGCCTCGCACCATTGCTAGAAGAACTTCGCCTGCTGCGTGGCCCATGGCACTGCGATCCACGCTGTATTCAGTAACGCGAAGTGCCGGGTCAAGGCCGAATGCCTCAGAAACCCCCAGAGAAATCATAGAGAAATCATTGGGGATGCTCAGGCCTCTTGCGGCAGCAGCACAAGCAACGCCACTGATAGCTACTGGCGTATTGGTGACAATTGCCGTTGCACCCTCAATAAGACCACCCTTCTCAACGACTCCCACAGCCTGGCGCGGAGAATCGGCGACAGCACGGACAATAAGGTCAAGTCCGCACGCACGTGCTGCGTCTTTTACGGCATCGAACTGAGCATGGTGGGCATGGACTTCATCGCATTCCACATCACGCATCACCGCAATGACTCGCCTATGTCCCAAGCGTGCAAGGTGCTTCATTCCGTCCAGTGCCATGGCAGAGAAATCTGCATCCACACCTGGAGCGCCACCCAAACGCCCTGAGGTACCAATTAAAACGGTCGGTACTTCTTCATCAAGAAGAATGGCCTCACGCTCGTCATCAGTGGTCACGTCCATGAGGATGGCCGTATCAATGCCTCGCGAGCGCACGAGCGTCCGCAACCACTCATCCGTGTCCAATGGGTCCGGCACAGGTAAAACCACGCTCATGTGCCGAGTTTCCACACTGCGACGAACACCGTTGACATAAGCCAGATCGTTCATGTCAATGGCAGAACGGTAGTAACGGAAAAGGACTCCCACAGTACGCACCGAGCGCGCCGCGAGGGTTCCCGCGGCGGCATTCGGCTTATACCCCAAGCGTTCAACCACATCGAGGACACGTTGACGAGTCTCCAGGGATGTGGAGCGTGCACCGGTGAGCACATAAGTGACAGTTGATGGTGACACACCGGCTTCACGGGCGACTTGTGCTCGTGTCACGGGAACCATGGTGCTATTTCTCGATCCACACGCACCCGTTGGCGGGAACGGTCACGGTGTCCGTATCCCAGCGGCACGGGTCAGCATCCTGATCTGAGACGACTCCAGCCCATGAGGTCATAATGACCGAGCCAGTGGCGGGGATGCTCTGTTCCTCATCAGTGACGTTGAGAATAATGCGGTGCTCGCCATTGTCGAATGCGAGGACTCCGTCGGGCGCCTCCACCCACTGCAGTTCTCCTCGTCCAAGGCTCAGGCGCGCACGCAAGGCGAGCGCTGCACGATACATCAACAGAGTGGACGCTGAATCGTCCTGCTGCTCGGGAGCAAAGCGCCCCCAATCAGCCGGTTGCGGCAGCCAACTCTGCCCGGTCTCATTGAATCCGTAGGCCGGTCCCTGTGCACTCCACGGCAGCGGAATACGACAGCCGTCGCGGCCACGCACCACACCGTCCGTTCGGAACCAACTGGGATCCTGACGGGCCTCAGGCGGAACAGTGGTGTGCTCAGGAAGCCCGAGTTCTTCACCCTGGTAGAGGTAGACGCTGCCGGGCAGGGCAAGCATAAACAGTGTCGCTGCCCTTGCTCGCCGCAGGCCCAGTTCCTCATCGGGTTGCGGATCGTCTGGGCCGATTCCGCGTTCGATGTCCGTGCCACATGGGTAGCCGAATCGAGTTGCATGGCGTACCACATCATGGTTGGACAGTACCCAGGTGGTGGGAGCTCCTACGGCAGCGTTGGCTTCCATGGTTTCATCTATGACGTGCCGCATGGCCTGGGCGTCCCATCCTGCTTTAAGGAAGGGAAAATTGAATGCTTGGCTCATTTCGTCAGAGCGCACGTAGTTCGCCAATTCACTGGCAGGCTCCACCCAGGCTTCGGCCACGAGAAGTTTGTCCTCACCGTAGTCATTGAGCACCGCGCGCCAGTGGCGATAAATCTCATGCACACCGGGCTGGTTGAATGCTGGGCCACTGTCAGGTTGCTTCTCGACTTCTTCATCCGGGTCGAGTACCTGCCAGCGGTCGGGGCCCACGTCGTCATCAGGCAATCCAGGGGCCTTAACCAAGGCATGAGCGACGTCAACACGAAACCCGTCAATTCCTCGAACGCACCAGAAACGGAGAAATTGTTCGAAGTGCTCATGAACGTCAGGGTGGTCCCAGTTTACGTCCGGTTGTTCGGGAGCAAAGAGGTGCAGGTAATACCAGTGGCGGTCTTCTTCCTTACCGGTCAGTTCGTGCACGCTCGCCCACGCTGAACCTCCGAAAAGACTGCCCCAGTTATTGGGCATTCCATCGTCGCTGTAGCGGAAGTGGTAGCGCTCCCTCTCTGGCGATCCGGGGCCAGCTTCCAAAGCCTGGCGGAACCATTCATGCTCCGATGAGGTGTGGTTAGGTACCAGATCGATCACCACCTTGATTCCTGCCTGATGGAGGGCAGCAATGAGTTGGTCGGCCTGGTCGAGGGTGCCAAATTCTGGGGCGATATCGAAATAGTTAGCTACGTCGTAGCCCGCATCGACTCCCGGTGAAGGATAGAAAGGAGATAGCCATACGGCGTCGATACCTAGTGACTCGAGATACGGAACTTTGTCGATGATGCCTGAGAGATCTCCCATGCCATCGCCGTTAGCGTCAGCAAACGAGCGGGGATAGATCTGATAGAACACGGCATCACGCCACCATGCATCGGGGTGTGATAGGGGCGGTTGAGTGACAGTCATTTCACACCACCTGCGGCTAGGCCAGCAACGATACGACGTTGGAAGAGGAGCACCATGATGACCAGCGGAATAGTCATCACCACACCAGCGGCCATCTGAGAACCGAATGGGGTGTTGAACTGACTAGCGCCGGTGAACTTACTGAGTAGCACGGTGGCCGGCTGCATTGTTGGGTCATTAATCATTGTCACGGCCACAAGGAATTCGTTCCATGCACCGATGAAGATGATGATGGCGGTGGTGAAAATGCCGGGAGCAGCGATAGGCAGGATGACCTTGCGGAATGCCTGTGCGGGTGTGCAGCCATCCACCATCGCTGCCTGCTCAAGTTCTTGAGGCATTTGACGGAAGAAACTCGTCAGATTCCATACCGCCAGAGGTAAGGAGAAAGACAAATCGGGGATGATCATGGCCTGGTAGGTGTTAATCCAGCCCCACTCAGAGAAGTTTTTCAGCAGCGGCACGATGATGGCCACGAGCGGGAACATCGAGGTGGCGATGACGAGGAACAACAGGAGGGTCTTGCCACGGAACTCCAGGCGTGCCAGTGCGTAGGAGGCAAAGGTGGCAACAAGCAGGGCGATGATCGTCACGGCAACGGAGACGATAGTGGAGTTGAGCAAGCCGTGGGCGAAGTTGTTTTTTGCTGAGAAGACTGCAGCATAGTTGTCGAAGGTGGGGTTTGCTGGCCACCAGGAGTTATCGAAGATTTCTGAGTCTGGACGCAAGGATGAGACAACCATCCAGTAGAAGGGGGCCAGACAGTAGATGACAATAAGTCCAATGCCGATGCTGGGGAAGATTTTGGCTTTCCAGTCATTCTTTTGGTGAACTGTGTAAGTTTCGGCGCTTACAGTTGCGGCACTCATGAACGGCCCCTTTCCTTCTCGGTGCTCTGGTCATCGTGAGCAACGGCTCCAGCGGGTTTTGAGCGCTTGAAGAAAGCGCTGAGTGGGAGTTTGTGTCCCTTCTTGATTCCCTTGCGTGAATCTCCCACGAGGTCTGCGCCGAGGATCTTGACGAAGGCAACGGCGATGATGAAGACGTAGAGGAAGAGGATGAGGGCGTAGGCTGCAGCACTTCCGTAGCGGAGGTTGGATGCTTCGTCTTGGACGAGCATGGAGAGGGTTTCGACGCTGCCCTTGCGCGGGCCAATCAAAATGTAGGGCAGGTCGAACATTCGCATGGCATCGAGCATGCGGAAAAGTACTGCCACCACAAGGGCTGGTTTAACCAAAGGAAGCGTGATGGACACGAAGCGTTTCCAGGCGTTGGCGCCGTCAATTTTCGCTGCTTCGTAGACCTCATCAGGGATGACTTGGAGGCCTGCAAGGGTAAGAAGACCAATATACGGTGCAGTTTTCCAGACGTCGGCGATGATGATGGCCCACTTTGCTGACCAGTCGCCTGAGGCCCACATGATGTGCTGGCCGAGGATGGCATTGGCTACACCGTTCTGGTTGAAGATCCAGCCCCACAAGATCGCAGATACCGCAGTGGGAATCGCCCAGGGAACGAGGATGGCTGCGCGAACCACCCCGCGTCCCTTCATGGCTTTATGCATGATCAGCGCCATGGATACACCGAGGATGGTTTCGAGGGCAACAGTGACAACACCAAATAGGGTGGTGTTGTAGAAAGCTGTCCAAAAGCGGTCACCTGAGGAAGTGAAAATGTCAGTGTAGTTAGAAAGTCCAACGAATGGTTCTGTTTTGGAAACGAAGCCAGTCTTGGGGTCCAGTCCTGCTTTGCCGTAGAGGGACTGATTAAGGGATTGGAAGACGGGGACAATGATGACGATGCTAAGCACGAGGATGGTGGGTGCTACGAGGAGTGCGGCGAGTCGACTTTGAGCCTTCGCACTCTTGGACCGTCCCCGTCGAACCAGGGGTGAGGACGTCATTGTACTCATGAGGTTCCTTGGGTTTTATGGTGAAATTTGGACGCAACGAACTAAGTCATGGTGGATCGTAGGCCTCCTACGACCCACCATGACGTTGTTCTGATGCACGTAATCAGGCGCTAACGGCCTTCAGTTTGGATTCGAGATCCTTGATTGCTTCTTCAGCGGTGGTCTCACCCTTGATTGCTGGGTAGATAGCATCCTGAATAGCGGCAGTGACGTCACCGTAATTGACTACACGGGGGCGTCCCTTCGCATCATCCAATGAATCTTTAAGTACCGGCAGATAAGGGAACTGTTGAACATTTTCTTCTTCGGTGTACAGTTCCCCGAGAATTGGAGCAAGACTTTGCTCTTTCAATGCGTATTCTTCAGATTCTTTGCTTGTCCACCATTGAATAAACTTCAATGCCGTGGCTTTGTTCTTGCAATCCTTGGAAATGGCGCAGTTATGTCCTCCGAGGGTGGGGACATAGGCATTGCCGTTGATCGACGGTAATGGAGCCACACCGAATTTTTCCACGCCTAGGGCTTCAAGATCTGAACCGTATTCGTATGGCCATTGACGATAGAAAAGAAGTTGGTCCGATTCGAAAGCATTACGTCCGTCTTCTTCTTTCCATTCCAATGCGGCCTGAGGAATGATGCCGTCTTTAAATCCATCCATGGCTGTTTGCAGGCCCTTGATGGATTCAGGAGAGTTGATGATGACGTCACCCTTATCGTTGTAGAAGCCACCACCGCATGTGTGAATGAATTCAGAGATGTTGCAGGTCAAACCTTCATATTTTGCCCATTGGCCGCCGAATCCACCAATGTTTTCGTGTCCGGGAAGTTTACGAACTGCATCAATAGCGGTCTTGACTTCATCCCAGGTAGTGGGAACCTTGACACCGGCCTGCTCCAGCAAATCCTTGCGGTAATACATCATGGGTGCGTCTGTAGCGAAAGGCATACCGTAAAGCACGTCACGGTACACGCCAGTGTTGTAAACGGCATCAATGATGTCATTGTTCTTCAACTCCTCGGCAGGAAGAGGCATTACCCACTGGTTGGCTGCGAATTCAGCAACCCACACGTTATCCAAGCTAATAACGTCGTATGCGTCAGAGTTAGTCTGCGCGTTATTCACTAAGGACTGACGCTGTTGGTCAGCTTCAGAGGAGAGTTCGATGAGAGTAACTTCTTCACCGGGGTTTTCCTTGTTCCACTCATCGAGGCGTGCCTGGACCTTGCCGCCGGAGAAGTCTTTCCCCTGAACCCAGGTGATAGGACCGGTTCCCTCAAATTCAGCAGATTGGGGGGAAGCGGGAGCGTCACTAGAGTGGTCTTTAGATCCACCACAGGCGGCTAAAGTCGCCAACAACGCGGTTGCTGCGCTGGCTTGTATAAAGCGGCGGCGAGGTAATGATGTGGCCATGAAAGTTTCCTCCTTGAAACATGACTGTGCGCTAGGCGTACTCGGCGCGAAGAGTCCCTCGTGGGGCGGTTCGGTTCGGGCACGGGCTGTTTTTCATCAACTGACCGTTGAGAGCGGTGGATGAAAATCAGTTGTCGACGCGCGTCGACTGTGACTCATCTATAGTGTCATACCTCACGACGCCTATGGCTTATTGTGACACTTTTGTGACATATAAATAACCGCAACAACATTTGAGGACATGCACCGTACGACAGCCACTCCCGCCTGAACTAAAACCTTCGTTGTATCATTGGGTTTGCCCCCAATGATCTACGAAGATAACAATTATGACAATCCAAAAAGTTTATTTCATCGCCTTGAGAATCCCTGAATTTAGCGGAGGATCAACGGCTGTCGAAACACTGTCCCAGGGCTTCGCAAACATAGGCATCGACGTCGAACACGTTTCCCTATACCCAGGAACGCGACAAGCAGTTATCCCAACAACTACATTTTCAAAACACGAAACTCTACTGCGCTACCCAATCAAGACAACAAGCAGCAAAATAAGTCTTCCTTTAAATTTCATTAAGAAAAAGACCGCAAAGTCAAAATTTAGAAAAAAAGTAAACCATTTTGCAAATAACATCGAAAAAAACTCCGCACTAATATTCACCACCAACACTCCCGTAATTGAATTCTTAGAAAATGGGATCGACCCATCCAAACTTCCGGCAGTCTCAATATTGCAACACCATTCAGAATTTAAGGTCCTTTACCGCAACAAGTCACTTCCCGAAGTTTTTAGGCGAGCACAAAGGCATACTGACGCCTTCACGTGCTTAACATACGAAGACGCAAAAGATTTCTCAAGTTTTTTTTCTAATGATTCTAAATATTTTATTAATCCATCACGATTCAGTCGCCCAAATTCCTTACCAAAACGAGATAAAAAAGTGATCTCAATTTTCTCCAGACTATCCGGAGAAAAACGATTAGATTTAATGATAAAACTTTTTACCGAAAGTAACACGAACAACGAATGGGAACTGCACCTCTATGGTGATGGACAAGAAAAAGAAAGGATCTTAGGGATAATCAAAACATTGAATGCTGAGGATCAAGTTAAATTATACCCGTTCACCGAAAACGTCGAAGATATATTAGAACGCACTTCTTTGTCCCTTAATACATCATCAACAGAAGGACTCCCAATGACAATTATCGAAGCTTCTACGTTTGGCGTTCCAACCATCGCTTTCAATATTTCTCCCGGCATGAGACTTTTGGAGGGATTAGGAGCATGCACTCTTGTTCCCAATAATGACGAACTAGCCTTCAAAAACTTATTATCCAACCTACTAGCAGATGATAATCTATTGACAGAACTACAAGAACGAGCATTCCAGGCGTCCACCCATTTCTCAAAAACACAAATTGCTGAAGAGTGGCTAAGTTGGATGAACTCCTTACAACAACAAAAGTTCCATCCTTTTTCTACTGAGGATTCCTCTAAAATCTAACGTTAAGGTCTGCGTTTCTTTAGACCCACCTTCCAACGAAAAACCTGGCAGAATGAAACGGTGAGTTTTGATCCATCCGCACAGGTATCCACCAGCCCGATCACCAAGAACCCACAGTCATCGTGGACTGTTCCTTGGATGCTTGCTGAGCGCGTGTCTCGTAATCCCCACGGAACGATCGTCGAACGAAAAGTCTCACTCGGGCGCACCTGGAGCAAAGTCAGCGCTCAAACATTTATGGATGAAGTCATGCGCCTGGCTTGTGGTTTCATCGGCCTAGGGCTCGAACCAGGTACACGTGTAGGCATCATGGCCCACACGTCATACGAATGGTTCGCGCTTGATATGGCCATCGCTCAAGCAGGCCTGATCAGCGTCCCCATTTACGAAACTAGTTCTGCTGAACAAATCGAATGGATCGTTCGCGATTCAGCTGTCCGTGTCATCATCACGGAGAACGGCGCCATGGCACAGATCGCCCATTCGGTCGCCAAAAATGTTCCTCTTCTCCAACACATTTACGCACTAGATTCTGATGGTTTAAGTTGCATTGCCGCAGCCGGTACTACTGTCAGTCAACGTGCAGCACATGAACGTGCTCAGGCATTATGCGCCGATGATGTGTATTCCATCGTCTACACCTCAGGAACCACAGGGCGGCCCAAGGGGGTTGAACTGACCCACCGCAATGCCGCAGCTCTTGCAACCAACGGTATCGACTGGCTCCCTGAGGTCCTAGCAGGTGAACAAATCCGTCTCTTGCTTTTCCTGCCTTTGGCTCACGTGTACGCCCGTTTTCTTCAACTCCTCGCAGTAGCAGGCGACGGCGTACTAGGCCACTGCCCCGATGCGCGCACTCTGCTGCCTGACTTACAAAGTTTTGCTCCTACGTATGTTCTGGCAGTTCCCCGCGTGTTTGAAAAGATTTACAACGCCGCCGACGCTAAAGCCGGAAGCGGCATGAGCCTAAAAACTTTCCGTTGGGCTGCCAAGGTAGCTATTGAATACTCCCGCGCCTTAGATAGCCAGGATGGCCCTTCACGTTCTCTCCGCATTGCACACAAAACAGCAAATCGTCTCGTTTATCGCCAGATTCGTGCCCTCCTCGGTCCTCGCGCAAAATTCGCTATTTCTGGCGGCGGTCCCTTAGGGGAACGTCTCGGTCATTTCTACCGCGGTATTGGTCTGAGCATTCTTGAAGGCTACGGTCTCACCGAAACTATCGGCCCCGCTTGCGTGAACACAGATCGTCTGTCCAAGATCGGAACCGTAGGCCCGCCGGTGTGCGGTAACTCCATTCGTGTGGCTGACGACGGTGAGATTTATGTCCGCGGCCTTGGCGTGTTCTCTCGTTATCACAACAACGAAGAAGCCACTCGTGAGTCATTCACTGAGGATGGATGGTTTAAAACCGGTGATATCGGAACCATCGATGACGATGGTTACCTGAAAATTACGGGTCGTAAGAAAGAACTCATCGTCACTGCCGGTGGGAAGAACGTTGCCCCTGCCATCCTTGAAGATCGTTTACGTGGCCACCCCTTAGTCAGCCAAGTCATGGTGATTGGTGATGGTGAACCGTTCATCGCTGCGTTGGTCACTTTGGATCCAGAAATGCTTCCTCAGTGGCTTCGTAACCATGGTCTTCCCGATATGACCGTTGCTGAAGCATCGTCTCATCCTGAGGTTCTTGCGGCTCTGGATCGCGCCGTGGCGCGAACCAATAAGGCAGTTTCTCGTGCTGAATCGATTCGCACCTATCGCATCTTGACCACTGATTTCACTGAGGCTAACGGTCTACTTACTCCATCATTGAAGGTCAAGCGCCAGGCCGTGATGAAAGCCCATGCTGACGCTGTGAAGGACATTTACTCGTCGGTTCAGGCAGGTCCCTCGGAAAAAGACACTCAGGCTTAGTAAGGTTCCTCCACAATCTGTAAGGACTTGTTGGACAAGTTGCCTATCTTTTCAGTCTTGTCTGTCAGGCAAAATTACGATATGGCACAAACTGAGCATCCTTCGGGCCCAGCACACAAAGTCTCTTCTCCCGCAGAGGTTCCCCCTCCCCCGCGTACTGACGCCACCCAGGCTCGCGAGTTCTCTACTGAACTTGCTGTGCCCATGCATGACAAAATGACGGGCCCATGGGCCCTATCTGAACGTGTGCGGAATAATCCCAAAGGCGCACTCATTGCCAAGAAAGCGTCCCTGGGTAAACGGTGGCGCGATATGAGCGCTCAAGCGTTCCGTCTCGAAGTACGTGAAGTGGCTTCGGGTCTGATCGCTCGTGGTCTACAACCAGGAGATTGCGTCTCCATCATGGCTCACACGAGTTACGAGTGGACGCTACTCGATTTTGCTTGCTGGGAGGCGGGACTCGTCGTCGTTCCCATTTATGAGACCAGTTCACTAGAACAGATGGAATGGATCCTCAAGGATGCCGATGTTCGCCTCATCATCGTAGAAAACGAGGCGATGGAAATGCAGGCACGCCAAATCGCTCAGTCTTTACCTCATCTAGATGTGTTAAGCCTGGCAAAGTTCGCCGTAATTGAGCTCATGACAGAAGGAAAAGACGTTCCTGAGCGTGTACTCAATCAGCGCGCGAACAGTCTCCACGCCGATGATCTTGCCACCATCGTCTATACCTCCGGCACTACAGGGCGTCCTAAGGGAGTGGAACTCACCCATGGTTCCCTTGTTGGCCTGTGCTACCAAGGGTGTGCTCGTGTTCCTGAAGTGATGATGGGCAAGGAAGTGCGGACCCTGCTCTTCCTACCTCTGGCACATATTTTCGCTCGCTTTGTTGAAATGCTTGTAGTGGTCTCCCCCAATGGGGTGATGGGACATGCTCCGGATGTTAAAAACCTCATCGCGGACTTATCGAGTTTCCAGCCCACCTTTGTACTTGCTGTACCTCGCGTCTTTGAAAAAATTTACAATGCCGCCGACGCTCGCAACTCTGGCTCCAAACAAAAACTTTTCCGCTTCGCCGCCAAAACCGCTATTGCATACTCCCGTGCGCTCGATACTCCGCTTGGCCCGTCCAAGGCTCTGCGCGCTCAGCACGCAATGGCAGACAAACTGGTGTATTCCAAACTCCGCTCACTAATGGGAGGTAAAACCAAATTCGTTATTTCTGGTGGCGGTCCCTTAGGTGAACGTCTAGGCCACTTCTACCGTGGTTGTGGTATGACTTTCCTCGAAGGCTACGGCCTAACTGAAACTGCTGCGCCAGTCACCATTAACCTGCCGACTCGTACTGAAGTCGGCAGTGTTGGACCGTGCGTTCCTGGTGTCAGCGTTCGTATCGATGATGACGGTGAAATCCTCATCAAGGGCATCGGTATTTTCCGTGGCTACCATAACAATGCAGATGCAACACAGGAATCCTTCACTAATGATGGCTGGTTCCGAAGCGGTGATATTGGTTCATTTGATGAGCGCGGTATGCTGCACATTACTGGTCGTAAAAAAGAAATCATTGTGACAGCTGGTGGTAAGAATGTTGCTCCTGCTGTTTTAGAAGATCGTCTGCGCGGCCACCCATTAGTTAGCCAGGTACTTGTCGTGGGCGATAATCGTCCCTGTATTGGTGCTCTTGTCACACTTGATACGGAAATTCTTCCCCTCTGGTTGGCAAGCCACGGGATTGAGGATTTAGATCCCGTTGCAGCGACCACGGATCCTCGTGTTCGTGAGGCGTTGGAACGTGCCGTGGCACGTGCCAACGAAGTAGTTTCCCGAGCAGAGTCCATCCGTACCTTCACGGTTCTTCCTGGTGATTTCTCTGTCGATAACGGTCTACTTACTCCCTCGTTGAAAGTCCGCCGTGCCGAAGCGGTAAAGCGTTTTGCTAACGAAATTGATGCACTCTACGATCACGTCCCAAGTCTCACTACTGCTCAACACAAGTAGTGTTGCGAGCCTTGTAGTGTTGGCCGGTTTGGCATGACCAGTATCAAACGGCTTAGCCCCATAAGAAACTCCCGCAGTCTGGTATTAGCCAGTTTGGCATGACAAGTGTCAAACAGCCTATATTGAGAATGATGAACAGCAATATCAGTGACCGTGTGAGTGCTCTCCTTGACCGTGTTGAGGAGGCAACCGCATCAGCCGGCCGCCCAGAGGGAAGTGTTGATGTGTTAGCCGCGGTGAAAACGCAAAATGACGCTGATATTGCTCAGGTGATACGTGTGATGTCTGCACTGCGCCCTGAACGTATCGTCAACCTCGGTCATAACCGTGTCAATGAGTTGGTTGCTGGTGGACCAGCTCTTTGTGCTTCTGATCTCCCAGCCCATCGGATGCATCTCATTGGCCCGTTGCAGAGAAATAAAGTCAGCAAGATGCTGCGGTGGGCTTCGGCTCTTGATTCCCTGGACTCTCTCCGTCTTGCCCATAAGGTAAATGATGGGATTGAGCGCGCAAATACTGAATCCTTGACGGACGATACTGCCCAGGTACTAATGATTGGCGCTCATACGAAGTTGGATGTCCTTATTCAGGTCAATGTGTCGGGTGAAGAGACGAAGTCAGGTTTTCTTCCTTCGGCTACTCTCGACGCAGCTTGTGAGATTGCTGCACTCCCCCACCTACGCCTTCGTGGGCTGATGACCGTTGGCCTAAACAGTAACGACGAGTTGGCTGTCCGTACGGGATACGCTCAGTTACGTGAGTTAGTAACGGAAATTCGCCAGACCTCTCATGAAGGAACAGAGCAGTGCACCGAACTATCCATGGGCATGACTCATGATGTGGAATGGGCAATCGCTGAAGGCTCCACTCAGGTACGCGTAGGCCAGGCTCTGTTTGGTCCTCGCCCTGCCACGGTGTAAGTCACCGTAAGCAGAGCGAGGAATCGCGCAATCCACGCGAGCAATGCAACGAATTGTGCCGTTCAGCAGATCTTGTACATCCAACCGAAGGGATCTTCCACGCGGCCGTACTGAATATCGGTCAGTGTCCGGTGGATCTGAGGAGTCAGCTCACCGACCGGTACCTCAAGGTCGAAGGTTTCGCTCTTGAGTCGGCCTACGGGGGTCACCACAGCAGCCGTTCCACAAGCGAAGATTTCAGCGATGGTTCCAGCCTGAAGCTGGGCGGTGAGTTCGGACAGGATGATCGTGTCTTCCTTCACCGTGTAGCCCTTGCTGGTGAGCAGGGTGATGATGGCACTGCGGGTTCCGCCTTCGAGAATGGTTCCGGTCAAGCGGGGGGTGCGAATTGTGCCGTCTGTGTCCACAACGAAGAGATTCATGCCGCCCAGTTCTTCAATAGTGGTCTGGGTGACGTCATCAAGAAAGCACACCTGGTCACAGTCATTGTCATAAGCCTGCTGTTGAGGAAGCAGAGAGGCTGCGTAGTTGCCGGAGGTCTTGGCTGCACCGGTTCCACCGCGTCCTGCACGGTGGTAATCGGTGGTCACCCAAATAGATACAGGGGTAAAGCCACCCTTGAAGTAGGCGCCGGAAGGCGAGGCAATTACGTAGTAATCAACGGTATGCGCAGGCTTAACACCGAGGAATGCTTCAGAAGCGAACATGAAGGGACGCAGGTACAGACTGGAGCCGGGAGCGGAAGGAACCCATTGGGCATCGGCACGGACCAGGTCCACCAGAGAGGCTACGAAGTCATCTTCGCAAAGTTCAGGTAGAGCGAGGCGACGTGCTGAGGCGTTAAAACGGGCGGCGTTGTAGCGGGGGCGGAAGGTCCAGATGGAACCGTCTTCATGACGGTAGGCCTTAATACCTTCGAAAACCTCCTGGCCATAGTGGAGCACTGATGCTGCTGGGGACAAAGCGATAGGACCGTAGGGCACCACGCTATGGCTCTGCCACTGGCCGTCGGTGAAGCGAGCATAAGCCATATGGTCGCTAAAGACTGTGCCGAAGGAGAGGCTGGCCAGGTGTTCTTCACGCTGCTGGTCAGTGACCGGGGTGGGATTGGGGTGAAGGGGGAATCGACCGGCGAGTTCGTCGGCGGGTGGGACAGGGATACTTGCTGCTTGTGCTAGCGGGGTCAGGGTGGTCGATTCATTGTCGCTCATAGTGGAACCTTACCGCTGTTGTGGGAAATGTGACGGTGATGTGAGATATGAGGAGGGCCGTCACCTCACGGCGACGGCCCCTCCTGACACTCAACTGTTGAGCACTGTGTTCATCATGAAGGAAAAGTGCTCAGCATAAAAGTGCTATCGATCAGCGTGCAACGCTGCCTTCGTGGTAGTCGGAGTCAAGATCCTGGCGCCACGCAAACAGAGAACGTACTTCACGGCCTGTGGTTTCGATCGGATGGGATTCGCCAGCCTTGCGCAAGCGAAGGAATTCTTCTGCACCACTAGTTTGGTCGTCCATGAATCGCTTAGCGAAGGAGCCATTCTGGATGTCTGCCAGAACATCCTTCATGTGGTCCTTAACGTCAGGGGTAATAACACGGGGACCGGAGACGTAGTCGCCGTATTCAGCGGTGTCAGAGCAGGACCAGCGCTGTTTAGAAATGCCGCCTTCGTTAATGAGGTCGACGATCAGTTTCAGTTCGTGGCAAACCTCGAAGTAAGCCATTTCGGGCTGGTAGCCGGCTTCCACAAGGGTTTCAAAGCCGTACTGGATGAGTTGGGATACACCGCCGCAAAGTACAGACTGCTCGCCGAAGAGGTCAGTTTCAGTTTCTTCGCGGAAGGTGGTCTTGATGGCACCTGCACGGGTACCACCAATTGCCTTGGCGTAGGAGAGCACGAGGGGCCATGCCTGACCGGAGGAATCCTGCTCAACGCAGACGAGAACGGGCACACCACGTCCTGCTTCAAACTCGCGGCGCACAGTATGACCGGGGCCCTTAGGAGCAACCATGACGACGTCCACACCGTCGGGAGCATTGATGTAGCCAAAGTGAATGTTGAAGCCATGGGAGAAGAGCAGAGCACTACCAGGACGAAGGTGAGGAGCAATCTCCTCAGTGTAGAGCTGAGCCTGAACCTGGTCAGGTGCCAGGACAACAACCACGTCTGCTTGAGCAACAGCCTCAGCAATGGGGAGGACGGTCAGGCCTGCCTCTTCGGCCTTCACTGTTGAACTGGATCCTTCACGGAGACCAACAACCACCTCAACGCCGGAATCACGCAGGTTCAGTGCGTGGGCGTGGCCCTGGGAACCGTAGCCGATAACTGCGACCTTCTTTGACTGGATGACGGAGAGGTCTGCGTCTTCGTCGTGGAACATTTCTGCCATGATCAACTCACTTTTCAACTAATGGCGTCCGTGAGGGACTGGGGACCGCGGCCGATTGCTACGGTTCCCGATTGAACAATTTCTGCCAGCCCATATGGGCTAAGTGCGGTCAAGAGCGCCTGGACCTTAGCTCGTGAGCCGGTGGTTTCCACTACAAGGGATTCAGGCGAAACATCAACGACGTGTGCACGGAAGAGGTCAACAATCTGAACGGCATTGGCCCGCTGGTCATCACCGACGTGGACCTTAATGAGGAGCAATTCACGCTCAACGGTGCTTTCAGGTTTGAGTTCTTCAACTTTGAGCACGTTAATAAGTTTATCGAGTTGTTTGGTGATCTGATCCATGGCTGCGTCATGGGCACGAGCAATCACTGTAATACGGGAGACGTCCGGGCGCTCAGTGGGGCCAACAGCCAAGGAGTCAATGTTGAATCCGCGACGTGAAAACAGTGCGGTGACGCGGGTAAGGACGCCAGGCTTGTTCTCAACCAAAACGGAAAGAGTGTGAGTAGTAACTGCGCCGGTGGCGCTGTGGTGTGTGCTGGACATCTGCTCACTCCTCTTCCCAGACAGGGCTCATGCCCCGCGCATGCTGAATTTCATCGTTGGATACGCCGGCGGCAACCATGGGCCAGACTTGTGCGTCAGCGCTGACGGTGAAGTCAACGATCACGGGACGGTCGGTAATGGCGTTTGCTTGAGCAATCACCTCATCAAGGTGATCTTCGGTATCACAACGCAAGCCCACTGCTCCGTAAGCTTCGGCAAGTTTGACGAAGTCCGGAATATGCTCGGTGCCGTGTCCGGTGTGGAGGTCTGTATTGGAGTAGCGAGAGCCGTAGAAAAGAGTCTGCCACTGACGCACCATACCCAGTGATGAATTGTTAATGATGGCGACTTTGATAGGAATGTTGTTCAGAGTACAGGTGGTCAGTTCTTGGTTCGTCATCTGGAAGCATCCATCACCATCAATAAGCCAGACGGGACGCTCAGGAGCACCAACCTTGGCGCCCATGGCTGCAGGTACTCCATAGCCCATAGTTCCCAATCCAGCGGAGGTAAGCCAACTATTGGGGCCCAGGTGAGGCAAGTGCTGAGCGGACCACATTTGATGCTGGCCCACACCGGTTACCCAGATAGTTTCCTCGGGACTGAGTTCACCTAAACGCTTGATTACAGCCTGGGGGCTCATTAGGCCATCTGAGGGATCTTCCCACCCCACAGGGTAGATACGCTTGATCTTATCCAGTTCAGCGCTCCATAGCGTAGGAATGTGGTGTTGATCCGTGTGCTCCTGCTGACTGACCAAACGTTCGATTGCTTTGGTCAGTGCGGGCACCACATCGGCGAGGTTGCCAACAATACCCACATCAGCAGTACGGTTCTTTCCCAGTTCCACAGGGTCAACATCAACATGAATGACGCGGGCATGAGGGGCGAAGGAATCGAGTTTGCCTGTCACGCGGTCATCGAAGCGTGCACCGAGGGTGATCAGTAGGTCGCTGCGCTGAATTGCACCAACAGCTGCGACGGTTCCGTGCATGCCGGGCATGCCCAGGTTCAGCCGATGGGTGGAGGGAACCACGCCAAGCGCGGTGAGTGTCGTGGTGAAGGGGACTCCGGTGACATCGATAAGTTTGATCAGATCGTCACTACACTGGGCGCGTGCCAGGCCGCCACCGAGGTAGAAAACGGGCCGTTCGGCGTCGATGATGAGTTGAGCAGCCTTTTCGATGGCATCGGTATCGCCAACCTGTGGGGGGGTATAGCCACGCAGTTCCATGCTCTCAGGCCAAGAGAATTCCATCATGCCGACCTGTGCGTCCTTCGTCAGGTCGATGAGAACGGGACCAGGGCGACCGGTGGACGCAATGTGAAAGGCTTCCATCACGCGCTGAGGTATTTCAGCAGGGTCCGTTACCAAGAATGAGTGCTTGGTCATGGGCATGGTTGCACCCACGATGTCCGCTTCTTGGAAAGCGTCAGTGCCGATGAAAGAGTGGGAGACCTGGCCGGTGATGGCGACCATAGGAACAGAGTCCATATGGGCATCAGCAATGGCGGTGATGAGATTGGTGGCGCCGGGCCCAGACGTAGCGATACAGACGCCGACTTGTCCCGTAGCGAGTGCGTAGCCTTCTGCTGCGTGACCGGCTCCTTGTTCGTGGCGAACGAGGATATGGCGAATTTTTGTGGACAGGAAAATGGGATCGTAGACAGGGAGAATTGCGCCACCAGGCATACCGAAAACATCAGTGACTCCCATGAGTTCGAGAGATTTCACCAGTGCCTGCGCACCAGTCATCATCTCCCCTGTGCTCGCCTGTGCGGGTGATTCGCCCATACGATGCTCCTGTTCATTGCCGTGGCGTCGATGGTGACTATCAGAGCCGACGCCGCGGGGGTCTGCCGGTGCTCAATGTCACCTAGGCTCAAGGCTAACGTACCAAGACGTTATGACGAATCACGGTAGCCGGTTTTTCGGGACTAAAGACCACCTCTACTGCTGTGCCCTATGCCACAATAGGCCCTGGCGTGACAACGACGATCACGTCCTGTGCCTGCGCCTGAAAGGGATCGAGCCTCGTGGAGTTGATCTTTAACCACCTCGCCGATAACCCCGTCCTAGTGCTGTTCCTCCTCGTTGGTGTGGGCATGCTCTTTGGACACATCAAAGTCCGAGGGGTAAGTCTCGGTGCTGCAGCCGTTCTTTTCACCGCTATTGCTGTTGCTGCGTGGTCAGCTTCCTATGGGATCACCTTGGAAGTTCCCCACGCCATGGGTATTTTGGGTCTGGCAATTTTCACCTTTGCTATTGGGATTTCCTCTGGTCCTAACTTTTTTCACGTGTTGAAGACTGCCTGGGGCCCGATTCTCATCATGATTGCTGTGCTCGTGGTGGCGGCTGCCTCGGGCGTGGGCCTAGGCCGCCTACTTGGCTTAGATTCAGCGATGATCGCCGGTACCTTCGCTGGGGCTATTACAAATACCCCAGCACTAGCCGCTGCTGGTAACGCTGCTGTGACCGCTGGCAATGAGAGTGGTGCAGCGGTAGCTACTGTGGGCTATGCGGTTTCTTACCTCTATGGCGTGGTGGGCATGCTCATTTTCACCTTGCTTGCCCTGCATTACCGCCGCTCCGATAAGGACACTCCCGATCCTTTGCTCAACCGCACTATCCGCGTTGAGCGTGATGACAATCCTCGGGTGGGTGACATCACTGCCCGACTGGGACACGAATTAAAATTCTCCCGTTTACGTCGCGGTGAAGAAGGACCCGTTTCCCGACCGACATCAGACGATCTTCTCCATAAGGATGATCTGGTAACTGTCGTTGGTACCAAAGATGTAGTCAACCGCGTGGTCAAGGAACTCGGACACGGCTCATCTCATTCATTGATTGAGGATCGTAAATACCTGGATTTCCGTCGTATTACTGTCTCTGACCCGAAGATTGCTGGACGCACGGTGGAAAGCCTTCAAATTGATCGCACCTTTGGTGCCACTCTTTCCCGTGTTCGTCGTGGTGATGTGGATATGGTGGCTACCCCGGACTTGGTTCTCCAGCAAGGTGACCGTGTCCGCGTTGTTGCACCGACGTCGAAGATTCAGGAGATCTCGAAGTTCTTCGGTGACAGTGCCCGCGGATTGTCCTCGATCAATCCCGTGGCTTTAGGTTTAGGTATGGCGCTAGGGATTTTCATCGGCGAATGGAAGTTTCTGACTCCCACGGGTGCTACCTTCTCCATCGGTTCTGCCGCAGGCACACTAATTGTTGGATTAGTATTCGGCAAAATTGGGCGCATTAAGAGTTTCGTCACTGCCATGCCTTTCACTGCCTGCCAGGTGCTTAGCGAATTCGGTTTGCTGATTTTCTTGGCACAGGCCGGTTCCAAGGCCGGCGGTCAGATTGCTGCTGCGTTCTCCAGCGGTGACTGGTGGCGTATTGCTGTGGTCGGTTGTGTGATCACCACGATTGTGGGGGCCGGCATGTATACCTCAATGCGGTGGATCATCCATATGGGTGGGACTCGCTTGGCCGGTCTGCTTGGTGGTGTTCAGACACAGCCCGCTGTCCTGGCCTTCGCCAACGAGCGTACGGGTTCTGACCCCCGTGTAGCCCTGGGCTACGCCATGGTTTATCCCGTGGCCATGATCGTGAAAATCTTCATCGCGCAAGTCCTTGGTGGCCTATAAGCGTTGATGACAATGACGTTCTGGCGTGCAAAGCACGCCGGATTTGCTCCTGCGCAGCAAAACCCTATTCTCATCACCGCGCTGTACGCACTCAACGGCAAACAGTTCCATCTCTGCCCATTAGGCTCTGAATAACGACGATGAATAAGCGTGGGGGCCGCGCACTAGGCGCGGCCCCCACGCTTGATCCTGTTAAACAAAGCGGTCATCACAACTCGATATCTCACTGAGGTCGAGTTGTCATGTCGGTGTTCTCAATCGCCGAGGTGAGGAAGAACAGAAGTTGCTGTGTCGTGGCGCCAATTACGGTCAGTGATGATACGAGCCATCGCCAGACCCACACCGATTGCGGTGATGACAAAGAAGACCTCAGCAAGGTTTCCTGCTGCCTGCCCAACAGCAACATTGACATCCACGGAATGGTTGTTCAGAGCGCTAATGGCACGGTAGAAGGGCACACCCGGGATCATGATGACCACGGCCGGGACGGAGAGGGCTACGCGGCTCTGAGAGACGCGAGAGACAAACAACTGGGCGAGCAATCCAATGGCAACAGCAGCCAGGCCGACAGCCATCTGCCACGGCACGTGAAAGACGTCAATGATAAAAAGGCGTCCGGTATTGGCCAGTGCGCCAACGAGCGCTGCCATAGTCGCTGCGCGTTTACCAGCGTTGAACAGCATGGCGAAGCCATATGCGGCGACGAAAGAGCAAATGAACCGTAATGCGTAGAGGGTAAAGCCTGTGGGCATGGTGGCTTCGATATGCTCAATGTCCCAGCCGAACATGAAAGTAACAGACCATACCGCGATACCAGCGCTAGCCATCACTGTCAGTACATAGGCACCGCGCGAGATTGCGGAGGAAAAATCTTGACGTGCAAGGTCAAGCATGCTGGTCACCATTGGGAAACCAGGAATAAGGAAGAGGATGGCTGAGATGATACCGCCCTGGTGGTTTCCGGAAATGACGCCGAAGTAGTCGAGCATGCTGATCACAGCCATGTAGGTGGAAGATGCGACCACGCCACAGACCATCCAGGTGAAGAAATGTTGGTAAGAGCGATGAAGCATGAAACGACGAATGTACTGGCCAATGAAGGCAGCGATAAGCACAGCGAAGCACTCAATCCAACCGCCTTTATTAAGGAAGCAGAAGCCTGCACAAGCCACACCAGAGGCTGCAGCATTAGCAAAGGGCCCATAGAGGGGTTTCATCTTCTCGACTTGGTCGAGTTTAGTTTCTAACTCCTCGACGGTTTCATGTGCTTTGATGTCGTGGACAATCCTGCGCAGTGCTTCGAGTCGATCGACATTCACGCCCACGCGACGTTCTTCAGCCGCTTCAGTACGGAAGCGCTCTCCCACATACGAAGAGGTCACGATTTCGGTAAGAGACACCGAGGCCTCATGACGGTCTAGGCCGACTGCAGATGCTACTCGCGCCATTGAGGACTTCACACGGTATGCGCCTGCACCGCTTGCCATCATGAGCCTGCCTAGACGCAGTACGGCGCCTGATTGGAGCATGAGGCGGTCAGCGTCTAGTCCTTCTTCAGGAGTGAGGTCACGCGGGTCTGGAATAGGTACGCCGTGTGCGCTAAGGCGTACCTCGTGGTTCGGTTGATTATCGTCTGTCGTAGTCACGGCACTACTCTGCCAAGTTCACTAATCTATTGACTACTTCTCGTGGATATTTTCGACGTGATAATGATTAAAAGTGGTGGTGGGTGTGGGGGAGCCCCGCCAACCACACAAACATGGCAGCGGGGCTCAACCCTCACAAGTATATGTACGGCGGCGTCCTACTCTCCCACACCC
>NZ_KV700386.1:0-339340 GCF_001687305.1 Actinomyces vulturis
GCACTCGCTAGGGTGTGGGAGAGTAGGACGCCGCCGTACATATACTTGTGAGGGTTGAGCCCCGCTGCCATGTTTGTGTGGTTGGCGGGGCTCCCCCACACCCCAGGGCTGGATTGTTCTCTTTTTCCCACAGTATTGGTGGTATGGTCCTTGGGACTAGTGACTTGTGTGTATTGGTATTGGTGAGAGTTTGCATAGGGCATGATCTCGCTAGTTTCTTGTTCATGCCGTAGCCTTAGTGATGAGTTTTCATAGTGTTTGTTGGAAGTAGTGCCATGCCAGATCAGCCCCGTCGTTACGAGTCTTTCTCACAAGGTCAGTCTCGCGGTTCCTCCTCTGATCGAGGATCTGGCCGCGCTTCTTTCCGTGATCATCACTCGCAGGACGAGCGTCGTTCCTTCCGTAATGAGCGGCATGATAACGGCCGTCGTTCGTTCCGTCGTGATGGTGAGGAGCGTCGTTCGTTCCGTCGTGATGGTGATGGAGAGCGTCACTCTGTTCGCGGTGATCGTCATGATGAACGACGTGGTGGTCGTCCGGGAAGTTCTCGTGGTGCACAGTTCCGCGATCGCCAAGATAGTCGTGCTTCTCGCCGCCGTGACAATGACTCACGTCCTCCTCAGAGCGTTCGTGTTCCTGAACCACCGCTTGCTGATGATATTGCTGCCGGCGATCTTGACCCCTCCGCACGTAAGCCCCTTCGTGCTCTGGGACGTCAGAATGCCGACAACGTTGCTCGTCACCTTGTGATGGTCCAGCGTCTTCTTGAAACTGATCCTGCTCTCGCTCTTGCGCATGCGCGGTACGCGAACTCTCACGCCGGTCGTGTCGCTGTGGTGCGCGAGGCCACAGCAATGGCTGCGTATCTTGCAGGCGAGTATTCTGAGGCACTGCGTGAAATTCGTACAGCACGTCGTCTGAGTGGCCTGGACATCCACCGCGCTATCGAAGCGGATTGCGAACGCGCATTGGGACGATATGATGCCGCACTACGCGTTGCCGAGGAAGTTGATCCTCGGTTCCTTGATGACGCTGAACGAGCAGAACTCGCGATCGTTATATCCGGCGTACGCCACGAAATGGGACATGACGATCTTGCTCTGCTTGTTATCGAAGATGCGATTCGTCAGCGTCCTGCTGACCGCGAAACTCTTCGTCGTTTACATCTTGTTCGTGCAGACCGTCTTGAAGAACAGGGACAAAAGGCAGCAGCCGACGCTATTCGTGAACGTGTTGGTATCAACGAACCCACAATTGAAGACGAGGAAGTTACCGTCTTCGATCTTGAAGAAGAATTCAACACGGACGACGATTTCTCCGCGGATGACAATGAGTCTTTCCCAGATGACTCCCCACGCTCTCCGCTCAATGGTGAATCTGTCTATGGTGAGTCTGTCGAATGTGACAATGCAGATACTGATAGTAACGGTGGGAACCTCTCCACATTTGCAGACGATTCAGCGCACAACGTCGACATTGACGGACAAGCCGAGTTTCAATCCGCCACCAACACTGAGGATGACGATCAGGTATGAACGCAACTCTCCTGCCCTGTGACCAGCCATTGATGAGTGCCTTCGATACCGCACTCCTAGACCTCGATGGCGTTTGCTTCGCGGGAACCGACCCGATCGACTATGCGTCCCAAAGCGTTCGCGCTGCTCGCGAAGTTGGCATGCGGACCATGTTCGTCACCAACAATGCATCCCGTCCGCCACAGTTAGTTGCTGACAAACTTACTGGCCTCGATATTCCTACCGATCCCACGCAGATCTTCACCGCTGCGATGGATGGTGCAGCCGTCGTGGCGCAAATGTTGCCCAGCGGCAGTGCAGTGCTTCCTGTTGGAGGACAAGGCGTGATGGAAGCACTTGCGGATGAAGGCATGCGAATTGTGACCAGTGCCGACGACCACCCGGCTGCTGTACTCCAGGGCTACGATGCAAGCGTCGACTGGGCCATGATGAGTGAAGGAGCTTACGCCATCAATAATGGCGCCATTCATGTGGCGACAAATATGGATGCCACTTTGCCTACTGAACGCGGATTTGCGCTCGGTAACGGTAGCCTCGTTACCGCCATCAGCCACGCTACCCGCGTAGAGCCCATCGCCGCAGGAAAGCCCCTGCCAGGGATTTACCAGCGTGCTTTGGCACGATGCCATGGCGAGAACCCCGTAGCAATCGGTGACCGTCTCAATACAGACCATGCTGGTGCACGCGATAGTTCTATCGCTTCCCTCCATGTCCTTACTGGTGTGAACGATGCACGAGATGTCATTACTGCTCCGGCACAATGGCGCCCGACATTCGTTCATACCGACCTGCGTGGTCTGACTGAACCTCACCCGGAAGTCGACGTCACTGTGAACGCTGAAGGCGATGTTGTGGCGAGCGTAGCGCCAATCGGCGAGTACCCAGCAGCCCAGGCTTCGGTCCATGAAGGGGAACTAACTGTCGATGGAATCGGCTCTTTGTCTCATCCCCGTGAACTTAGCCTGAACGAGTACCGCGCAGCCATCGCCGCTGCATGGGCATGGGCTGATATTCATGGCCCTCTCGCTGATGATGTCGTGGCACATGTGAGTGTTAAGGCCTAACCTTTCATGACACCCCTATCCACTACTCAACCACTCTCTCCCCACACCGGTGCTGATCCGGCGCCCAGCCCTGCGAGTATGCCGATGCACGCCACTCGACCATTGACGGCACCGATGGGTGTAGAGGACATGCGAGTTCTAGCAGATCAGTGGTCGCAGAAACTTAGTGATGAACTTGCCTCACTGAAGGATTTGGACGTGTCTGACCACTACGCCGTCTACGTCGATATCTGTGAACAACTCTCGAGTCGATTGAAAACACCATGGCACGTCTGATTCGCCTGGATTCAGAACTTGTCCGTCGCGGATTAGCGAGGTCTCGCAGTCATGCGGCCACGATGATTCAGGACGGCCATGTGGCACTTGATGGACAGGTCGTGATCAAGCCTGCCCGTCAGGTCAATCCCGCTCAAGCGATTACTATCGTCGAACCTGAAGGAACGGATTACGTTTCCCGAGGCGCATACAAACTTGCCGGGGCTTTGGACACTCTCATCGAGATGGGCAAACCAATCGAGGTGCAAGGGCGACGCTGCATGGACGCAGGGGCATCGACTGGAGGGTTCACTGACGTGCTATTGCGCCGCGGCGCCGAACACGTCACCAGCGTAGACGTGGGCTACGGGCAACTCGCATGGAAACTTCAGAGCGACAGTCGAGTTACGGTGATGGACCGTACAAACGTGCGCCTCATGGAATCGGGAGACATCACACCTGAGCCCACATTGGTTGTGGGAGACCTTTCATTTATTTCACTGCGTCTTATTTTGCCGGCTTTAGTGAAAGTTGCGGCTGTGAAAGCCGACCTCCTCTTGATGGTGAAGCCACAGTTCGAAGTTGGCAAAGAACGACTTGGCCACGGTGGAGTTGTCCGTGACCCCGCATTGCACGCTAGTGCTGTTATTGATGTGGCTACATGCGCACTCGATCTAGGCTTACGTATCAGTGCTATTGCCGCCTCACCATTACCTGGTCCAGCGGGAAATGTAGAATACTTCATCGCGATGCACGCATCTGAGTCCACGATTGATACAACACTGCTTCTCGACGCTGAGCAATTACCTCAGGCAATCGATCAAGCCATCCAGGATGGTCCCGTTGGCCAGAGCACACGAGCCCATCACCGACGCCGTACATCCCCCATGTGAGGAGCATGATGATTCTCTCGCCCCAACGTGTCATGGTGCTACAGCGCAGCTCAGACATGAAACGTCCTCACTCTCGTGCCTCCCAAGAAACCGCACAGACGGCTGCGCTTGTGTGCAAGTCACTGGCATCCCACGGTGTTGAGGTAGTCAGCAATCCTGATGATCGTGCGAGTCATGACGACTTAATCGAACACAATGTTGACCTCATTATTGTTATCGGTGGGGACGGTACCATCCTTTTTGGATCCCAAATCGCCCGAGAACTTGACGTCCCCTTGCTTGGTATCAACACCGGCCATGTAGGCTTCCTCGCCGAAGTTGAGGCTGAAGATGTGGACAAGGTGATTCATCAAGTCATTCACGGCAACATCATGATCGAAGAACGCATGACACTTGACGTGGAAGTTCGCCGTCCAGATGGCAGTGTGGAATTTGGATGGGCTTTGAATGAAGCAGCCTTGGATAAACGTGATCGCTCACGCGTGGTTGATGTGGCAATCGGTGTGGATGGACAAGCAGTTTCGTCTTTCGGGTGTGATGGTCTGATCGTCTCCACCCCCACCGGTTCAACGGCTTACGCCTTCTCCTGCGGTGGCCCAATTTTATGGCCAGACCTTCAGGCGCTTCTCCTTGTTCCTGTTGCAGCTCACGCACTCTTTACTCGCCCCCTAGTAGTCGGCCCTCATTCCTGCCTTGAACTAGGGGTGGCTCATTCTGGTGGCGGTGGCTGTGATATTTGGTGTGATGGACGCCGTTCCATTGATGCTCCTGAAGGGTCACTTATTCGGGTGCGGGCTGGTGAACAACCAGTTCGCCTGGTCCGAGTCACTGATGCTCCCTTCTCCGAACGACTCGTGGCTAAATTCCACCTGCCCGTCGATGGCTGGCGCGCAGTAGCTGACTCCGAGGATTGATTTAGGCATGATCGAGTCCCTTGCCATTGATGATCTGGGAGTAATTGAGCACGCGGATTTCTCCTTCAGTCCTCGCCTGACCGCGCTGACTGGTGAAACCGGTGCAGGCAAGACGATGATTCTCTCCTCCGTAGCTCTTCTCATGGGAGCACGATCGGAGACCTCAATCGTGCGTGCAGGCGCAGAGAAAGCCGTGATCGAAGGCCGATGGCTTATTAATGACAATTCTGCCGCTGCACAACGTGCTCTAGAGGCCGGCGCAGCACTCGATGATGATGAACTCATCTGCGTGCGGATGGTTCCCTCTGAAGGCCGTTCTCGAGCAGTAGCCGGCGGGCGTTCAGTCCCCTCCAGCGTACTGGCCGATATTTGTTCAGACCTTATTACTATCCACGGGCAGGCCGACCAGATTCGCCTACGTTCGCAATCTGCACAGCGACGAGCAGTAGACAACAGCGGGGGGCAATCGCACCTTGATCTCTGCCGGAATTATGCTCAAGCGTGGAAAAAACTTACCGCTGCTCGCACAGAACTCAAGGAACGGACACACTCTGTAGCTCAACGTCAAGCCCGTGCCGCCCAACTGCGTCTTATGATCGACATGGTCGAGGAAGCACAACTCCAACCTGGTGAAGACGAAGAACTCACCCACGAAGTCGAACGACTTTCCTGGGTTGATGACCTTCGTCAGGCAACTACGCAGGCACTGGCTGCATTACGCGGTGGGGAAGAGACGACGTCGATTGACCAGGAGCAGGATGCTCAGACACTCCTGGGAAATGCCGTACGATACCTCGAGCATGCCTGCCACTATGACTCGGCTCTGGACGCAGTAACTGAACAACTGGGCGCACTGACCTCTCAAATTAGCGATATCACTGATGAAATCGTTTCTTACACTGCCGGTCTCAACGCGGATCCTCAGCGTCTAGAGGAAGTGTTCCAAAGACGTGCGCTTATCGCCCGCACCCTGAAAGAACTTGCTGCTGCATCCCTCCAGCCAATGGATCACACCGATGATGCTCTTCAGTTTGTGGCTGCGGCGCGTGAAGAATTAGCAGATCTCAATAACCCGGATAATGGCCCAGAACAAGCCCAGCGGAATGTTGATGCTGCTTATGCAGAAGTAGTCCGATTCGGCGATGAACTTACCGCATCACGCCAACGTATTGCCGCCACAATGGAAGAAAAGGTTGCCGAAGAACTCCATGGCTTATTCATGCCCGGGGCACGTGTCCATATCAGCCTTGACGAACTTGATGATTACGGCCCCACAGGTAAAGAAAATGTTGCTCTTCTCCTTCAGCCACACCCTGGTGCTGAACCACTTCCTTTGGGGAAGGGAGCATCTGGCGGTGAATTAAGTCGTGTCATGCTTGCCATTGAACTTGTCCTTGCCGATACGCGAGCACAACATACTGAGAACACGTCTTATCCCACCACGATGATTTTCGATGAAATTGATGCCGGTGTGGGCGGAAAAGCGGCAGGAGCCATCGGGCAGCGTCTTGCCCGATTAGCTCAACATCATCAGGTCATTGTGGTTACTCATCTGCCTCAGGTAGCCGCATGGGCAGACCGGCATCTTGTCGTCGAAAAAACCGTTGGAGACACGAGCACTACTACTCGAGTTCACCACGTAGTGGATGAATACCGTCAACGAGAACTCGCTCGAATGCTCTCAGGACATGATGATTCTGACACGGCATTACGCCACGCCGTTGAACTGCTCCGTGAGGCAACCGTGGCAGAATGCCATTCGTGAGGAATCTGTTCCGCAAACAACCAGCGTGCGATCCAGACCGTCCAAGTGGTGCGGTCAAGATTGACGCGCGTACAAAGAACCTTGTGAAGCGTCTCAACCCTGGGGATATTGCAGTCATTGACCACTGCGATCTGGACCGAGTTGCCGCAGAATCACTTGTTGAAGCGAAGGTCGCTGCTGTGCTCAACGCAGCCCCCTCCGTGAGTGGTCGCTACCCGAACCTAGGGCCAGGCATCATCATCGATGCCGGTATTCCTCTTATTGATGACCTTGGACCAGACGTGATGCGCCTGCGTGAAGGAACCCACGTCATCATCGTCGATGACACGATTCTTCACGTTAAAGATGAATCGATGATCGCGCAGGGTACCCGCCATAGCCGCGAAAGCATCGATACCCTGATGGAATCGGCCAATGAAGGTCTGGCCATTCAAATGGAAGCTTTTGCCGCCAATACCATGGAGTACATGCGTAAAGAGGCAGATTTGCTTCTTAACGGCATTGGCATGCCGCAAATCAAAACGGATATGCGAGGCCGCCACGTCTTGGTTGTGGTGCGCGGATATAACTATAAAGAAGACCTCCAAGCACTACGCTCTTACGTTCGCGAATATAAACCGATCATTATTGGTGTGGATGGGGGAGCAGACGCAGTTCTCGGCGCAGGTATGCACTTAGACATGGTGGTTGGCGACATGGATTCTGTCACCGATAAAGCCCTGCGTTCTGGTGCAGAAATCATTGTCCATGCATACCGTGATGGCCACGCCCCAGGCCTGGGACGTGTTGAGGAACTTGGAGTAGAACATACTGTTTTCCCCGCTGCGGGAACCAGCGAAGACATCGCTATGCTCATTGCTGACGAAGCGGGAGCAGAACTCATCGTCGCTGTGGGCACCCATGCCACGCTGCTGGAATTTCTTGACAAAGGTCGCTCGGGCATGAGTTCAACCTTCCTCACTCGCCTCAAACTCGGTGGCAAACTCATCGATGCCAAGGGAGTCTCTCGCCTCAATCGGCCGCGTATTCGCAACTGGCACCTGGCACTCCTGGTAGCCGCAGGATTCTTCGCACTGTTTGCAGCGCTCGCCTCAACCCCCGCTGGTCAGACTTTTCTCGGTCTGAGCGGAGTAGCGTGGGATGACTTGCTTAACTTCTTCCGATCCCTCGTGGGACTAGCACCCAACTCACCATCTGTGTGACGCGTGATTTAAGGATTACTCCAGTGATTGACTTCCGATACCACCTCGTGTCCCTGATTTCTGTGTTCATGGCTTTAGCTGTGGGCGTCGTGTTAGGTGCTGGTCCTCTTCAAGGGTCTCTGGGTAACGCCCTGGCTGACCAGGTCGATTCTCTTAGCGCCACCAAAGCTGCTACCCAAAGCCAGTTGGAAAAAACCGAAACCGCGGTTAATCAGCGTGATACCTATATTGCTCAGGCCGCGCAGGACTATCTGCCCGGCTCGCTTACCAATCACCATGTGGTTCTCGTGCTGCTCCCTGGTGCTCAAGGAGAAGATGTTGACGTCGTGGCTCAGGAACTCGAAACTGCTAGCGCCAGTGTGGTTGGTCGAGTGACTCTGACCCAGGCATGGGAAGACCCCGGACGCGAAACTTTCCGCAACACCTATGCAGGCCAGTTCAGCGCATACCTGCCTTCCAGCGCTGGTGCAGCCACCGGCAACGAAGCATTGGGGCAAGGGTTGGCCGTAGCATTGACCAGTAATGATCCCAACGCCGATGCGCTGACAGATTTGCTCACTGCCTCCGATTCGCCGTTGTTGTCTGGTAAGCCGGATCTTTCTGAACCTGCCGACATGATTGTGATCGTTGGTCCTCATGCTGACGTTGACTCCGATGCCATTCCCAGTCCGTCACCTGACGAAGACCCCAATGCTTGGACTGCAGCAGTCAAGGGCATCAACTCCATTGCCGCGACGGTGGTCCTCGGCTCTGCTGTCAATGACAATGATTTGATTTCCCTGCTCCGGCAGGGTGATTCTCAAGTCACCACTATTGATTCCGTTGGCCAGATGCCTTCTGCTGTTAGTGTCCCCTTGGCCCTAGCTTCCATGAGAACTGAGGGGAAACGCGCTTACGGCTTTGCTTCCAGTGCTACGGCAGTGATGCCGCCGCTTCCTGGTAAGAACTGAGGCACAGCGATGAGGATGACGCGTTCTCATCTCCATGATCTGTTTCATCATGTGGATATTTTGTCCCAAGCCAAGGATTGCCTCATGGGTGTGGCGCGGATCAGTGCTATGGCTACCATAGCTGTGAGTGAGGTGGCTGCTAGTCTTCCTGCAGAGGTTGCTGAACGTGTAAATTACCGTGGCAACACGGTGCATCTTCGTGGCGGTTTAGGTGCTGCATCCGGAGTTGTAGCCGCCGGAATTGTCACCTCGTTTGTTCCTCAAGTGAGCGTATTGGCCTCCGCCACCAGCCCATTGCGTCTTTTGCAGCATCGCCCGGTTAGCGCAGTCAATTCCCGAGACGGGGACCTGTCATATTCTGCATTGGGAGTGGCTACTGCGGTGGCAACCTCTGTGGGGGCCACTGCTGGCCTTATTGATGACCTTGAAGAACGCCATCGTGACAGTGAGTTCCACGCCAAGGGGATCCAGGGCCACGTTGATGCACTTCGTCACGGACATGTGACAACCGGGATGATGAAGGTTGGTCTTATTGGAACAGGTTCCCTCCTGGCCGCTTCTATTCTCTCAACTGACGCTGGGCTGGACCGTTCACTTCAACGTTTACCTCACCGAGCGGTTCCTGACGTTTTTCGAGCCCTGAGCGTGGGGTCACTCGTGGACACAACGGTACGAGCCATCGCTATTGCCTCATGGGCTAATGTCGCTAATTTGCTGGACTTGAGGCCAGGGCGCTGTTTGAAATCGATGAGCATGATTGCTGTACCTGCTCTGTTGACTGATGGACGATTTATCGACCGACAGGGGCAGGACAGTGCGACGGTGCCTGGAGATTTTTCGACATGCTTACCACTTTGCACAGGCACTACCTCACCGCTGGCTCTGTGCCCACGTCCAGGTGCACGCCGTACCCTAGCGACAGGCATCCTAAGCGTGTGCATGATGGCTATTCGAACTGATCTCAACGAAACCACCATGTTGGGAGATACCGGTGCCAACGCTTTGGGCGCAGCAGTCGGTGTTCTCCTGGCAAGTTCGTCTTATCCCTGGGTTCGCGTAGGTGCTGCTGTGACCGGTGTGGGACTGACTTTTGCGAGTGAAAGAATCTCTTTTTCTGCCGTCATCGACTCCACCCCTATTCTCTCTGCCTGGGATCGTTATGGACGCGCACATTCCAGCAACTGAGTGCTCTGCGCCAGGCAAGAATGAAAAGACTAGCCCCGCTCAGCCACCTTCCTTAGCTTCACGCGCAAGGAAGATTTCCGGGTTGACTCTTGGCTCTCGAGTACTCGGCTTCGTTAGGTGGATGGTTCAAGCCTCCATGGTCGGTTCAGGTACCGTCGCAGGCGCCTACGCTACTGCGAATCAAATCCCGAACGTCTTGTACGAAGTGGTCGTTGGTGGGGCGTTAGCAGGGGCTGTGGTCCCCATGCTGTCTTCAGCAGTTCACGCTGGTCACAAGGATGAAGTGGAACAGACATCCCGAGCGCTGTTCACTATCGTCCTTGTGGTTCTTGTTCCCATTGCGTTGGCAGTTTTTTTGGGTGCCGGTGCTATCGCTCATCTCTTCCCCGTCTCCGAAGGGGTGGACCCGCATCTTCAACGATCTCTTGTTGCATCATTTTTGAGGATGTTCGCCATTCAAATTCCTCTTTACGGAATTGGAGTGGTGATGACCGGAATCCTCCACTCGCATGAACGGTTTATTCTTCCCGCCATCACTCCAATTGCCTCAAGTCTGGTTGTGATGGTGACTTATGCGATGTATGGAGCACTGACTCACTCTGTGGGGGGCGCGGCCTCAAACACAGCAATGCCGTCTCAGCAGGCCCTTGAGGTACTGGGCTGGGGAACTACGATCGGTGTAGCGGCACTTAGTTTGCCGCTTGTTATCCCAGTCAAGCGTCTTGGTATTCGCCTTCTTCCCCAATGGGGGATGGATCGCGAGGTTGCCCGCAGAGGTCTGCATGTCGCAGGGGCGGGAGTGTGGGCCCTCATGGCCCAGCAGGTATGTGTTGTGGTGCTTATCGGCTTGACTCGCCATGGCGGAGCCACGGGTACCGTTGCTGTTTATCAGTACACCCAGGCGGTCTACATGCTTCCCTATGCCGTAGCCGTGATTCCGCTTGCGACGGTGGTTTACCCCTATCTTGCCCGTCAGGCGCAGGTCCCTGAACGCTGCGAATTCCACAATAAAGTTACTGCAACGATCTCTCTTATTGTGGTGGCCTCTATGGCAGGGGCTATTGCACTGAGCGTTGGGGCGCCAGCAGCGTGGAAAGTCTTTTCCTTGCTTGCTCCTGTTCCTGGTATGGATCATGCGCTTGTTGCATTTGCCCCGGGACTTGTGGGCTTGGCTCTTATCTATCACGCTACCCGGGTGCTTTACTGTGCAGGAAATCCTGCCTCAGCAGCAGTGATGACCAGTCTGGGATGGCTCATGGTCCCTATTCTTGCTTGGTTTCTCATTGCAGGTCCTGGGCAAGACATTAACTTGGGAACGCTGTTTGCTTGTGATGCCCACGCCTTTGATTATTCCGCAGGTGCTCGCACTCTTGTCGCTCTTGGATTAGCGACGAGTGGTGGCATGATTGTGGCTGGCCTGGCTATGATGGCGGCCGTTGCCAAGGTCTGTGGTTTACAAGTGGTCATAGCTCCTCTTCGCGTCTTCCTGGTTGGGGCCCTCATCTCTATTCCCACGGTATTTCTCTTACGTCCACTGACGCTGACTTTCGTTGAACGCTATAACCCGCTTATCGGTATTGTGCTGACCGCGGTGATTGCTCTTGTCGCAGCGGCGCTGTTAGTAGCGATTATCTTTGTTGGAGACAAGAAAATAACCCGTCCAGAACATCGTTGGAGTGCGGCATTACCTTCGACCGCTCATGTCGGTTCTTCAAGCTGTGGCAGGCTTGGACCTGAATGTGAATAATCGTATGCCTTGGAGGGCTTGGCATGGTGAGTGATGAGGAGACGTGAGGATGACCCGAATCGTCATCGTGTGTGCTCAAGCGTCCGGGGGAGTGCGTCATCATGTGGGGCAGACTGCACGCCTCTTGAGTAATTCTTATGAGGTTCACGTAATCGCGCCTCAGTCAGTTCTTGAGGGACTGGACTGCGGTCAGGCGGCCACCCATCCACTGGCTATCGGTTCACGGCCTTCTTCACAGGATCCTGCAACGGTGCGTGCGCTGAAACGTGCTTTCTCTCGCTATCGGCCTGACGCCGTGCACGCTCATGGCCTACGCGCCGGTGCTTTAAGTTCTTTAGCCCTGATGGGATTTCCCTCCCGTTTCGTGGTCACTCTTCACAATATGCCGGTAGGCTCACGATTGATCCGGGGAATTGGGCAGACATTGTTGAGCGTTATCGCACGTCGAGCTGATGTGGTGATGGCTGTAAGTCCTGATCTCCGTCAGTGGGCTCAGCGGGCAGGGGCGCGAGTGACTCGAGTGGCCACAGTTCCTGCGCCGTGGAGCGATACGAATGTTCACTCAACCCACCACAAATTGCCGCGAGAGAGTGGAAAATCGCAGTACGAAATTCGAAAACTCCGCCAGGCAATTCTTTCCCTCAGTAGTCACCGATCATACGACCTATCAGGTGAAGTTGAGAGGGTAGAACCACTCATTATTTTGACCTGTTCTCGTTTGGCTCCGCAGAAAGGAATGGGGGAACTTCTTGACGCACTCCGTATCCTGCGTACTTGTGCACCCCGTCCATTTGTCTGGGTTATTGCTGGTGAAGGACCACAAAGAGACTTACTTGAGCAGGCGAGAGATCAGGAGTCTCTTCCATTAGTGCTCCTTGGTCACCGCATTGACATACCCGATCTTATGACTGCTAGTGACCTCATCGTTTCGACCAGTCTTTGGGAAGGGCAGTCCCTCACTCTTCAGGAAGCCTTGCATGCACACAAACCTCTGATCACGACAGACGTGGGTGGCAGTGCACTAACCTCACACGGTGGAGCAACCCTGTGTGAACCCACAGGTGAGTCACTAGCGGAAGCGGTTCTCAGTGTCATCACTACTGATGATGCGTTGGCTCAGGCAGCGCGCAAGTCAGCGTCCGCAGCCCAATTGCTGCCGACAGAAGCCGATCTTCGCGACGAACTTATCTCTGTTCTTCGCCTTGATGCGTCAACTTAAAACTCAGATTCTCAGGCGCATAGCGCCAGAATGTGGATGTGAAACATGTGACATTTTTGTCCCTTCTCACGCCTAGTAACTGGAAAAATGTGTCGGAAAATCACCGTTTTCTCACTGTGCTGCAGACGAACGAAAAAATAAAGACTCGTTGACTCTCAACAAATTCCCAGGAAATACATATAGCCTGGAGTTCCGTGAATAATTCAATGACCCGACACGGGAATCAAACGCCAGTCCCACGCCATATTTTCGTCACCGGTGGCGTTGTCTCTTCCCTCGGTAAAGGCCTCACGGCTTCCAGTTTGGGCCGTCTCCTTCGCGCTCGCGGTCTGACCGTGGCCATGCAGAAACTCGATCCCTACATCAATGTGGATCCCGGCACCATGAATCCCTTCCAGCACGGGGAAGTCTTCGTTACTGAAGACGGTGCAGAAACCGATCTTGACATCGGACATTACGAACGTTTCCTTGACGTTAACCTCAGTGGAAAAGCAAACGCCACCACAGGCCAGGTTTACTCAACTGTCATCGCCAAAGAACGCCGTGGCGAATATCTTGGCGACACAGTTCAAGTCATCCCGCACATCACCGACGAAATTAAGCGCGTCATGCGCGCTCAAGCTGAACCTGATGCTGATGGCAATGTCCCCGATGTCATCATCACCGAAATCGGAGGCACTGTTGGTGACATCGAAAGTCAGCCGTTCCTTGAAGCAGCACGACAAGTGCGTGCAGACCTAGGCCGCGGAAACGTGGCCTTTGTTCATGTCGCCCTCATTCCCTTCCTCCCTGCAGCAGGTGAACTCAAAACCAAGCCCACTCAACACTCGGTAGCAGCACTGCGTAATATCGGTATCCAGCCTGATGCCCTCGTCCTGCGTACCGACCGTCCTCTTCCGGAGGGAATCAAGGGGAAGGTCGCATTGATGTGTGACGTGGATCGTGAGGCTGTTATCGAATGTGCCGATGCGGCGTCGATCTACGAAGTGCCTCCTACTCTCCATAAGGAAGGACTCGACGCCTTCCTTGTTCAACGACTTTCCCTTCCCTTCCGCGACGTGGACTGGAGTGAATGGAACCAACTCCTCGAACGGGTCCACTCACCTAAATACCGCGTTGAGGTAGCGCTCGTGGGCAAGTATGTCGATCTTCATGATGCTTACCTCTCCGTATCCGAAGCCATCAAACACGGCGGATTCGCCAATAATGCCCAGGTGAAAATTCGATGGGTTGCCTCGGACTCATGTGAAACTCCTGAGGGAGCTCAGCACGCCCTTGAAGGCGTAGACGCCATCGTGGTGCCTGGAGGATTCGGCGTACGTGGAATCGAAGGCAAACTTGGTGCATTGCGTTGGGCCCGTGAGCATCAGGTCCCAACTCTCGGTATCTGCCTGGGCCTGCAGTGTATGGTTATTGAAGCAGCACGTAACCTTCTGGGACTCAGCGCAGCGTCTTCTACCGAAATGGAGCCTGAAACGCCTGATCCCGTGGTGGCTACCATGGACGATCAGAAGCAAATCATCTCCGGCCAGGGCGACTTGGGCGGCACCATGCGACTAGGTGCTTATGAGGCAACTTTGACTCCGGGCTCCCTGGTAGCAGACATCTACGGCACTACTACTGTCAGTGAGCGTCACCGCCACCGCTTTGAAGTCAATAACGCTTACCGCAATCAACTTCAGTCCGTGGGCCTAAACGTTACGGGGACATCACCCGATGGTCACCTCGTTGAATTTGTTGAACTCGACTCGTCTTTGCATCCCTACTATGTAGCCACGCAAGCACATCCTGAGTTCAAATCACGTCCCACCACTCCTCATCCTCTCTTTGCTGGGTTGATTGGGGCCGCGCTAACGAAACGTCATGACCTTTACGCTGCTCACGAGTAAGCATCGCTAGGCTCACTTGGCTTCACTGCTATCTCACAGAAGGGACTAATCATGTCCGTACCTTTACGCGACGAACGCGTCATGGATGCTGAACTCGTTGAGCATGAACGTGTCTGGGATGGTCCAGTCTTTGGGATGAATGATGATGCTTTGATTTTGCCTAGCGGTGAACGCGTGATTCGACGTCAGTACCTTGCCCATCACTCGGCCGTTGCTGTGGTAGCGCTGCGTGATGGGCAGGTAGACGCGAAGGAGCCGGAGGTGTTGTTGATTCGTCAGTACCGTCATCCGGTTCGCGCTCGCCTTTGGGAGATTCCCGCAGGGTTGTTGGATCATCCAGGGGAAGATCCGCTTCTTGCTGCTCAGCGTGAACTCGCTGAAGAAACGCAGATGAGCGCCGCAACCTGGCATGTGCTTATGGATGTGTTCTCCTCACCTGGTTGCTCGAGTGAAGCACTTCGCATCTTCCTTGCCCGTGATCTTGAGGCCTGTTCTCTTCCTGAAGGGTTTGTGATGGAGGATGAGGAGGCCACACTTGAGCCCACCTGGGTTCCGCTAAGTCAGGCAGTCGATGCCGCATGTGCAGGCGATATTCACAGTGGTACTGCCGTGACGGGGCTGCTTGCTGCGCAGCGTGCGTGGGGGCGTTACTGCATCGGTGTGAGGAAGAGGTTTCTTTCTGAGGGTGGAAGTCGGGATGTGGTAGCGTATTCCGTCGCTTCTGGCGAACGGTGGCCGGGGCTTCGCTCAACGGATAGCGAGTGGCTTGGTTCGCCCTGCGGTTTTCGTTATTGCAATGATGGCAACCTCGTGAGAAACAACTCATGAAAAGTGCCTAATAATTTTGGCTTTATGAAAGCCATTCGCCTATGATTGGCGAGTAAGTATTTTCGGCACAAGAATCTTCGCTATTGTTGGGTATGGAGGTTTTCGTCTCTGCCGTACCGCACAGCGCTGAAGAGGGGAGTGGGCATGAACTACGCCGATGATGCCGGAACCCGAGCTAAAGTCCTTGATCTTATTGTGGAAAAAGGGCCGGTCTCGGCAGCGCAGATGGCAAGGGTCCTCCGTCTGACCCCAGCAGCCGTCCGTCGGCATATCACCGCCCTGGAGAACAGTGGTGATATCGAAGTTCATGAGGTTCCCCAAACATCTAAGCGTGGGCGCGGGCGTCCAGCGCGCCACTATGTTGCAACGACCAAAGCTGCAAGCCACTTGCCTGAAGGCTATTCAGAACTCGCCACGCGAGCATTGAACTACCTCTCTCAAGTTGCTGGTGGAGAAGCAGTCGATTCTTTTGCCGCCGCCCGTGGGCGTGACCTGGAACGTCGCTACATCGCCATTGTGAATGCAGCAGGAAAAGATCCAGCCGATCGTGCTCGTGCACTTGCTGATGCACTGACTGCCGACGGTTACGCAGCAACGGTCAGGGACATCGGTGACGGTAGTTTTGCCGTCCAACTATGCCAAGGCCACTGCCCCGTTCGTGAAGTTGCTGGAGAATTCCATGCACTGTGCGATGCAGAAACCCAAGCATTCTCCCGGCTCCTTGGAGTACCAGTGCAACGCCTGGCCACTCTTGCCGGCGGTGAGCACGTGTGTACCACACATGTTCCCGTCGCTATGCCAACCCTGCGTGCGCGAGCCGCACGCACCACAGACCAGCGAGGCCAACGTTCCTCGCGAATGGAAGGACACCGATGACTCAACCCACCAGTGAGGCCGTCAGCGATGATGAAATCATCGCATCCATCTCCACCAGTTATGACTACGGCTGGCACGATTCTGATGCCGCTGGCGAAAGTGCAAAGCGTGGCCTCAATGAAGATGTGGTGCGTGAGATCAGCGCAGCTAAAGACGAGCCCGAATGGATGCTCCAGCGTCGTCTGAAGGCATACGAAATCTTCGAGAGCAAGCCCATGCCCACCTGGGGTGTGGACCTTGAACCCCTCGATATGGACGCCGTGAAGTACTTCGTGCGTTCTACCGAACGTCCAGCTACGAGTTGGGATGACCTGCCTGAAGACATCAAAAACACCTACGACCGCCTTGGCATTCCTCAGGCGGAGCGTGAGCGTCTTGTCGCCGGTGTGGCAGCCCAGTATGAATCTGAAGTGGTCTACCACCAGATTCGCGAAGATCTCGAACAGCAGGGCGTAATCTTCCTCGATACAGATACCGCGCTTAAAGAACAGCCTGAATTGTTTCAGGAGTACTTCGGTACCGTGGTGCCCGCTGGTGACAATAAGTTTGCCGCACTGAACACTGCCGTATGGTCTGGTGGGTCCTTCATCTACGTGCCCCCGGGCGTCCACGTGGACATCCCACTTCAGGCCTACTTCCGTATTAACACCGAGAACATGGGGCAGTTTGAGCGTACGCTCATCATTGCTGACGAAGGTTCTTACGTTCATTACGTTGAAGGTTGCACCGCCCCGATCTACAAATCGGACTCCCTGCACTCTGCCATCGTGGAAATCGTGGTCAAGAAGAACGCCCGCGTTCGCTACACCACCATCCAGAACTGGTCTAACAACGTTTACAACCTGGTGACACAGCGCGCCACATGTGAAGAAGGCGCCACTATGGAATGGATCGATGGCAACATCGGCTCTAAGCGCAACATGAAGTATCCTGCGGTTTTCCTTATGGGGCCACACGCTCGCGGTGAAGCTTTGTCTATTGCTTTTGCAGGCGAAGGTCAGCACCAAGATACCGGTGCCAAGATGGTGCATATGGCTCCTCACACCTCGAGCCACATCGTCTCCAAGTCCATCGCCCGTAATGGTGGACGCAGTGCTTATCGTGGCCTGGTCCAGATCATGAAGAATGCACGTCACTCCAAGTCCAACGTGCTCTGTGATGCGCTGTTGGTTGATGAGATCAGTCGTTCCGACACTTACCCTTACGTCGACGTTCGCACTGACGACGTAGAGATGGGACACGAAGCAACCGTTTCCAAGGTGAGCGCTGACCAACTTTTCTACCTCATGCAGCGTGGTCTTAATGAGACCGAAGCAATGGCAACCATCGTGCGTGGCTTTGTTGAGCCCATTGCGCGCGAACTGCCCATGGAGTACGCACTCGAACTCAATCGCCTCATTGAACTTCAAATGGAGAACTCGGTGGGTTAATGCGCCCAACGCACACACCACCCCGCAACCCACTGAGATAGAGGAACGTCACCATGACACAACTTTCAACCGATCATTCACGGGCCACCTTAGACGGCGCCCACACCCACGGAGGCCCGCGCTACGTGGCCAGCCGTGGCCAACGCCCCACCTCTTTCGACATCGCAGATTTCCCCATGCCTCGCGGTCGCGAAGAAGAGTGGCGCTTTACCCCCATGAAGCGTTTTGCCCCGATTCTCGCCGAGGAACTGACAGACGCCACCAGCTGGATCAGCGTTGATGCTCCTGAAGGCATCAGTGTCGAAACCGTTGAGCGTAGCGACAGCCGCGTGGGCACGATTAACGAGCCCATTGATCGCGCCAGCGTCTGCGCATGGGAAAATGCCACTCAGGCCACTATCGTCACTGTAGGTAAAAATGTGACCACTGATCGTGCCACCACTGTGACGATCACTGCTAAGGATAATCAGCCTAGTGCGCAGCACCTTGTCATCCAGGCAGAGTCCGGCTCCACTGCCACTGTCATCCTTGACCACCACGGTACGGGCCAACTTACCCAGAGTATTGAAGTCGCCGTCGCATCCGATGCCAACCTCACCCTCGTTAGTGTCCAGGACTGGGACGATGAAACAGTCCATGCCTCCAACCACCGCGTACGCGTTGATGCCAACGGCAAACTTAAGCACGTTGTAGTCTCACTCGGCGGCGATGTTCGCATCTGCCCTGATATGGGCTTTGGTGGCGAAGGTGGCCATATTGATTCCTACGGTGTCTACTTCACCTCCGCAGGCCAGCACCAGGAACACCGCCCCTACGTGGCACACACTGAGCCCCACTGCTACTCACGAGTCACCTACAAGGGGGCCCTCCAGGGCAAGAACGCTCACGCTGTGTGGGTTGGCGACTGCCTCATTGGTGCCGCTGCACGTGGCACTGATACCTACGAACTTAACCGTAACTTGGTTCTCACCCAGGGCGCTAAGGCTGATTCAGTCCCTAATCTTGAAATTGAGAACGGACAAATTGAAGGCGCAGGCCACGCCAGTGCCACCGGCCGCTTTGATGATGAACAACTGTTCTACCTACGAGCACGTGGTATTCCCGAACATGAAGCACGCCGTCTCGTTGTTCTCGGCTTCTTCAATGAAATTGTCAGCGAAATCGGCGTTGAAGAAATCGAAGAACGCCTCATGGAAGCCATCGAAACCGAGTTGTCTGCCTCGGCCCTACTGGACTAATTAAGAAGAAAAGGAACCTAAGACTATGAGTACCCTCGAGATTCGCGATCTCCACGTCCAGGTGGCCACCAACGACGGCCCTAAGCCCATCCTCAAAGGCGTGAACCTTACCATTGACTCCAATCAGGTCCACGCCATCATGGGCCCCAACGGCTCTGGCAAGTCCACCTTGGCCTATTCCATCGCTGGCCACCCCTCTTATGAGGTCACCAATGGCCAGGTCCTGCTTGATGGCGAAGACTTACTTGAAATGAGCGTCGATGAGCGGGCACGCGCAGGTCTTTTCCTGGCCATGCAATACCCCGTTGAGGTTCCCGGTGTGTCCGTAGCGAACTTCCTGCGCACCGCCAAGACCGCCATTGATGGCCACGCCCCTAAGGTCCGCCAGTGGGTTGGCGAAGTTAACGCTGCTATGGAACGTCTACGGATGGATCCTTCTTTCGCGCAGCGCGACGTGAACGCTGGTTTCTCTGGTGGTGAGAAGAAACGTTTCGAAATTCTCCAGATGGAACTACTCAAGCCCCGTTTTGCCGTCCTTGATGAGACCGACTCCGGCCTGGACGTTGACGCCTTGCGCATCGTGTCCGAAGGCGTCAACCGTCTCCATGACACGACCGATGCAGGCTTCCTGCTCATTACGCACTACACCCGCATTTTGCGTTACATCAAGCCTGATTTTGTTCACGTATTCGTCGACGGCCGAGTCGCCGAACAGGGCGGCCCCGAACTGGCTGACCGCCTTGAAGAAGAAGGCTACGACCGTTTCTTGGCTTGATTGCCAGTAGTTAGTGGTGAGTCGACGACGATACTCAACTCCTCGGCGTCGGCTCACCACTGATACCACACCATCGCATCGTTCACGCAGGAACATCTATGACCAGCCACCCCTTCACGCCAGTACCCAGCGTCGATGACATTCGCGCCGATTTTCCCATCCTGGCCAAGCCTGTGCGCGGTCAACGTCCCTTGGTTTATCTTGACAGCGGAGCCACTAGTCAAAAACCTCAGCAAGTCATCGACGCCGTGAGCAACTTTTACGCGGCACAAAACGGTGCAGCGGGACGCTCTACCTATGAACTGGCTGACGAATCGACCCGAGTCGTTGACGAAGGCCGCATTAACGTTGCCGAATTTGTTGGCGCTCAGGACACTAATGTTGTGTTCACTAAGAACGCCACTGAAGCGATCAACCTCGTGTCATTGGCCATTGAACATGCTGGCGCAATTGCCCAGCACCCCCTCGCCATTGGAGAGGGCGACGAGGTTGTTGTTACTCGCGCCGAGCATCACGCCAACCTCGTGCCTTGGCAGCAACTGTGCCAACGTAGTGGCGCCACCCTCAAGTGGATCGACCTTGATGAACAGGGCCGCCTCGATATGGCTACCCTGAACGTCATTACCCCTGCCACACGCGTGGTTGCCCTGACACATGCCTCCAACGTCACCGGTGCAATCACTGAGCTGGGTCCCGTTCTCGATGCGGTCAATGCGATAGCAGGATCTAAAGCGCCTTCTGTTGAACGCGGCGGTAAAGCCATCGTTGTTCTCGATACGTGCCAATCCAGCGTTCACATTCCCATTAACTTCGCGCTACTTAGTAAGGCAGGCGTTGACGCTCTGTGCTTAAGCGCACACAAAATGCTCGGTCCTACCGGAGTTGGTGCATTGGTCGCCACGGAGGAACTCCTTGACCTTATGCCCCCTGTCCTGACTGGCGGATCCATGATCGAACTGGTCTCCATGGACTCTTCAACCTTCATGACAGGCCCTTCACGCTTTGAAGCCGGCACCATGCCCATGGCACAAATTGCCGGTTGGAGCGCAGCACTGAACTACATTAAGCGCTGCGACATGAGCGTTTTGCGTGAACGTGAAGATAGACTGACTCTCGCACTGCTACGTGGCATGCGAGATATGAATGGCATCCGGATCCTTGGCCCTGCAGATGACGAGAGCGTGACCAGCGGTATGCGTCTTGGCGTGGTGGCTTTTGATGTGGGGGATGTACATCCTCACGATGTGGGCCAAGTTCTTGATTCTTACGGTGTGGCTGTTCGTACTGGCCATCACTGTGCTCAACCGCTTCACGCTCACTTCGGCGTGCGATCCTCCGCACGCGCCTCACTTGGGCCATACTCGAATGCTACTGACGTAGATCGCTTCCTCGAAGCACTGCCGCAGGTTCGTCACTACTTTGGAAGGTCATGATGAATAACCTCGATCAGCTCTACCAGCAGGTCATCTTGGACCATTCTCGTGAACGCCACGGTGAAGGCCATATGGATGAGCCTCAAGGCTCATCATTCCAGGTCAATCCCACCTGCGGTGACGAAGCTACCGTGGATGTCCGTGTCGTAGATGGCCGTTTGGAAGAAGTTTCTTGGCACGGTAGTGGTTGCTCTATTTCTCAGGCCTCCATTTCCGTCATGCATGATCTGGTAGACGGTGAAGATCTTGCTACCGTGGCACGCCTGGCCAACGACTTTGATGCTCTTATGCACTCACGCGGCAAAGGCGTGGATGATGACATCCTTGACGAGCTCGAAGACGCTGCAGCTTTCGAAGGGGTCTCCCAGTATCCGAACCGTGTCAAGTGCGCACTTCTTGGCTGGATGGCTCTCAAAGACGCGCTTGTGAAAGCAGGCATTGACGTCTGCGCACTTGACGAGCGCAAATAACACGCCTTCCATTTGCCACCACAGTTGTTAGCAACAGAAAGACATCATCAGATGACTCAGTCAGATAATCCCATGGCATCGGATCACAAGATTCGTCCCATGCCCACCCAAGAAGAAATCCAGGCTGCTGCCCGTGCACAGGTCGAAGAAAGCCAGGAGAATCTCATGAAAGCAGGTGAAGAACTCGCTGAAAGTGCAGGTGCTCATTCCTGCGGTTGTGGCCATGGTGGCTGTGGTTCTTCCACATCTGAACTTAATGAACCTATTAATGCGGCTGATGTGGAAGAAGCTCTCCGCGACGTAATCGACCCCGAGTTGGGTATTAACGTGGTGGACTTGGGTTTGCTCTACGGTGTGGTTATTGAACCTGATGGTGCCATTGTTTTAGACATGACTCTGACCTCGGCGGCTTGCCCCTTGACCGACGTTATTGAAGAGCAGGCCGCACAGGCTTTGAGCGCAATGAGCCATGACGTACGCATCCAGTGGGTCTGGCTGCCACCGTGGGGACCGGACAAAATTACTCCCGAGGGCCGTGAACAATTGCGTGCTCTGGGATTCAATGTCTGAGCATAAGCCATTAACGCGCTGAGAAAGTTGTCAAGGAAGTAGGCTAATCCCGTGCTCTACCGACTCCTGTATAAAACTGTCTTCACCCATATTGACCCAGAACTGTGTCATCATGTGGCGGTCGATGCCATCAGCATGACTTCACGAGTTCCTGTATTGCGTGATGTGGTGCGTCAAATGTTTGGCCGCCGCCCCGACAAGCCGATTCCCGACGCTGCACATGGCGGCCCCTTTGTCCGCCCTGTTCCCGGTGTATTGGGCCTTGCCGCCGGTATGGACAAAGAGGGTTTGGCTGTCGAAGGCATGGATATGCTGGGATTCGGTTTTATCGAGGTTGGGACTTTCACCGCTCAAGCACAACCCGGTAACGATAAACCTCGCCTCTGGCGATACCCCCAGACCCGTGCTATCCGTAACCGGATGGGCTTTAACAACGATGGCGCTGATGAAGCAGGACGACGACTACGTCAGTTACGCTCTACCGTCCGTGGACGCTCCATTGTGGTGGGTGCCAACATCGGTAAAACTAAGGTCACTCCTGTTGAGGATGCGGTAGCCGATTACGTTTACTCGGCCTCCAAGGTGGCTCGTTGGGCCGATTACCTAGTCATCAACGTCTCGTCACCTAACACTCCCAATCTGCGCGATTTGCAACAGGTTGAAGCCCTGCGTCCCATCGCTGAGGCCGTTGCGGAAACTGCAGACCGCGTTGCTAAGCGCCATGTTCCGCTTTTCATCAAGATCGCTCCCGATCTTGCTGATGAAGACATTGATGCAGTAGCTGACATGGTTCTCGAACTTGACCTAGCCGGTGTGGTAGCCACGAACACCACCATTAACCATGATCTTGGCGAAGGCGGACTATCTGGTGCCCCTCTGCGCCCACGCGCATTAGAAGTGGTCCGTCGGCTGCGTATGCGGCTGGGCGATAAACCGACCATTATCGGTGTGGGAGGTATTTCTACCGTGATGGATGCCCAGTTGATGCTTGACGCTGGTGCTGACTTGCTCCAGGCCTACTCAGCATTCATCTACAACGGCCCCGCTTGGCCTGGTGCGATGAATCGTATGCTGGCTAAGGATTAGAACGGATTGTCCTGATCAGTAGTAGTGAGAAATCTGCGCGTTCTCTTGGCAGAACGCGCAGATTTTTACCTTGTGGTGGTGGAGATGGGCTACTTATTGCTTGATTCTGTTGTCCCATCTTTGGACTGATTTTGCGCGGTAGGAGGCGCCAAAATATCCCATTTATCGACAGAAGGATCATGTGGACGTAGCGCGACATGGCCACCAGGCCCTACCAGCACGTCCTCTCCAGGGGCATAGAACTCTAGAGATAGTTCGTTTCCCCAAGGAGCTCGCAGCACCTCTCCATCAGGACCGAGATAGGTCAAATAGGTAATTTCTCGTAAAATCGCAGCTTTTTTCGGTGCCGACGAGGTGATCACATCACAGTGTTGTATTCCTGTAATCATTCTTGTTGAACGATTTGCACCGAGAAGAAGAGCAGCATTCCAATCGGGAGTTATTCCAGCCACAGAAATAATTACTTCATCGCATCCAGCGCTGAAACTTAGTCCCGCGATAGGGGAGTGGTCGTGGGCAGCGACAAAACAACGTGTGGTGGCTTTTCCCTTGTTGGCTGAGTCCTCTTCCTTGCCTTCTATAGTCGATAAGGTAAACGAACCCTCGGGGAAATCACCTTGTTCATTTGACGCTGAGGGAAGCAGAATACCTGGCCCCCAGGGAGTAGCACCGCTTTGATTGAGGTCACTCACCGGCACTGATGAGACAACCGCCTGTGGCCAGGACATAGTGGAGCGAACGATCCGCGCTGAGGAAGTCAGCGAGACCATGACAAACCAACTTGGGTTAGGCGAATGATCTTCCACAATGACCCATGAACCACTGATGATAGGACGAAGCGTCCAAACGAGAATTGTTTTTGCTGTCAGTTTGTTCTCAGAGGCGGAGTAAATCACTCGTGCTGGAGTGGACCCTGAAGTATCCCAGGTGACTACATGCCAGTCGCTGTTCTCTGGATCATCCATGATCCATACGAGTGTGGTCCCTGATAGGGCCATTTGACCGATGGGATTACCTGAGGGGACATGATTGTTATGCCATGTGAATTGCGCAGGTTTCAGTGTATCGGGAGTCGCTAACCCGACCACGCGCTTATCGCCTTCAGCCCATGAACCCCACATGTTGCCGTTGAGGGATAGAGCCCCGGCAACAAAACCAACTTCTGCAGGAGTGGACCAAAGTGGCTTATTCGTGGTCCATTTTGACTCCGATGGGGTCACACGAGTGGCGGCGAGTGTCGAGCCGGGATTGTTTGTGCTAGGCGCCCAAGTGATGAATAGGTCAGGAATAGCATTCTCATCGGCTGGCTCTGGGGGAGCAGAACTCTCATCCTGAGGTTCATTAGTTAAAACCTCAGGATCTTCAGAATCTTCTACAGGACTTTGCGGGCCAAAAATGTCCCATAGGGCGAGCGCACCGATGGTTCCGCTTAAGCCGAGCCCCAGAGCCAGACGTCGAGAAATTGCCATTAGTGTCAGCAGGGCCGTTTTGCAGGTGATGCGGTTTTTGCCGGATCACGTTCTACGACGTCACCGATGGCTTTATCAATGGCATCCATGGCGGAATCATTGAGAGTAACGTCAGTTGCCTTAACGTTCTCAACCAACTGCTCAGGGCGAGAAGCACCAATGATGGCAGCACTGATTCCGGGACGTGATAGGACCCAAGCTAGAGACATCTGAGCCATAGTGACACCAAGATCATCGGCGATGGGCTTGAGATTAGCGACAGCGTTAAGAACGTCATCACGCATCCAGCGGGCAATCATCTGAGCACCGCCTTTATGATCGGTAGCACGGGAGCCTGCCGGAGGTTCCTGACCAGGAGCGTACTTACCGGTGAGCACGCCTTCGGCCAGGGGAGACCAGACGATTTGACCAATGCCCAGTTCCTGGCAGGTGGGGACGACTTCGGGCTCAATGATGCGCCACAGCATCGAGTACTGCGGCTGGGAGGAAATCAAGCGGAAGCCCATCTGGGTAGCCAGTTCCTGGCCGCGGCGAATCTCTTCAGCCTTCCACTCTGAGACGCCGATGTAGAGAGCCTTTCCTGAGTGCACCACGTCCGCAAAGGCCTGCATGGTTTCTTCCAGCGGTGTGGCGTAATCGAATCGATGAGCCTGGTAGAGATCAACGTAATCGGTCTGTAAGCGTTTGAGAGAACCGTTGATGGATTCCATGATGTGCTTACGGGACAGGCCACAGTCATTGGGGCCCATCGGACCAGTAGGCCAGTAGACCTTGGTAAAGATTTCCAAGGATTCACGGCGCTGGCCTTTAAGAGCCTGGCCAAGAACAGACTCAGCAGCAGTGTTGGCGTAAGTGTCTGCTGTGTCGAAACTGGTGATACCGAGGTCAAGTGCAGTTTCCACACACTTGGTGGCGATATCGGACTCCACCTGAGAACCGTGCGTAAGCCAGTTTCCGTAGGTGAGTGAAGAGATTTTTAATCCGGACGAACCAAGGTGACGGTGTTCAATCATGCTTACCAGACTAACGGGTAACGTCGGCCTTCGCAGGCATCAAGGAGACAAAAACACCTGAGTTTTACTTGGGGAACTCGCCGCGCTGAACCATCGCAACTGGCTGACGCCAACGGCGTAACTGGAAGCAACGGCTGAATACGTAGAAGAATAGGCGGCCACCACGAGCAACCTCAGTCTCATCGAATTTTTCGTTTACTCGAGACTGAATTCGCCTCCAGGCGATCACACTGTCACCGATAGCCACGGCGAACCACACATAAATGCCGATCATGAGCCATACAGCAGCGCTGGAGGTGGGTATGGTCTGACCCAAGATAAACATCATGACCAACATGAGCAAAGTGATAGGAAGGAATAACTCGCCGATGCTGTAGCGAGCATCCACGTAATCGCGGGCGAAGCGACGGACGCGCCCCTTGTCACGTGCTGGCAGGTAACGCTCATCGCCAGTCATCATCGCTTCGCGCTGACGCTCAAAGGCTGCATCGCGACGAGCACGCTCAGCACGCTTGGCAGCCTTACGGTCCTTAGGGACAATAGGCTGAATGCGCTGAGCCTGAGCATCGCGACGTTTGGGGGTAGGACGGCCCTTTTTGCCTTGAGAACGATGAGATTGTTCGGAGGACTGGTGCGCAGAGGCAGTCTTCTTTTCGGCGGTAGGGGCAGGTTCATTCTTCTTTAGCCAACTCACAAGGTAAGGGTAGCGGCAATTTAGCGATAGTCTGAAAAGCATGAGTACTGTTTCTTCACTCCGGACCGCCGTTCATGAGTCTTTTGAGGGCTACGTGGACGATTTATGTGACCTTGTAGCCATCCCTTCAGTCTCTTCTTCATCTTTCGATCAAGAGCAGTTGGTGGCCAGCGCTAAGTTTGTTGCTTCTCTGTGCGAACGTCTTGGAGCGGACCCCGAAATTCTCCGTGCTCCCATGGAAGATGGTGAATTGGGGCGTCCCGCCGTGGTGGCTCACTTTGAAGGCCCTGCCGAGGCTCCTCGCGTCCTGCTTTACGCTCATCATGACGTTCAGCCTCCCGGCGATGCTGCCCAATGGACTCAGGATGACCCCTTTACTGCCGTACGCCGTGGTGAGCGCCTTTACGGTCGTGGTACTGCTGACGATGGAGCCGGCGTGATCACCCATATCGCTGCTCTGGAAACTCTTAAGAAGGAACTAGGTAGTCTTCCCTGTTCTGTCACTGTTTTCATTGAAGGTGAGGAAGAAGTTGGCAGCCCCTCCTTTGTGAACTTCCTTGAAACCTATCGCGACAAGTTAGATGCCGACGTGATTGTCGTGGCTGACTCCTCCAATTGGTGCGTGGGTACTCCCGCATTAACTACCTCCCTACGCGGTGTAGTTCAGGCAGATGTCACTCTGTCAATGCTTGATCATGCTCTGCACTCTGGCCAGTACGGTGGCCCAGTCATGGACGCCCCCACCGCCATGTGCCGTCTCGTTGCCTCTCTTCATGATGAAAACGGTGATGTGGCCGTGAAGGGATTGGTTAGCCGTGACGCGGCCGACGTCACCTACGAAGAATCTCAGTTCCGTGCTGACGCTGGTGTTCTTGACGGCGTCGAACTTATTGGTACGGGAGATCTGGCCGCACGCCTATGGACCAAGCCCACCATTACCCTTATCGGTATGGACGTCACCAGTGTGGCTATGAGTTCCAATACCCTCAACCCCACCTGTAAAGCTCGCCTGTCCATGCGCATCGCTCCTGGACAGAACCCTGCTGAAGCATTTGATCTGCTTAGTACGCACCTGCGCGAACACGCACCCTTCGGTGCCCAGTTGGACATCACTAATGGAGAACTTGGCCCTGCCTTTGATTCCAGCGCCGATACCCCTGCTGGACGTGACGCCATGGCATCTTTGTCTGAGGCATGGCAAACCCCGGCCGTCACGATTGGCCAGGGCGGTTCTATCCCCTTTATCTCCGATCTTCAGCGTGTCTTCCCTGAAGCACAAGTGCTTGTCACTGGTATCGAAGATCCCGACACCCGCGCTCATAGCGCCGATGAGTCTATGCACCTAGGCGAATTTGAACGCATCATCCTGGCAGAGACACTTCTCCTGGCTCGCCTTGGCGGGGAACTGAGCGAGTAATACGTGAAGCGTGTTGCCTTCGTTACGACCTGCCTGAGTCTTAATGATCCCTTCTCCATCTCCACGATGCCATCAACACAGTCGGGGCCGGGGGAATGGATGCTTGCCACTCAGGCAGGTCGTATCATGCGTGAAGCTTGGACGAACGCCGCCCCCGACGATGAATGTCACCTCAGTTCACTTGTGGTGCCTTCACCCCATCTCTTGTCTGAATTCGATGCTTTACATCGCGAGAGTCAGGAGATAGAGCAGGGAGGGACAACCGCTACTGAGACCGCATCGCCCTTAGTAACACATTTGCCGGAGCGAGCATGGACTGTTGCTCGTACCGCATTAGGAACAAGCATCGTCTGCGATGCGACCGTCTCCTATTGGCCCGCTGACCTCACCAGTGCTCACCTCGCCACCCTTATTCTCGACGCCGCACAGGCGTGTCACGACGAAAGTGCTCGACGCGGTCAGGCCATTCCTCTTGTTCTCCTTCTTGATCGTCACCCCAGCCATGATGTGGGACAGGCGATGATTGAGCAGATCGGGGGAATCAATGAGTTGAAAACTTTGGTGCGTTCTACCTCGCTGGTTCTAGGACTCGTTGATAACAGTCCCCTAGGTGGTCTCCACGGTGCGGGAGCGCAATTAACAGATACCGCAGGTATCACAGAGGAAGAGGCTCAGCAAGCAGATCGTGCAGCCTGCAGCGCAGCGCATCGCCTCCAACGCCAGATCAATCCACTGGTGGAACTCAGCCCTAATGCTTGGGGAAGCGGTGCTGGCGGTGGAGCAGCGTTCACGTTGAGAGCCTGTGGTGCACGTGCCTACGACGCCACGATTATTCTTAACCCACCTCTGATATGGGGCGGGGAAGGAGAACCTGACATCGTAGTGACCTGCGCCGATGATATGTGGGACGCCACTAGCCTCCCGCACCTTGCACTTGTCGATCAGTGGGCACAACAATACGCTGCACCGCTTATCGTTATTGCCCGTTCTTGTGCCATGCCACGGCCAGAACGTGCGCAAGCAGGCATCCACGCGGTGTACACCATGGATGCTCTCCATAACGGTTCACTTCATGTCGATGAGGCACTTGCGGCATTGACTACTCGCGTGGCACGTACCTGGTCCCGCTGAAACGCTTTCCTCCACTCTTCGCCCTTTGAACACTTCGTAGGAAAATCCATGACATCCTCTTCATTACGTGACCGTATTAGCCAGAGTATGCCGCGTTATAGTGATTTGCTCTCCGAGTTTGTCGCGATTGATTCAGTTTCACAGAGCACTGCCGACCCGAGTCGAGTTGATGCCAGTGCACAGTGGGTGGCTGAACAACTTGGCGCTCGCGGTTGTGACGTGGAGATTTATCGTACGCGCACTCCAGAGGGTTCTCTTGGCCTACCCACGGTGGTAGGACACTATCCGGGCCCCGAGGGTAGTCCTCATGTGGTCCTCTACGCGCATCATGATGTGATGCCTGGAGGAGACCCGGCTGAATGGACTACTACGGAGCCGTTTACTGCTCGTGTGATCGATGGACGACTGTATGGGCGTGGAAGCGCCGATGATGGAGCTGGACTGGTTGCTCATCTCGCTACCATCGACCATCTACTTATCGAGGGCAACGGAGAATTGCCGTGCTCTCTTACCGTGCTCAGTGAAGGAGAAGAAGAAGTTGGATCTGCCTCCTTTGAGAGTTTCCTTGAGCAGCACGGGCATCTTGTTGATGCTGATGTGCTCGTGGTGGCTGACGGTGGCAATCCCGCGCTCGGTGAGCCGGCACTGACGACGTCGCTGCGCGGCGTCATTCAGGTATTCGTAACTGTCTCCACCATGGATCACCCTGTGCACTCAGGTATGTACGGGGGCGTAGCGTGCGATGCAGTGACAGCGATGTGCAGGCTAGTTGCCTCCCTGCATGATGAGCACGGTAACGTGGCAATTGATGGGCTTCGTGGAGCCGTCCACCGTCAGGGCACAGTCAAGCGTGATTCTTTCAGTTGTATTGATATGAGTGAAGATACTGTTCGTGCTGATTGTGGAATTCGCGATGATGTTCCGCTCTTAGGGCAGGGGAGTGTGACCGATCGTCTCTGGTTCCAGCCCTCTATCAGCGTCATTGGTATCGACGCCGTGGACGTCGCCCATTCATCATGTACCCTTCAACCTCAGTGTCGGGCACGTTTGTCATTGCGTACCGCGCCCGGAGAAAATACCCGTCAGGCCTATGAAGCCTTGGTTCGCCACCTGCACAACCATGCACCTTTTGGTATGCATGTTGAGGTTGAATGTGATGAATTAGGAGCCGCTTGTCTGGTTGATGACCAGGCTCCTGCTGTTCAGGTAGCTCTCGACGCGATGACTGAAGCGTGGGGGCATCAGGCCGTGACATTAGGGATGGGTGCATCCATCCCGTTTGTGGCTCTGTATCAAGAGAAGTTCCCTCAGGCTCAAATCCTTGTCACGGGAATTGAGGATCCTGATGCTCGTGCCCATGGGGCGGATGAGTCGATTCATCTAGGGGAACTGGAACGAATCATTCACAGCCAGTGTTTGTTGCTCAACAAATTGAGTGCTTAGGCGGTTGTTATCAGCCGAACCATGTGCTGGTTAGGTTGTCCAGTGTGCCATCATTCTTTGCATCTTCAATACCCTGATTAAGAGCCTGGAGGAATGCAGGATCATCCTTGCGAACTGCAACCACGCAGGATTCAGTTCCCATGTTTTCGTCAAGAATACGGTATTTCTCTGCGCCGCGTGCTTTTGCGTAGTAGCCGAGCATCATGTAATCGCCGGCAACGGCATCTGCGCGTCCCACTTCCAAGTCGCGAAGCGCCTTGTCGTAGGTGTCGTATAGGAGAGGCTGAGCGCCGTCAATACTGTTGAGGAAATCGGTATCGGCGGTGATGAGATCCAAAGCGGATGAACCAGCCTGTGTAGCGACTTGCTTGCCAGCAAGGTCTGCCTTGGAAGTAATATCGGAGGCCTCAAGAACCATGAAGGTTTGGTCATTGGTGAGGTACGTATCCGTAGCTGAGACTTTTTTCAGACGTTCAGGAGTGACGGTGTAGCCGCTCCAGATGGCATCAATTTTGCCGGAAGTTAGTTCGGCTTCTTTCATCGCCCAGTCAATATTTTCCCAGCGATATTTCTTGCCGATCTGTGTAAAGACGTACTCGGCAAGGTCTACGTCAAAGCCTTTGGTGATTCCGTTATCGTCATATCCCATCGGGACGAAGGTGTTGTCATAGCCGAGAACTACGACGTCTTTGTCCATCGCGGATTGGCTGTGCTCAACAGAATCAAGTGACGATGAGCAGGCAGACAACGACAATGCTCCAGCACTGAAGAGTCCAGAAAGCAGTAGCGCTCGTCGAGAGAGTGGGGAAGCCTTAGTCATTGGTGTGGTCTTTCCGAAGAGGATAAGAAAGCGATAAAAGAACATTAATGCATTAACGCGCTAATATGCAAACTGTTGGGGCTGAGGACATGCAAATGTTTGGGCAAAAGATGAGTGCGACAAGGTACAAATCTGCCTGCGAAATACAGTGATGAGAATGAGTAGTGACGTTAACGTAGGGCGGTAGTCAATGTGTAGACGCTAACTCTCGTGACGAGACGAGACGGCGACTCAAGAAACCGTCCTAGCCTCAATCCAGACACATGTCAGGGGAGGGATCACGCGATGCTCTCCGTGACGTTTCAGTGGGTAGGAGGATGCCAGAATATTGGCACCCGCAGGCAAGGTCACATCAGAGTTTGAGGTATTAACAACAACAAGAATATTGCGGCTCAAAAACGTAAGGACCTCAGGGTTTGACCACTCGATGCCTTGAACAAAAGCCAACGGCGCACCAGGGAGTGACCATTCTTCGCGCAGGATTGCGGCGCCTTTGCAGTTAGATAATGGTGAATTGCCGATTAATTCTTGTTCTTCACTACGCTGAAGGATTAACTTCACGAAATCATGAGCATCCGCTGGACGTTCGCGGTCAAGCAATCCTGTTTCGTCACCCTGGCGGATGTAGATGGTGCCTGGCAAGGACAATGCCATCAGCTGGAGAGCACGTGAACGACGCAGACGCGTGGCCTCATCAGCCTCAAACCAACGAGGACCATGGTCAGAAATTTTATCGCCCACCAGTGCATAGGAAGGAAGAATGCGCCAGACAGGCAAAGCACCGAAACGATCATGAAGTGATAAGGAACGTGTCAGTTGCTTAGTGATTGAGGGAGCACTCCATGAGGTGCGTACTAGCGAATCATCACGCAAGTGGTGCAGCCAGTCATCTTCAATGTGGTGCTGGAGTGCATCAGGAAAATCGCTAGATGCGTCAGCGCCAATGATGCCATCATCAACATACTCAGCAAGTAGTGACTGCAAAATCGTCACGCGAGACGACAGGAGGTCGAGATCAGTAGCGGGGGCGACCTGAGGAGGAACAATCGTTCCTAAATCTAAGCCATCGGCCCCACAAGCTAAGAAGGCTTCAGCACGAGTCAATAGATGCTCACCTTCACGCTCCAAGCCTGTCACACAGGGAGGAGGGCCATCAGAAGAAGGATGAGTTAATGGGCTTAAAGCACCGGAAATGCGAACGATGACACGCAAACCCTGATGATGAGCGTGATCAATGAACTCAGCCATTGCCGTGGGATCAGTTTCTACATCAACTTCACTGGGGCGAAGCAAAACAGTAGAAATACCCAGGGCAGAAATATGGGGGAGGAGCTGGTCAACAGCATCAAGGTCATGGACGTTTAAAGAAGGCTGAGCAATCTCATAAACCAGACCATCGCGCCACCACTCAGACGGAGTGGGATCGTTACGGTGCACCAGCGTGGTGGTTGTTGCCAAACTGGGCACCTCCAATATCAGTAGTCAACGCGGGCGCTGTGTAGTCATCAACCGCTATTGGGGCGGTATCGGGCAGCACCCGTTCATCCTAACCGGTTTTAGCAGACCTCAGGGTGAATACTAAGGTCCCGTTTCTCTCTACAGAGGGCAAGAGATACCTCACACTCTATTTTTCCAACAGCCTGTCTGCCACTTGTGCCCACCCTACGGTACTGTGTCAATTATGGGAGCGCAGACCTATGGCTATAACCAGGAATCCACGGAACGGTGGGTTCCCGAGACTGGAAAGAATCCACAACGTACGCCTTTCGAACGGGACCGTGCCAGAGTTTTGCACTCTTCAGCCCTGCGCAGACTCGGCGCAAAAACCCAAGTCTTGGGTCCGGCGTCGGATGACTTTGTACGTACCCGACTCACTCACTCTCTTGAAGTGGCCCAAGTGGGGCGCGCGTTAGCCAGCGCCCTGGGGTGCGACCCTGATGTAGTGGATGCCGCATGCCTGAGTCACGATCTTGGTCACCCGCCTTACGGGCACAACGGTGAGAATGCACTTAATACTGTTGCCGCATCTATCGGTGGATTTGAAGGTAATGCCCAAACATTCCGCATCCTGACTCGTCTTGAGCCCAAAACACTCGATTCTCAAGGCGATTGTGTTGGTCTGAACCTTACTCGAGCATGTCTTGACGCCGTGGCCAAATACCCCTGGCAGCAAGCCACAGATCCACAGTCCCCCCATCATCGAAAATTCGGCTGTTACACAGATGATGAACCCATTTTTTCATGGATGCGCCAAGGTAAGCCCGCCGATTTGCCTGCAAGCGCACGGTGCCTGGAAGCGGACATCATGGACGTATCAGACGATGTGGGTTATTCAGTCCATGATGTGGAGGACGCGATTGCGTTAGGTCGAATGAATCCCATTGCCGCTGACGATGACAAAGAACGTGACGCACTTCTCGATGAAGTGATCGCCTGGTACAAACCCTCCGTTAGCCGCGACGAATTGGGACAAGCGTGGGAGCGCCTGCGCACTTCAACCATGTGGCTCACCAGTTATGACGGCTCACGTGCTAGCCAGGCCGCATTAAAAACCTTCACTTCTGATCTCATCGGTCGCTTTGTGAAAGCCGTTGCGCAGTCCACTCGAGCTGTAGCTGGGAATGAACCGCTCGGTCGATACAACGCCTCACTCGTGATTAGTAGGGAAACCGCAGCGGAAATACTTCTGCTCAAGGGGTGCGCTGTGCGCTATGTGATGGCTCCGCGTGAACATGAGCCGGTGTACCTGCGTCAGCGTACCGTTATTTTTGATTTAGCGGATGCTTTAATGGAACAGGGACCGGCAGCGCTCGATGCTGCTTTCGCTGAGGATTGGCAACGCTGTTCAACGGATGATGAGAAACTCCGTGTGGTAGTAGACCAGATTGCTTCATTGACTGATACCAGTGCACGTCAATGGCACGCACGCCTGTGCGGAATGTTTTCCGAACTATAAAGGTTTATGTCTTAACCAAAGAGTTGCCAGGAGCGGTAACTTTGCTCTTGATAATCTGGGAACGTATTCGTTGATGAATGCCTACGGTTAAGATGTGAGCGTGGCGGGACGAATCAAACGTGAAGACATTGACACCGTACGTGAACGCGCCAGTATCGAACAGATCGTCGGCGAACACGTCACCTTAAAGCCTGCTGGTGTCGGGGCACTGAAAGGTCTGTGCCCTTTTCACGATGAACGCACCCCCTCTTTCCACGTCCGCCCTCACATGGGCTTATGGCATTGCTTCGGCTGTGGTGACGGCGGGGACGTTGTTAGTTTTGTTCAGCGCATCAACCACATGAGTTTTGTGGAAGCCGTCGAATACCTCGCCACCAAAACCGGTATTCAACTGCGCTACGAAGAAGGTGGCGCCATGCATCAAGGCGTGGACGTGGGAACACGTCAACGTCTCATGGACGCTAACCGCATGGCAGAAACTTGGTTTCAGAAAAACCTTGCTGGTCCTCAAGCGCAAGCAGGTCGCGATTTCCTCACTGGGCGAGGATTCGATCGATCCAATGCCGAGTATTTTGGTGTGGGTTATGCCCTTCCCGGATGGGACAATCTCACTAAATACCTGCGTTCTCAGGGCTTCACAGACTCAGAACTCGTTGACAGTGGCCTGTGTACCCAAGGAAACCGTGGAATCTATGACCGTTTCCGTGACCGTCTCATCTGGCCTATTCGCGACGTCACGGGTGCAACCGTAGGTTTCGGGGCACGCAAACTCTCCGACGACGACCAAGGCCCTAAATACCTCAACACTCCCGAGACTGCTGTCTACAAAAAATCCACTGTTCTCTACGGTCTGGATTTGGCAAAGAAAGATATTGCCTCCACCAAACGCGTCGTGGTGGTTGAGGGCTACACAGACGTAATGGCAGCACACCTGTCCGGTATCACCACCGCCGTAGCGACATGCGGGACCGCTTTCGGTGAAGGTCACGTGCGTATCGTGCGTCGTTTACTGGGGGACAGTGCCAACCCAGCGGCAGGGCTCATGCTTGGCGGAGGTAGCCACACCCATGGCGGTGAAGTGATTTTCACTTTCGACGGTGATGCTGCCGGCCAAAAAGCAGCCCTACGTGCCTTTGGAGAAGATCAGCACTTTGCCGCTCAAACTTTTGTGGCGGTTGAGTCAAGTGGCATGGATCCCTGTGAAGTGCGCATGGCTCGAGGTCCGCAAGGAGTGGTAGATCTTGTTGAAGGTCGTAAGCCACTCTTCGAATTCGTCATTAAATCGACCCTCAATAGCGTGGACCTGTTTACTCCTGAAGGGCGTGTTGCAGGTTTACGTGCCGCTGCTCCCGTCGTGGCTCACATTCGCGACGTCGCACTGCGTCGTGAGTACACCCGTTCCCTGGCAGGATGGTTGGGAATGCCTGAGGCGGATGTACGTCAAGAAGTTCAGCGCGCAACCTCCTCACGTAGAACAGGGCAGGGCAATTCTGCTGACAGCGCTCGCGGTTCTCACTACGCACAGCAAGGTTCTCAACGTCCTTCGTATAACCAACAGCCCCCTCAAGGTCAGATGAACTCGCCGTACAGTCAGTACGCACAGCAAGCGCCGCAGGCAGATGGTCCTCAGATACCATCCCAGCGTCCAGCAATTACTGATCCGGTGACAAAATTGGAACGTCAAGCCCTTGAGGTGATTCTCCAGATGCCAGTGATTGCTTCCGCAGCGGCAGTCGATGACTTGGACCCGGCTGTTTTTTCTCTCCCCATGCATCGTGCGATTTTTGAAGCCATTTTGGCTGCTGGTGGTGTGCAAGCGTGTATAGATCGTCTGCAAACTCTTCAGCGTAATCGTGCCCAAAGCCCTGATCTGACCGCGATGGCTACCGCGGCATGGCTGGAAGATGTGCGTGAGGGTGCTGTAGATATGGTGGGCGCGGCTATCACGGAACTGGCTGTGGTGCCCTTGCCTTTGGCTGAGGGGCAGAAAGGCGCTGAGTCTGCTTATGCAAGGGGAGTGCTTAAGTCCATGACTCAGATGGCGCTTACTAAGCAGTTGGCGCAACTGCGTTCCGAACATCGGCGGATGACTCCTTCAGATCCCGAGTATCGCGAAACATTCCAGAAGATTGTGGATCTGGAGAGCCGGCGTCAGCAGATGAAGTACGAAGATTTATTGTAAGGCTCGTCACAAATCGGTGGACTGTTGGAAATAAGCCAAAAACTCGATTCGACACAGCAAGGGTCTTCTTGTTAGAGTTCCACTCGCGTCAACGCGCAATTCCCGCGTAGCTCAATGGCAGAGCATCCGACTGTTAATCGGACGGTTGTTGGTTCGAGTCCAACCGCGGGAGCCAAACGGTCCTCTGGCTTGCCAGAGGATTTTTTGTATATATTGAAGGTGATTTCGATGGTGTCTTGCTCCTTTATCGGTTTGAAGTTGGATAGTGGATACTGTCATTGCAGGAATGGTGGCGTATGCTGAAAAAAGTCGTATTCGCGAATCTTAATTTAGGTAACTTTGGTGGAATTCACACGGTTCTCGAAGGTTTAGCCACGGAGTTCTCTGCTCGGGGAATAGAGATCGACTATATCTCTGTGAATCCTGTTGTTCGAATGCCAAGTGTTCCGGGTAATGTTTTTCAGATCAATAAATTTGAGAATTTTACGACTGATCATCGATTGGCTAAGAGCTTTCCGGGACTGTTCGGAATTAAGTTAAAAGCAAAGTCAGTTTTAACGCCGTTTTGGCGTTTTTGGAGAAATAAGAGGCTTCTTAAGTATTTTGCAAATCTAAATGAAGAAACTTTGGTTATCTTTATGGAGCCTCAGCCGGGCGATCTTCTTTACCGTGCGGGATACAAAAAAAATGATTCCCCCGCCTATCTACATTCACAGTTCCATCAAAGTTTTTATGGCCTTCAATGCTGGGGGCAAGAAAAAGAATTGAAAAATTCTGTCACTATCTCTAATACCTTTAGTGTCTTGTCAGTTGGCGATGTTCAGGAGTTCTCAAATTTTCTTTCAATCGAGCCTCTCGTATTGGAGAATCCTCTCCGTATCCCACTGACATCTTCTCCGTACAACCGTTTTAGTAAGGACATTATTTTTCTTGGCCGTTTAGCGCCTGAGAAGAACGTTGATTCGGTGATTCGTGCTTTCGCAACAATTAAGGATAATTTTCCTGATTGGAATCTTCGGATTTATGGTACAGGTGTTGATGAAGAGAAGATAAGGGATTTATGTGAAAAATTTGGAGATCAGGTAGTTTTTGAGGGAGAAACAAACGATATTGTAAAAGTTCTCGATTCCGCTGCTTTTATGTGTTTGTTCTCATCGTTTGAGGGGGCGCCAATGGTTCTGCTTGAAGCATCGGCTCGTAGAGTTCCTTCGCTAGTTCGCCCGTGTTCGCCAGCGGTCTCGGCTTTTATCCAAGATGGTGGGATAAATGCGGGTGACTCTGAAGATAGTCTAGCTGATGCGATGGCTAAAATGATCCAAGATGTTCGATTAAGAGAAGAGATCGCTGATCGGAGTCATGCATGGGTTTCCCAATCAACGCCTCAACTTGTTGTCGACCGCTGGATTGAAATGTTTGAGGCGGGGCAATTTTCGAGGTTAGCAGGAGACTATTGATACTAAATTGATAATCCACTTTTCTTTTGTGTAATCGGTCCTAGTGGTATGTTCATTTATTTAATTCTCTTTACTGTGGGCTTCGTGAGAAGATAGGGCCATGGCTTATCGCGACATTCGAATCATTGGTGACCCGGTACTGCGCACCCCCTGTGAGTGGATTACTGACATTGACGACACAGTGAAGTCTCTTGTGGAAGATCTCCTGGAAAATGTCGATCAGGACGGTCGTGCTGGACTCGCTGCAAATCAGATCGGTGTAAGTTTGCGAGCCTTCTCCTGGAATATCGACGGAGACATCGGCTACGTCCTCAACCCCCGCCTTGTTGAAGCCGACATGGAGGAATATCAGGATGGTGACGAAGGCTGCTTGAGTGTTCCGGGCCTTTGGTTCCCCACCGAGCGCGCCTGGTACGCCCGCGTTGAAGGCATCAACCTTGATGGCAAAGAAATTGTGGTCGAAGGTGAAGAACTTATGGCCCGTTGCCTTCAGCATGAGACCGACCACCTCGAAGGTCACCTCTACCTCGATCGACTCGATCGAAAGACACGCGCTAAGGCCATGAAGGAACTGCGCGCACAGGGACTCTGAACCCACCAATACTGCAAGTATGCGGCGTGTTATGGCACAATGGTCATAGCACGCCGCGTGCTTCATTGTGATTCTTCTTGTTGAGTTCGTGACAAGGCCGTTGGGGAAGACGATCCTCGTCAATAACCAGGAGGCAATCACCATGAACGGTGCTTACACCCGCGGTGTACTTTTCGTGCACTCAGCACCTCGTGCGCTCTGCCCCCACATCCAGTGGGCAAGCGAAGAGGTCCTGGGCTCTCGTGTGCTGCTCGAATGGACCGAGCAAGACGCCGCCCCCGGTATGCTCCGCGCCGAATGCTCATGGGTAGGCAAAGTAGGAACCGGAGCCACCCTTGCCTCCGCTCTTCGCGGATGGGCAAACCTCCGTTACGAAGTGACCGAAGAACCCACCGCCTCGACCGACGGCGGCCGGTGGTCCCACACCCCTGACCTCGGTATCTTCCATGCCCAAACCGACGTCCACGGCAACGTTGTGGTTCCCGAAGACCGAATCCGCGCAGCCCTTGTTCACGCGGCCGATCCAGAACGGATGCGCCGTGAACTTGATCTTGCCCTCGGTCAGGCGTGGGACGACGAACTTGAACCTTTCCGCTACGCCGGTGCTGGAGCCCCCGTGCGTTGGCTCCACCGAGTAGGCTAGTTCGCCACCACACGGCTGGTCGCTTGACGCGTCATCATGCGTGCAACGTTGCTTTGTACATCGACAGGCCGATTAGGTGATCACTTAAGAACATCGATTAAGGGGTGAGCCCCGCGAGAAAAACTCGCGGGGCTCACCCCTGTCAGCACGATAAGAACGGGCCGTCAGGTCAGTCCTGAGGCGCTGGAGTGAAGATGAGTGCCACGTTGTGTCCCCCAAAACCGAATGATGTACTGGCGTGAGCGGCATTGGAAGGCACGGGGCTCATTTTTTCACTGATGACCGCACCAGATTTGGTAATCACCGGGTCAATGTCACCGGGTAAGAGCGTAGGCAGCGTGCAGGAATGCTGGAGTGCGCACAGCGTTAGCACGGCTTCGAGAGCGCCAGCCCCACCGAGCAAGTGCCCGGTCTGAGACTTCGTCGCACTGATAACAGCATTGGGAAGGCAACGGGTCAGCATTGCTGCTTCCACGGCGTCTCCGGCCGGTGTTGAGGTCGCATGGGCATTCACGTGAGCCACCTGGGAACTATCGCGCAGGAAACCCGCAGAAACCGCCTGCTCCAGTGCCTGACTCAGTGCCCATTCCTGGCTCTCACCACTGGGATCCGGGCGAGCCACGTCCATCGCATCACTGGACATCCCATAGCCGGCCAGAACACCCAGAATCGCAGCCCCACGAGCCACAGCATGCTCGTAGGCTTCCACGACCACGGCGCCGGCGCCCTCGCCCATGACAAAGCCGTCACGGTCAGTAGCAAAGGGGCGGCTCGACGTCTGCGGGGAATCATTGCGTGTGGACAGGGCGCGCATGGCAGCGAAAGCCGCTAGCGGCATAGGTTCGAGCGTGGCGTCACATCCACCGGCGAGCACTACATCAGCGCGCCCCAGAGCAATGAGGTCAGCAGCATGCGTAATCGCTTCAGCGCCCGACGCACAAGCACTAGCCGGGGCGTGAGCACCAGCCTGAGCACCAATCTCAATGCTGATGGTGGCCGCAGCGGCATTTGGCATAAGGGCAGGAACAGCGGTGGGGAGTACACGCCGCGCACCGCGTTCACGCAGTGAATTGGCAGTAGCAACCACGGTGTTGACCATCCCCATGCCGGGGGAGAAACTTACGGCAACGCGGCGCGACGGTACCACAGCCGCCGCATCGCTCCCCGATTCAGCACTCCCGGCGGCAGCGTTGTCATCAGAGCCCGCACTGTCAGCCTGATCCATCCGGCTAGAGGAGATGAGCCCCGCCTGTGCCCAGGCTTCACGGGCGGCAATCAGTGCGCACTGAGTGGCACGGTCAAGGCGTTTACGTTCCTTAGGGGAGAGGAACTGGTCAATGTCCACGGGAAGCGGCGCCCCAATGTGGACCGGAACTCCAAACTCTTCCAACCGTGGGTCATTGAGTGTACGCACGGCACATGTCCCTGCCTCTAAGGCTTCCCACGTGCTGGCCACGTCCACTCCGAGAGGATTAATGGTTCCCAGCCCCGTAATCACGGGCGTGCGCGGTGAGAGGGGAGTAGGTGAGTGGTAAGTAGTGGTCATGGTGTGCGCCTTCGCAGATACAGGTTGCTCACCCGCACCTGGTGGTGACGAGTGAGCAAATGAGGAGTGACGGATCAGTGGCCAGCGGTAGCGGCTGCCAGCACGTCAGACACGGTGGTGAATGACGTAGCAGCACTGTCCTCAATGGTGATGTCCAGTTCCTGCTCCACCTGGGTGGCGATGGTCAGCAGGCCGAGGGAATCAATGTCCAGGTCCTCAGCAAGCTTGGTCTCATCGGTGATCTGGTCAGCATCCACACCAGATTCTTCGCTAATAATGCCGACGACGAGTTCGCGAATTTCTTCAACAGTTGCCATGGGGATCCTTTCGGACTGGCCGTGGTGGCCGTAGGGTTCAATAATTCTCTGAGGCGATCATACGGTGCAAAGTTCCGCTGACTCACCTCTCAACGCTGTGGGCTGACCTTTTCGCAGAGAACTTCGCGGTGGTCAGTTTTCATGAGCCCCGCTAGCGCTCCGGCGGGAGCCAGTTCGTAAGCCTTCTTGACGCCGCGTGCAGCCAGTTCGTTCATCACCTCTCGCCATCGCACGGGCTGAATCAGTGAATCGGGTAAGGCCGCCAGGGCTTCAGCGGGCTGGCATGCCTGGCCGGTCAGGTCGCTGATGAGTGTGCGAGTGACGGGAGAAATATGGGAGGTAAGAGCGTTGCAGGCGGCACGGACGGCGTCTTGCCCCCCCATCATGGCGGGGGAGTGGAAGGCTCCTGCAACAGGTAGGGGGAGGGCGCGTACCCCATTGGGAAGGTTCTCAACTAACGTGGCGATGGCATCGACGCTACCAGAGGCAACGATCTGCTTTGATGAGTTGATATTTCCTGCGGAAATCCCATACTCCTTAAGTAATTCCTCACTGACGTTAGCTGGGCCAATGAGTACCGTCATGGAGCCAGGTGCCTCTTTCGCACATTGAGCCATCGCAAGGCCGCGATGGCGGGCTAGAACCACAACATCGGTCGGCTCGAGGGCGCCACATAGAGCTAGTGCGGTCAGGGACCCTAAGGAATGACCGGCCACAATTGTCTCAATTTCCTCACCGATTGATGGCATAAGCCCTGTGACCATGGCCGAGGCAATAGATGTTGCTGCCACGATGGGCTGAGTGATGGCAGTATCGCGAAGAGTATCCGCGGGGGCGTTGACTCCTAGGTCGATCAGGTCAAGGCCGATTGCTTCACTGGTTCGAATAAGGAATTCGGTAGTTTCGTCTGTTAGCCAGGGTTTAAGCATCCCGGGTTTTTGAGTTCCCTGACCGGGGCAGAGAATTGCGCGTGCCATTAGCGAGCGTCCTTCACTGCTGCTAGGCGACTCACCATGATGGCTAAGTGAAGCACTAACGCATCGCGGGGGTCTGTGGCATCCCACCCCACCACATCACTTACTCGGCCTAGGCGGTAACGAACTGTGTTGGCATGGACGAAGAGGGCACGTGCGGTGGCCTCCAGGCTGGCACCATGGGACAAGTAGGTCCACACCGTGTCTTCGAAGGGATCTCCCAGATCATGGAGAGGCTGAGCAACGAGAGTCAAAATCTGCTCACGCGCTAACACATCGCCGTTGAGTAGACGTTCAGGGAGAAGATCATCAGCGCGAACAGGATTGGGAGCCTCAAGCCATGCAGAGCGTGCGCGGAGGCCTGCTAATGCGGACTTTAAGGAAATGCCTGCGCTGGAGACGGAAGGTTCCACGGGGCCAATAACTGTGGGGCCGTTAAGACGCTGAGCAACGCGGTGAGCCGCATGGGTGAGGACGTCAGTATCTTGCGTGGAATTTTCCAAACCCAGCACCAACATGACGGAGTCACCGCGGACGGATACTACGCAATCATTGACCAGGGTGCGGCACTCGTGACGAATACGGGAGGCAGCAAGAGCATCAAGACGCGCGTGAGCGACCACGGCGATCACGGAGCCTGTGCCAGTCCATCCAGCAGCGCCAGCGCGTGTGACAACGTCAGAGGCATCGTCGTGAAGCATGGCATCAAGTGCCATGGACTCAAGACGAGCATCCCATGCTCCACGGGCCTCTGCAGCGCGAGCGTATAGTTCCGCAGCTGCGAAACCGACGTCGCGTCCAAAGAGCAGGGCGCAGACACGGACCGCGTCATGGTCGCGTGAGGGGACGAGTTTTGGGGCTTCTTCCTGCACTACATCGATGACGGTTCGTACTAAGGCGAGGGTCTGTCCCAAGGTGATAGTGCCGGTTAGCGTGGCAGGGGCGGAGGAGAAAATGTGACCCGGACGGGAATCTTCACCATCGCTGGCCACCCAATCGACGTACATTGTCACGCCATGACGTGCCACATGTTCGATCTGGGCTCGTTGAGCGGTGGGGAGTGCTCGATACCAGGGGAGATTGGCACTGATTTTGTCCAGTGCATGGTCGGTAAGCATATCTTTGCTGGCGCGAAGGGAATCGATGGCGGGCGCGCTGAGGTCTTCCATGGCAACGATGGTACTCCCGCTTGGAGTTTGATTTTGATGATTTCAACAAAGAAAATCAAGATAATGGCGCATTTAATCTCTCAATTGTGTGATGAATTCACGATACGTTGCAGTCTTTGATGAAGTTTGTTCAGTACGGCGTTGTCTCATGCAATGATTGCCGCTTCGCGTTAGCGTTGTGACTGTCACGTTGATGCCTACAAGGCGACCAAGGAGAAGCATGAACGCCACCCGGATTGAAGAAGACCTCCTGGGGAAGCGAGAAGTCCCACTCGACGCATATTGGGGGATCCACACCCTGCGTGCCATGGAGAACTTTCAAATCTCTCACTCCACCATTGGCGATACTCCCGCATTCGTCCGTGGCATGGTCCAAGTGAAGAAAGCCAGTGCACTGGCCAACATGAAACTTGGAACTCTTGATGGCACGATCGGCGGTGCCATCGTCTGGGCCTGTGATCAGATACTCATTACCGGACGCTGTATGGACCAATTCCCTACGGATGTGTTCCAAGGGGGAGCAGGAACCAGCCTCAACATGAATACCAATGAGGTTGTCGCCAATCTTGCTCTAGAACATTTGGGATATGCCAAGGGGCGTTATGACGTTATCAACCCCAATGATCACGTCAATAAGTCTCAATCCACCAATGACTCCTATCCCACCGGCTTCCGTATCGGTCTGTACACCACGGTCGGTGAACTTGAAGGTGAACTTGAACGTCTAATTACTGCTTTTGCTGATAAGGGTGAAGAATTCGCTGACGTCCTCAAAATGGGGCGAACCCAATTGCAAGATGCTGTACCCATGAGCCTAGGCCAAGAATTTAAGGCCTTTGCTCATCTGTTGGAAGAAGAGATTCCTCGGTTACGTAATAACTCCCAGTTACTGCTTGAAGTCAACCTCGGGGCCACTGCTATCGGTACTGGCCTCAACACTCCTCCTGGCTACCAGGCCACTGCAGTATCCTTCCTGAAGGAAATCACGGGACTTGATGTCAGTGGTGCCACTGACTTACTTGAAGCCACCAGTGATACCGGTGCGTATGTGTCCATGCATACGGCCATTAAGCGTCTGGCAGTGAAATTATCCAAGATCTGTAACGACTTGCGGCTACTCTCTTCTGGCCCTCGTGCGGGTCTTGGTGAGATTCGTCTACCTGAGCGTCAAGCAGGTTCCTCCATTATGCCGGCTAAGGTCAACCCTGTGATTCCTGAGGTTGTTAACCAGGTCTGCTTCAAGGTGATGGGCAATGACGTCACTGTGACGATGGCCGCTGAAGCGGGCCAGTTGCAACTCAACGTTATGGAGCCTGTCATCGGTCAGGCATGTTTTGAATCCATACAGTTACTCATTAACGCCATCTCCACATTGCGTCGCTTCTGTATTGAAGGCATTGAAGCCAATCCGGAGGTATGTCGCCGTAACGTTCTGGAATCTATCGGTATTGTTACCTACCTCAACCCTGTGATTGGCCACCATAACGGTGACTTGGTAGGCCGAGAATGTGCGCGCAGTGGGCGTAACGTTCGTGATGTGGTGATCGAGATGGGCCTGCTCGATGCAGAAACAGTCGATGATTTGTTGAGCCCTGAGAACCTTCTCCGCCCACATTACCGAGGGGCTCGTGGTTATCACGGTTCAGACCCAGCAACACCAGTTCCCAGCACCACAGATGCACAGGACACTACTCTGTCAAGTACAAGCAGGGAATCAAATCTCAACGCATAGTCCTCACTTATGTGAGAGATGACGGAGCCCCCTGAGTAACTGACAGCGGTGATATAGCGTTGCAATGAATGGTTGAATGGGGAGAAGTCAATTCTGAGAACACATGGTAACGGTGTGGGGCCGGTCCGCATTAGCGGACCGGCCCCACACCGTAGTACACCTATGCTCTAGCGAGCAGTTTAGGCATCTCCGCCCTGCGCGCCAGACTTACCAGCGTTGACGTTCTCCAGATCGTAGCGAGCAATGGCATCAGCCAGAACGCTATGGTCCATAGCGCCGTCTTTCACCAGACCACCGAGGGCCTTGACCACGACGCTTTGAGCGTCGATGAGGTAATGACGGCGAGATGCTGCACGGGTATCAGAGAAGCCGAAGCCGTCAGCACCGAGTACGTAATAGTCCCCGGGAATCCATGCGCGGATCTGGTCCTGAACAAGATGGTCGTAATCGCTGGTGGCGATGAAGGGGCCTTGTGCACCAGAAAGCTTTCGGGTGAGGTAAGGGATCTTCTGCTCAGCGTTGGGGTTAAGGAAGTTGTACTTCTCAACCTCGAGAGCCTCACGACGTAGTTCGTTCCAACTGGTGACGCTCCAGACGCTTGCGCTGACACCCCATTCCTTGGCGAGGATGTCGCGTGCTTCAAGCGCCCACGGCACGCCCACACCGGAAGCGAGGAGTTGGACCTTGGGGCCATCGACCTCAGCAGGACCAGCAACGCAGTAAATACCCTTCAAGATGCCCTCAACGTCAACGTTGTCAGGTTCCGCGGGCTGAACCATAGGCTCGTTGTAGACGGTCAGGTAGTACATGACGTCACGGTTGCGACCGGAGTCAGGGCCATACCAACGCTCGAGAGCATCACGCACAATATGACGAATTTCGTAAGCGTAGGCGGGATCGTACTGAACCACGGCGTCGTTGGTGCCAGCGATGAGCGGTGAATGACCATCCATGTGCTGGGTACCCTCACCTGTCAGGGTGGTACGGCCAGCGGTTGCACCGATGAGGAAACCACGGGTGAGTTGGTCACCAGCGGCCCAGAACTGATCAGCGGTGCGCTGGAATCCGAACATCGAGTAGTAGATGTAGACCGGGATCATCGGTTCGGCATGGGTGGCGTAACTGGTTCCTGCCACCTGGAACAGGGCAGCAGAGCCAGCTTCGTTAATGCCGGTGTGCATGATCTGACCATGTTCACTTTCCTTGTAGGAAAGCATCATGTCGTGGTCCACTGCCACGTAGTTCTGGCCGAGGGTGTTGAAGATCTTAGCCGAGGGGAAGATGGAATCCAGACCGAAGGTACGTGCCTCATCGGGGATGATCGGGACGATACGTTTACCGATCTTCTTGTCCTTGATGAGTTCTTTGAGCAGGCGAACGAAGGCCATAGTAGTGGCCACTTCCTGCTTGCCAGATCCTCCCTTGAGAACGTCAAAAATCTTGTCGGCAGGCATCTCGAGTTCCTTGCCGGGATCACGACGCTCAGGTACGAAGCCACCGAGCTGGCGGCGACGCTCAAGCATGTACTGCAACGCCGGATCGTTGTCATCGGGCTTGTAGTAGGGAGGCTTGGTGGGATCTGCTTCGAGTTGCTCATCGGTGAAGGGGATGTGCAGACGATCACGCAACTGCTTGAGGTCATCAAGCTTAAGTTTCTTCATCTGGTGCGTGGAGTTACGACCAGCGAAGTGGCTGCCCAGAGCGTAGCCCTTAATAGTGTGGGCCAAGATGACAGTGGGCTGACCGGTGTGTTCCATGGCTGCCTTGTAGGCGGCGTAGACCTTGCGGTAGTCGTTACCGCCGCGCTGCAGTGCCCAAATCTCATCGTCGGTCCAGTCCTTGACCAGAGCAGCGGTGCGAGGATCACGGCCAAAGAAGTGCTCACGGACGTAAGCGCCATCGTTGGCTTTAAAGGTCTGGTAGTCACCGTCAAGGGTTTCATTCATCAGGTGGACCAGAGCGTTGTCCTGGTCAGCGGCGAGGAGTTGATCCCAGCCACGGCCCCAGATGACCTTGATAACGTTCCAACCGGCACCTTTAAAGAAGGCTTCCAGTTCCTGGATGATCTTGCCATTACCACGAACCGGGCCGTCGAGGCGCTGGAGATTGCAGTTAATGACGAAGGTCAGGTTGTCTAGGCCCTGCTGGCCAGCGAGCTGGAGCATGCCGCGAGATTCGGGCTCATCCATTTCGCCATCGCCGAGGAATGCCCACGTGTGCTGTTGGCTGGTGTCCTTGATGCCAGCGCCCTGAAGGTACTTGTCGAACCAAGCCTGGTAGATAGCTTCGGCGGGGCCGAGACCCATGGAGACAGTGGGGAACTCCCAGAAGTCAGCCATACGGCGGGGGTGGGGGTAGGACGGTAGTCCACGGCCCTTGCCAGTGGCGGGATGGGAGTATTCCTGGCGGAAACCATCAAGATCGTCTTCGGTCAGACGGCCTTCAAGGAAGGCTCGTGCGTAGTTGCCGGGGGATGCATGTCCCTGGAAGAAGACATGGTCACCACCACCGGGGTGATCCTTACCGCGGAAGAAGTGGTTGAGACCCACTTCGTAAAGGGTGGCAACGGATGCGTAAGAGGAAATGTGTCCGCCAACGCCAATCCCGGGCCGCTGTGCGCGGGTCACCAGAACAGCAGCGTTCCAGCGGTTCCAGCGGCGGTAAGCACGCTCGGTGGTTTCGTCACCGGGGAAGTAGGGCTCATCCTCAACGGCAATGGTGTTGACGTAGGGGGTGGTGAGCTGGGAAGGGACAGTCACATTCTTTAAGCGGGCCTGAGCCAGCATGGACAGAAGGATGTAACGGGCTCGAGGAGCACCCTTCTCAGCGATGAGAGCATCAAGAGACTCTCGCCATTCGTTTGTCTCCTCAGGGTCGTTATCGGTGACCTTAGCCAGGAGGCCGTCAATGAGCGGCGTGGTGTCGCTAGTTGGGCTCACGGGTTCCTCATTTCTTCCACTAACGTTCGTATGGCCTGATCTCCTCGGGGGAGGGGCCGGTGGGTTGTGCCCACATACAGTCCAAATGTACGACCTTTTTGGAGACGATTGCAGTCTCATGGGGGCTGTAGGTCCTATCGTCCTTGTGAACTGTGGCACCTGAATGTGGCAAAACTTGAGCTCTTGATGTGTTCTGTGTGTGGAGCATTGCGCGTATCACATGGACTACGGCACACTAACGGTGAACTGGTCGCGATCCGTCCTGACCAGCCGTTCACTGAAGAGGGATAGTTCTCAGTGAAGTGTTTGTCTCGTGGGCATTAGCCCAATAAGGAAAGGTGAGATCGTCGTGGCGAGCAAAAACGGGGGAACCTTTGGGTTCACCTCGGGCCAGGTTGTTCAGGAATTTGGCTTTGATGATGATGTTGATGAGACCTTGCGAACTGCGATTTCACAGGTCACGGGTTGTGATCTAGTCGATGAGGATTACGACGACGTTGTTGACGGTGCCTTGATCTGGTGGCGTGACGATGATGGTGACGTGGATGATCTCATTGACGTGCTTGTCGATGCTCAGGCGAACCTTGATGGTGCCGGATTTATCTGGGTGCTGAGTCCCAAGGCTCGTACTGAGGGGGCTATTGACCCTTTCATGGTCGAAGAAGCTGCTCAGATTTCCGGTATGCATGCCACTTCTGCTGCCGCTATGGGTGACGCATGGAGTGGTATTCGTATTCAGTCTGGTCGTCGCGCCTGATTTTTCTCTGTTTTGACGCCGATTAGTCACTTGGGTGTTTTACCAGGTAGACTCCCGGCGTAGTCACCGCTCGTCGGTTGGCAAGAGACCCGCACACATACTAATGCGAAGGCGTTAGTGAATGCGGTCATTGGGCCCGTAGCTCAGCTGGTCAGAGCACCTGGTTTACACCCAGGGGGTCATCGGTTCGAACCCGGTCGGGCCCACCACCAGATATGGTTGAAATATCAACGAAAAGCCCCCTCAAGTGAGGGGGCATTTTTCATGCAAAAGCCGTTTGTGTTAACAATTTGTTAACATCGCTCCTCGGTTTTACGTGAAGGATTGTGTGCTTTGGCAGGCGCAAAATGCGCTGGCGAGCGATGAACTTATTATTCGATATGTGTTTACATCCGACGGATGATTTCGGCTCCATTGCCTAGTGCTATGAAATGATTGAGGGGTGAGTACTGTAGCCCCGCTTGAAGACAATTCTGAACCTCAAGAGAATCAATCTTTTTGTCACCCAACTGTTGGTGACATTATCGAGGCGATGGAATCCTTTGCTCCGCCACAATTAGCTGAATCGTGGGATTCTAATGGGTTAATTTGCGGAGAGCGAAGCGCGACCGTTCGCAAGATTATGCTGGCAGTTGATCCGGTCAATGATGTGGCCGGTGAAGCCGTGGAGTGGGGGGCTGACATGTTGCTCACTCATCATCCGCTGTTCCTTCGTGGAACAAACAGCGTTTCGTGTGATGACCCCAAGGGCAAAGTGATCCATACGCTGATTCGTTCCGGTGTAGCGCTTTACAATGCGCACACCAATTTAGATAGTGCTCACCATGGAGTGGCTCAAGCTTTGGCTGACGTGGTCGGGCTGGAGAGCGATGAGCCTCTTGAAGCCAATGATGAGTATGAAAACCTTGGGATTGGGCGTGTCGGCAAACTTCGTGAACCAGGAACACTCCGTGAAGTTGGGTGGCGTATCGCCCAGGTGCTTCCTGATTCAGTTCCAGGTCTTCTCATAAGCGGTGACCCAGATGCCGAAGTGCGTACGATGGCAGTCAGTGGTGGTGCGGGTGACTCACTGCTTGGCGCTGCGCGTGCTAAAGGCGTGGACGCCTTCCTTACCGCTGATCTGCGTCATCATCCTGCTGGTGAGCATGCTGAAGGCGGAAAGCCTTTCCTCATCTGTGGAACACATTGGGCCACTGAATGGGTTGGTCTGCCTCCTGTCGCTGACTTCCTCACTACGTGGGCACAGGACAATGGTTACAGCCTTACCGTTCGTGTTTCTCACCTTGTGACTGATCCCTGGACATTGCGTATCCCCACTGGTCCATTGTCTGAGGCAGTGACTTATCCCTACCGGGATGAAGAAAGAGAGAGGGAGCGTTTGCACGATACGATGTGAACAGTGACAGTGCTGGCCCTACGGGAAGCACATCAACATTTGCATAGAGCACGGCACAACAAAAGGACATCTTCATGGTGAAAGCCCCCATTGAGCAGCAGCGCAAACTTCTTGAGTTGCAGCGAGTCGATTCTGCGTTAGCACGTGTGGCCCATGAACGTCGCACCTTGCCGGTGCTAAGTAAAATCGAAGATCTCATTAATTCCTTGGGAGAAAATAAGCGTCGTATGACGCTCGCTCGTGCTGCTGTTGATGATGCTCGTCGCGTTGCAACTCGTGCTGATGACGACGTGGCGAAGGTTGTGAATCGTGCTGGCGTGCTTCGTGATCGTCTTAATGCCGGTGGCATGAGCCCTAAGGACCTTTCCGCGCTTCAGGGCGAAATTGATCAGTTGGGTCGTCGCCAGGGCGTACTGGAAGAAGCCCAGTTAGAAGCCATGGAGGCAGTGGAGAAGGCTCAGCAAGAGTTCGATGAAGCCGCTGCTCAAGAGCAGAAGATTCGCGAAGAAGGTCGAGAACTGACCGCCAAGCGCGATGCGGCATTCCAGCGTCTGGACATGGAAGCCACACAGTTACGTGGAGAGCGAGACATGATTGTGGCTCGTCTTGATACCGCTCTCGTGGCTGATTATGACGCTGTTCGCGAAGAAACTGGTGGTCTTGGTGTGGTTGCTCTTTACGGACGCCGTATTGAAGATGATCTTATCCCCGTTAGCCCCCAGGAACTGGCCAGCATTATGGCAGCTGACCAGGATGAAGTGATTCACTCTCAAGAAGCGGAAGTCATCATTGTCCGTATGACTGACGCTGACTGACAAACGTTAATTCAGGACGATGTGTGGGGGCCACTGGAACGGTGGCCCCCACACATCGTCCTGTTACAAGGATTCAGCATCAAGAATGAGCGTGGCAGATCCAGCCTTTTGTCCACGAGTACTCTGCTTGGGAGCAATGAATTCAATGTCCTGGACACCCTTCATGCCGGCGGCCACCTCAAGGACACTCTCGGTGCTGGCACAGGCATCCAATGTGCCAGATTCTCTGGCGCGAAGGACCTCAGCGGTGAGCAAACCGCGATAGTGCTTGGCCCAATGAGAAACCGTTTGAAGTTTGCCCGTTGCAGGATTGAGCTTCTTCGCTCCCACGGTGATGAGATCGGCCTCTGTTGAGGTTCCTGGCCATGGCTTACGGTATGGCGCTGATCGGCAATCGAGAATGCACTGTGTGCCAGTCGATTCGACATAGGAATCGAGAACTTTCGGTAAGTGTTGCGACCAGAGCCCTGCCACGGTTCCAAGAGCCGGCAGTGAGACGGTCATGGATAGCCGGTGATTGGGAATCACGTCGTTGGAGCGCAGTACTCCCCACAGGCCCGAGAAAATCAGCAGATGCTGACTGGCAAGTTCATGCCAACGATCTGACTGATGGCGTTGATCTAAGGCATCGAATAAGACGCCCGTAAAAATTTCCAGAGCAGGTGCGCATGGCGACGTTGAGAGTCGAGTGTTGTGGGCGGCGTCGTCAATTGAGGACGGACCCAGCCCCAGGATATCGGCGCACTCATCAGAAGAACTGACCGCAGAGAGTTCCTCCATCAGTGCTGAGCGTGGCTCGGAGAGCACGTCAGCGCCAAATAAACTCGAGAGATCAAGACGAGGGCCCTGATCGGGCGTGGTTTTACCTTCTGAGGGAGGCAGGGCAATCAACATAAGGACCATCGTATAGAAGAGCCTGCCGGCCACCTAGGGGAGTTGTGCTGATCTGCAATGAGGCGAGGGCGTGACGCTGTGGCATACTTGAGCCGCAAGACGAGATGGTCGGGCGGCCGCGGTACAACGCTTGCGTTGATCGAGGAACGTCCGGGCTCCGTAGAGCAGGGCGGTGGCTAACAGCCACCCGGGGTGACCCGCGGGACAGTGCCACAGAAAACAAACTGCCAAGTTCGCTTGGTGAGGGTGAAAAGGTGGGGTAAGAGCCCACCAGCGTGCCAGGTGACTGGTGCGGCTAGGTAAACCCCGTCCGGAGCAAGACCGCATAGTGCGCATTTGAAGGCTGCTCGCTTGAGCGCACGGGTAGGTCGCGTGAGACCAACGGCAACGTTGGCCCAAGATGGATGGTCGCCGCCACCACACGGGAAACTGTGGGTGGTAACAGAACCCGGCGTATAGATCATCTCGTCCTCGCACAAAAACGTTGTGGGCCCCGAGCATTCGCTCGGGGCCCACAACTCTTGTTCAGTACGAGTCAGGCTCACTTGGCCTGCATGTACATCTCATCGCCAGAGAAGTCATAGTTCACCGCGAAGATACCGCTGTTCACGTCCGCTTTGGGGATTAGGAAAGTGAAGTATCCGGTGACAGTGCCACCATCACGAGGCATATCCATCATGCGGAAATCATCATCAGCAATAGATGTTTTGGCTGAGAAAGTGCTTCCGTCCTTAACGTAATCGATAGAGATATCGAAAGAATTCATCTGGCCTTTGCCATGGTAGGTTACCGTGACGGGAAGACGAATGTAGACCGAATCTGCAGGAGGCGCTTCGTAAAAGAAGTCTTCAGCAGCTTGAACATCAGCATCTGCATCCCAGTTAACTTTCCCGAAAGAGATCTCGACGTGAGCATCGGGATCAGAGGAGTACTTGCTGGCGTACATGGTGAGGAATTGAGTCTCAGGATCACCAGGGTTGTTCATGGAGCGACCAACATCGCTACCGTCGCTCTTGGAGGAATCATCCTTCTTGCCAGAGTCTGCAGGAGTAGGTTTGCTGCCGGAATCGCCCTTGGTGGACTCATCCTTCTTAGACTCATCTTTCTTGGAATCGTCCTTCTTGGACTCATCCTTCTTGTCAGAGTTGGCGGCTTTGGTGGCTGCAGGAGCCGGCTTGGCTTCCTTATCGTTGCCGCCGCTGAAGATCAGAGCGCCAACGCCAACGAGGCAGAGAACGACAACAGCGGCAATTGCGACCCAGAACCAAGGCTTCTTGGTGATGGGGGTGTTGCCACCCTGAGGACCGTTGGGGCCATTGACATCCACAGGCTGCCAAGCGCCACTCTGAGGAGCAGATGCTGCTGCAGGGGGGTATGAGCCGGGAGCCTGTCCCTGGAAGGGAGTGGGAGCCTGAGGGTAGTTGTAGGGAGCAGCGCCAGGTGCAGAAGCAGCCATTGGTGCGGCGCCAGGAGCGGAACCAGCCATGGGAACAGCACCGGGTGCAGAGGCAGCCATGGGTGCGCCACCGGGGGCGGAGCCGGCCATGGGAACAGCGCCAGGTGCTGAGGCAGCCATGGGTGCGCCCATCACGGCGGTGGGAGCAGTACCTGCAGCAGAGGAAGCCATAGGAGCCGACTGAGGAACAGGATTAATCGGTGCAGGCTCAGCGCTGGGGGCGGAGGCGGATGCACCTGTCGGGTTAGCAACGCTGCCAGCGGAAGAAATGGCCTGGGTGGGTGCCCAAGCGGGATCCTGAGCGGAACCAGCAGAAGTGGGGACCGAATCCTCGACCCACAGTTCCCATCCTTCAGGCGCGGGCCCCCAAGCGGGATCGGGCTGCCAGCCAGCGGGAGGTACGAAGCCCTCAGGGGGTGCCGGCCAGTTCGGCGGTGGGTTGAAACGCAGAGCCATGGAGACCTCCAGGACGGGGACGAGAATGGGGTCGAATAAAGTCGGATAGAACCGTACAGGGTAAATGTACACGGTTTTTTTGCTTCATCCGGCAGTATATCGCGAGAATTAGCCAAAAATCGCCCTCGAGTAAGGGGAGAGTTCCCCATCGTTTTAGCGAGTGAAAAGATGCAAAACGTGAGACGAGGTACACGATTATTCGTGAGGATCACCGATCAGAACCAGTGAAGTTTGTTGTGCAACAGACATAAAAAGTCAATTAATTCTGCTGCGCAACGGATACAAATAATCGCTCAGGGGAGAGTAAGGATCTCCGGACCATCTGCGGTAATCGCGATAGTGTGCTCAAACTGAGCGGTACGCGAGCGATCAGCAGTGACAACAGTCCAGCCATCATCCCACTGCTGCCAATCAATTCCACCGAGCGTCAGCATAGGTTCAACAGTAAACACCATGCCCTCTTCGATAATGTCATTGTGATCCGGGGCAGAATCGTAATGAGGGATGATTAGACCAGAGTGGAATGCTTCGCCTACGCCGTGGCCGGTGTAATCGCGGATTACACCGTAGTCAAAACGCTTGGCATAGCGCTCAATGACTCGACCAATCACGTTGACTTCACGGCCAGGCTTGGCAGCTTTGATGCCGCGCATCATAGCCTCATGGGTGCGCTCAATGAGTAGGCGGGATTCTTCATCAACGTCACCTACCGTATAGGTGGCATTGGTATCTCCATGAACGCCACCGATGTAGGCGGTGATATCGATATTGATGATGTCACCATCATTGAGGACGGTGGAGTCAGGAATGCCGTGGCAAATGACCTCATTGATGGAGGTGCAAATGGACTTGGGGAATCCCATATAGCCAAGGCATGAAGGATAAGCGCCATGGTCGCACAAGAACTCATGAGCGAGTTTATCCAACTCATCTGTAGTGACACCGGGCGCAACAGCCTCACCGGTTAACTTCAATGCCTGAGCAGCCAATTTACTGGCGCGGGCAATACGGTCAAGTGTCTCCGCATCTTTGACCTCAGAGGCGGTCACGTGCTCGGGGCCATCATGGAACATGTATTCAGGACGCTCAATGGGCTGAGGAACACTCAGCATGGGGCTTACAGTTCCAGGGGTTAGTGTTCCGCGGGGTGCACGATCAGCAAGTGAAGTCATACCCCAAGCATAGGACGGCCTGCAGGGCAGATGCATAGCCCCTTGTGCTAAGTCATCTTTGCCTGTGAGGAAATCATCCTTATTGATCGAACCAGTGTTCAGCAGCGGGAAATGCTCCAGTTTTCACGGCATGGGCATAACTGTGAACAGCCTGAGATAAGGCCTGGCCCACTTGGCCGAACTGATGAGCGAAGCGTGGAGACCACGACGTCATCCCTGCCATATCCGTCCATACCAGGACCTGACCATCACAGCGCGCACCAGCACCAATACCGATGGTGGGAATATCAAGTTCATCAGTGATCTGAGCAGCTACGGGCTCGGGAACCATCTCAAGCACCAAAGCAACAGCGCCAGCATTCGCCAAGGCGTGAGCATCACGAACGAGTGCCTGAGCAGCATTGCCACGTCCCTGGACTCGGAAACCACCAAGCATGTTGACTGACTGCGGAGTGAAACCAAGGTGGCCCACTACAGGAATGCCCGCCTCCGTGAGTGCACGGACAGCAGCCTCGCGAGGCTGACCACCCTCCAACTTCACGCCATGAGCCCCGACTTTCATCAAGCGCACTGCGCTAGCAAGTGCCTGCTCCGGGCCTGCTTCATAGGAGCCGAACGGCAGGTCAGCCACCACGAATGCGCGTTTGACGGAACGAGCCACGCTCCGCGTTGCCACAATCATCTCATCGAGTTCAACGGGAAGAGTAGAGGAGTGACCAAGGACGACGTTGCCGATGGAATCACCCACCAGGAGCATATCCATGCCCGCCTGATCGAAAATTGCGGCGGTAATCGCGTCATAGGAAGTGAGCATGGTGATCTTCTCGCCGGCTTCCTTGGCCTGAGCCAAATGATGCACACGAACGGGCTTGCCCGGGCCGGGAAGGACACTGGCCATGACAGGTGAGAATACGGCGTCGTTAACTGGAGCAACACCCTGGTCGCTGGCAGGTGCGGGGTAAGAAGCAGTAGGCAATGCGCTGGAAGCAGAATCACTCATGGCATCAAGCCTACTGCTTAGTGAGCAACACGCATATTGGCTGCAACGTGAGGCACAATAGGACACAGGGTGATCACCGCCCCGCTGCCATCGCCTGATTCGGTGCATGGAACAGGGAGGCCCAATACGCCATCAAGGAGTAGAACCGCTATGGATAAACAGCAGGAATATGTGCTCCGCGCCATTGAAGAGCGCGACATTCGCTTCGTCCGCCTGTGGTTTACCGATGTGCGCGGTCAACTCAAGAGCGTGGCCATCGCCCCGGCAGAAGTTGAGGGTGCATTCGACGAAGGCATCGGATTCGATGGGTCCAGTGTTGAGGGCCTGACCCGCGTCTACGAATCTGACATGCTCTTGGCCCCCGATCCAGCCAGTTTCCAAATGCTTCCCTGGCGGGCCGGCTCTAATGGCGTGGCCCGCATGTTCTGTGACGTACTTACTCCTGATGGTCAGCCTGCACGCACCGATCCACGCGCTGTTCTTGAACGGCAGTTGGCGCGCGCCGCAGACGCAGGCTTCACCTGCTACGTCCATCCTGAAATCGAGTTCTATCTCGTCAAGAAGGATGAGAACGGTATGATCGCTCCCACTGATCACGCGGGCTACTTTGACCACGTGGCCGGCGGTACGGCTCATGATTTCCGACGCCGCGCCATCACCATGCTGGAAAATATGGGCATCTCTGTGGAGTTTTCTCATCACGAAGGCGGCGCCGGCCAAAACGAAATTGATCTGCGATTCGCCGATGCCCTGTCCATGGCCGATAACATCCAGACTTTCAAAGCCGTCATCGAAGAAGTTGCTATCCAAGAAGGCTGCATCGCCACTTTCATGCCCAAGCCCTTTGTAGAACAACCCGGCAGCGGCATGCACACCCACTTCTCTCTCTTCGAGGGTGAACGCAATGTCTTCTATGACCCTGCTGGTCAGTATCAACTCTCGGCTACCGGGCGTTCTTTTATCGCTGGTATTTTGCGCCACGCCCAGGAAATCACCGCGGTGACTAACCAGCATGTGAACTCCTACAAACGTTTGTGGGGCGGGGGAGAAGCCCCCTCCTACGTATGCTGGGGACATAACAACCGCTCTGCTCTAGTGCGCGTGCCCATGCACAAGCCTGGCAAAGCACAGTCCGTTCGCGTGGAGTACCGATCCCTGGATTCTGCGGCCAACCCCTACCTCGCATTCGCCGTCATCTTGGCAGCGGGTTTGAAGGGGATTGAAGAAGGCTATGATCTTCCGGCCGAAGCAGAAGATGATGTGTGGGCATTGAGCCCGCTTGAACGTGAAGCCCTTGGCATTGAAGCACTTCCCACCTCGCTGAAGAGTGCTGTGGCTGCCATGCGCGATTCCGAACTTGTTGCTCAAACGCTCGGTGAAGATGCTTTCGCATACTTCCTGCGTGACAAGGAACAGGAATGGCGCGCCTACGACGCTCAGGTCACTCAGTACGAAATCAGTCAGTTTTTCCCTAAGGACTGAGTTGTGCTTCCTGATCAGACTCCACGATTTTCACGGACCAGGCTGATCAGAGCGGGTATCACTGAACCGTCGCGTGCACTGCGTGTCCTTGATGATCCAGTGATGGAACCGCTCATTGAGGCATGCGGTGCTGATGGATTCATCGATGCACTTTGCGGACTTAACGATCCGCTTGAAGCACTTTTGTGCTTGGTGCGTTTGGTTCAAACTGAACGAGCCAATGACGTGATTGACGTGATGGCTACGGACACCCCGTTGCGCACCAGACTTCTTCACGTAATTGGAGCCTCACGCGCCCTGGGGGATTTCCTTGTTGCCCACCCTTCCATGATCCAGGCTCTCAGTGACAAGCGCTCATGGGATGCGATCAACGTTCATGAAGCTCTTGCTCATACCGTGGATCTTTCTCGCATTCGCATGGGACTTGAGCCTGCAGGCTTAGGGGTGGTCGATGTGGTGGATGGCGATACCTGGCCACGATGGAACCCCTTACGAGCAGCAGAGGAACTCCGCCTTGCTTACCGTGAGCGTCTCGTGACCATTGTTGCTGATGACTGTACTGCCGAGGATCCATTCGTTAGCGTCATTGAGGTAGCGCACCGTATGGCAGACCTTGTCGATGCCACTCTTAATGCTGCGGTGGAATTAGCGAAATTCGATGTGGCTTCGCGACGTGGCTATGACGTGGTCAGCGAACTACAATTTTGCATCATTGCTCTGGGAAAAACTGGTGCTCAAGAACTCAACTACATCTCAGACGTTGATGTGATGTACGTGGTGAATAGCGCTACGCTCGATGATGATCAATGCCAAGAAATCGGTGCAGATATCGCCCAATCTGTTGCCACATTCTGCTCATCGCCAGGACACGAAAAAGCCCTCTGGCCTGTGGACACGGCACTGCGTCCTGAAGGTAAAGATGGTGCGCTGGTGCGCACCGTGGAATCTTATGCGGCCTACTATCAGCGTTGGGCACAATCCTGGGAATTTCAAGCGTTGCTGAAGGCTCGCCCCTGCGCGGGAGACCTGAGACTTGGCCAAGAGTTTATGGACAAGATGTGGCCTATGGTCTGGCAGGCCAGTTCCCGCGAAAACTTCATTCATGATGCCCGAGCCATGCGCCAGCGTGTGGAAACAGAATCCGCAAGTAGCCGTGGAGATGACTGGCGCATCAAACTGGGGCCCGGTGGGCTGCGAGACGTGGAATTCACCGTCCAACTCCTTCAACTAGTCCATGGACGTACCGATGAGCGTCTCCACGTTCGTTCTACTGTGGACGCGATTAATGCACTTCGCGACGGTGGATATATCTCCCGCGGTGATGCCCACGAATTGGACAACTGCTACCGCCAACTGCGCGCCATTGAGCACCGCGCACAAGTCTTTGGCTTCCGACGTACCCATGATCTTCCTCTTAAGGATGTGGACGTCCGTCGCATCGGCAGAGGCCTGACTCATGGTCGAATGAATGACCCTGACGAACTGCGTAAGTCCTTCCTTGCCATTCGGCGTCGTGTGCGCACCTTGCATGAAGAGATTTACTACAGGCCCCTGCTCACTGTTGCGGCCACGCTTTCCAATGACGAGTTGGCTCTGACGGAACAGGCCGCATGTCAGCGCCTGGAAGCTGTGGGGTACCACGATCCAGATGGGGCACTTCGCCACATCCAAGCCATGACCGAAGGCGTCTCACGTACCGCCACGATTCAAAAACAGTTGCTTCCGGTAATGATCCAGTGGCTTGCTCAAGGCCCAGACCCGGATGCTGGTTTACTGAGTTTGCGTAAACTCAGTGATGAAGTGGGGGGCTCGCACTGGTACATGGCCATGCTCCGTGATTCCTCGCTGGCAGCGCCGCGTCTGTGCCATGTGCTCTCTGGTGCCCCTTGGACTGCCGACCGCCTGGCTGAACGCCCAGAAACCATCGCCTGGCTCGATAACGATGATGACCTCAGCCCACGTAGCCACGAGGCGTTACATGACGAAATCCATGCCATTATTCGCCGTCGAACCCTGGCCGATGATCCCCACGGCTTAGCCCATGACGCGATGGTGTCCATGGCTTCTGTCCGAGCTCGTGAATACACCCGCGCGGCTCTCGGAGACACTCTTGACGGCGTGGAGCCTGAACGTTCCGCCACCATTCTTTCTCCTGCCACTGATGCACTTATTGATGGTGCTCTTCACTTGGCTACAGCACTGGCCATCGCGGAACGCGATGGCCAGGAGGCTCTCACTGGTGGACGCGATGAAACCGGACGCTGGCCGGCACAGCACGCTCGTCACGCTGTCATTGCCATGGGCCGATTGGGGGGTGGAGAGATGAGTTACGCCTCCGATGCTGACGTCCTCTTCGTCTATGAACCTCTTGAGCCTTCGCACGGGCTTGATGAATCTCCTCTTCGTCCAGCAAGCGTTACTGCACAATCGGCTTTGGCTGAGGCCGAAGCCGTTGCCAAATGGACCAAGAAACTACTTGCCACGGGCCCCTACCCACTTGCTATCGATAGCGACGTACGTCCTGAGGGGCGCTCCGGTCCAATCACGCGAAGCGTGGAGAACTATATTGAGTACTACTCCACTCACTGCGCTACCTGGGAAAAGCATGCTTTGATTCGCGCTCGCCACTGCGCCGGTGATGCCTCTCTTGGTCAAACTTTTATCGATGGTATTAACCCTATTCGGTATAACAGCGAGGGGTTGAGTAGTGCTGAACTGCGCGATATTCGTCGCCTTAAAGCTCGGATGGAAGCAGAACGCATCCCCCGGGGTATTCGTCCTGAACGTCACGTCAAACTGGGTCCTGGTGGCCTGACGGACGTGGAATGGGTCGCTCAACTTCTTCAACTGCAGCACGCCGGACAAATCCCCGCTCTTCACACCACCTCAACTATTGAGGCTCTTGACGCTGCTTGCGATCATGGCCTTATTGACCTCTACGCTCGCGATGCTCTGGTTCGTGCCTGGACTATGGCTACGCGCATCCGTAGTGGTGTGGTGCTTGGCGCTGGCCGCGTCACAGGCGCACGTATCGACGCTCTGCCAGAATCCTTGCGCGATGTGCGTATGGTGGGCAGACTCCTTGGCTACGAGGTAGGACGCGAATGGGAACTTGATGATGATTATCTGCGTGCTGCCCGACGAGCACGTTCTTGGGCAGAGGTTCTCATCTACGGACGTTCGCAGATCCCAAAGAAGGACACAACCAACGCTACTGCCGCGAAGAGTCCTTCATCATCTGCACACAACCTTGCCCATACTGCGTATGGTTCCACCCCCAATCTCTCTGCTCCTGGCGAGGGCAGCGCAGACAAGGTGACACGGGCCTCATCTCAGCACGCAACTACTCCCCATTCGGTACACGCAGGGGAACACAGAGACGGTGAGACTAAGGAGCGTGGCGAGTCCACGGCGTCGAAAAAACCGGTACGACGCCGCCCCCGCACCACGACACGACGCGTCCCGTTTGATCCCACGCGCCCCTGGCAATTCTGAAGTAGTCTGCGCTCCTTCCTGAACTGCACACTTGCCGCGTCAGTTCATGCCAACGTCAGTGTTTGCTGTGGCAGAACCCTCCATATCCTAGGCTGAACTTGTCAGCACGAGGGTGGCACAATGACGGTGTGGATCTCATTCTTGTGCGACATGGCCAAACAGACTCCAACCTCGCCGGAGCCCTCGATACAGCAATCCCCGGCGCCCCGCTCAATGACACCGGCCTAGCACAGGCCAAAACACTAGTCGGTACCCTCGCAGAGGATGCCATTGCCTCCCTGTGGGTTTCGCCCATCCAGCGGGCACGGCAAACAATCGCCCCGCTAGAAATCGACCGTGGACTCAAAGCACAGGTACGTGATGGACTGCGCGAAGTGTGCGCAGGAAGCATGGAAATGTCCACCGATACTGAGGATGTTTCCTGCTACATCGACTCCACACGCTCCTGGATGGTAGGCCGCACCGCAGTGCGCATGCCGGGCGGAGATAACGGCCGCATCACATTTGAACGCTTCAACGCTGTGGTTACAGAAATCGCTGAAGAACACGAGCGCACCAACGCTGAAGGAGCCGCACTTATCGTCGCTCACGGAACCATTCTGCGACTATTCACTTGCCTGGGGACCACCGGCGCAGACCCCGCATGGATCTGCAACAACCCCATGGGTAACACTCACGTTACCCGCGTCAGCGGCAACCCCACGGACGGCTGGAAACTTATCAGTTGGAATAACGGCCAGTGGACAGCATCTGCGTCTGCTTGATGCTGTTCGTGGTTTTTCTAGAGTCTGTCTTTGCTCTGGTTTTCAGATAGTAACTTTCGGACATGAAAATGCCCCGTTATCGTCGAAACGATAACGGGGCATTGCTGATTGTAGACGAATAAGCGGTGACTAATCGGTGACTTTCATCGGGTTTCGTCTAGAGACGCACCATGAAAGCAATACTTATAAGAGCGTAATTGCTTATAAAAGTCAGGACCGTGCTCGTCTAGTACCGTCTACATATCGTAGTAGAGCTCAAACTCGAAGGGATGGGGGAGCATCCGCATCGGTTCAATTTCGTTGGCGCGCTTGTAATCGATCCAGGTTTCAATGAGGTCGGGAGTGAACACGTCACCTTCCGTGAGGAAATCGTGATCCTCTTCGAGAGCTTCAAGAGCCTGATCCAAGGTATAGGGAAGTTTCTCGATGTCATGGAACTCTTCGGGAGCCAGTTCGTAGAGGTCCTTATCGATGGGTTCGCGAGGTTCAATGCGGTTACGAATACCGTCGATTCCGGCCATGAGGATAGCGGCGAAGCACAGGTAGGGGTTCGCTGAGGGGTCGGGCACGCGGTACTCAACGCGCTTAGCGTTTGCTGAGGAACCAGTGACAGGGATACGGATGCAAGCAGAACGGTTACGTGCTGAGTACACCAAGTTAACGGGTGCTTCAAATCCGGGAACCAGGCGGCGGAAGGAGTTCACTGAGGGGTTTGTAAATGCCAGGAGAGCCGGTGCGTGAGCGAGAATACCGCCGATGTACCAACGCGCCAGGTCAGAGAGCTGGCCGTAACCGCGCTCATCGAAGAACAGGGGCTTGCCGTCCTTCCACAGGGAGTGGTGGGTGTGCATACCTGAGCCGTTGTCACCCACGATGGGCTTAGGCATAAAGGTCGCGGTTTTGCCTGCTTCCCAAGCGACGTTCTTGATGATGTATTTGAACTTCATCATGTCATCGCCTGCAGCGAGCAGAGAGTTGAAGCGGTAGTTAATTTCCTGCTGACCGCCGGTGCCTACCTCGTGGTGTGCACGCTCAATCTGAAGGCCAGCCTCAAGGCAGACGCGGCTCATCTTGTCTCGCAGATCAGCCATCTGATCATTGGGGGACACGGGGAAGTACCCGGCCTTGAAACGAGTCTTGTAGCCCTGGTTACCGCCATCTTCGTTAGAGCCGGTGTTCCAAGCAGCTTCCTTAGAATCGATGGCGTAGAAGGAACCCTGAGGCTTGGATTCGTAACGGATGGTGTCAAAGAGGTAGAACTCTGCTTCAGCACCGATGTAACAAGTATCGGCAATACCGGTGGAGCGTAAATAATTCTCAGCTTTGGCGGCGATGGAGCGGGGATCGCGGGAGTAAACCTCGTCAGTGAAGGGATCGACGATGGAGAAGTTCATGACCAGCGTTTTGTGATCACGGAAAGGGTCAAGGAACGCGGTAGTAACGTCCGGAACCAATTTCATGTCTGATTCGTGGATAGCGGTAAAGCCTCGGATGGAGGATCCATCGAACATCAGGCCGTCAGTCAGCGCATCGTCTTTAAACGCGCTTACAGGGATGGTGAAGTGCTGCATGACTCCAGGCAAGTCGCAGAAACGTACATCAACGAACTGGACATCTTCTTTTTCGATGTACGTCAATGCTTCAGCAGCATCTTTGAACATTATTTCCTCCATGCTGGGTGGTTCCGTGGAAACCAATAATCATTACGCGGGGAGCACGTATCAGTGAACCGTTCAGATTCAGTAATAACGCTACCGTCTGATCCATGTCATTGCCGTGGCAGACATGTGTCAGTAATGTTTCGTCCCCCAGATCACACAGTGGACCTGGGGGACGATGAGCAAAATTTCAGTGCCGATCAGCGACCGCGCATTGCACGGCGGTTGGGGCGAACAGCATTGGGATCGATGCCTTTAGGAATGGGTAAGCCTTTGGCGCCTAGTGAACGTAGACGCTGAGCAACCTGGACAATTTCCGCAGGAGTCAGTTTCGTAGGCTTAGTGGGAAGGCGACGCATTGTCTTTTCCAGATCAATCAAACGTACCTGGCCTTCGCTTGTTCCTACCTGAAGAGTATGAACCGGAACGGTAGGAATAATACGGTTAACCTTGCGCTTTTCTTCCTGCAACATTTTGGTGGTGCGACTAGAGGGGCCTTCAGCAAGGAGGACCACACCAGGGCGGCCTACTGCGCGCCAGACGATGTCACGAGTCTTGGGGTTGATAGCGCAGGGTTCTTCGTCGATGTTCCAGCCACGACGGATCTGGTCAAGGACAGCTTTGGTTGCGCCGGGGTGGCCCTCAATTTGTGAGTAGGAGGCACGGCGAACTGTCCAACTGAGAATCATCAGGTCAGCAGTAAAACCGATAAGCACACCAAGTAAAGCCCAGTACCACAGAGGTTGCTGAACAGATGCTGCGATGGCAACGCCGAGTGCGACGAAAGCGACGAAGGCACCAAGCATGGCCCAGCCGACCCACGGGAATGTCCTCCGTGAGATGGTGTAGGAGTCTTTAAGGTTGCGGAAGTAGAGCGCTAACTTGCGCTCTTTCTTGGGCTTAGGTGTTGGTTGAGTGCTCACGATGACTAAGAATAGTTCACTTTGGACAAAAGGTGGATTCTATGGGGAGAAGTGAGTGAAGAGGTGCTCAATGGGCGCCAACGAGACTCGTTGCTTCCTGACGGGTTGTGGTGGGGACAGCTAGTTCAGCAAGATGTTCGGGAATAGGCCATCCACGCTTCACCATGGCTCGGCCCCACAAAAGGCCAGCACGGTAGGACGAGCGCACCATTGGGCCACTCATCACTGCAGCGAAGCCAATTTCTTCAGCCAACTTTGACAACTGAATGAATTCCTGAGGCTTCACCCAGCGGTCAATGGGATGATGCAGGGGAGAAGGACGCAGATACTGGGTGATGGTGAGAATGTCACACTTGGCGTTCACCAATGCTTCCATTGCCTGCTCAACTTCATCAGGACGTTCACCCATACCAAGGATGAGGTTGGACTTCGTGACCAATCCAGCCTCAGACGCTGCGGTGATCACTTCCAGGCTGCGTTCATAAGAGAAAGCAGGGCGAATGGACTTAAAGATACGAGGGACAGTCTCAAGGTTGTGGCCGAAAACCTCAGGACGTGAATCGAAAACATCAGTTAGCGCGTCAGGGTCTGCTTTGAAATCGGGGACCAGCAACTCTACGCCGGTACTCGGACTCATTTTGCGGATCTCGCGGCACGTCTGAGCATAGAGCCATGCTCCGCCATCGGGGCGATCATCGCGAGCCACTCCGGTGATAGTGGCGTAGCGAAGTTCCATATCAGCAACGGACTGTGCCACACGGCGAGGTTCATCTTCGTCATACTCGGTGGGGCGACCAGTAGCGATATCACAGAAATCGCAGCGACGAGTGCAGATGTCTCCACCAACGAGGAAAGTTGCTTCGCGGTCATTCCAGCATTCGTAGACGTTGGGGCAATTTGCCTCTGCGCATACGGTGTGGAGTTTCTTTTCGCGGACTAATCCACGCACTTCCTGGTAGGTCTCGCCCACCACCGCGTGGGTCTTAATCCACGAGGGCTTTTTCTCAATAGGAGTCTGTGCGTTACGCGCTTCGACACGTAGAAGTCGGCGCCCCTCGGGGGCTGGCGTAGGAGTCAACGCATATCCTTCCGTGGTTGTGTCACAACGAAGTCATTGGTGTGATGCTGGCTCAGTGTACGTCCTTGACTTGTTCGGAGTGGCAGACGTGCATTGAGGTATTTCTGAGCACTCCTTGTAGTTTAGTCCCCCTCCACGAAGACTGGGACCTCAGACCTACTTAGTGGTGGCGAAGAGGGGTGAGATGAGCGACTAAAGACGAGTACACGGCGTCGGAAACATCATGAATCGTGAGATCCAGGCCAGTTTCCTCCGTAAGAGAAGTCACGCCTGCATCTGTGATGCCACAGGGGATGATGCGCTCTAAATCGAAAGCCGACAGGTCCGGATTAATGTTGAAACCAATTCCGTGAAGGGTCACTGACCGTGCCACTCGCACGCCTAGTGCACAAATTTTCGCTTCGGGTTTTCCATCATGTGCAGGCACCCACACGCCACTGCGTCCCTCAACACGTATCGTGTCGACGTCGTACTGTGCGCACACATCCATCACCGCCTGTTCTAGTGCGCGCACGTAAACGATGACATCAATGGGCATCGCCATCGCGATAATGGGGTAGACCGTCAACTGACCAGGACCATGCCATGTTGTTTTCCCTCCACGGTCCGCATCAATAACTGGAACATCGTGGGGGCCTACTGTCTGGGTGGACGGGCGCTCAGTGGTCTTTGCGCGGCGGCCTACGGTGTACACGGGTTCATGTTCCACCATGATGATGGTCGATTCAGCGCCGTTCATGACATTGGTATGGATGCGTTCTTGAAGATCACGACCTTCGGTGTAGGTCATTCGGCGGTCGGTGAAATCTAAGCACTGCACCGTGTCACTGTAACGCATCGCGGGCAGGCGTTTTGCCCGCTGTGACAAGGCGATGGAATGCGTTCAGTGAGAGGTGAATTGGGTATGGAATGAGTGAGGAGTGGTGAACAAAGGAATGCGTGACAATCAGTAGATGAGTTATCCACAGGTTTACTGACTTTTCATGATGTTTAATGATTGTTGTTCATACTTAATGTATGGCTGATAAAGATATGGATACCTCAACAGATTGTGGTGCAGGGGAAAAACTCGTTATGCGCCATACGGGTGTACCTTCAAAGTGGCCCATGCGGGGCATGGGGATGATTGTTGACGAACGAAAGCGCCGGTTCTGGTGCAGGAATACGTCCGGTCATGAGGCGTGTGATCATCAACCGTCGCAGTTTTCACCATTGAGAAAAGGCCCAATACGTATTGCTGCTCATACTCGCGATCACCTTGAGCGTGAACTCATTGAGTATTACCGAACTGTGTATCCAGATTGTGTTGATTGGGTTTACCCACTTCTTCCACGTCTGGAAAGGCAGGGATTTACTGTCAGCACGGTACTGAGCAGCCGTGCTGATCGTATGGTGTGGTATGCCCGTGACGAGCGAGGTGACTCCTATATCCTGCGAATTCTTACTGTTACTGAAGAAGAAAAGCGGATTTTTCATCGCAGGTATAGCGTCTTGACACGTGTTCGTCATCGCTCATGTGAAACTATTCGTGAGTGTCTAGAACTCTCCCCGAATCACCTTGCGATTGTTAGTGATTACGTTTCGGGAGTCTCTTTACAAACAGTCCTCAAATCGAGGGGATCATTACTCCTTGGAGAACTCTCCACACTGATTGATCAGGTCGCCAGCGCTCTGGCAGCCCTGCATCGCGAATCACTCGTTCATGGAGATCTATCTCCACACAACATCATCTGTACTCCCGATGGCGAGTTACGGCTGATTGATTTTTTCTCTCGGCCCAGTGAAGTCGGTACCCAAGGGTTTTCTTCACCCCAAGTGGAACAGGGACAGCGTCCTACTTGGCACGACGACGTTTACTCTTTAGCTCGTATCGTTCAAGTATGCAGCGACCCTGCTGACTGGGAGTATGACCGTGTGCGGTGGAATGATGCACTTAGCGAATCCCACGGTGATCGGCCATCAGCAATTTCTTGTGCTTTACGGACGATTCCTGGGATTTCACCAATGCCTATTGACGTGCCTGAGCGTGAACTTCTAGCTGCAGAAATGATACGCAGCCAGGCAGCAGCCCCTACACGTGTCAAGCCAATGACAATAAGTGGTACAGGAAGAAAAAGGAAGGCTTTTTGCCCTCGATTACGCATGACTTTGATCATTGTTACGGCAGTGTTTTCAGTGGTTACTGGTGGTGTAGCAGCAGCCCTAGTGACTCATCATGATGAGACTTCTCGTGAACTGTATTCACTTACTCATTCGATCCTTACAAATAGAGACACGCAACACCAAGAGGAGCGCGATTCTCATCGTGCGGATCCTATTTATATTGCTAGCCGCCAACCAGCGTGCCAGGACAGAGGCGAACAGTGCCAGGTTCAGTCGCTTATCCGGAGGTGGTTGGCTGCACGGGACAATGCGCTTCGTGGCACCGATGATAAAAGTTCTTCCCGTCACCATAGCGATTCGTCACTGTCAAATAATGATGATGGCGCTGATTTATGGGGAAAGGTTTTCGCTTTTGAGTGTCCGGCGTCTGCAGTAATCGACCAGGAAAAAACACTTCGTGATCAGTGGGAAGGAATGGCCGCTCAGGGGTTGGTTAGTCGCGTGCTATTTCCGGACGATGATGCGAAAGACTCTGCGGGAAATAGGGAAATGAGTGGATTGGGAATGGTTGAATATGGCCCAGAGGAGAGGGGCGAGGAAACGCTTAATCGTAATTCGTGGGGTAGTGACCAGGGAGAACTTGAGGGTAATGAGGAAATGGCCGAGGACGAACTTATTAGGATGACTACTCGTCTGTCGCATCAGCCTTATACCGTTTTTCGCCTTAGCGATGATCCCTCACAGATGTCATATGACACTGTGCGTACTGTTCCTGCGGTTGATAGTCGTGATGTGCAGGTCATAGTTAAACATCAAGGTGACGGAAGATGGTGCGTCTGGGATGTAGTGTCACCGTGATGAATAAGTCACGTCATTGACTGAAATGTTGATTGTGAGGGTCCTTGAGCATGTGGGAAAAGCAATTAAACGAATGAGGCCTTAATATCATCAAATAGTTTTTATGAATACATGTGGGGGTCCCAGCACAAGTGCTGGGGACCCCCACATGGCGAATTAGCGGTTCATTACGACTGGGAATCACCCGTTGTGGGTGAGGCTTGACTCGTAAGGAACGGGTTCACTCACAGGCCAAGTTCACCGGCGAAGTCAGCCTCTTCGAGGCGCTTCTTCACAGTCATCAAATAACGGGCTGCGTCAGCGCCGTCAACCAGACGGTGGTCGTAAGACAGAGCCAGGTAGCAGACGGATCGGATACCGATGGTTTCGTTGCCATCAGCATCGCGTACCACGCGAGGCTGCTTCACGATCGCACCTAGTCCCAGGATCGCAACCTCGGGCTGGTTAATGATCGGGGTATCGAACAGTGCGCCACCGGAACCGGTGTTGGTAATAGTGAAGGTAGAGCCGGAGAGTTCTTCAGGAGCCACCTTATTGTCGCGGGTGCGTGCCGCCAGGTCGTTGATGGACTTGGCCAGCCCCGGGATATTCATATCACCGGCGTTCTTGACGACGGGCACGAGTAGACCACGAGGAGTGTCAACGGCGATACCGATGTGCTCAACGTCGTGGTAGGTGACGTTCTTGCCATCAATGGAGGCGTTGATCTTCGGGTGAGATTTCAAAGCCTCGGTAGCAGCCTGGACGAAGAAGGGCAGGAAAGTGAGTTTGGTGCCGTTCTTAGCCAGGAAGTCATTCTTGGCCTTGGCGCGCAGAGCAGCAATCTTGGTGACATCAACTTCGACCACGGTGGTCAACTGAGCAGAAGTCTGTAAAGAGTCGATCATTCGCTCAGAGATGACCTGGCGTAGGCGGCTCATCTTCTCGGTAGTGCCGCGCAGTGAGGAGACCTCAACGGCCTTCTTTGCAGGTGCGGCAGCAGGAGCGTTGGCGGCAGGAACAGCGGCGGGAACTGCGGCAGGTGCAGCCTGAGCAGCTTTGGCGGCCTCAGCAGCCTGCTCAACATCCTGCTTGCGGATGCGGCCACCAACACCGGTACCAGTGACGGTCTCAAGGTCAACACCGAGATCCTTGGCCAACTTACGAACGATAGGGGTCACGTAAGAAGCAGATGCGGTGGCGCTTGCTGGAGGAACCGGAGCGGACACGGGAGCAGTGGAAGGAGCAGCCTGGACTGCAGGGGCCTGAACTGGAGCGGCAGGCTGTTCGGGGGCTGCGGGAGCAGAGGAAGTCTGGGCGCCAGGAGCGCCGATGATAGCCAGAACGGTACCGACCTCAACGGTGTCATCTTCAGGGACACGGATTTCGAGAAGTACGCCGGAAGCGGGGGCGGGAACTTCGGTATCAACCTTGTCGGTAGCAACCTCAAGGAGGGGCTCATCAGCCTCAACTTCGTCACCCACGGCCTTGAGCCAGGAACTGACGGTACCTTCGGTGACGGACTCACCAAGGGCGGGCATGGTCACTTCGGTGCCTTCAACAGAACCTGAGGAAGCGACAGGGGCTTCAACAGGGGCAGCCTCCGCGGCAGGAGCGACTTCAGCGGGTGCTTCTTGTGCGGCAGGTGCGGAACCTGCGCCAGAGCCGTCACCGATGATGGCCAGGACGGTGCCGACCTCAACGGTTTCGTCTTCTTCAACCAAAATCTGCTCGATCACACCAGAGATCGGGGCAGGAACTTCGGTGTCAACCTTGTCAGTAGCGACTTCCAGTAAAGGCTCGTCAGCCTCAACATGCTCACCCACGGCCTTGAGCCAGGAGCTCACAGTGCCTTCGGTGACGGATTCGCCTAGTGCGGGCATCTTGACGGATTCAGACATGTGTCTTTCCTACTCTCGTAACTATCTCTAGCGATCAGCCGTGGTTGTGCAGGGCCTTACCTGCCAAAACCATGGCGGCTTCACCGATGGTCTCGTTTTGGGTGGGGTGGGCGTGAACAAGGCTAGCTACGTCATTTGCGTCAGCTTCCCAGTTCACGATGAGCTGGCCTTCACCAATCTGTTCACCCATACGGGTGCCAATGGCGTGGAAACCAACAATGGGGCCATCCTTGAGGCTAACCAACTTGACGAAGCCGGTGGTGCCCAGGATCTGGCTCTTGGCGTTGCCTGCGACGTTGAACTCTGCGGTGGTGATGTTGTCAGCGCCGTGAATTTCTTTAGCCTTTGCTTCGGACAGACCGACAGAGGCAATTTCAGGTTCACAGAAAGTGACTTTAGGGACAAGCACGTCGTCAACAGGTTTGGGATTGAGGCCGGCGATGGACTCGGCAACCTGAATACCCTGGGCGAAACCGCGATGAGCAAGTTGAACGCCAGGAACAATGTCACCCACGGCCCACACACCGGGGATGTTGGTGCGGCAGTAGTCATCGGTGAGGACAAAGCCACGTTCCATAGCAACGCCGACCTCTTCATAACCGAGATTGGCGGTAGCAGGGCCGCGGCCTACGGCAATGAGCATGACTTCAGCGTCGTATGTCTTGCCATCTTGAGTATGGACGCGAACGCCACCATCGACATGCTCGACACGTTCGAACATCGTGGAGGTCTTGAAAGTGATCTTGCGCTTACGGAATGCGCGCTCAAGGGCTTTACTGATGGCTTCGTCCTCATTGGGAACGAGGTGGGGCAGGCCTTCAATGATGGTCACGTTACAGCCTAGGGAAGCCCAGGCGCTGGCAAACTCTACGCCGATCACGCCGCCACCGAGGATAACTGCGGAGGAAGGAACGTGGTCGATTTCCAATGCCTGTTCGCTAGTCATGACAGGACCACCGATTTGCTGACCAATAGTCTTGGAGAAAGAACCGGAAGCAAGGATGACGTTCTTGCCAGTGTACTGTTGGCCGTTAACCTCAACGGTGGTGGGGGAGATGAGTTTGCCCCATCCGGAGATGAAATCAATGCCACGGGAGGAAACTAAGCCTTCCAGACCTTTGTACATCTTGGTGATGATGCTGTTCTTGTATTCGTTGACCTTTGCCATATCAACGCCAAGGTAATCAGCGTTGATACCTAGGGCACTGGCTTCACGAACAGCTGCTGCTGTTTCTGCAGCGTGGAGAACAGCCTTAGTGGGCACGCATCCGCGGTGGAGGCAGGTACCGCCAACTTTATCCGCTTCGATGAGAGCAACCTTGAGGCCGAGCTGAGCACCACGCAGAGCAGCGGCATAGCCACCAGACCCAGCACCCAGAATGACCATGTCGTACATGGATTCAGTCACGAAAAACTCCTCAGTCAAGATGATGACGTTGGTACGGCAGTGGAGCCGTTCCTGGTGCCCATTGTTCCACTTCGAACTGGAATGAACATCCTGATCCTCGCTAATGGGAGGGACAAGAGTCCCCCATGGCCTGTGATAAGAGTCACGAAGAAGGAGTAAAAGGAGTGAGTGGGGGCTAATTTTTCTTCATGTGAAAAACTAGCCCCCACTGTTCCTACTCAGTCATTGTGCTGAGCAATAAAGGAAACCAAGGTCGGAACACTCGCTCCGGTACCTCCGGTGGGGGTGAATCCCCACGGAGAGCTCTCGTTGAAAGCTGGTCCGGCAATGTCCAGATGTGCCCATGGTGTTTCTTTCACAAAATGAGCAAGGAAGTGGCCTGCCAGGAGCATTCCGCCAGCGCGATTAGACATGTTTGCGTTTTGTAAATCGGCGTAGGGGGAATCTAATCCTGCTGCTACGTCCTCAGGGAGGGGCATGGGCCAGAAGGCTTCGCCCGATTCTTCAGCAGCCGCGACCACGGCGTTACGAACATCGTCATCACCCATAACACCGCTGGTACGTTCACCCAAGGCGATGATCTGGGCGCCGGTGAGTGTGGCCACGTCGAGGATTGCGTCGGGGTGTTCCTCTACGGCTACGGCCAGCGCGTCTGCCATGACCAAGCGGCCCTCGGCGTCGGTGTTTGTAATTTCCACTGTGGTGCCGTCATACATGGTGACCACGTCACTGGGACGCTGGGCATCCATGCCAGGCATGTTTTCTGCCAGCGCGAGCCAGCCGGTGACGTGAACGTTGAGACCAAGTTCGGCAACAGCGAGAACAGCACCTAGTACGCTGGCGGCTCCAGCCATATCGGACTTCATTTCCGGCATAGAAGCAGAAGGCTTAATGGACAAGCCACCCGAATCGAAAGTAATTCCCTTTCCGACCAGAGCAATGTGCTTCTTAGCGCCACGAGGCTTGTAGTCCAAACGAACGAGGCGAGGAGGATGAGTGGATCCTTGTCCCACGCCCACAATGCCTCCGAAGCCCTCCTTCGCCAGTGCCTTCTCATCGCGAACGGAGTAGGAAACACCGACTTTCTTAGCGGCATCTCGCGCGACGGTGGCAAATGTATCCGGAGTGAGCTTGTTCGGTGGATCATTGACCAGATCGCGAGTCAATGCCACGGCGCGGCCCAGAATTTCTGCACGCTCACACGCTTCGCGAGCGGCCTTTGCTTCAGCGGAGCGCTTGGACCCAACAAGATCGGTCAGCACACTTACCTGGGCAACAGGTGTATCTGTTGCAGGCACGCGGTGGCTCCATGTGTAAGCACCGTATGCGGCCCCTTCGGCAACAGCGGCAACAGCTTCAACATCAGGAGTGGGGAGGGCAAGAGCGACATGGGAAGCCGGAGCGGCAACGCGAACAGCGCAGCCAGCACCACGACGCAGGCTCACCGGAGTTAGTGCTGGTCCAAGACCCACGATCATGAGGATGCGTGCCTTGAGTACGCCGGCGGCAGGTAAGCGAAGAATTTCGTCAGTTTTACCGCTCATACCGAGATCTTCAAGATGCTCTAGAGCAGCGGTGAGATGGTTCTTTTTGCCCAGTGCGTCAGAGTCGATCAGGAGCACAGGACCATCAGGAGTGGACTGCGCACCAACGACGAGCACATCGGCATCGTAGGAGGACAGGGCTGAGGATGTAGCAATTAGTGATGTCACCGTCACATCGTATCCCTCTTCCCTCAACGATGTGCAGGGCACAGAGCATAAGGCAGTGGTTGAGGGAACACGAACATGGAGAATCCAACAGTGTCTTGGGATGAAAAATGCAGGGGAATGGAGTGGAGCACCTTATACTGATGTTTCGCGGCGACAGTAGAAGGCCGTGAATTCATAACTTTCTACCCCGACGAAACCACAGGTATCCATGAACGAGACTGCACACGAGCGCGCGCTCACCGATTCGCGTCGTTCTGCGCTCGGCTTTGGCCGACTCGTCGTGGTTCTCACCGCAATCACCGGTGCGGTGACCTTCGTACCATCATTTGTTCATATCATTCGTGAGACAACGTCAGTTCGTAGCGACATTACATCGATGGTTGCAGGCCTTGCTTTCATCGTCTTGTCGATTTCATTGGCGCACAACGGACGACGTATGCGCTGGGTGGGGTGGGGATGTTTCGTCGTCACCGTACTTGGCTTTGTTGTTGTCAACGCACTAGGAGCACAGCCTCAGCCTACTGCTCAGTCTTTCATTGATGGGACCGTATGGGCTCAATGGGGAGAGGAATCCTGGTTCCTTACCTTGCTCACACCGATTGTTGCTGGTGCTTGGTTATGGTGGAGTGATCCTCGTCGTATCGTGGTCAATGCTGAGCGCATTCAGGATATTTCCGGTTCCGTGGGCCGCGGCGTTCTGACCGAACGCAAGAGTGACTAACAACTGAAGTTGTTAGTGCCGATGTTCCTCGCGTGAGCAATTCCGTAGGGACGTACGGGATTCCCATTCAAGGGAATCGGTAGTTTTTCAATAATTATTCAGCCGAATCTGCAGTGTTGCGTGAATGCTTACGCTTAGGCTGAGCAACCCCTGATTGACCATGAGAGTGCCACGGATTCATACGCACGGACCAGCGAGCTTGAGCATCTCGTTCGGCAGTGGCCGCCTCACGAAGTCGGCGTAACCAAATCTGTTCATAGGCATACATACGCGCACCAAAGGACGTACGAGCTTCTGCAGCTTCCAGAGCACGGCGCTGATGGCGATACAACCGACGGACCATATCCTCCTGGCTAACCCAGCCAAGAAGAAGACCATTGTGGTCAATGACTGGCAAACCTTCAGCATGCGATTCAAGCAATGTTCGAAGCACCGTTGTGGGGGAGTCTTCACTGCGTACATGCTCGCGGTTAAGTACGAGCGAATCGATGGTGCGCTGGTCATCGCCTTCAAGACGTGCCTCGGCCACAGAAAAAGCGCTCACGCATCCGAGCCAACGATCGTTATCAGGATCATCACCGTCAATAACGGGCAGGCGGTAGCAATCGGATGAACGCAGTGCTTGCGCAGCATCAGCCAAGTTCATCGTGGCGGGCAGTACCGTGGGGGGACGTTGCATCAAGGCTCGCGCAGGAGTGCGGCCAACGAGGGTGGCACGAACAGGATCATCAATATCTTCGCCACGCTTGCGCAGTTCCTCGGTGTAAATCGTGGTGCGAGTTAAGAATCGGCTCACACCGGTAGCTAGCGCGATGGCAAGCATAAGGGGCAGTAACAGATCGTATTGACCGGTCATCTCAATAATGAGGATGACACCCGTAATCGGGGCTCGGGCTGCGCCTGTGAAGACGGCGCCCATGCCTACCACGCCAAACATGGCAGCAGCTGCAGCGTTACCGGGGGAAGCTACGGTTCCAACAGCAGCACCAAGCATGCCGCCGATAAATAGGGACGGGGCGAATACGCCACCCACGCCACCAACGGCTAATGTCACTGAAGTCGCGACGATTTTGGCCAACATTAGTATGACTAGCAGAACTAAGGTGTAACGGCCATGTAATGCGCGGTCCAGAACGCCGTTCGATTCGCCATACATTTCAGGCCAGATCAGCAGAATTCCACCGATGAGCAATGAACCCACGATGGGACGCAACCATGATGGACCATGCCATGCCCAGTCGATGAGGTCTTTGGTGCGGAAGTGGATGCGAGAGAACAACACACCGATCACACCGCCCAAAATGCCGAGCGTGGCCACCACGCCAAGGTCGCTTCCTTCACCAATAACGAGGCCTGTTGGTAATGACAGCGAGAGGGTTTTATCCATTAAGTGATCAGCGAGTACCGAGGAAGCTACACAAGAGATCACCACGAAGCCAAAGGTTTCCGCCGTGAAGTCCACCAAAATCACTTCCATGGCGAAAAAGGCGCCAGCCAAAGGAGCATCGAATGCGGCGGCGATACCTGCGGCGGTACCTGCTGCAGCGAGGGTACGAAGAGGTTTTTCTGGAACTTTGAAAATATGGCCAAGCAATGATCCGACGGCCGCGCCTAACTCAGCAATCGGACCTTCAGGACCTACTGAACCACCGCCACCAATGGTGAGCGTGGAGGCAACAGTGGTGGTGACTGCTGGTTTGAGATTGACAGATCCGTCTTTGCGACGGGCAGAAAACATCACACCCCCCACTCCATGACCTGTGCTTGCTCCGCCGAACTTCGCCATCAATGGTCCATAGATGGCTGCGGAGATAAGAGGAGCAACAACCACGAACCATGGGCCCATTATGGCTAAAGCGCCAAACGATGGACCCATGGATACGGAGTAATCCGGGGCGCCGGTGAGGAACTCACTCCAAGCGTCAATACCTAAACGGAAAGCCGTAGCCCCAAGGCCAGAACCTAAGCCAACGAGTGCGGCGAGTATGAGAAGACCCGATCGGTTGTATCGGAAATACCCTAAGATCCGGTCTCTCAGGCCGCTCATTGCTCGCGATGCTCCAGGTTCTCAACAGTCACAGTATGGGACAGTTCTTCACCAGGGGTGATACCCCACACCTGGCAATAGAAACTGAGCTCAGCGTCGAAAGCCTTACGGATATTCGACGCTAAGCGGAAACCATGGCCCTCACCCGGGTACATATCAATGGCAACCGGAAGACCCTTCGACGCCACGGCGTCGAACATCGTGGTGGCTTGTTCGGCAGGAACCACAGGGTCATTGGTGCCTTGAATCAGGAGCAAAGGCGCATGGATTGACTCTACGTGGCTGATGGGAGAGCGCTCAAGTAGAAGTGGATCGTCTACGCTGTGAGCTCCTACTAATTGGGGAATGTAGTGTGACTCGAACTTATGAGTGGTACGAGCCAGCAGACCCAAATCAGCTACGCCGAACATTGAAGCCGCAGCACTGAAAATTGTGGAGCGGGTCAAAGCACTAAGGACAGTAAATCCACCACCGCTGTGTCCACGAATAGCGACGCGCTCAGGATCTACCCAGCCTTGATCAACGATGTACTGTGCGCCGCTGACACAGTCATCCACATCAACAATGCCCCACTTTCCGTCAAGGGCCTTACGGTATTTGGTTCCGTAACCGGTGGAACCACGGTAGTTGACGTCAAGGTAAGCAAAACCACGACTAGTCCAGTACTGGATTTCCAGATCGTAGCCAGCGTGGGATGCCGTCGTAGGGCCAGAGTGAACGTTGACGATTAATGGAGGTTTGGTACCGTCTTCGCCGGTGTATTCAGCGTTAGCTGGCTCGTAGTAGAAGCCATGAGAAGTCGCGCCGTCAGTGGTGGGCCACTGGACAGGTAAAGCCAGAGAGATGCCCTTGGTGTCAGGATCAAACTCGCCAGAGCCGCGTAGAACCTGGACCGAACCATTCTTGACCTCAACGATAGATGGCAGGTGAACTTCACTGGTGGCTAGCATGACGACGCGTCCATCAGCAGAGGCAACGTTTCCCATGGGCTGCCAGCCAGTGACCCACTCTTCGAGTTCGCCGTTGGCCAATTTAATAGTGCCCAGGTGGCCAATCGCGTTTTGAGTCCACGAAGCGATGAGGCGATCGCCGTCGAGAATGTCATAGGAGTGAGGACCCAAATACCAAGCCGGAAGCGAAAAAGTTGCATCCTTGGGGTGGAGGGAGCGTGTGCGCAGTTTCTTTGTCCATCCCGGAGCAGATGCCCCCAAAACAGGGAAACCTTCAGTGCGGTAGAGGTTCCAAAAGCCGGAGTGATTCGAGGCGTGAATGAGGTCGCACTCTTGAGTCCACCGTGGTTCCACGGCGCTAACGCCTTTACCTTCGCAAATAATCGTGTGCTCACCAATTGTGCCGTCGTCGTTGAGATCGGCTACGTGGAGAGTGGTCTCATCCCATGGCATGTTGGGGTGATTCCAACTGAGCCACGCGAGGTGTTGGCCGTCGGGGCTGAGTGCGGGGGAGGAGACGAAGTCCGTACCGCTAAAGACGGTTTTTACTGGTTCATCGTCACGGGCTGCGCTGCCATCGAGAGGCACAGCAACGAGGGAGTTCACTGCCTCACCATTGCTACGATGATCCTCACGCACGGCATATAGCAGGCCACGGTCACGATCGATCTCTATATCGCCATGGCGAACGTCACCGTAGATAGTCAGTGGGACGAGACCACGCATACGGTCTTCCACGTTGTATAGGTACAGGCGCGAGTCCCCTGCATGAGAGACGACGATGATTCCTCCACTCACTGCGTAAGCCTTGCCTCCGTACTCATGGACAAGGGTGCGTACATCCACGAGTTGGTCATCAGGAGTAAGAGGAAGAATCTCACCAATAGTTCCATCACCGGAGCGACGCAGCAGAACCTGGCGCCCCTCCTGGGTGGCGCGACGTTCAACCCAATAGGTATCGGGACCGTCAACACGAACCTGAGAGAGAAGTACGGTACGAGCCGTAATTGTTCCCGTGGTGATGGGGGATGGCCAGCTTCCGTAGGTGGCGGTAGGCATGATTCCTCCTGACTCTCGCCTTAAAGGGGGCGAGGGGATATATGCGATAGGCCTTAGCCTACGTTGTCCCCGGAGATTTGTGGGAAATTTGTGTGGGCACGGAGAGAAAATGCTGTTGATGGTGGCGAGAAGGCCTTGGGGCACTATGATGGGGTTTCACGATCACGAACAGATAGTGATGTGGGAAGGGGAAATCGCGTGACTTTGCTGGAATCTGTGCGCGGTCCACAGGATCTCAAAGCGATGACCTCCACACAGATTGCTCAGCTCATCGAAGAGATTCGCAACTATCTTGTTTCTTCTGTTTCTCAGACTGGTGGTCACCTAGGGCCTAACCTTGGCGTGGTTGAGTTGACCATTGCTCTGCACCGAGTTTTCGATTCCCCCACGGACACCCTGATTTTTGATACTGGCCACCAGGCTTATGTTCATAAACTCCTTACTGGACGCAATGATTTCACTACGTTGCGTCAACCGGGGGGACTATCTGGCTATCCGTCACGCTCTGAGTCTGAGCATGACGTCGTAGAAAATTCCCATGCTTCGACCGCGCTGTCTTGGGCAGACGGAGTGTCTTATGCCTACGACGTGCAAGGACAGTGTCGCCGCCATACGGTTGCCGTAATTGGTGACGGCGCGATGACTGGCGGCATGGCATGGGAAGCGTTGAACAACATTGCTGAACGCCGTGACCAGCATGTGGTCATCGTTGTTAACGACAATGGCCGCTCCTATGCCCCAACCATCGGTGGCTTAGCCCATCACCTGGATGCTTTGCGTACTAACCCTGGTTATGAGCGTATGCTCGCCACGATCAAGCGCACACTCCAGTCTCAGGGTGCCCCTGGCCGTGCAGCATTTGACGCTTTGCATGGACTAAAGCGTGGTCTTAAAGATGTCCTTGTTCCATCAGCATTCTTTGAAGACTTAGGTATCAAGTACACCGGCCCCATTGACGGGCATGATGAGGAAGCAGTTGAAGCAGCGCTGCGTCGTGCTCGCGAGTACGAATCTCCTGTTATTGTTCACGTCATCACTCAAAAGGGACGCGGATACACCCCTGCTGAGGAAGACTCAGCTGATCGTTTCCATGCTGTGGGCAAAATTCATCCCGAAACTGGTCTTCCTGTAGTGCCGTCACGATTCGGTTGGACGAGCGTGTTCGCGGATAAGATTGTTGAACTAGCTGACGCTAATCCGAAGATCGTTGGTCTGACCGCAGCGATGTTACGTCCTGTTGGTTTGGGGCCGTTAGCAGAGAAATACCCTGATCGCGTTGTGGACGTGGGTATTGCCGAGCAACACGCCTTAACATCTGCAGCAGGCATGGCTTTTGCAGGGCTGCACCCCGTAGTGGCTCTGTATGCCACGTTTTTGAATCGTGCCTTCGATCAGGTGCTCATGGATGTGGCACTTCATCGTGCGGGAGTCACTATCGTTCTTGATCGCGCCGGAATCACCGGTTCGGATGGTCCTAGCCACAATGGGCAGTGGGACATGGTCATGTTGCGTGTGGTTCCTGGGCTGCAGTTAGCTGCCCCGCGTGATGAAGCGACGCTACGCGAGCAACTCGATGAAGCAGTTGCTGTGGACGATGCCCCCACTGTCATTCGTTATCCCAAGGGCGAGATTCCTGTGGCATTGCCTGCGCTACGCCGTGATGGTGGTCTTGATATTTTGTACGAATCCGAGGTGGAGAACGTATCGGATGCCGCACACTCACCCCAGTGCCCTGACGTACGTCGCATTGTGATTGTGGGAGTTGGAGCGATGGCTCGCACTGCTGTTGACGTGGGGCAGCGCCTTGATGCCTATGGCGAACAGGTGATTGTTGTTGACCCTAGGTGGGTTATTCCTGTCAATGATCGCCTCGTAGAACTCTGTGCTGATGCTGACCTTGTGGTCACTATTGAAGACGGCGTGGTTGACGGTGGAGTAGGAACTGGCATTCGTGAGGCCTTGGAAACATGGCTCTGGAGTGGGAAAAATCGCGTGATTCCGATGATCCGTCGCGTGGGTATTCCACGAGAATTCATTGAAACAGATAACCGTGACGATTTGCTTGAACGTTTCGGAATGACCGCTGATTCCATTGTGAAATCTCTGGGCTACGAGAACTGAGAAACGCATATCATTAGCCCCACTAATGTGGGACTTAAGTCCCTCTTTTGTCTCCTGCCACTCACACTTGTGAGTGATGCCACCGGCTTTTCTGTGCCGACTTGGCCCACCGGACTTTAGGCCCCCTTAGGCTAGGAACTGACGGCGCAACGACGTACCGCCTCGCCCACTTCCCCAGTGTGCGAAAAGCAATCCGGGTGGCCAATTGCCACCCACCACAGGAGGCAAACGGATGACCACTGAGGTCAAGGCAAACGCCACCGCTGAACAGGGCTCCACGAGCGATGCCTGGGAAGGGTTCACCCCTGGCCCTTGGCAGGAAGAAATTGACGTTCGCGACTTTATCCAGCGCAACTACACGCCTTACGAAGGAGATGCTTCCTTCTTGGCTGGTGCAACGGACAAGACTCTTCGTCTCTGGGACACCCTTGAGCAGAAGTACCTGAGTGAAGAGCGTGCTCGTCGCGTGTACGACGTCGACACCGACACTCCCGCTGACATTGATGCCTTCGGACCTGGGTACATCTCCGAAGATGACGATGTTGTCGTCGGCCTTCAGACCGATGTTCCTCTCAAGCGCGCCATGATGCCCAACGGTGGTTGGCGCATGGTGGAAACCGCTATCAAGGAAGCCGGTAAAGAGGTTAACGCCGATGTGAAGAAGATCTTCACCCGTTACCGCAAAACTCACAACGACGCTGTTTTCGATATCTACACCCCCCGTATTCGCGCAGCACGTTCCTCCCACATCATCACCGGTCTTCCCGATGCCTACGGTCGTGGCCGCATCATCGGTGATTACCGCCGCGTTGCCCTCTACGGCGTTGACCGCCTCATCGCCGACAAGCAGAAGGACAAGGACTCTGTTGCAGACAAGCCCTTCTCCGAGCACTGGGCACGTTTCCGCGAAGAACACTCTGAGCAGATCAAGGCTCTGAAGAAACTCAAGGTTATGGCCGAGTCTTACGGATTCGACATTGGCCGCCCTGCCGCTAACTCCCGTGAAGCAGTTCAGTGGACCTACTTCGCTTACCTGGCATCTGTCAAGAGCCAGGACGGCGCCGCCATGAGCATTGGCCGCCTCTCCGCATTCCTCGATACCTACTTCGAGCGCGACCTTGCTGCAGGTACCATCACCGAATCCGATGCACAGGAACTCATCGATAACCTCGTCATGAAGCTCCGCATCGTGCGATTCCTGCGCACCATCGATTACGACCAAATCTTCTCCGGTGACCCCTACTGGGCAACCTGGTCAGATGCTGGTTTCGGTGAAGATGGTCGTACCCTGGTCACCAAGACCGCATTCCGTCTCTTGCAGACTCTGCGCAACCTTGGCCCCGCACCCGAGCCGAACATCACCATCTTCTGGGATGAGAACCTCCCCGCTGGCTACAAGGAATTCTGCGCAGCCATCTCTATCGAGACTTCATCCATCCAGTACGAATCTGATCCTCAGATTCGCGAGCACTGGGGCGACGACGCAGCCATCGCATGCTGCGTTTCCCCCATGCGCGTGGGTAAGCAGATGCAGTTCTTCGGCGCACGCGTCAATGCTGCTAAGGCTCTCCTCTACGCCATCAACGGTGGCCGTGACGAAATGAGCGGCAAGCAGGTTGTTGAAGGTATGACGGGCATTGAAGGTGACGGCCCTCTGGACTTCGATGAGGTCTGGGCCAAGTACGAAGACATACTGGACTGGGTTGTGGGCACCTATGTTGAGGCCCTCAATATCATCCACTTCTGCCACGACCGTTACGCATACGAGTCCATCGAAATGGCGCTGCACGATTCCGAAATCGTCCGCACCATGGGCTGCGGTATCGCAGGTCTGTCCATCGTGGCTGACTCCCTGGCCGCTATCAAGTATGCAAAGGTCACCCCTGTCCGTGACGAGACCGGCCTCGTGGTTGATTACGTCACCGAAGGTGACTTCCCCGTCTACGGTAACGACGACGACCGCGCCGACGATATTGCTGCAACCGTGGTTCACACCATCATGAGCAAGATCCGTGCGATCCCCATGTACCGTGACGCCATCCCCACCCAGTCCGTCCTAACCATTACGTCGAACGTGGTTTACGGCAAGGCAACTGGTTCATTCCCCTCGGGCCACAAGAAGGGCACTCCCTTCTCTCCTGGTGCCAACCCTGAAAACGGTATGGACACCCACGGCATGGTTGCTTCCATGCTCAGCGTCGGCAAACTCGACTATGACGACGCCCTCGACGGTATCTCTCTGACCAACACGATCACGCCCTCTGGTCTTGGTCGTACGAAGGACGAGCAGGTAGCGAACCTTGTCGGCATCTTGGACGCCGGCTTCATCCCTGATGAGAACTGCTGCTGCTAAGCAAACGTCCTCACCGACTAGTCACTCAACCCCATTGACACAAAAGGAAAAGAACATGGCTGTTACTTTCGAAGAGCGCCTGGAGTCCATGAAGGCCAACCGTGCAGAGAAGACCACCACCAAGGGTCTCTACCACGCAAACATCAACGTGCTTGATCGCGCCACCCTCGAGGATGCCATTGATCACCCTGAGAAGTACCCTAACTTGACTGTCCGCGTTTCCGGCTACGCCGTGAACTTCGTGAAGCTCACCCGTGAGCAGCAGTTGGACGTTCTGGCTCGTACCTTCCACAACAACGCCTGACGCTGATCGCGTCACGCACACAGTCATATGACTGAGACCATGCCAAGCATGGACGGTAGCCGCCGGGACCAGGATTTCCTGGCCCCGGCGGCCCGTTTGCGCGGCGGTGGAACCGCAGGTCTGGCTGAACTGTCAGACATTGAGCGTTCTGACCGCCTCAAGCGCATGCGTGAAGGAACCCTTGGCTCCATTCACTCCTGGGAACTAGTCACCGCAGTGGATGGCCCTGGTACACGCATGACCATCTTTTTATCCGGATGCCCCCTACGGTGTCAGTACTGCCACAACCCCGATACCTTCAATATGAAGGATGGGGAGCCTATTGAAGCGGAAGAATTGCTTCGGCGTATGCGTCGCTACAAGAACCTTTTCCGCGCCACCAAGGGTGGTATTACGCTCAGTGGTGGAGAAGTGCTGATGCAGCCAGCTTTTGCTCGCACACTTCTGCGTGGAGCAAAGGAGATGGGAATTCACACTGCTCTGGACACCTCAGGTTTCCTCGGTGCAGCAGCAACCGATGAGATGCTTGACGATGTGGACCTGGTCCTGCTCGACGTGAAATCTGGCCTTCCTGAGACTTACAAGGAAGTTACCGGACGCGAATTGCAACCCACCATCGACTTTGGTGATCGCCTCGCCGCTAAAGGCATTGAGATCTGGGCACGTTTCGTGCTTGTCCCTGGCTTAAGCGATGCGGAAGATAACATTGAAGCAGTTGCTGAGATTGTTAAGCGTTGGGGGGAAAGCGTTACTCGACTTGAGGTACTCCCATTTCATCAAATGGGCACAGATAAGTGGGATGCACTGGGTCTGAATTACACACTGCGTGACACTCTGCCCCCAACTCCTGAGCACACCGAGCATGTTCGTGAAATGTTCCGTGCTCACGGGTTCACAGTAACCTGAGGGTGAGCGAACCGGACTGAAGATCCGTTTTGTTATTGACAGTGAATTAGGTGTTGTTAGAGCACTGCATCACTAAAATCCCGACTTTGATATGCACTGGCCCCGCGGAGGAACTCCGCGGGGCCAGTGCTGTTGAGTAGTGATGTTGTGGCTATATAGTTCTCATGTGCGTTACTCAATGAAGAGGCAGCGTTCGATAAACCGATTTGTTTCTATGTAACTACCTGTTTGTGACGATGATGAGTGAGAAGAGGACGCGGGATGATTCATCAAAGAGTGAAGTGAATGATGAACCATCATGAGGTTAAGAAAAAGTCAGTTACCCGTGCTGGCGTAGCGCATCAGTCAGACGCCGTGAAACCAATTCACGCTGCCAGGGACGTACATCAGCGCCGATTAACAAGGCATCTACGTCTACCCCGGCGTGATAGCGCCAAGCCAATTCACGTTGCGTTGCCGGCGCCAAGACATTTTCCTGAGGGACATTAATCTCCTTGGCAATCTCCTGAACCACGGACTTCACCACAGTCAGACGTTCAAAACGATCTTCATGGTGGCGATGCCATGACACAGGTTTGGGAATATACCCTTCCGGATGAACGGCACGCTTCGTTGGAAGACTCGTCGGGGGAGTCTTCATGGCACGATCAAGCGCTTGCCACCACTGCTGCAAGTATGGACGAGCAGTACGGGTATGGAAGTAACGAATGCGGTCCAATTGCTTACGTGATGATGGCTGCTGTTGAGCGGCCATAATGAGTCCCTCATGAGCCACAACAACACGAGGAATGACATCTAACTCTTGAGCGATCTCTTCACGAACAGTCCAAAGTTGTTTAACGATTTCGCGACCACGGTCGGTACGAACCGAAGAAAAACCCGGGACCTTGCGCCAGGGCTCAGGATCAACCGGTTTCGGGGGAGCAGTGCGCACATGTTCAAACTCTTGCTCCGCCCACTTCAATTTACCGGCTTGCTCGAGTTCGACAGTTAGTGCATCACGAAGTTCTTCGAGCAGTTCTACATCAAGCGCAGCATAAGCTAACCACGTCGATGGCAGGGGACGCGTGGACCAATCAGCTTGCTGGTGCTCTTTAGCTAAAGACCATCCCAAGGTCTCTTTGATCACATGGCCCAGACCCACACGACTTCGGCTAAGTAAGCGTGCAGCCAGTTCAGTATCAAAGAGGCGTGGTGCCGCAAGCCCAACAGCACGCATACAGGGAAGATCTTGGTCAGCTGCATGAAGAATCCACGTGCAGTCTTGAAGAGCATCAGACAACAGGCTCAAATCAGACAGAGATCGAGGATCGATGAGATACGTGGGGCCGTGCCCACGACGTAACTGAATGAGGTAGGCATCTTGTCCATAGCGGAATCCCGAGGCACGTTCGGTATCAACGGCAAGGTCACCACTTTGGGAGGCGAGTGCAGCGACGGCAGAGGACAGGCCTGCGTCGGTAGAGATCACTGAGGGAACACCCATAGTGGGGTGGCTCAGTTTGGTGACCAGATCAGGATCGACAGGGTTGTCGGTGGTTCCCCACGTCTTGAGGGACGGGTGGGAGGGGGTATTCACCGAGGCTCTCCTCCTTGTTGCAATGGATGAATTAGTCCAGGCTCATGACCACAGGCCACACGAATGAGGTCAAACCACGCCTCACAGTGAGGGGTGAGATCATCAGTGACGGGAGTCCACGAAGCTCGTATTTCGATGTGTGCGCAGGAATCGCTTAACTCAAGGCCACCGAAGGTCTCGGACATGACCCGAGTAACTGTTCCAACCCGATGATGATATCCGGCACCTGCACACTCCAGTGCATCGGCCATCCATGACCACGCCACTTCACCCAAGCAGGGATCGACAGCAATATCATGATCGACTTTGGCTTTCACCATGACAACGAGACGATAGGTGCCACCCCACGCCTCTTGACCATCAGGGTCGTGAAGAATAACGAAACGACCACTTCCCAGGGAAACGCCTTGATCTTCAGCGACTGTCTGGGCGTTGAGTGCGGCAGTGTAAGGAGCCAGGCGTGTGGGGGAGGGAATCTCCTCAAGTACCACGTCATTCGGGCGTCGAGCATCACGGATGCTCAGGAGAGCACGGGCAAAACTAGGGGGAATATCACCCTCAGTGATGGTCTTTTCTGACACTTCTCCAGGCTAATGGGAAGGAGAGAAAGCCCTGGGATCCCACGCCGTAAAGGTGGTCATCGCTGTTGTATAGCGTTGAGAAGTTATTCCGACGCCGAGTGCTTGCCGAACACCACAGTCGTACCAGGCATTAGCACTGCCTCATTCACGCTCAATCCAAGTGGCCATGAGACCAGAACACTATTGATTGATAAAACAGAGGGCAAGGGGCGTGGCTCAAGGGCGGTATTGATGATGAACTGCAGCCCGCTGTGAGCCACGGTAATCACACCGTCGCTATCTGTGATGGTTGGCCACTCAGTGTGCTCAGCGAGAGCAAATTTCCGCCGAATCGTGATGAGTTTCTGATACCAGCGAAGCATTGCCACGTGCTGGGGTTGAGAACACTCGTTCCAATCGAGAGTGGAGCGAATAGCCGTCGATTCGGCTTGTGGATCAGGAACTACCTGATCATCCCAGCCATGTGAGGCGAACTCCTGGGAACGGCCTTCGGTAATGGCCTGTCCAAGTTCTGGAGCATGATCGGTGAAGAATTGAAATGGCACTCGGGTCCCCCACTCTTCACCCATGAAAATCATTGGTGTGTAGGGACCTAAGAGAATCAGTGCGGCTTGAGCGGCCAACTGGGCGTCACTGAGCTGTTCAGAAGGACGATCGCCCGTAGCACGGTTACCCACCTGATCATGGTTCGAGGAACACACGACGAATCGACGAGGATCTATGTCAGTAGGTACAGGAGTGCCCCATGAGGATCCGCGGAAGGTGGAGTAGGAACCATCATGGAGGAAGGCACGTGCATAGGTTTTTTCTAAAGCGCCAGGTTCAGCAAAATCACCGTAGTAGCCGTCACTTTCACCGGTGAATCGTGCATGGATGGCGTGGTGTACGTCATCATTCCACTGAGCATCCATGCCCAACGCAGGACGTACGTGTTTACCAGTCAAAGGTTCATCGACTGGCGTGATTACAGCAATATCGTTGAGATCTGATTCAGCCACAAGACGCATCGGACGGGAAGAGTGAGAACGCAAGCAACTTACTGCGCGAGAGAGATCAGCCAAAATATGAGAAGCGGAGGAATCCTCAATGGCGTGGATAGCGTCAAGGCGTAAAGCATCAATGTGAAAGTCGTTGAACCAGCGTAGACAGGCCTCGATGATGAAGCCTCGCATGCCTTCACAGTGCTCATCATCAACGTTCACCGCCTGGCCCCACGGTGTTTCATGCTTGGAGGTAAAGTACGGGCCAAACTCTGCCAGGTAGTTATCAGCAGGGCCAAGATGATTGAAAACGACGTCCAGGCATACTCCCATACCGCAGTGGTGGGCAGCGTCAACGAATCGAACTAAAGCTTCAGGCCCTCCGTAGAAGGGATGAACGGCATAGAGGCCCACACCGTCATAGCCCCAGCCACGATTTCCTGGGAATGTAGCTAAGGGCATGAGTTCAATCATTTCCACGCCAAGTGAAGCCAAATGCGGTAATTTCGTGATTGCCGCGTCGAGAGTTCCTTCACTGGTGAAGGTGCCAATATGTAGTTCATAAAACACTGCGCCAAGAGCATCACGCCCTGCGAAATCATGATCCGTCCAGGTGAAACTTGCTGGATCCCACCAAGTGGTTGCACCAGCAGAACCATCAGGATGAGCAGCACCACGAGGGTCACCACGCAATACATCATCATGTCCCTGACGATGCAAACGGAACATATAGCGCTGACTAGAAGGAAGTTCACGGGAACTGACCCACCAGCCACCAGGATGAGAGTCCATAGCCCACTGCTCATCGCAATCTAGAAGGACTACCTCAACACTGTCCGCATAAGGAGCCCATAACGGAACATCTGGGCCAACCCAATGATGATTTTCGGGGAGGAAACTCTCCACTTCAGGGCATACCTCGCGAACAGATCGCCAGGCGGAAGACTGCTGCGCAGAGGTAGTCATCAGGGGGTTACTCCGTTATCCGCTCAAGAACACAGACAGGGCTGGAATCCATTAAAACAGCCAGCGGGACATCCCCGCCGTCAACGTAAACATCGGTTGCATGCTGAAAGCCCAGTCCTACACTTGCGCCCACAACAACTCGCCACTGGCCATCAGGAAGGACAACTCTATGGTCTTGCCATCCATGTACCTCATCCAGGCGTTTGGACAGGCGTTCAATGATGACCACCACATCAGCCTGACCATCTCGGGTGCGTGCATAGGAGAAGGCATGAGATGTAGTGACCGGAAGAGCAACGTAACCTGAACGAGACCCTACAAAAGTTTCGCAGCGGCGAGCCCGCAATCGAACCAATGCAGCAGTGAGAGCCAATTTTTCTTCGTCAAGGGAGGATGGACGGTGAGACGAATCCAACGCCTCCAACATGGAGGACAACTCCTGGAAATCCACGGCACGACGGTTATCCGGGTCTACGAGGGAAGTTCGCGTGATTTCACTGCCCTGGTAAATGTCACTGACACCCACCCACGTCAACACCATCGCCTTGGCGCTAAGAACGATCGTGCGGACAGTCTTTTCAGTTAATTCAGCCCAGTCTTTCAGATGCTGAATCACCTCATCATCGGTGAACACAGATTCAACTGCCTGACGCACAGAACGCTCAGCATCCTCATCAGGGGCAGTCCATGCGGTCCACATTTTCTGCTCACGAGCCGCCTTAATGAAGTACTCACTTAAGCGATCAGGAGTCATAGGATCGAGGGAATCAGGAGCCCACGTGCCCACAAGAGTCTGAACCATTAGATTGATACTGCGGCCACTGACAGCAGGACTCAGGCCGTGGTCACGAAGTGCCTGGGCAAGAGCGCGAGCCACCGGAATCCATTGAGGTCCAAACGAGGACAATGCATTAATGCGGGCGCGGACATCTTCACCGCGCTTCGTATCGTGAGTCGATGACGTAGCCATGGTGGCAGGCCATGCGAGTCCTATCGATTTTGCCCACGTATGGGCTTCATCGCTCATGAGAGCGAAGCCTTCTGGTTCTCCGCCCACTTCGGTTAAAGAGCACAGATGGGTCCAGCGGTAAAAGGCTGTATCTTCCACACCCTTGGCGGTGACCGCACCACAAACCTGTTGGAAACGAATTACTGCCTCAGTACGGCTGGGCATATCCATGAGGCCCTCAGAGCCCACGGCTTGTCCCAAAAGCAGATCTACTACTACGTCGAGCGTGGACCACCTATCCTCATCGAGATGAGCGCGGGCACGCTCCGCATCAGCAGAAAGGAGGCGAACGGCGTCGGTAGGCGCATCCTGGCTCGGAAGCACGTAAGCGCGGTAACGCCGGGCAGCAACTAACAACTCCACCAAGCAGGCGCGCACGTCACGTACCGTATGGTCACGTAGACGCACATCCGCACTCATCGCGTCATGAAGAAGGCCAGCTAAGCGGTCCACCTCGGCGGACAAAGATGAGGAAATCACCTCACGCTTAGCATCATCGACCACGGATTCATAGTCAATAGGAGCGTCACCAGCGATCTCATTCATCACTGCACCCAGGTGCAGGGCACCCGCAGGATCGCAGTGAAGTTGGTCAATACGCCAGGACACGTCATAGCCAGTAGTTCCAGCAACCGGCCATGATGATGGCAAAGACTCATGCGGAGCGAGAATCTTTTCGGCAGCAATCCAGAGGCCGCCTGTTGCCTCAGATAAACGCTCCATGTAGCCAGCCGGATCAGCAAGACCATCAGGATGATCTACACGTAATGCATCAATATGGCCACTGTTCACCAACTCAAGAATGAGAGCGTGGGTGGCGTTGAAAACTTCAGGAATTTCTACTCGGATAGCGGCGAGCGACCCCACATCGAAGAAGCGACGGTAGTTCAGTTCCTCATCGCCCACTTTCCAGTACGCCAGACGGTAATGCTGCTTATCCACCAGCACATGAATTGGCAACGATTCCGTCCCAGGAGCAACTGGGAACACATGGTCAAAGTAGCGTAGAACCCACTGTTCTTCACCATTCTCAGAAGGAATACTTCGGCGTTCAAGAACCAATTCTTCGCGAGCCAGTACATCCCCCAAACGATCTCCGAGGATCGGCATGAGAAGCGGCTCATCGAGGCTTAAATCAAACCAGTTCGCGTAGGGACTCTCAGGGCCTAAACGCATCACAGACCACAGCGCACGGTTGTGCCAGGCTGGGGTAGGAACAGCCATGTGGTTGGGGACAATATCCACCACCACGCCAAGACCACGTTTATGAGCATCGTCGCATAAGGCTTCGAGCGCTTTACGCCCACCAATCGACTCACTAATGCGCGAATGGTCCACTACGTCATAGCCATGCATGGAGCCCGGTGCGGCCTGAAGCACGGGGGAGAGGTAGATATCCGTAATCCCCAGCGCGGTCAGATACGGCAATACTTTCTGTGCATCAGCACAAGTGAAATCTGCATTTAACTGCAGTCGGTACATAGTAACAGGAGTACGTTTCCCTGGGGCAGGAACGTGCCCCGACCATGGTGCATAGACCGGCTGAGTGGTCATGATTTAGTTCTCCTGAACTGACTCCTGGCTGATGACACTGACAGGCTCATGGACAGGACTGTCAGCATCGTGATGCTCCTGATTGACACCAATTTCCGTGGGGTCAACTTCATTGAGGTCTTGCTTGGTCATGTCCTTGGCTGGAACCGTCATCGATTCGCTGGGTTCAAGGTCAGGAACTGAGGGCGTGGTTAAGAAGACCATGGACCGAGCCTGGGCTTTGATTTCATCTCCAGAAGTGAAAGATGTTTCTTGCCCGCCATCAAGAGATGTGGTCAGAGCCAAGGTCCAGGTCCGCTCTACACGGGTGGAAGGAATGGTGAAGATGATGTCATTTTCTGAGGCATTAATGAGGACAAGGAAAGAATCATCAACGATCTTTTCTCCGCGATCACCAGGCTCACTAATGGCATCGCCATTGAGGAAAACCATCATGGCGCGGGCATACCATGTGTCCCAATCTGCATCGGTCATGCGCTCACCGGTGGGGCGCAACCATTCAATCTCACCCAGGCGAGACTCACCCCCGTGAGCAGCCTCGCCACCAAAGAAGCGACGTCGGCGCAGCACAGGATGATTGCGGCGCAGATGCATCATCTTGCGGGTGAAGTCCAACAAGGACTCACTTTCAGGACTCAGTGACCAGTCCACCCACGCGATCTCATTGTCCTGGCAATAGACGTTGTTATTACCACCCTGGGTACGACCCAATTCATCACCATGACAGATCATCGGAACGCCCTGGCTAAAGAGGATAGTGGCTAAGAAGTTACGAATCTGCCGCTGGCGTAGTTCGAGCACTGCAACATCATCCGTGGGGCCTTCAGCGCCACAGTTCCATGAACGGTTATTGGATTCGCCATCTGCGCCGCCTTCACCATTAGCCTCATTGTGCTTGTGGTTGTAGGAGACCAGGTCAGCCATAGTGAAGCCATCGTGAGCGGTCACGAAGTTCACACTGGCAACAGGGGTGCGACCTGAGTGCTGGTAGAGATCTGACGAACCGGTGATACGAGAAGCGAACTCGCCAAGGGTGGAGGGCTCGCCGCGCCAAAAATCACGGACAGTATCACGGTACTTACCGTTCCACTCACTCCACAAAGCAGGAAAACCGCCAACGTTGTAGCCACCATCACCAACATCCCATGGCTCAGCAATAAGTTTGACGCGAGAGAGGACCGGATCTTGATGGATGATGTCGAAGAAAGCACTGAGTTTATCGACTTCATGGAACTGGCGAGCCAACGTTGAGGCAAGATCGAAACGGAAACCGTCCACATGCATCTCGGTGACCCAGTAACGCAATGAATCCATAATCAACTGCAGCACTGCAGGCGAACGCATGAGAAGGGAATTGCCGGTACCGGTGGTATCGAAGTAGTGGGCCTGATCGCCGTCGACAAGACGGTAGTAGGAGGCGTTATCAATGCCACGGAAGGAAAGAGTGGGGCCCATATGGTTCCCCTCAGCAGTGTGGTTGTACACCACGTCAAGAATGACCTCGATATCGGCTTCGTGGAAAGCCTTGACCATAGCCTTGAACTCTTGGACCTGCTGGCCCTGAGAACATGACAGTGCGTAACCGTTGTGAGGAGCAAAGAAACCAATGGTGTTATAACCCCAGTAGTTCGACAGCCCTTTTTCTTGCAGATGTGTGTCATTGACGAACTGGTGCACCGGCATCAGCTCGATAGCGGTGACTCCCAGTTCCTTGAGATGATTAATGACAGCGGGCTGAGCCAGCCCAGAATAGGTGCCACGTAGTTCCTCAGGAATCAGCGGATTTAACTGAGTCATGCCTTTGACATGCGCCTCATAGATGATGGTTTCGTGATACTGGTGAGCAGGGGGACGGTCATGACCCCAATCAAAATAGGGACTGGTCACTACACAACGCATGGTGGCTTGTGCTGAGTCCGTCTCATTACGCTGTGAAGGATCAGCGAAACTGTAGGAATAGAGAGACTCTGAAGGTTCAACCTGGCCTGTGATGGCTTTGGCGTAGGGATCAAGGAGCAATTTTGAGGGGTCACAGCGGTGACCAGATGCAGGATCGTAAGGGCCGTGGACACGATAACCGTAATGCTGCCCAGGGCGGACAGACGGAAGATAGGCGTGCCAAACGTCACCATCAACTTCGGTGAGGGGAACACGTGTCTCTTCTCCGCTTTCATCGAAAAGACACAGTTCCACCGAGGTGGCTGCGCTTGAAAAAAGAGCGAAGTTCGTGCCAGCGCCATCAAAAGTAGCGCCGAGGGGTGCGGGTTCTCCAGGCCAAATCTGCATACCCACTACATTGCCATGTTTAGGTTACTCGCGGCAGGTAATAGCGATGAGAACATACGAAACATCTCTATCCTTCACAAGAGCGTGAGCGAGGTCATGGTCAATTTGTCGTAGTCAGTTTGATGTTGGGCTAAAAAGTCTGCTAGTTTTCTCTGCGCACCCGGAAACGGGAAAGCAACGCGGATGTGGCTCAGTTGGTAGAGCATCACCTTGCCAAGGTGAGGGTCGCGGGTTCGAGTCCCGTCATCCGCTCGGGCGATTGGCGCAGCGGGAGCGCGCTTCCCTGACACGGAAGAGGTCACTGGTTCGATCCCAGTATCGCCCACTCTCAAGCCGAGGTTTTCAATGATTAAAACCTCGGATTTTTTATATTTTGAACCCACTCTTTCTCGCAGTATTTACCGTCACACTTGCGGTACAGTCTGATACGTCACTATATCTTTGCTTAGATGCGAGACAAAAGTGGGACTTGTGGCCCACAATAGTGAAGAACTCGCTCGATCAGTGCACGCAAGGAGGCCGCAATGACCGATTACTCAGACGTGCCCAGCACCCACACTTGTCCAGATGACCTGTGGGAACTGGGACAGCGCGCTGTTGAACGTGCTCGAGGATGGGTTGATGAATCCGTTCATCAACCCACACCCCTGAGTGCCCAGTTACTTTCCCGAGTGCTGGCAGACCCTGAAGGTTTGGACTTCACCACGCGTTTCGTTGACGACGTGGTGCGTCCCGTCGATCTTAAGGTTGCTGGTCAAGCACTGCGCCGCCTGTCCATGCGACGCACTGATTTCCTTCCTGCCTACCTCGCCGCAGCTGTGAAGGCTGGCGGTGTTGGTTCACGTATCGCTCCTGAGGCTGCTGCTGCTATCGCACGACGTACCTTCCGTGAACTCGTCGGTGATCTGGTTGTTGATGCCACTGAAGACTCCCTTGGTCCGGCATTGGCGCGCCTGCGCGCCACCGGTAATCGCCTTAACGTCAACCTGCTGGGTGAAGCCGTACTTGGTGAAGCGGAAGCAGAACGCCGTCTGGCTGATGTTGAACGGCTGGTTCGTCGTGAGGACGTTGATTACGTCTCCATCAAGGTCTCTGCAGTTACTGGCCCTCATAATCCCTGGGGCTTTAACGAAGTTGTCCAGCATGGCGTGGAACAACTCGCACCGCTTTACCGCGTTGCTCGCGACAATAACACTTTCCTTAACCTCGATATGGAGGATTACAAAGACCTCCAACTCACCCTCGATGTGTTTATGCACATCCTTGATGAGCCCGATCTGAAGAACTACGAAGCCGGTATTGTGCTTCAGGCCTACCTGCCTGACACGATGGCTGCCATGCAGCGTCTTCAGGATTGGGCTGCAAAGCGTGTGGCCTCTGGCGGTTCACGCATTAAAGTCCGCTTGGTTAAAGGTGCCAACCTTGCTATGGAACGAGTCGATGCAGAAATTCACGGTTGGGAATTGACCACCTGGCCCTCCAAACAGGCAACTGATACCAACTACAAGCGAGTACTTTCTTGGGCGCTGCGTCCCGAACGTACCAAGAATATTCGCCTGGGAGTAGCAGGTCAGAACCTCTTTGATGTGGCATTTGCCCGCGAACTATCCCTGGCACGTGGTGTGGCCGATGACGTGGAATTCGAAATGCTCTCCGGTATGGCCACTGGTCAAGCTGAAGTTGTTCGCCGTGACGTGGGCCACCTCCTGCTTTATGTCCCTGTGGTTAGCCCTTCTGAATTCGATGTGGCCATTGCTTACCTGGTACGTCGCCTTGAAGAAAACGCTATGCCTACAAACTTCATGAGCGGCGTGTTCGACTTGGCGAAGGATGACAACATTTTCAACCGCGAGCGCAACCGCTTCCTCGGCTCCCTGGCAGATGTGGATGAAGAAATTCCCGCGCCTAACCGCACTCAGGATCGAGCCAACGAAACCGCTGACGAAATCCGCGAAACCGTTCAACTCAACGGACAATGGCACTTCGAAAACACCGCTGACACTGACTTAGCTCTTCCTGCTAACCAGGCATGGGCACGCGAGATTGCCGATCGTATTGCTTCCTCCACCCTGGGAGTCGATGAGGTTGCTAAGGCGGAAGAAGACCTTTCCACCATTGAAGCCATCGACGAACTCGTTGATACCACGCGTAAGGCTGGGGAGAACTGGGCCAACAAACCGGCAAAAGAACGCTCCGCCATCATCCATGAGGCCGGAGTCAACCTCGGGCTCATGCGTGCTGCTCTCCTTGAGGTGGCTGCTTCTGAAGCAGGAAAGACCCTGGATCAGAGTGACCCCGAGGTCAGCGAAGCGATGGACTTCTGCCACTATTATGCTCAACGAGCGCTCGAACTTGAACGCCTTGACGGTGCGCGCTTCGTGCCCTCCAAACTTGTAGTGGTGGCATCCCCCTGGAACTTCCCCGTCGCTATCCCCACCGGTGGTGTGGCAGCAGCCCTTGCCGCAGGAAGTCCCGTGGTGCTCAAACCGGCCCCTCCCGTGCGTCGCTGCGCCATGGTACTTGCCCAAGCCTTCTGGGATGCAGGAGTTCCTCGTGACGTTCTTCGCGTAGCCCCCATTCCGGATTCTGATGTGTCCAAGCGACTCATTGTCCATCCTGACGTTGAACGCGTCATCCTTACTGGAGCCACCGACACGGCACAGTTGTTCCGTTCATGGCGTAAGGATTTGCCTCTCCTGGGCGAAACTTCTGGAAAAAACGCCATCATCGTCACTCCATCAGCAGATCCCGATCTTGCCGTCCGTGACGTGGTCGCCTCCGCTTTCGCCCACGCCGGTCAGAAGTGCTCGGCAGCATCCTTGCTCATCCTTGTGGCCAGTGCAGGACGCAGTTCTCGTATCGCCCGTCAACTGGTGGATGCCACCGCATCCTTGCGTATCGGTAAGCCTGAAGACCTCAGTGTCCAGGTTGGCCCCATGGTGATGGATGATGATCCCAAGGCCCGCCGCGGTCTGGAAGAACTCGGCCACGGGGAACATTGGGTCTTGCGCCCCAAATACCTGGGAGGAGGATTGTGGCGCCCTGGCATCCGTGCAGGCGTGACCCCAGGTTCCGACTTCCACCACACTGAATACTTCGCACCCGTCCTGGGCGTGATGCGTGTGGACACTCTGGAAGAAGCTATCAATGTGGTCAACGACGTGGACTACGGCCTCACCAGTGGTCTGCACACCCTTGATGAGCGTGAGCTGGACGTTTGGCTTGAGAACATTGAAGCAGGCAACCTCTACGTCAACCGCTCCATCACCGGTGCAATCGTTCGCCGCCAGCCCTTTGGTGGCTGGAAGCGAAGCGCCATCGGATCGACCACCAAGGCCGGTGGCCCCAGTTATCTCCTCGGCCTTGGCCACATGGTTCGCGACGACGAGCACGGCCCCACCACCCACGGTGTGGCTCAGCCTGATCCGTTCGTTGACCAGATCCGTAGTGCATTGGCACCGCACACCGATGATCTGGAACTGGCCTTCTTCGACCGTTCCATTGCCTCGGACTCTGTCATCTGGTCTAGCCACTACGGCCAGGCCATCGACGAGAGCAACCTCGCCTGCGAACGCAACATCCTGCGCTACCGCCCCATCGACGTGGTTGTCCGCGCCGAAGAAGGCGCCCATGTGGTTGACATCGCCCGCGTCATTGCTGCTGGTGTTCTTACTGATTCGCCCATGACACTGAGCGTCAATGATGCTTTGCCTATGGGCCTGAGCGCTGCAATGGAACAGGCTGACGTTGAGGTTATTGTCGAAAATGATTCCGCATGGCGCGCTCGCCTGGCTACGATGGTTAGTGACGGTGTACTCGGAGCCCGAGTCCGCGTCATCAGCGCCCGCGGTGCCGACTATGAAGAAGTCTGGGCGCGCACCTGCGACGCTACATCGGGAAGTCCTGATGTAGCTGTTTACGCAGCCGAAGTTACGAGTTGTGGCCGCGCAGAAATGCTGCCCTTCGTTCACGAGCAGTCCGTTGCTATTACTAACCACCGCTTCGGAACGCCATTTGATCTTGCACGCGACCTTATCTAAGGTCTACGCACTGAATCCACCGCACCTGACATGGTGCAGGGGGGGGCGGCCACACGATGTGGCCGCCCCCTAACGTTTTCTGCGTAGTGTTCTCTTACGATTATGCGTTTTTTAGAGTAACTGTAAGGCTTGCCTTAGGACGAAGCACTCTTTCCATTTCCACACATCGTCTGCATATTCTTTGACACACTAGATGCGCAATTCGGCGGGAACACACCCGTCATCGTTAGAGTGCGACGCGTTGAGGAGACGACATCACCATGACTCAGGCTCAGGGACATCGTTGTGCCATGCCACGGTCAACAAGTGATACCCCGTCCGCGGCTATATCACCGCGCACCCCGCGTACCATGCCCTATGAGAAGTACCGCAATCCACTGGGATTGCAGCAAATACCCCTCACGAGCAGGCAATGGCCCTCCCGGCAACTTACGAAAGCCCCTCGTTGGTTGAGTACCGATCTGCGTGATGGTAACCAATCCCTCATCACCCCGATGAGCCCCGACCAAAAATTGCTCCTTTTCAATGAACTCGTTGCCTGCGGCTTCAAAGAAATCGAGGTGGGTTTTCCCTCTGCTTCAGATAATGACGTGCGATTCATACGCACTCTCATTGATCGTGCGCTAGTGCCCGATGATGTGACTATTTCGGTTTTGACTCAGGCACGCGAAGACCTCATCAACCAAACAGTCGATTGCCTTCATGGCCTTCCTCAAGCCACTATTCACGTCTATAACGCGATTTCCCCACAGTTTCGTCGCATGGTCTTTGGAATGAGCAAAGACAACGTGTGCGACTTAGCAGTAAATGCTACCCAGATGATTGCCGCACGTGTGGCAAAAGTGCTTGACCCATCCATGGCTGTAGGCCTGGAATACTCACCCGAACTTGTGGTGGATGCTGAACCCGAATTCGCTTTGCGAATTTGTTCCGAGGTCGCTCGTACTTGGAGGCGCAGCCAAGAAGGCGAACTCATTATCAATCTGCCTGCCACGGTCGAGCGCACCACCCCTAACGTATTTGCCGACTATGTGGAATGGATCAGCACCAACCTTGCTGATAGGGACAGTCTCTGTTTGTCTGTCCACCCTCATAATGATCGTGGATGTGCTGTAGCAGCCGCCGAGTTAGCCATGCTTGCTGGTGCGGACCGTATTGAAGGTTGTCTCTTTGGGCATGGAGAACGCACAGGCAATGTGGATCTCGTGACTTTGGCATTGAACCTGCTCAGCCAAGGTATTAACCCCGAACTTGATTTTTCCGCCATCGACCGTGTGCGCTCGGTAGTGGAAGAATGCACTTCTATTGAGGTTCCCGCCCGCGCCCCCTACGCTGGTGACCTGGTCTACACCTCCTTTTCTGGTTCACACCAAGATGCTATTCGTAAAGGATTCGCTGACAGAGCACGAGAAGTTCAAGCCAACGGTGGCCGTGATGCATCCGTTCCGTGGACCGTGCCCTACCTGCCCATTGACCCCCATGACGTGGGCCGTACCTACGAAGCCGTAGTTCGTGTCAACGCACAATCGGGTAAAGCAGGCGTTGCTTTCCTTCTTCATCGTTACGCTCACATTGATATCCCTCGGCGACTTCAAGTGGAGTTTTCGCGGGTTGTCCAGCGATATGCAGATTCGCACCTGGGTGAATTAGATGCGGCAGAAGTGTGGAGTCTCTTCGTTGATGAATACATGCCCTCCCATCAAGGGCTTAACGCACACTTACCCGGACTTATCCCTGCAGACGGCGGACGCATGGCCCAGCCGTGGGGCCGCTATCGCTTGGTCAATACCATGACTTCCTCACGTAATGACGGTGCCTTGTGGTGGGTTGACGCTGTTCTAGCGGACGCCGAGTGCGCACGTGAAGCATCGCAAGTCCCGTCCAGTAGAGCAGTGCTCGATGGCGACCATGTCATCAATGACCAGGCCACGGCGTCGGAAATCAGTCAAGAACTCGGCTGCGTAAGAACCCGTGCCACCGGAGACGGCCCCCTTGAAGCTTTCATCGCCAGCCTCGAATTCATCGGCTGGAATATCAGAGTCTTGGACTACTCCGAACATGCACTAGGACAGGGGCGTGACGCCCACGCAGCGGCCTACGTGGAATGTGAAATCGGGGGAGAAACGTGGTGGGGAGTTGGAATCGACAAATCCATCACTACAGCATCATTTGCCGCTGTGATCTCTGCACTAAATCGCTCTGTACGTGGGGAACATGACCCCATCGTGATGGTCCATTCCTCGCGTCCTGAACAGGGCTTTTTACCCTGAGCACATCAGACGAGTGAACTAGGAGCATGTCCCTTAAACATGAGACACTAACCGCGTGGCAAGTAAGTTGTATCGAGACGAGGCTGTGGTCTTGCGAACCTACCGGTTAGGTGAAGCAGACCGAATTCTCGTACTCCTTACACGTCACCACGGACAAGTCCGAGCAGTAGCCAAAGGTGTACGTAAAACCACCTCACGTTTTGGTGCACGGCTGGAACCCTTCTCCATGATTGACGTGCAACTCCATAAAGGCCGCAATCTCGATATCGTTACCCAAGTTGAAACTTTGGACCCTTTCGCACGCACGATCGGCTCCGATTACGCCATGTACACCTGCGCCTCCACCATCGCCCAGGCAGCCGAGCGAATCACCGAACTGAGTGCCGATATCGACGACGAATCCTCACCTCAGCAATACCTTCTCCTCATCGGAGCACTCACCGCACTGACAAGACGCCGCCACGAACCTGGTCTCATTATGGACTCCTATCTCCTGCGTGCTATGGCGCTGGCGGGATGGGCCCCCTCATTCCACTCCTGCGTGATGTGCGGAGTCCACGGTCCTCATACGCGTCTTTCCATGTCCAGTGGCGGTGCTGTATGTGAGAACTGCCAGTCAGCTGGAGCACATGAGGTTGGCCCTACTGTTACCACACTGCTTGGTGCTTTGCTCAGCGGCGACTGGGCTTACGCTGATGCTTCGCATCCACGTGATCGGCTTGCCGCTTCGCACGAAGTTTCTGCCTGGGTTACCTGGCATATGGAAAAACGACTCAGTTCATTGCGCTACGTCGAAAGGGCATAGCCATGAGTGAAAACTCCCGTCCGCTACCACCACCACCGCACCCAAGCGGAGCGCAACCACCAGCACTCCCGGCGGAACTTGTTCCGCAACACGTTGCCGTAGTCATGGATGGAAATGGACGGTGGGCTAATGCCCAGGGTCTCCCACGCACCGAAGGCCATCGCGTGGGTGAAGCCACCTTGATGGACGTAGTGGCAGGGGCGGTAGAACTTGGCGTCAAAGAACTTAGTGCCTACGCCTTCTCTACAGAAAACTGGAAGCGCTCACCTTCAGAAGTCCGCTTCATCATGGGCTTTACACGGACCGTGCTGCGTCAACAACGTGATGATCTCAATGACTGGGGAGTTCAAGTCCGCTGGGTAGGACGCACTCCACGTCTATGGAAAAGCGTGCTCAGAGAGCTGCACACTGCCGAAGAACTGACGAAAAATAACACTACGATGACATTGAACATGTGCATCAACTACGGTGGTCGCGCTGAAATCGCTGATGCTGCCCGTGCCATGGCTATGGATGTACGTGAAGGTCGTCTCAAGGCTGAATCCATTACGGAAAAAACCTTGGCCAAGTACCTCTACAGTCCCACCATGCGTGATGTGGACCTGCTGATCCGCACCGGGGGAGAGCAACGTACTTCAAACTTCCTCATGTGGGAATCGGCCTACGCTGAACTTTACTTCTCCGATATTGCTTGGCCAGATTTTGATCGCCGCCACTTGTGGAAAGCATGCCAAGCCTACGCTCGCCGTGATCGTCGCTTTGGTGGTGCGAAAGATGCGGTGATTGATCAATCAGAGTGATGAGCAGCCTATACGGAGCATGCTCCGCATAGACCGAACAGTTCAACAGTGTGAGAAACGTCAGTGAATCCGTGCTCGGTGCTGACAGTATTAACCCACGTTTCGAACGCATCTCCAGCAATTTCTACGGTTGTCCCACATTCACGGCACACAAGATGGTGGTGATGTTTATCGTCGTCACAGTGTCGATAAAGTACTTCGCCGTCATCGCTACGCACTTGGTCAACTAAGCCTGCGTCAGCCAGTGACTGTAGGTTGCGGTAGACCGTCGCCAAACCTACTCGTGTGCCTTCAGCGTCGAGTGCTGCGTGAATCTGCTGAGCGGAGCGGAAACTCTCGGTTCGCGCAAGAAGATCAGCAACAGCTTGGCGCTGCCAGGTGGAGCGAGTCTTGGAGGGGGAAGTACTTGACATGGTTCTACTGTCTCACGTGTGAGGGATTGTGTCTTTGGTAGGGGCGGCGATTAGCGTCGTGGAGGGGGACAAAGACTTAGCTTACGTCAGTTTTGCTGAATGTTCTGGTAAGACGTGGGTGGGTTGGGGAAGAGCGTTCAACTGGTGTTATTGGCACGCACTGACCGAACGTGAACGGGAGAATAGTGCGTGACTGATTGCCACGCCAAGGGACACTATCGCATAGGTTCCGACCAACAGAATAACGATCATGGCACCGGGAGAAGCGGCCACGAAGTACGTGATGGTCAAACCGAGTACACAGGCCACACAGCCAATAATCATAGCCATATGCATGGTGCGAGAGAAGGAATGTGACAGCAGTTGTGCAATAGCGACGGGCACAATCATCACGGCACTGACAAGGAGAACACCCACAACGCGCATGGAGACGCTCACAGTAAGAGCAGCAACTACAGCAACTAGGATATTGAGTGCACCGGTTGGTAATCCGATGGCTTTGGCGAATTCTTCGTCATGGGACAGAGCGAAAAGCGGGCCACGAAGACCAAGCCCCACTCCTAGAACGATAATGGCTAGCATGACGGTGAACCATACGTCGTTTTGAGAAACCGTTGCGATGGAGCCAAAGAGGTAACTGGTCAGGTTTGTAGTGGTTCCACCTGCGAATTTAATGAGGATGACGCCACCTGCGATACCTCCGTAAAACAGGATCGCCAACGCCACATCTCCTCGCGTTTTCCCCCGGGCGCGAACAATCTCGATGAGGATGGCACCTACGACGCTGGCAACGATAGCGCCGGGTACAGCCAATACATCTTGAGGGGTGGCACCAACAATGCCGGCTACCAGCCAGCCAAGGGCCACGCCTGTCAGGGAAATATGTCCAATACCGTCACCTAACAGTGCTAGGCCACGTTGAACGAGGTAGGTTCCCACGACGGGGGCGCTAATGCCCACCAAGATGGCTACGATGAAGGCCCTCTGCATGAGGGGGCTGGCCAACATGTCACTCATTGCGGTCAGGGTCATGCGGGGTTCCTTAACACTGGGGCGTGGTGGGCGACGCGGCTGAGAGAATCGTGCGGGTGGAGATGCTCGCACCCCGTCTCGCCTGGGTGATGATGAGGGTGATCGGTTGCTGGCGGTTCACCGTCGTGAATGATGCGTCCCTCTTCGAGGACTACGGCGCGTTCCACGATGGGGGTGAGTTCACCCATTTCGTGAAGAACGGTGATGAGTGTCAGTCCGCGTTCACGCAGTGAGGACAGGATGGTGGCAAGTGTCTCGCGGCTAGTACGGTCAATACCTGCCAGTGGCTCATCGAGGAAAAGAAGTGAGGGATTACGTACCAAGGCGCGAGCAATCAGCACACGCTGAGCCTGACCGCCTGAAAAGACTTGAACGTGGTCATGGGCACGATCGGCTAGATCGACCGCAGCAAGAGCTTCCATCGCGGCTTGATGGGCTTGACGCCCACGGTCTTTCCATGGGGTAGAACGTGAGAGTAGTCCACTTCGCACCACTTCCAGGGCAGTGGCAGGCACGCCGGAGGATGCGCCCACGCGTTGGGGTACATAACCGATTTTTCTCCAAGGAACGGAACTCTTGCGGGCAAGATCTTTGCCATAGATCTCAATGCGTCCCCTTGTACTTGGCACAATTCCGAGGCAAGTTTTCACCAAGGTGGACTTACCTGAACCGTTAGCACCAAGGAGAGCAACCGATTCTCCTTGCTCAACAGTCAATGAGATGCCGTGCAGGATCGGGCTGGTACCCAGGGTGACATCTAATTGGTCAACCAGGAGTGGCATGGGGGTGGTGGACTGTGAATTCACGAAGGATGATTCTTCCATGGGTAAACGCGCAGCGCGTGTGAGGGAAGGATGATTCTTCCCTCACACGCGCTAGTGCTGGTGACTTAGTCAGTTCTTGGCGCCAAGAGCTTTTTTCAACTCGGTGAGATTGGACTCCATGGCGGTGAGGTAATCGCCATCTTCGGGAGCGGACTCAATGGGATTGAGAACAGCGGTGGTAGCGCCAGTTTCTGCGGCCAGTGCCTCCGCAGTCTTGGGAGAGACTAGTTCTTCGGTGAAAACCGTGGTGGTGCCGGTTTCTTCAATGACCTTTTTGACTGCTGCTAGGTCGGCGGGACTCGGCTCAGATTCAGGGTCGATGCCGGAGACGCTGACCTGCTTGAGATCGTAGCGTTCAGCCATGTAGCCGAAAGCGGCGTGAGAGGTCACGAAGGTCCTGCGCTCGGTGTCTTTCAGACCGTTTTTGTAGTCTTCGTTGAGTTTATCGAGTTGGGAGTTAAGCAGCTCGAGGTTGTTGTTGAGGGTGTCCTTGGAATCGGGAAGTGCCTTGACTAGGGCACCGTGGACGGCGGTGGCAGCGTCCTTCATGCGGATGGGATCGAGCCAGAAGTGAGGATCGAGTGCTTCGTCTTCTTCCTCGTGGTCATGGTCATGGCCTTCTTCGTGCTCATGATCGTGGTCATGACCTTCTTCGTTGTCATGATCATGTTCATCGTGATCATGCTCTTCATGTTCGTCTTCATCGCCGTGATGGTGATGGTGGCCTACACCCTCATGATGTTCGAGGTGAACATCGTCGAGGAGATTGATGACGGTAGGGCCGCTGATTTGTGCCACTGCATCGTCAAGGGAAGGCTGGAAGCCCTGGACGTAGACAATCATATTGGCGTTGGACAGGTCAGTGACGTCCTTGGGGGAGAGCTCGAAATCGTGAGGCTCAACGTTGGTGGGGGTTACAGAGGTGACCTTTGCCAGGTCGCCAGCCAGTGAGGTGACGAGGAACTGGATGGGATAGAAGGACACGCTGACGGCCAGTGGGCTGTTTGCAGAGGAGGAATTGCTCGAAGATGCGGATCCGGAGTCGGATTTCTTGTCTGAAGAGCACGCGGCTAATGCGGCCAATGTGGAGGCAGCAAATAGGGCGGTTGCGTGGCGTCGTGAAATAGCATTCATGAAAATCATTCTCATATAGTTCTGGGGTGAGGTCAACTTCTCCGCCACGCACCCGCCAAGAAAATGCGTTGAATACACCACAATCACACCAGATTGTCCTACGCGACGCCATCACTGAAGTTCCAGCCCCATAGACTGAAGGTCCAGCATGGAAACTCAGCAAAAACCTGACGGAAGCGTCAAAGGCAACTGAATTCCTATGCCCTCGCTGCATCATCCAGGTGCGGTGACCGAACACAATCAGGAGTACAACGTGGCACAGACCCCCTCCCGACTAGACGCAGTAATCAACCTCGCCAAACGACGCGGATTCGTCTTCCCCTGTGGCGAAATCTACGGCGGTACTCGTTCCGCATGGGATTACGGGCCACTCGGCGTCGAACTTAAAGAAAACATCAAGCGTCAGTGGTGGCAGTACATGGTTCGCTCCCGCTCTGACGTGGTGGGCCTGGACTCTTCAGTTATTCTTCCTCAGCAAACCTGGGTAGCCTCTGGTCACGTTGCCGCCTTTACTGACCCGCTTATCGAATGCACCAGTTGCCACAAGCGCCTGCGTGAAGACGACCTCCAGGAAACCTACGCCGCTAAGCATGGTATTGAGGACCCTGACAGCGTTACCCTTGACCAACTCGTCTGCCCCAACTGTGGCACTCGCGGTCAATTCACCGAACCTAAGGCATTCTCTGGCCTGCTCAAGACCTTCCTTGGGCCTGTCGACGATGAAGCTGGTCTACACTACCTGCGCCCTGAAACTGCACAGGGTATTTTCATTAACTTCGCCAACGTCATGACTGCGGCACGTAAGAAGCCCCCCTTCGGCATTGGTCAGGTGGGTAAGAGTTTCCGAAACGAAATCACCCCCGGTAACTTCATCTTCCGTACCCGCGAATTTGAGCAGATGGAACTTGAGTTCTTCTGTGAACCCGGCACAGACGAAGAATGGCACCAGTACTGGATTGACTACCGTAAGGCCTGGTACACCGGCCTGGGCATTGATGAGAACAACCTGCGTTTCTACGAGCACCCCCAGGAAAAACTTTCCCACTACTCTAAGCGCACCGTGGATATCGAATACCGTTTCGGATTCCAGGGTAGTGAGTGGGGCGAACTTGAAGGTATCGCCAACCGCACCGACTACGACCTCGGTGTGCATGCCGAATCCTCCGGCAAGGATCTCAGTTACTTCGACCAGACCACCGGTGAACGTTGGATTCCCTATGTCATTGAGCCTTCTGCCGGTTTGACCCGCTCCCTCATGGCATTCCTTGTTGATGCCTACCATGAGGACGAAGCCCCTAACACCAAGGGTGGTGTAGACAAGCGCGTTGTGCTTCGCCTTGATCCTCGCCTTAGCCCCGTCAAGGTGGCCGTCTTCCCGCTGTCCCGCAAGGAAGAACTCACCGGACCTGCCAAAGAACTGGCTGATAACCTGCGCCAGTACTGGAATGTTGAATACGACGATGCCGGTGCTGTGGGCCGCCGCTACCGCCGTCAAGACGAAATTGGTACACCCTTCTGTGTGACTTTCGACTTTGAATCCGTGGAAGACGGCGCCGTGACTGTTCGCGAACGCGACACCATGAGCCAGGAGCGCGTCAAGATCGACGAACTCCAGTCCTACCTGGCAGCCCGCCTCATCGGCTGCTGAATGACTGAACTGCTCCGCCGCAAGGCGTGAGCCAATGAGTGTCCCTCGTCTGAATCTTTCAGGCGAGGGACACTCGTATGTCAAGGCACAACTTGTACGCTGACCTTCGTGAGCCCACAGCACCTTGACCATGCCCACGCGCACGATCACAGCGCGCCACTCGACGTCTCAGCCCAGCAGATTCGCAGGGTCCGCATCGCCCTGGCCACTATGGTGATCCCGTTGATTCTGGCAACTGCGCTCGCCATGGTGACAATCTGGCCCCACGGCAGTTCTTTAGTAGGAAGCCGAGAGTTTGTAGCCCCCGGCTCCTCTATGCGTGAAGCGACCGTGACAGCGATGAACATTGACGGGTGCCCTGAATCGGTCACCTCGCTCCGTGACGTGACTGCGGGAGTCGGAACTGGGGCGGTTCAACCTGACGGGAACGGACAAGCGCCCTCTGGCCAAGATGGTGCTCCGGCACAGAAGGGCGTTACTCCACAGGCCCAGGGTGTTGATCCGCAGGGGGCGGACACCAATGGTCAAGCAGGGCAAACTGAGGGACAAGCAGGAGGGCAAGCCGCCCAGCAATCAGCCCTCTCATCTGCCCAACAGCCTGGTCTGCTGGCAGACGCCGTGTGCGCACGAATCGAATCTGGGCCCACTGCCGGCGTGGTCATGCCCGTTCATGTCCCTCCGGAGTCACAGCAGCCGATGCGTGTGGGCGACCGTATAGAAGTGATGGAAAATCCTGGGGCAATTGTGTCAGGCACTCCATTTATCTTCGTGGACTTCGAACGCAGCACACCGATCTTCTGGCTTCTTGGCGCTTACGCGGTACTCGTCGTACTTGTTGCTGGACGAAAAGGTTTCGCTTCCATGATTGGCTTGGCTTTCGCTATCGCCATCATGATGTTTTTTGTGATTCCGGCGCTCCTTGGTGGCCAACAGCCGATTTCTGTGGCCCTTGTTGGTGCCAGTGCCATGATGATCGTCTGTTTGTACACAGCCCACGGCATTACCGTGAAAACAACCACCGCACTCCTGGGCACGATCGTGGGTGTGGCCATTATGGTGGGCCTGGCTGTGTGGGGAACGTCAGCGGCGCGCCTTACCGGTGCAGTTGATGAAAACGCCTATTTGCTTAGTTCCTTTGTCCCTGGAATTAACCTGCCCGCATTGCTCACATGTGGCATGGTCATTGCAGGACTGGGCGTACTTAACGATGTGACGATTACTCAGGCATCCAGTGTGTGGGAGTTGCACAGCGCAAACCCCTCACTGAGCGTCCTGGGGCTTATCCGTTCGGGCATGCGCATTGGTCGCGACCACATCGCGTCGACCGTGTACACCTTGGCCTTTGCTTACGCCGGTGGTGCCCTGCCTCTGGTGCTCAGCGCCGCGCTCATTGATCGCTCGGTGATGGATACGGTGCTGTCTGGTCAGATTGCTGAGGAAATTGTGCGCACGCTCGTCGCATCCATCGGACTAGTTCTCGCCATCCCCATCACCACGGCAATCGCCGCTCTCCTGAGCAAAGCCACCGCACCCGCTCACAAGGTGAGCATAGGTAAGCACGAGCAGGTCACTGTCGCCCCAGTAATTGACGGCGATGAACGAGCCAGTAATCGACGGCGATGAATCTGAGGCGATTTAGCCGCCGGAAACGTCGTGTTCGGCGTCTGCTAGGCCTGCTTGTTCTTCAGCGTTGAGATAGGGCGAATCCAACCAGCCCTCAGGTAGATGGGGGCGCTTGGGAGTGCCCGCGCGTCCGCGCGGGCCTTCGACTGTGGAACCTGGGTAGGGAGCATCAGCGTCGAGCCTGGACAATAACGTGTCCAGTTCTTCCAGGCTGGTGACCTTCATGAGTTCAGCGCGAGCCGCTCCGCCCACCGGGTAGCCCTTGAGATACCAGCCGATGTGCTTGCGAAGATCACGAACACCGCGATCTTCACCCATTTCGTCGGCAAGAAGTCTGCCGTGTTCCTGAATTGTGGTGATGACTTCCCCTAGGTTTGGGGCAACTCGCTGCTCATGACCAAACATGGCAGCAACCAAGTCAGCGAACAGCCACGGGCGTCCCTGGCAGCCGCGGCCTACCACCACACCATCGCACCCGGTCTGACGCATCATCTCCACTGCATCGCTGCCCATCCAGATGTCGCCATTGCCCAGAATCGGTAAAGAACAGTGTTCTTTAAGTACGCCGATTGTGGACCAGTCAGCGTGACCGGAGTAATGCTGGGCAGCAGTGCGGGCATGCAGAGCCATGGCTGCCGCACCGGCACCCTCAACGATGGTGGCGCAATCAAGATAAGTCAGGTGATCGGTGTCGATCCCCAGGCGGGTTTTGATGGTGACGGGAACGGGGCGCTCACGATTCGCATCCCGCTCAGCCTTCTCACTGGCCTTCACCGCCGCGGTCACGATGTCTTTGAGGAGATCTCGCTTCCATGGCAGTGCAGCGCCGCCGCCCTTGCGGGTCACCTTGGGGACGGGACAACCAAAGTTCAGGTCGATATGGTCAGCCAGGTCCTCAAGGACAAGAATGCGCACTGCGTGAGCCACGGTATCCGGCTCGACTCCGTATAACTGGATTGAACGTACGCGTTCAGTGGGGTCTGTACGCACCATGGAAAGAGTTTTCTCATTGCGTTCAACGAGAGCACGAGTAGTGACCATTTCGGTGACGAAAAGACCCGCTGGAGCGGTGAGTACGCCGTCATGAATGACGGGGCCGTCAACGGTGGGTGCGAAGTTCTCTGGAAGGGCACTTTCGCCACTCTTTCGGCACAAATAGCGGAAAGAAGCGTTGGTAACGCCTGCCATGGGTGCGAGCACCACAGGGGTCGGTACGGCGATAGGGCCAATCGACAATTGGCTGGGGGCGAGAGGCGAGAACTGGTCAGTCACATCCGTATTGTGGCACGAGTCCGCAATTTGTTTGATTTGGGCAGGAATCACGGTCAAAAGCGACATATTCTAATCCTCATGACTTCAGCCGGCCTGCCCAATCTTCCCCAGCATGACTGCTCTGGTGCCACTTCATGGCCTCAGCAAACCATCGTCGTGACTGGAGCATCGCGAGGGATCGGCCAGGCGGTTGCGGAACATTTTGCTTGTTGCGGCCACCGTGTAGCAGGTATTTCGCGTAGTGGCGGTGCACCTGAAGGGGTGCTGGGGCTTAGCGCAGATGTCACGGATATTGACGCTCTTACCCACGCAATTAAAGAAATCCGCGCTGAATTTGGCGCGCCTCATGTTCTAGTTGCTGCTGCAGGCATTAGCGCCGAGTCCCTGGCGCTGCGAACCAGTTCGCAGATGTGGGATGAGGTGATCGCCACCGATCTGACGGGCACGTTCAACTCAGTGCGTTCGGTTCTTCCTGACATGCTCAAAGCCCGATATGGCCGCGTAGTGCTGCTCTCGTCCGTGGTGGCCGCTAGTGGTGGTGTGGGCCTTGCAGCATATGGCGCGGCAAAGGGCGGAGTTGAAGGGCTCGTCCGTAGCCTGGCAAGAGAGGTGGCACGGAGAGGAATTACTGTTAACGCCGTGGCGCCAGGATTGATTGAGACCGATATGACGGCTGCTCTTACTCCTCAGGCTCGTGCTGGTTACATGGAAGCCATCCCGATGGCTCGTTTTGGTCAGGCGCATGAAGTGATTGCGCCGGTGGAATTCCTCGCTAGTCCCGCATCCTCTTATGTCACCGGTTCCATCATTAGCGTCGATGGTGGCATGGGGATGGGGCGTTAATTATCAGAAGGTCGAAATGGCAGCGATCAACTTCGAGATATGACAGTGTCCGTAACTGATCGTTGTTTTACAAGGCAAAAAGTTCTTCCAAACATGACAGTAGAGCGTCTTTTGCTTCAGGAATTGCGTAATTTTCTGGTGTCAGTGAAACATTGATCTGGAGGTTTGATGTTTGATAGGTCTTATCGGTTAGATCTTCGCCAAACGGAGCCAGTTTATCAATCCAACTCTTTACTAAAGTTTCACCCATCGCGCGGCGAGCAAATTTAACAACAATTGCAGACTTATTAAATGAAAGCTCAGCCTTTGTAGTTTTTCCAGCCGAATTTAGGCGATAAAACTTTGGTTCTGGTTGGACGCCAATTCCAGTCGTAAATTCATTAGATAAGTCACCAAGACGGTCCTTAAGAGAGTTAAACAGGTCAGAAAAAAGACTGACAAGCTCTGGGTTCGCATGGTACTTCGTGAGTAGTGTATCTATAGTTACTTCAAAACCGAGCACGATTTCTCCTTTAGTTGTTTTCTTGCGATCGTTGCCAACCGATGTAATAGAAGCCAATGAAAGGGCGGTTCGAAGGTCGTTAATATTGCTCATCTGATTTTTTGAATTCCCTGTTGTAAACACGCCGAGTAGGGATGTTAAAAAATTAATAAAAGAATACGTTTCGATGGCTGAAATGTCGAAACTATCGAGTAATGTTGAAGTCTCTTCGTTGTCTTGTTCGAAAAGAGAAATTTCTTTCTTGAAGAACTCTTCTACAGAAGAGTCGCACACTTCATTTTCTACTTTTTGTATAAATTCTCTGTAATATAAAGGATATGCGCTTTGGAGGCACAGGATAGCAAAGAGTTGTAATCGTTCCGCGGGGTTAGTTTCTTTATCGGTGCGGGATCGGATATTTTCGAGTAGGCGGAATGTATTAAGGAGTCGTTTGATGGAACGGGGGTTGTTGCCGACAGATAGTGTGCACAGTGTTTGATAAATTTTTGATTCGCTAGAGTCTGTAGTGTCAACCATCTCCTTAATTAGTGTCCCAGTCTCATAGGCGCTAACAGGCATGTGGAAAGGTACTTGAATTATCTTATCGAAAAATGATTGTGCTTTTTTCTCGCGAAAATCATTACCGAATTTTTTATGTACGCCCTGTTTGATTACTTCAAAATCGATGGCAAGGATAAAGACGCACCCAGGTAGATCAAGGAATAGTTTTAATGACTCAAGTAATTCGACTGCTTTTGCAGGTTCAAGGCGATCTAAGTCGTCAATAAAGATGAAGATTTTTTCGTCAGATTGTGATGCAGGCTGATCGGATCGCTTTAATGCACTATTGATCATTAATGCAATGTCAGACTTAAGTTCTTCTAGAATTTTGACGTCATACTCAAATAGTTGAGTAGCATAATCGTTTAGTTCCTCACTAGAGGTTTCGAATGCTTTTTTGCCGCCTTCAAAAGTTTTTTCAATTAAAGGCTGATAAGGGGTCAGCGTTGTCAACCCTGATATGAACCCGGTTCCTGCCCCTAAGGCAATTTTTGCAATTTTTTTGAATTTTTTGGTATAATTTACTTTATCGCTTGGGTTAATTTTCGATAGTGCGATAGTTAGTTGTTGTAACAAGGCGAGAATTAACTTGTCGCCCATGTTAAATTGGGAATATTGCCAAGTATTGAACCAAATGACGTGATTTTTTTGTTCAGTATTACTGATCTTATTTTTGATCATGTTCATTAGCGATGTTTTCCCAGAGCCCCAATCGCCTTGGATTGCGATGGTCATGGGAGTCTCGCACTTTGTTGAGAAATCAGCTAATGCGTCAACATATTGCGAGATGTTTAGCGAGTCTTCATTCGCTGGGATATCGGTCATCGATAGTGGTTGAAGTTGTTTCGACATGTCGGCTCATCTCTCAGGAACTAGTTAGCCCTTTGCAACTGCTGTAAATTATAGGTGATTACATTTAAGTTAGTAACCTATTTCAGGTTCGTAAATTACCAACTAGTACGAAGCGTCGACAGGCATTTGGTTGGGGAACCGGCCCGTTAGTTTGTTTCTGACAGGTTGCCTGGGTTACTTTTCGACGACGCCGTGAGGCAATGCCTTAATCGTTGCCATCTGTTCGTTTAGATCACACCACGCACCGTCATAGGACATGATGATTGCCGTTGCTGTGGACATGCCGAAGGCAATGTCCTGGGTCAGAGGATTCGAACGATCAGCAGATAACGCATAACCAACCATGGATAAGGTGGGTTCGTGGCCTACCACCATTACTGAGGTGTACTCTTCGTCGACGTCATGCAGCATATCGATGATGGAGCCTACGCCGTTGCGTGGAGCGTAGATGGTCTTATTAATTGCGATGGATGAGGGTTTGGTGGCTTTGGCAAGGTACTGGCCGGTTTCGCGTGCGCGCTTGGCAGGTGAAACCAGCATAAGGTCAACCTTGAGGCCTTCGGCTTTGAGTTGAGAAGCCAGGTTCTTCGCCATGGCTTGCCCTTTTTCTGTCAGTGGCCGTTCCTCATCAGATGTGGCCATGGAGGCCGCCTTTGAGTGGCGAACGAGTACAAGAGTCTTCATAGTCACAAAGTGAACTGTATCAACGGAGCAGCGGGCATTTCGTAGTTTTGGATACTCAATATTCATGATCGTTCACTAACGGGTGGGGACGGGGGCTGTGGGGAAGCCTTGTTTGAGTGACATGGTGATGCGCTATGTGAACGTATTCGGTGTTACCGAAAAACGGTGGGGCGCCGACGAGAGTCAGCGCCCCACCGCGTGGATGGCATAAGCACGTGTGAGTGAAGAAAGAAATCCTTACCGGGTCACAATCTGGCCCTTAGCGACCACTGTGATACCGGATTCAGTCACCGTGAAGCCACGTGCGCGATCATGTTCGTGATCGATGCCGACCATGGCACCTTCTTCTACGCGAACGTTCTTGTCCAAAATGGCTCGGTTGACCACGGTGTTGCGGCCCACGTTCGCGCCGTCGAGAATGACAGAGGAGCGGACCGAGGACCAGGAGTTAATGCGGACGCCGGGGGAGAGGACAGAGGAAATGACTTCACCGCCTGAGACGATGACTCCGGGGGAGACGATGGAATCAATTGCGTGTCCTAGACGTTCATGGTGGCCGTAGACGAACTTCGCTGGAGGCATGCCTGCGTCATAACCGGTGTACAACGGCCAGCGGTCATTGTAGAGATTGAAGACGGGGGTGACGCTGATGAGATCCTGATGAGCCTCGTAGAAAGCGTCGAGGGTACCTACGTCACGCCAGTAGTTACGGTCACGATCGGTTGAACCGGGAACTTCGTTGTCTTTGAAGTCGTAAACGCCGGCGGCGCCTTGGTTGACGAACCAAGGAACGATGTTGCCGCCCATGTCGTGCTTAGAGTTGTCATCTGCAGCGTCAACGGTGACAGCCTCGCGCATGGCGTCCACGCTCATGATGTAGTTACCCATTGAAGCAAGAACTTCATTGGGGGAGTCCGGCAGGCCGGGAGTGTCCTTGGGCTTTTCTACGAAAGCCTTGATCTTGCCGGGCGCCTTCGGGTCAGTTTCGATCACACCGAACTGGTCAGCCAAACTCTTGGGTTGACGGATACCAGCAACAGTCAGAGGTAACCCGGATGCGATATGGTGCTCAAGCATCTGGGAGAAGTCCATCCGGTAGATGTTGTCAGCACCGGTGATCACCACGTAATCGGGACGTTCATCATCCACCAGATTGAGGGACTGATAGATCGCATCAGCGCTTCCTAGGAACCAGTGCTTACCCATACGCTGTTGTGCTGGTACGGGAGCGACATAGTTGCCCAGCATCGATGACATACGCCAGGTCTTGGAGATGTGACGGTCAAGAGAGTGGGACTTGTATTGAGTCAACACCACAACACGCAGAAAGCCTGAGTTCACCATGTTGGACAAGGAGAAATCAATCAGGCGGTAGTGGCCGCCGAAGGGCACTGCGGGCTTGGCGCGATCGATGGTGAGGGGCATAAGGCGCTTACCTTCACCACCGGCGAGGACGATTGCGAGAACACGTGGAGCTGCCATGGGTTAAGCCTAAAGTGCTTGAGAGTGTTTCGCAGGAAAAACGCCAGGTAATTTTGGCCAATTTCTAGGGCTAACTGCCTACATTAAGGAAGAAAAGAAGGGAAGAATAGAAACGGTAAGGTTGCTTGAATTGCATCGTTTGACCTGAGCTTCGCTCAAAATTAGTCATTTATGTGTCTCATTACTTTCCATCATGAAACGAGAATGTAAGCATACAGTGACCTGATTCATTGTGATCGTCAGTGAATAATGGTGGCTCGGATCGAAGGTTACGGTTGTAGAGTGTGACCTGCGATACTCTTATGGTGCATTGTTGCCCAATGGAGTCACTACCTCCAGTCGCGTCCATCAAAGAAAGGGGCATCCCGATGAGGGTTGACCTACTGACCAAGGAATACCCGCCATTTATTTACGGTGGGGCAGGAGTCCATGTTGACGAACTGGCTAAGGTGCTTCGTCCCCTTGCCGATGTGCGCGTTCACGCCTTTGGCGGGCCTCGTAAACAAGGTCAACCTGGTGGCGATCCCGGTGTGACGGGTTACCCCAATGTTGAGGAGTTGGCTGGGGCCAATGCTGCACTGCAGACCTTCGGCGTTGACTTAGAAATGGCAGCCGGATGTGAAGGTACGGACCTGGTCCACTCCCATACCTGGTATGCCAATCTCGGCGGGCGTCTGGCCCAGCTCCTTCACGGTGTTCCCCACGTGATTAGCGCGCACTCCTTGGAGCCCATGCGTCCATGGAAAGCTGAACAACTTGGCGGTGGGTATGCTCTGAGTTCCTGGGCAGAAGAAAACGCTTACACCAACGCTGATGCCATCATCGCCGTGAGTGGCGGCATGCGCGAAGACATTCTTCGTTCTTACCCCACCGTTGATCCAGAAAAGGTCAAGGTTGTTCACAACGGTATTGATCTCGATGCATGGAAGAAACCAGAAGGTCCTGAAGCAGGAGAACTTCAAGAAAAGACCTTGGCTCGTTTGGGAATTGATCCTGAACGGCCCACCATCGTCTTTGTTGGGCGTATTACGCGCCAAAAAGGTCTGCCTTACTTCCTGCGTGCTTGCGAATCACTGCCGGAAGAAGTCCAGATTGTCCTGTGTGCCGGAGCCCCGGACACCAAGGAAATCATGACCGAAGTCGAAGGTCTGGTTGATACGCTGCGCACGAAGCGTACCGGCGTCGTGTGGGTTGAAGAAATGCTTCCTCGGCCGGAACTTATTGCCGTACTTGATGCTTCTGACCTGTTCGTGTGTCCCTCAATTTACGAGCCCTTGGGGATCGTGAACCTGGAAGCCATGGCTGTGGGGTTACCAGTTGTTGGCAGTGCAACAGGTGGTATTCCGGAAGTTATTAACGACGGCGAGACGGGCCTTCTCGTCCCTCTTGACCAGTTACATGACGGTACTGGCACACCCGTTAATCCTGAACAGTTCATTGCAGATCTTGCCAAGGCGATCACTACCTTGATTACTGATAAGGAACTGTGCGAAAAGATGGGTAAGGCCGCACGTAAGCGCGTGGAAGACCACTTCGCATGGACTGCCATCGCTGAGCGTACGATGGCTGTTTATGAATGGGTTCTTGAGCAGCGCAAAAATGCCTGACGGACGCACTTGATTCAGTGAGTTTAAAAGTCTGGACGAGCAGACGATAGTGACGAGCGGGGCAGTAGCTTATGAATCCTCTGGTCAATTAGGTGCTTGGCTGCTCTATTGACTGCGATGTCGGGATAATTACGGTGCGGGGTGGAGACGGTTATCGTTGTCTACCCCGCACCGTATCGTTTGTCCCATAACAATTCAGCGCGCCTAGCAACCGCAATGATTGTGAACAAAGTAGGCTGGGCACATGGTTGATGTCCTGCGAATGAGCAATGTCAGTGTGGTCCGCGATGGCCGAGCCATCGTTCATGATGTCAACGTGACCATTGAAGATTGGCAACGATGGGTCATTCTTGGCCCCAACGGTGCCGGTAAAACCACCCTTGCCCGCATGGCTTCTGGTCGCCTGTACCCGTCGAAGGGTGAAGTCGCCATTCTCGATGAGGTACTAGGCCGTACCGATGTCAGTGAACTGCACGCTCGTGTGGGCTTGTGCTCCTCAGCATTGGCCCAGCAAATCACCAATGTCCAGTCCGTGGCAGACATTGTTCTGTCAGCTTCCTGGGGTGCAGTAGGCTCATGGCGCCACACTTACGAAGATGCCGACGCACAGCGTGCCGTGGATGTTCTTTCTGCACTTGGCGTGGGTCATCTGGCTACCCGCAAGTGGGGGACGCTTTCCTCCGGTGAACGCAAACGCGTCGAAGTCGCTCGCGCACTCATGCCTGACCCGGAACTGCTCATCCTCGATGAACCAGCGTCAGGTCTTGACCTCTCCGGTCGTGAAGAACTTGTTAGCGCACTGGAAGAAATCGTCGCTGACCCTGCTTCTCCGGCCATGATTCTTATTACCCACCACCTTGAAGAAATCCCCGCCGGATTTACTCACGCACTCGCACTGCGCGAAGGAGGAGTGGTGGCTGCTGGCCCTATTCAGGAGGTCATCACCAGTGGGGTGATGAGCGATGTGTTTGGACTTCCTCTTTCTGTCACTGTCCACGATGGTCGCTTTACTGCGCGAGCTCAGCGTCGCAGTACCGATGGTATTCACGCAGTGAATGGAAAGAATTCATGATGTGGCTGTGGTGGCTCGTCGCCGCGCTTGGCCTGGGCGTTGTGGAAATGCTCAGCGTAGACTTGGTGTTCCTCATGTTCGCATCAGGTGCTTTAGCAGCCAGTTTGGTTAGTCTGACAGGTGTCCCTCTTTATGTTCAGATCATCGTATTCGGGGTGGTCTCTACCCTGGGATTGGCTGTTGCTCGCCCGTGGGCTAAGCGTTACATCAACCGTTCCACACCTCACACTGATTCCAACGTTCACGCGCTTATCGGTGCTACTGCGCGTGTTCTTCAGCCCGTCGATCTTCATCAAGGCCTCATCGAACTCGATGGAGCACAGTGGAGTGCTCGTTTGGAGACGGCTTGTCCTGTCCCACAGTGCGAGGTTGGCTCCGAGGTTCGCGTCATCACCATTGATGGGGCCACAGCAGTTGTTACCCCGATGATGTGAAGCACACCCTCATACGAGGTTGACAAGTGATACGAGGTGACTATGTGGTGCCGTTGTTTGTTTCAGCATGTGGTGGATGAGTGGAATCCACTGAGGCACGACGTGAAACTTCATACTGAAAACACTCAGCGCCTACCTAATCAGGGGAATCCTCCCGTGGCAAAGAGATCGAAAAGACGTAGTTTCCTTTAAAAGTGATGCCCCGATTGCGTAGACTCAAGGCACTACTGATGTGAAGGGGTCGTTCTCGATGATTGGTTCAGTAATTTCCATTCTTGTCTTGGTGTTTTTGGTGCTGTTCATCGTCACTGCCATCGCCAAGGCCGTGCGAATTGTTCACCAGAGCCAGGCGATTATTGTTGAGCGCCTCGGTAAATTCCAGGCGGAATATGGCGCAGGTATGCATTTCCTCGTGCCATTTCTCGACCGTGTTCGTAACACCGTCGACTTACGCGAGCAGGTGGTCTCTTTCCCTCCGCAGCCGGTAATTACTTCCGATAACCTCGTGGTGAGCATTGACTCGGTGATTTACTACCAGGTCACTGACCCCAAGCGCGCTACCTACGAAATCGCCAACTATCTCCAGGCTATCGAGCAGCTTACCGTGACTACTCTGCGTAACGTTATCGGGGCCATGGACCTTGAGCAGACCTTGACTAGCCGCGACCAGATCAACGGCCAACTTCGTGGCGTACTTGATCAGGCTACTGGCCGTTGGGGTATTCGCGTGAGCAATGTGGAACTGAAGTCCATCGATCCGCCTGCCTCTATTCAAGGGGCCATGGAACAGCAAATGCGCGCCGAGCGTGACCGCCGTGCAGCCATTTTGACAGCCGAAGGCGTCAAGCAGTCTCAGATTCTTACTGCCGAAGGTGACAAGCAGTCCGCCATTCTTCGCGCTGAAGGGCAAGCACAATCGGCCATTCTCAAGGCACAGGGTGAATCCCGCGCTATTCTCCAGGTCTTCGACGCTATCCACCGTGGTAACGCTGATCCCAAACTTCTTGCGTACCAGTATCTACAGACCCTCCCCAAGATTGCTAACGGTAATTCCTCCAAGATGTGGATTGTTCCCACTGAGTTCACCGCAGCACTTGACGGTATCGCTGGTGCCCTGGGAGGAAAGTCTCCCGCTTCTCCTGGCCCCTGGCCTGGCGCTGACGGCGATGAGGAACGGACCTCAGTTGATCTGAGCGGATTGGATTCCAACGCCTTCGGTATTACCGATGACCTTGCTGCGACTCATTTGCAAGATCCCGCTGAAGCTCTTGCGCAAGCGCGTGGTGAAGCAGATGCTGCACTGCATGAAGCCAAGGATGAAGTTTCTATGGCAGCACCGAATAAGGCTGTTCATATGGCACCCGCCGAGTCTGCTTCCCCAGCCCAGCCTGCTCAGTCTTCCGCGCCGTCAACATCTGGTGTTGCCCCTGAGACACCTCAGGTTAGCGGGTATGGACTTCCTCCCCAGGAAGGTGACGGTCCTTCCATTCCACCAACCTATCCGCCGTCACACTGAGGCATTCGGTCACACCACTGCAATGAGTGCCAAGGTTTGTGCGTCGTTTGCGTGACGTGACACGGCATCAATAGACGTGAATCGTTGGGGCCCGCGCCGCTAGGCGCGGGCCCCACACATTTGTGAATATCTCCTTATGATCAATGCCACCACGGTGAAGAGCGATCGATATATGCACTCAGTGCAAACTCGGCGTAGACTTCCCAGGTGCTCAGACGACTTCTTCGCAAATACTTGCGCCCCTACCTATGGCTAGTGATCGGTGTCCTTGTCTGCAAAGTCATTGAAACCTTCACCTCACTCAGTCTGCCCACCTTGAACGCTGACATCATCAACAGCGGTGTCATTAAGGGCGACGTGTCCTACATTTGGCAAGTCGGCGGCGAAATGCTTGCCTTGACCGCACTACAAGTCGTGGTGGCCATCATCGCCACCCTACTTGCAGCGCGTACCGCCATGGGACTAGGCCGCGACGTGCGTCGTGACGTCTTCACACGAGTACAACGCCTCAACCTCGAAGAAATGAGCCGCTTCGGTGCACCCAGCCTCATCACCCGCTGCACCAACGATGTGCAGCAAATCCAGATGGTGGTCTTCATGAGTTTCGCCATGATGGTCATGGCTCCCATCATGATGGTGGGCGGTGTGTTCATGGCACTACGTGTCGATGTTCCACTCTCCGCCCTCATCGCCGTGGTTGTCCCCATCCTCGGTGTATTTCTCGCACTCATCCTGCGCCGCCTTATCCCGCACTTCAAGATGATGCAAAAGCGCATCGACCGCATCAACCTGGTCATGCGTGAACAAATTCAAGGCGTGCGCGTCATTCGCGCTTTTGTGCGCCAGCCTCAGCGCACCGCCACCTTCACCCAAGCCAACGACGAACTGACCGGCACCGCACTGTCCATCGGTCGCCTTATGGCCATTCTCTTCCCCGTAGTTCAGTTAGTCCTGAACTTCTCCTCCATTGCCGTGATCTGGTTCGGTGGATTACGCGTCCAAGACGGCTCGATGCAGGTCGGTGACATCACCGCATTCCTCAACTACCTCATCCAGATCCTTTTCTCCGTCATGGTCGCCACCATGATGTTCATGATGGTTCCTCGTGCCTCAGTGGCTGCTGAACGTGTGAACGGAGTTCTTGACCTAGAACCCTCTATCGCCAGTCCTAAGACTGTCAAGGAACTGCCTGTTCACAGCGATTGCTCATCTCGAGCACGCACTGTCACCTTCCATGACGTGTCCTTCCGCTACCCCGGCGCAAGCGAACCCGTGCTCGATCACGTGGACCTCACCCTGGAAGCCGGAACAACCACAGCCGTCATCGGATCTACCGGCGCAGGAAAAACCACCTTGCTCAACCTCATTCCACGTCTTATGGATGTCACCGATGGTCGCATTGAGATTGACGGCGTGGACATTCGCGACATTACGTTGCCTGCCTTGCGTGAGAACATCGCCGTAGTTCCTCAAAAGTCGTACCTCTTCTCCGGAACTCTCCGTTCTACATTGTCTATGGGAAGTGACTACAGTGATGAACAAATCTGGGCAGCACTTACCAGTGCTCAAGCAGCGGATTTTGTCAGCGCACTCGATGAAGGCTTGGACACGAAAGTCGAACAAGGCGGCGTGAACTTTTCCGGCGGTCAACGCCAGCGCCTATGTATCGCACGAGCACTGCTTAAACCCGCCAGTGTGTATCTTTTCGATGACTCCTTTTCAGCACTGGACTTCACTACCGATGCACGCCTCCGTGCAGCACTGCCCCAAGCCACCGACGGAGCCACGATGCTCGTCGTTGCCCAGCGTGTGTCTTCTATTCGCCATGCCGACCAAATCGTGGTCCTTGACGGTGGAGAAGTGGTTGGAATTGGCAGCCATGAATTCCTCATGGACACCTGCCCCACCTACCAAGAAATTGCATTGTCCCAACTGAGCGTGGAGGAGGCAGCATGAGCCCACGTCATCCCGGCCGCTCCCACGCACCTGGTGCACAGGCCAAGAACTTTAAACAATCCCTCAAACGACTCTTATCGACGCTAGCCCCGGAAAAAATCCGACTGGCGCTGGTCATGGTACTAACGGTCATCGGCGTCGTTCTCAATGTCATGGGTCCCAAAGCCCTCGGACATGCCACGAACGTGATCTTCCGTGGCGTTTTAGGCACAGCCATGGGGCGCATGCTCCCGGCGGGAACCACTACCGAGCAGGCGCTTGCTATGCTCCGTGCCTCAGGAGACTCATCCCGGGAGCGTATGGCCTCTATGATCGAAGCGATGCACGCCCAGGTCGGTGTGGGTATTAACACCCACGACCTTGCGCATGAATTATTCATCGTGGTTGCTTTGTACACCACAAGCGCCATCATTATGTACATCCAGGGCTACATCCTGGCCGGAGTCATCCAACGTACCGGCAACCGCCTGCGCGCTGGCGTGGAATCCACGATCAACCACCTCCCGCTCAAGGCCATTGACTCCGGTAGTCGCGGAGACATGCTCTCGCGCGTAACCAACGACGTGGATAACGTCACCCAGACACTCCAACAGACGCTCTCCCAAGTCATGCAAGCCAGCGTCACGATCGTGGCCACACTCGGCATGATGATCTGGATTTCTTGGCACTTGGCATTGGCCGCCATTGTGACGATCCCTGTGGCCGCAATTCTCGCCGTGGTCATTGGTAAGAAGGCTCAACCGCATTTCAAGCAACAGTGGGCCTCCACCGGCGCATTGGGGGCCACCGTCGAAGAAGCCTTCACTGCTCATGAGGTAGTGACCGCCTTCGCCTGTGAAGAGGACTTCGATCGTACTTTCGCTCGTGATAATGACTCGCTTTACCGCAGTGCATGGCGCGCACAGTTCCTCTCCGGAACTATCCAGCCGGCCATGAACCTTATTAACAATCTGACTTTCGTCATTGTTGCGGTTCTGGGAGGTATCAAAATTACCAACGGTTCGCTGACCCTCGGTGACGTTCAAGCCTTCCTACAGTACTCACGCTCCTACTCCCAGCCCATCGCCCAGTTGGCCAGCGTGGCTAACCTGCTGCAGTCGGGCGTGGCCAGTGCCGAACGCGTTTTTGAGATTCTCGATATTGAACCTGAGCCATTGGACGACGCCGCGCCAGCAACATTGCCTCAGACCCTTCGCGGATCGGTCACTTTCGACCATGTCCGTTTTAGTTACGACCCCGAGAAAGAACTTATCCGCGACCTTAGCCTCACGGTACAGCCTGGCCAGACCGTGGCCATCGTGGGTCCCACAGGCGCAGGCAAAACTACCCTGGTTAATCTGCTCTTACGTTTCTACGAGCCGTTGAGCGGTCATATTGCTATTGATGATGTAGATATTTCCACTGTACGCCGCGATGATGTTCGCGAACATATCGGCATGGTCCTTCAGGACACCTGGCTGTTTGACGGCACTATTGAAGAAAACATCGCCTTCGGCCTGCCTGAGGCAACGCATGAACAAGTTGTTGAAGCAGCACGCGCAGCTAATGTCCTTCACGTGATTGAAGCACTGCCTCAAGGATTCAATACTGTCATTGATGACTCCGGTTCGGGTGTGAGCACCGGTGAAAAGCAACTCATTACCATTGCTCGTGCTTTCTTGGCTGATCGTCAGATCCTTATTCTGGATGAAGCAACCTCCAGCGTAGATACCCGAACCGAGGTTCTCGTCCAGCAGGCGATGGCCAAACTGCGTAGCGGACGTACCAGTTTCGTTATTGCCCACCGACTATCCACTATTCGCGATGCTGACATCATTGTGGTGATGGAAGACGGTGACATTGTCGAAACAGGAAATCATGACACACTCATGGAAGCAGGCGGCGCTTATGCACGCCTCTACCAATCCCAGTTCGATGGCGAATCCTAAGAAAGCGACGTCTGATGATCATTGAACTCAATGACGATAGCGACGAACGACTCAAGGACTACACCTCTCTGACCGACGTCGCCTTGCGTAAGCGTCTGGAAACAGAACGCGGCCTCTACATGGCTGAGTCCACCAACGTCATCACACGGGCCGTCGAAAAAGGGCACGCCCCTCGTTCTTTTCTCATGGCCCCACGCCACTATGAGACGATGAAATTTGTGATCGCTTCGGCTGATGGAACTGGTGGCGCAGAAGATGGCGGAGATATTCCCGTATTCATCGCTGACGAATCGGTTCTTGAAGGTATCACCGGATTCCATCTTCACCGTGGTGCTTTGGCGGCGATGAATCGCCCTGAACTACCCGGTGTAGCGGAGTTACTCGCCTCATGCCGCGATGGCCAGGGGGCACGCCGCATTGCCATCCTTGAGGATTTGGTTGACCACACGAATGTGGGAGCAGCGTTCCGTAGCGCTGCCGCATTAGGAATCGACGCCGTTCTGGTCACCCCGCACTGTGCCGATCCTCTTTACCGCCGCAGCGTTCGCGTTTCGATGGGAACTGTTTTCCAGGTGCCGTGGACTCGTATTGAGCGCTGGCCCGCCGTCGATGAACTTCATGATGCAGGGTTTACTGTCGCTGCCTTGGCTCTTAGTGATGATTCCATCAGCCTTGACGAATTTATTGCTTCTGAAGAATGTACTGCGCCTGATAGCAAAGTGGCGATGGTTTTAGGAGCAGAAGGTGATGGTTTGAAGCCATGCACTATTGCGCAAGCTGATCGTGTGGTGCGTATTCCCATGGCTGGGGGAGTGGACTCCCTTAATGTTGCTGCTGCTGCAGCCGTAGCTTTTTGGGCGGTACGCTGCGATTAACGAGTAATTGACAGTCGGACTAATCGCTGGGGTGAGAACAGAAAGACTGTTCTCACCCCAGCGAATTTGACGGATGTCTTTTCTTCTTGTTACGGAAGAATATCTTCGAAGTAGGTGCCTCTTAGCAGACGCGTCAGCATTTTTTCGCCGGGCAACTTCCCACTATTCATTGTTTTTGCAGCGGCGAGTAAGGCACGAATGTCATACTGTGCGGGCCAGATTGGCGGGATGTCACGATCTAAGTCAAGTAATCCGTAGACCGCCATCATGGCAGTGCGGGCTGAACCTTCAGTGGTGAAAACGCAGTCATCTGGGGTTTCAACAAACTGACCGAGGAATGCGAGATTGACACATCCTTCTGGAATTACCTGAGGGCGGTCTCCCTTTCCACGGGGCATGAAGAAGGCAGTGATGTAAGGCATAGTTGCCAAACGGACTTTCGTGTTCTTTTTAATCTCGTCGAATTCGCTAAGAAGACCGAAATGGTAGCAATACTCGGCGAGGATTTCTTCACCCGTGCATTCGAGCATAGGTTTCTTTACGTAGTCACCCTGAGCGAAAGGATAGAGACCATAAGCCCAGGCCACACCCCAGTCCTTAGGCTGACCGTGGAACTGTGGCTGGCGGTTCATCGTCAATGAAATACACCATGAAGAGTCTTCTACCGTGATGATTCCACCTGTGACGGTACGCCCAGATAGCGGATCGTTTCCGGTCATTTCTTTAATTTTGCGCAGGAAAGGATGATTCTCGCCGATAAAGTTAAAACTCACCGATTCCCATACGGTTTTATCAGTGTCAGAACAAAAAACTTGTGGACGGCCGAAAACTCGAGACTTTTTTGCAAGATTACGCCACAGTTCCCAACCATCGGTGGCATTACGGTGGTAAGGAGCAGGATGGTTCATATCGCCATATCCAGTGCACTCGGTGAGTGAACCATTCGTGACGAAGACTAAATCTTTATCTGTCACAGCGATGGAATCCGTTGTGCCGTCACGATGACGGGTATCAATGGCTCGCACAACCTTACGGTGTGCGGTGATCTCCATATCAAGGTCATAAACCATCGTGTCATAAACGAATTGCACGCCCTTGTCCTCTAGCCAGCGAACCAGTGGCACAACGAAGGAGTCGTATTGGTTGTACTTACTGAAACGTAGGCATGACAGATCAGAAAAACCTGGGAAGTACTGCAAGAAACGGTGCATGTACCGTTTCATTTCTGTTAGAGACTGCCATTGTTCGAACGCGAACATCGTCTTCCACAGCGTGTAGAACATCGAGTCAAGAAAATCCTGATCGAACCAGTCTTCAATCGACTTGTAGTAAGTGTCCTCTTCTTTGGCCAGAAGAAGTTTCACCATGGCACGTTGGCCCTTCTTATTGATACCCATTTTGTAGGTGTCAACTTTCTGGCCACCGCTTTTGATAACGCGGCATGGTGAGATATTAGGGTCGTTCTCATTTGTAATACGGAACTCATCGAGCACTGTATAAGGGGCTGGCATCTCCAAGGCAGGGATGTCACGCATGATGTCCCAGAAACACTCAAAGTGCTGCCCCATTTCGCGACCACCACGGGCAATGAATCCTTTATCTGTGTCACCATTGCCGTCAAACGCTCCACCAGGAACAGCAAGTTCTTCCAAGATCGTGATGTTTTCACCTGGCATCTGACCATCACGAATAAGGAAAGCTGCAGCGATCAGTGAGCCAATACCACTGCCTACTAAGTAGGCCTTACGTTCCTTCACATCCTTGGGAGGAACGGGATGGTTGTGCGTGTAAAGACCTAAATCATTGTGGACGTATGCGTTGCCATCAGGGGAAATCGGGTAGGTCTTTTGATAAATGTGTTGGGTATTGGTCATCGGTGCATTCTCCTTGCACATCTCGACACGTGCCGAGCGGCTGTGCTCGGACGGGAATGTGGACTGAGGCCACGGCAGGATGACCTAAGCCACATGTCCTTCACTATACGACTGCTGACGGCGGGGTTCTACAAAAAACCAATTCACAAAACACGAACAAGATGATGGACTTTTCTCCTTATTATTTCTGTTTTTCATCTAAAATTAATGGGCATAACTGGTTTAGCAATGGAGCAACCGATGACTACTCAAACATCTGTCTGTGCCCAACCGGAGGAGACAACTATGCGTGGTGTGGTGATCCACGGACCTAGTGATGTTCGAGTTCAAGACCGTCCTATCCCTCAGATTATTGAGCCTACCGATGCCATCGTGCGTGTGGTGGCTGCATGTATTTGTGGTTCAGATTTGTGGCGCTACCGTGGAATCAATGAGGTTGATAAACCCACCCCGATGGGACACGAATATGTTGGGGTCATTACTGAACTTGGTGATGATGTGGCACGGGAAGGAAAACTTCATATCGGTCAGTTTGTAATTGGCGGATTTACCACCAGTTGTGGACATTGTGCAGCATGCTCTATTGGCCAATACGTGGCTTGTGAGCGCATGACCAGATATGACGGTTGTCAAGCTCAGTACGTTCGTGTGCCTAATGCTCCAGGAACATTGGTGGGTTTAGATCAATCCCCTGAGCGCGAGCAGATCCCGCACTTGTTGACGTTATCAGACGTGATGGGGACCGGATGGCACGCAGCGGTGAGCGCACGTGTAGAACCCGGTCACACTACAGTGGTTGTGGGTGACGGTGCAGTAGGCTTATGTGGTGTCATTGCGGCACGGCAGATGGGTGCGCAGCGTGTCATCATCATGAGTCGTCACCCGCAGCGTGCGGAACTCGCTCAGCGTTTTGGTGCCACGGACGTTATTGCTGAACGTGGAGCAGAAGGTGCAGCGAAAGTCGCTGAGCTAACTAATGGACTTGGTGCTGATTCAGTCCTTGAATGCGTGGGCACTCATGAATCGGTGGATCAGGCCTTGCAGTGTGCTCGCTCTGGTGCTTTGGTCGGATGGGTGGGGCTGCCTCACATTCAGCAGATCAACCAGGAGCATATGTTTTGGCGGGGGGTAGGTATTGCTGGAGGTATCGCTCCCGTACGTGCCTACCTTCCACATCTTCTTGACTTGGTCATGGAAGGTCAGATTGAGCCTGGATTGGTCTTTGATGATCAGCGCCCTTTGGAGGATGCCGCTGATGGCTACCGCGCCATGGATGAGCGCGAAAGCATTAAGACGCTCCTGTGGATATAAGAAAATACCCGAATAGGTTTAAGCCAACACGCCATACTGAGATGAATAGTGAAACGGGAAAATGGAGGTTGAAAGAGTAGTAGTCGTTTGATTACTGCTCGGCATTCCCCGGGGCTTGAGTGTTGATATGCGGAAGGCGCTGTGGTGACAATTCCCCACACTTCGTGGCGCTACTTACTTTGCAGCAAAAATGTGAGCGATAAGATCACGGGCCTGCATGGCTTCTGGAATCGGAAGAACGGGGAAGATGTGGTTCATTAACGGGTATTCGTAGATGGTCACATCAGCCCGGACATTTTCTGAGTCCTCGCGTGGGCCATCACCGATGAGGTGAGCACATTCGCCGGGGCTGGGCAGAGGTTTAATCTCGGGGGAATCAGTGTGAGCACCGCGGACTACGTAGCATTCGGCGTCGGTACGCCGGGCTAGGGCGCGCGTATCCGCTAGCAGAGTTTCATGCGTGCCCACAAGAATCGTCATGGGAGGCAAATCGTTCCATTGGCCAAAGAGGGGACTGACTAGTGGATCACGAACATCACGATCGCCTGACCAACTGTCACCGGCAACAATGCCTGCATTGAGATCGATCATTGGGTCATCGCCTTCGAGAGTCTGAATCTCTGGTAGCGTCATTGACACATCAAGCCAGGGTGACAGCATGACGACCTTTGACGGGCCGGGAAGATCCTGATTCCTGCACTGCTGGGCGACAATGGCACACATGCCACCGCCGGCTGAATCACCCATGAGGTCAATAGGCTGGTCATATTCATGATGAAGTTCTTGGTACAGGCTCATCACGCAATCGATGCATTCACTGGCGCCATGTTCAGGAGCAAGCGGATAGATTGGCATATAGAACTTGCGGCCAGTCAGTCCCACCATATCCACCACAAAACTTACGTGGTAGGAGGTAGGACGGTGAATGTAGGCCCCACCGTGGAGGTAGAGAACAGGATGGCGTTTATCGGAACTGGGGACGTTTTTGGGCTCGAATTCGAAGACAGGAATGCCGCAGCGTTCCGTTTCTGTAATTCGCACATCTTTGAAGAATCGACGACGTGCGGGATCCAGCGCCCGTGACAGGGGCTTGGGAAGAACGAATAGTTTGTTACTCAATCCCACTGCGTGGGGAAGGATTGCTTCAGCACTGGTAGTGCTTTCGAAGACCACCTTGCTGCGCCACATCAATCCCTCCAACAAAGAAGCTCGCACTGAGCGTCCCTGTTTACCAGACAAGAATGAGGCAACGGTAAGGGTGGTTCCTGCTAGCGCTGCAGCACCGGAGAGTGCACCACCCATTGCTGCTTGTTGCCAAGACAATCCCAAAGCCTGGGAAGGAGACTTTGTCGAGGAAGCACACTTTGTGTTCGAGAGAGTCTTCGCTGCGTTCTTCAATGACGTGCTGCTCAAAGAAATTCGTGGTGAACGAGAAGAAGAAATAGCCACACCAGGTCCTTTCCAAATTCTAAACTCAGCATACCTGGGTAATGGGGAGGAAATAGCTAGTGGCTCTTTCCATACTCCACGATTAATCCATGGAGCATTCCGAAGTCATCGCTATTTAACGAGCATTCTTCCACGGCGGGAGCAATGGCCTTGCGGAATGACTCGTACCCCTTAGGAACGTCATAGTCACGCGCCTGGAAGAGTCTACGGGCATACATGTCAGCGATGAAGACTCGGCGATGAAAGACGTATAGCAGAATGTCATCAGCAGTTTCTGGTCCCACACCGCGGACACTGAGTAGGCTTGAGCGAAGACGATCATCATTCCATGAGGCAGCTTCACTGTATTCATCAATGCCGTAATCCAGAACCCAGGTGGAAATAGCCCTAAGGTAGGTGGCTTTTTTATTTGGGTATCCGGCGGGGCGGATGAACTCAGCAAGATCAAGCCCTGCGTAGGCGATGCTTTCGGGATCCATCATTCTTGCATGTTTGAGACGATAAAGAGCCGACTTAACGTTTTCCCAGCGTGTGTTTTGGGTCAGAATCGCGCCAATGACAATTTCAAAGTCACTGTCTGCAGGCCACCATGATGTAGGGCCACAGATTTCAAGAAGTTCATCGAAGACCTCTTCGAGGTCCACATACTGAAGGTCGGAATCAACCATCGTGATGAGGCATCGTGAGGTTGTTAGACAGCCGCGGGGGCATGAACGTCTGAGCAGTTATCGCAGTAGCGATTGTTTTCCTTGGCGAAGCAGTCATCACAGATGAGCGTTTGTTTGCGGCATTCAAGATTTGCACAGTTACGGAAGTCATTGGTGGGGGATTCACAGTGAACGCACCGCCCGATGACCTTGGCATCTTCTGTGAACTCCATGTGCATGCGGCGGTCGAAGACGTATAAGGAGCCTTCCCACAGGCCACTATCGCCGAATTTTTCACCGTAGCGGACGATTCCACCATCTAATTGATAGACCTCGTTGAAACCACGCTTTTTCATCAGGGAACTGAGTACTTCACAGCGGATACCGCCGGTGCAGTACGTGACAACAGGCTTGTTCTTCAGATCGTCGTATTTGCCAGATTCGAGTTCTTTGATGAAATCGTGTGTGGTGGTCACGTCGGGGACGATGGCGTCTTTGAAATGGCCGATTTGGGCTTCCATCGCATTGCGTCCGTCGAAGAAGACTACTTCCTCACCACGTTCTTCCATAAGTTCATGGAGTTGTTCGGGCTTGAGGTGAACGCCGCCGCCAACCACTCCATGTTCATCAACGGACAGTTCATCGGGGGCCCCAAAGGAGACAATTTCCTTGCGTACTTTAACGCTGAGGCGGGGGAAGTCCTCGGCTCCCCCTTTGGACCATTTGAATTCCATGTCTTTGAATGCGGGGAAGGCCCGAGTGCGGCGTACATACTCCTTGCAAGCGGCCAGGGAGCCACCTACGGTGCCGTTAATGCCATGTTCGGAGATGAGGATGCGTCCTTTGAGGTTAAGCATTTCGCACAGGGTGCGCTGCCAGAACATCACGGCTTGAGGATCCTCGAGAGGAGCGAATCCGTAGTAGAGAAGAATGCGGCTTTCGGCGTAATCATTTGCGGAGTAACCCATGAACGTCAGTATAGGCGTACCAGAGATGAACCCACTGTTGAAAGACTATGCCGAGTGCCGCATTGCCATGCTTTATGAGTTCCTGCTCTCGCAGTGTGCGCTCGAAGAACTAGCAGGAACCATGAGAAGCAGCGGAGCAGTTAGTGAGGGAGTAACCGCTGATCTGGTGAAGGCGGAGCATCCTCGATGCACGCAAGAATGGCTCGTCCTGACTCCGTGGTGGCAAGAATGGCTTCATCCCTGCGGCAGTGTTCAATGATCACATTCCACACTGCACCAATATTGACGCCATTACCTAACTGCTTGTATGTCGCTGGAGAGCCTTGGGGCCCAAAATCAAACCAGTCAGGCAGCCCTTGGAGACGGGCTGTTTCACGCGGAGCAAGTCGGCGGCGTTTGGGGCCCACGATGGAGGTCTGTGTAATGGCTACGAGAGCAGGTACATAGGTGGGTGGCTTCACCCGTACCCCAGAAGGACGCAATTGAATGAGTGCGTCCCATAGGGATGGCGTTAGACCTGCTTGCCATTCCAGTTTTCTCCGCGAGGGAGGGAAGGAATTCACATCATGGGCAGCCATCCAAGACCGGCACATCTCTTCATTAGCAGTGAACAGTGCAGCATTTTTCTTCAGGAAGTTCATTTTCCAAGCAGGCACATCATCGCATTGACCAGCATTAATCATGTCGCGGAGATCATCCTCAGTGCGCCAGTGATCTACCCAGATGGGGAACCCCGGAAGGCGAACACCGGGATTGAGGCTGCGGTAGGAGGCAACCCAATTGTCCCACGCATCAATCCATGAGATTTCATCTCTACTTAACTCGCAACCGCCTACATGGTCATCATCAAGAAGAATATCTGCGATGTTCCATGTGTGTGGATCGAAACTATCGATGACTTGCTTGGAGGTAAACACCGGTTCGGGGTGATTAGGAAGTACCCCAGTGGGGTCGTAGGTAGCGGTGATGAAAACACGCTCGCGTACTTGCGGGCGCCCACCGCGCTCAGGGGGTAATTGATGAGGTGAAAGGATCGCTGGTGTATCAGCAACGCGATAATGTTCTGCCCTTAACTGCTTGATAATCACATCCCATTCATGGCGATGACGTGGGCCAGCGAGGTTACGAACATTTTCAAGAATAAGAACTTGGGGATGATGAGCGCGAACAACTTCCATGATGTGGAAGAACAGAGTTCCGCGTGCTTCATCCATACCTCGCTGAGCGCCAGATTTAGAAAACGGCTGGCAGGGAAAACCTGCGCATAGTACGTCCACTGGAGGAATATGTGCAGTGACGTCATTGGTGTGTTTAGTAATGTCCCCGAGAGGATTCATATGCCAATTTCGTTCGTATACCTTGGCTGCCGCATCATCAATTTCTACGGCATAGGTGCACTTGCCCCCGAGAGCAGTCAGTGCTGCATGGAATCCACCGATTCCAGCGAAGAGATCGGCGAAGGTGAACTGAGCAGGCATAGGCATAGCTTCGCATACACGCGCAGAGGTTGTCATATTCATTGTGCTCATGCGTTGTGATTACTCGACTGGAAAGTAGAGAAAAGATCGTCAGGATGAGAGACGTTTTCACCGAGTATGACGATGGGTGAAGCCTGGTTCACAGTGTCCAGCGCCACGTGCGGATCCATCAGTTGATGGGTGGCAACACGGAATCCGTGTTGGCGGGCACGTCCCATATGAAGGTTGAACTTTGGTTCGCGAACAGCTCCACTTTGCTGACGTCCTTGATGGAACGTGGTGAGTACACCTAGTTCCTGGGCGCGAGCAAAGGAATCCTCACCAACAAAAGCAAAGGCCTCCAGGACTGTAGGAATAAAGTGCACTTTTAACTTTCTTGATCGCCCAGACAAACTGGTGGATTTGACTCGTAAAGCAGGGACAGGATCAGTAATCTGACGCTGAGGATCGGCAACGAAGGCCTTCCTCCAAGCCTTGAAAGATTCATGTGCCTTAAACACCGCTAAACCGTTTAACACAATGAAACCGATGCCCTGGTAATCAGTAACACATTGGCGCATGGCACCCTGGTCATTGAGGGGAGTAGGTGCTGTGAAAATGCCATCACTGAGTTCTTCTGACCACTGCATGCCTAGCGGCATATCGTCAATGGATTCGGCATGCGTTTTTAGATCCCAGACCAACTGCCGTGCGTAATCGAAGTGAGTGTTGTCAATCATCACATCGCGCGAACCAGGTAAGGCCTGCAAGATAGGGAGAGCCTTATGCTCAAAAAAGAAACCAGGCCATTCGGTTTGTCTCCACTGAGATGAACCCTCACGGTACATCTGAGCAATACACTGGCGGCCATCCCAGGACGTAGATAACTCACTGGCAAGGCATTGAAGGATCATCGTGGCTTCTGCGTGAACACGTTCGCCATACGAGGCGCGAACAATGCCTTGTTCTTGCTGCTGGGCGGACCATGAGCGAAGGGCTAACAATATCGCTGACAGTGCTTTAGCCGTGACTGTCTGGCCACGAGAAACGAACTCATTGCTCCATGCAATACCGAAGTGATCGCAAATGATGCGAACCAATTCGTGTTTTGTGGATGAGACATTAGCATCAATGTCACAAGCACGAACCACACTGAGCAGAACGGACTTCTTTTCTGTACTACCAGGACCTACATCTTCACGAGGAGAACCTGTAAGGTCATAAATTTCATGCACAAGACCGTTCTTTGTCCCCGGCAGGGGAGTAGTACCCGTGTTCTGATCATTTGCGCCTACTGACATGGGGTCAGTTTACGAAGGATTGATGACATCTATGACAGATGAGGTGGGGCCGTGCGCTAATGCGCACGGCCCCACCTCATCAATACGTCAAGATTTACATCTTGGCAGTGATAGCGATCAGAGGATCTCCAGCGCTCACATCACCTTCGGCAACATAATCAACAGATTCAAACTTGTCAGTGTTCGTGATGACTACGGGGGTGACAAGCGGGTAGCCGGCTGCTTCAACAACAGCGCGATCCACCACGACGAGAGTCTGGCCCTCAACAACGTGATCGCCTTGGCTGACGCGAACGTCGAAACCTTCGCCGCCCAACTTCACGGTATCCAGTCCCACGTGAATGAGTATTTCCACACCACTATCGAGCTCAATGCCAAAGGCATGGCCGGAAGCCGGAGCGGTCACAACCTTGCCAGCAGCAGGAGCCTTAACCTCAATGTGCTCGGCGGGATCTACGCCGGCTCCCTTACCCAAAAGGCCACCTGCGAATACGGCGTCGGGAACCTCATCCAAAGGCATAGACATGCCGGATAAGGGGCTACCGATCACAGTGGTGGCACCGGGGACAAAAGCGGAAAGAACGGCGGATTCATCAGCACTGTCACCATTAGCAGAATCGCAAGCATCAGCGGCAGGTGCCACAGCGGCCTCGGAAACGTTGTGAGCGGACTCAACGGCAGCACTCTTAGCAGCGGACTCGGCAGCAATCTTAGCGGCGTGTGCCAGGTCAGCAGCGTGCATCTCAGCCTTCTGCTCAGGGGTGCGGTAATCGAAGATGATGACCAGGAACATGGCAGTGAGGAATGCCGCGAGAATGGCTACGCCGTAAAGCCACATCGGATCAAACACCGGGATGGTGAACAGGGAGGTGAAGGCAAAGATCTTGGTAGTTACGCCATTAGCAACTTCACCGTTGGATCCCACAGTCTGGGATCCCAGGCCAGCCATGGAGGCAAGACCAATTACTAGACCGCCCACGAAACAGCCGGGAAGCATGCGCTTGTAAGCGTTCTTGTAACGCAGGTGAATACCGTAGAGCGAAGGCTCGGAAATACCACCGAACAGACCAGCAGCAAGAGCGCCGGTAGCGGTCTGACGCATCAGGTAGTTCTTGTCGCGAATGGACAGAACAAGAACACCGGCGGTAGCGCCGAAACAAGCAAAGTTCCATGCACCCATGGGGCCCTGGATGAAGTCGTAACCGAGGGAAGAAATGTTGGCGAGCATGAGGGCGTTAAGAGGCCAGTGCAAGCCGAGCGGCACGAGGAAGGGGTAGAGCATGGGGATGAGGATGGCGAAGAAAATCGGTGCATTGGAGTTAAGCCACGCCAAGCCGGTGCCCAGGCCGGTGCCCAGCCAGATACCGAGGGGACCAATGAGGAATGCGGTCACGGGGATCATGACGAGCATGGAGAAGAAAGGAACGAACACCATCTGGACGTTGTCGGGGACAACCTTGACAAGGAAGCGGTAAACAATCGCCAAAATCGCCACCATGATGAGTGGGACGAACACCTGACCGCCATAGTCATTGAGCTGCATAGGTAGGCCGAAGATATCTGCCTTGCATGCGGTGGTGCCTAGGGTTTCGTTGGTTGTGCAGACAACCTGGTGAGCCTTCTGGAAACGGTCATTGGTGGACAGTGAGAGGAACTCAGGGGTCATCACTGCACCCATGACGGTGGCGCCCAGCCAGGGATCAATCTTCAGCGTCTTGGAGGCGTTGTAGGCCACCATGATGGGCAGGAAGTAGAAGACGGCGCGCCACATGGCGTCAACGAAGACCCATCCTGCGCTCTTGTCACCGCGGAAATCGACAATGTGGAATGCGTCGAGAACGGCAGTGAAGGCGATGATGAGAGAGGCGCCAAGGAGCACACCCAGCAGAGGGCGGAAAGAGTTCGAGAGATACTCGAAGAAGGCATCAACGTAGGCATTCTTGCCGCGTGCCTTAGCGCGTGCTGCTGCCTTTACATCAGCATCACTGGTGCCTGAGGTGGCAGTCCCGCCCTGATTCTTCATTTCGGGCAGGTCCATGATGGCGTTGTAGACATTGGCCACGGTGGCGCCAATGATGATCTGGTAGCGATCGCCGGACTGGGGAACTGCACCCAAAACGCCGGGGATGGCTTCGACGGCGGCCTGGTCGATGACTGAAGCATCCTTCAGTTCAAAGCGTAGGCGCGTTGCACAGTGCGTGAAGTGCAAGATGTTATCCGCGCCACCGACAGCCTTCAGGATGTCAGGGGCGGTGCTTGTGGTTGTTGCCACAGTGCTCTCCGATCGTGCTCCCGTCAATCGTGAAGGCGAGCAGCGCCGCGCACGTGTCATGACTGACGAGGGTCGTGTGTTTTCTCAGGTCCTTCATGGACTCCATCATTTAGGCTACCGGCTCTGCTCTGTTGTGAACACACGCACCTTTTCGTGGTGTTTGACTTGATGAAACGCAAAAATGAGGAAGTTTTTAGGATTCTGTGAGCGCTTCTGGTGGTTTGCTGTCGCCATTCTTCAGATGATGGTGACTAATGTTCGACTTCTATGGTTTTTGGGTGGGTGGAGGGTCTTCATGGTATCTCTCACATTTTGCTCATTTCCCACAGGGTAGAGTGTTAGCGCCACGGTGTGAGCACTCCACAAACTTGTCTGAGAAGTCACTGATGATGCCGCACGGTAGAGGAGTTCCTTCCTCTTTGATTACGTGCGAAACGAGGCATCATGACATCAACTAACCTGCTGAGCGAGACTGATAGCGCCAAGCGCGGCCATGACGCTATTGATCTCTATGGCCACCGAGGGTGGAGTGCGCGTTGTCATGTCTGGTCCCTCCTTGAAGACAATGTGGACTACCAGCGTCTTTCGCTTAGTCCTACTTCGCTATGGGACAACGAAATCTGGGGTGCACAGGCTCCTAGCATTGATTACGTCCCTTTTTCTTTTATCGACGCCGCGCAAGCACGAGAACTCCACTCTCTTATGCCGGCTCAGGCTCTTGGTGACCGTCAGAACAATGCCCCAACCCTTACGTTTTTACTTCGAGCATGCATGGACAGTGAAGATACGGTCTACCTCAGTGGTTATGGCATCGGTCCTCAGCGCAGCGATGAACGCATCAGTATTGAAGCCCTCTGGACAGACCACCCTGCACTTAGTAAATTCACCGTGCTCGCATCGCATGTGCCCGCATGTGAGTGTCAACAACTATGGGAGGCCATTAGTGCCATCTTCCACCTCAATGCACTGGCTGCACCTGACGAAGTGCACCGCATGAATCATCCTCACGATCCTGAACGTGAAGGGTGGTGGATATGGTGGGACTAGTGGTGATGAGAGGCTGATAGCCGCTATTTGGTAAAGGGCCGTAGCATAGGGGCGTGATTAACGTCCAAAACCTCACGATGCGTATTGGTGCCCGCCAACTCGTTGCCGATGCCTCCTTCCGCGTGGACTCATCCATGCGGGTGGGACTCGTCGGTCGAAACGGTGCAGGCAAAACAACAATGACCAAACTGTTGGCAGCCAACGCCGTAGCCCAAGGCACGTCACTGGCTGTGGAGGACGCTGATCAGACTCACGGACTCGATGCCGTGGAACATGCAGGCATCATCTCCTGCTCTGGATCCGTGGGTTACCTTCCGCAGGACACTAAAGTCGGTAATCTTGAAGAAAAGGCTCGTGACCGTATTCTTTCCGCACGAGGAATTGATCAACTCATCGCCCGCATCGCGAAGGCAGAACAAAAAATTGCTGAAACTGAAGGTGATGCTCAGGCGAAGGCTCTTGATCGTTACACCCGCCTCGACCATGAATTCACCATGGCTGGTGGGTATGCGGCCGCCTCGCAAGCCGCGCGCATCGCTGCTGCACTAGGGCTGCCTGACCGTATTCTTGACCAGCCCATCGGTACCCTCTCAGGTGGTCAGCGTCGTCGCGTAGAACTGGCCCGCGTGCTCTTCCAGCAGCCCGATACCCTTCTTCTCGATGAGCCCACCAACCACTTGGACCACGATTCGATCCTTTGGCTTCGTGACCACTTACGTACCTATGCTGGCGGATTCATCGTCATCAGCCACGACGTCGAACTTCTTCGCGACACCGTCAATCAAGTGATGTACCTCGATGCCTCCCGTGGCGTACTCGACGTGTACCACATGGGTTGGGATGCCTACATCAAACAGCGCGCTGATGATGAGCACCGTCGTCGCCGTGAACGTGCCAACGCAGAAAAGAAAGCCGCCGCGCTGCGCGCCCAGGGCGAAAAGATGCGAGCTAAAGCAACGAAGGCCGTGGCTGCTCAGCAGATGCTCAAACGTGCTGAAAAACTCGTCGAAAACCTTGAAGAGATCGGCACTGTCGAGAAGGTGGCAAATCTTCGTTTCCCCGATCCTGCGCCGTGCGGCAAGGTGCCCCTGCGTGGAGAAAACCTCAGCAAAGCCTTCGGCAGCCTGGAGGTATTCGCCGGTGTGGACCTCGCCATTGACCGTGGTGCTCGCGTAGTCATCCTCGGTCTCAATGGTGCTGGTAAAACCACCCTCTTGCGCATCCTTGGCGGAGTGCAAGAACCCGATAGCGGCGAAGTAGTCCCCGGCCACGGCCTGAAAATCGGATACTACGCCCAGGAACATGAAACCATCGATACCACGCGTACTGTGGTCGAAAACCTCCGCTCGGCTGCCCCTGATATGGATGACACTGAGGTCCGCAAGGTCCTGGGGTCCTTCTTGTTCAGTGGCGATGATGCCAATAAGCCAGCACACGTTCTCTCCGGTGGAGAAAAAACGCGACTGGCTCTTGCTCTGCTTGTGGTCTCCAGCGCCAACGTATTGCTTCTCGATGAGCCCACGAACAACCTTGACCCTGCAAGTCGCGAAGAAATCTTGAAAGCACTCGGCACCTACACCGGCGCTGTTGTACTGGTGACCCACGATGAGGGAGCAGTGGAAGCACTCAATCCTGACCGTGTTCTGCTGCTGCCCGATGGAGATGAAGATCTCTGGAGTGAGGAGTACCTCGAACTGGTCACACTAGCGTGAATGCTCTCACTGGAGGGATTGAATTGAACACGCGTAAGGTTAACTAGAGGTAGAAAGTTCGCTTGATTGCCGAGCCCTACTGATAAACATTGTTGATTGAGGAGAACACCCAATGACTCAGCAGACTGACGAGACCACCCAGGCACCCAGCCACGAGGTGATCCTTACTCCCGTGGCAGCAACCAAGGTGGCCAGCCTCCTCGAACAGGAAGGCCGTGACGACCTGCGTCTGCGTGTCGCTGTTCAGCCCGGTGGTTGCTCTGGTCTTGTCTACCAGCTCTACTTCGACGAGCGCACCCTCGATGGCGATGCCATCCGCGCCTTCGAAGCAGAAAACGGTTCCAGCGTTGAGGTCGTTGTGGACCGCATGAGCGTTCCTTACCTCGCCGGCGCCACCATTGACTTCGCTGACTCCATCGAGAAGCAAGGCTTCACCATTGATAACCCGAACGCCACTGGCACTTGCGCCTGCGGCGAGTCCTTCCACTAAGCCTCACACCGTATTTCTCACCCTCCCTGCCCCCCTACAGCCAGACTGTGAGAGTTTGGGACGGTGGGAAATACTTTTTTAGAGGCAAATCATCGACCTTGACGAAGGATTACCCACTGTGAAAAACCGTCGCTCCGTAGCAACTGCTGCTGCAGCACTCGCTCTGGCTCTCTCACTTGGCGCATGCTCCGGCGCAGCCAAGCCCGGCTCTGAGGCGAATCCCTCCGCTCAGGCATCTCAAGCAGGAGGAAGCCAAGAACAAGTTCAGAAGGTCGATTGTTCGACGCTGACCATCGATTCCGACAATGAATCGCTGCCTTCGATCTCTCCGGACACTCCTCCCACAGTGACCTGGAACGGAGGCGCAGCACCGGCTAACCTCACCGTCAAGGTTCTTGACTCCCATGAGGGTGGGGCTGAGATTCAAGCGGGCGACGTGGTCACTACTTCCTACATCGGATGGCAGTGGAATGAAGACAGCGTCAGCCCCTTCGATTCCTCCTTCCAACGTGGTGAACCAGCAACCTTCCCACTCGAGGGTGTGATCGCCGGATGGCGCTGCGGCTTAGTTGGCCACCATGTGGGTGATCGTCTCGAAATTGCTATCCCAGCTCAACTGGCATACGGCGATAACGCACAGCAGGGAACTCCCTCCGGTCCTCTGCTCTTCGTTGTTGAGGTCGATGACGCATACAATCTTGAGGCGCTGGCGGGCGCTTCAGCAGACGCCACTCCTATCGAGCCTGATCCCGCTGCTGCTGCAGGATTCGAGGTAGGCGGTGAATTAGGTAAGGAACCCACGCTATCCATCCCCGCTGACGTTGCTCAGCCCACCGAATCTCAGGCCATTGTCCTGGCACGGGGAAGTGGTCCAGCCATCACCGACAATAGCAATGTTGTTCTCAATATGGTCTACTCCACCTTCGATGGTTCCATCGTGCAGTCCACTTGGCAGACCGGCCAGCCTGTCACGATTTCTATGGCACAGGTTCAAGATCCTCTCAAGGTACTTATTGGTATTCCGCAGGGATCTCGTGTCCTTCTTCTGCTTCCTGCTGATCAAACCCAGACCAAGCAGGCTGAAGCCTACGTTGTGGACGTGGACCACGTCAGTCCGTGAACTCATCGCGTCACGCCGTGACCTGAATTGCTTAAGCGTTCAGGCATAGCAAAGGGGGCCAGCACCGATAGGTGCTGGCCCCCTTAAGTTTTGTTGTCATCGTGGCTCAGTGAGAGCCGGTGGACAATTAGCGAACGATCAGAGCATTTGCGTGAGCAACAGCGTTAGCCAGGCGCTCGGACACATCGGCCCAGTTGGCGATGTTCCAGATGGCGGCAACGTAGTCGGCCTTGACGTTGAGATAGTCGAGGTAGAAGGCGTGCTCCCACATGTCCACCATGAACAGCGGCACAACACCAACGGGGATATTGCCCTGCTGGTCGAAGAGTTGGAAGATCACGAGCTTGCCGGAGATGGAATCGTAGGCAAGAACGGCCCAGCCGGAGCCCTGGATACCCATAGCGGTTGCGGTGAAGTGCTTCTTGAATGCATCGAAGGAACCGAAGGAATCCTTGATGGCTTCAGCCAGTTCGCCTTCGGGTTCACCGCCACCGTTGGGGGAGAGATTCTTCCAGAAGACGGAGTGGTTGGAGTGGCCGCCGAGGTTGAAGGCCAGGTTCTTTTCCCACAGGTTCACTGCGGCTAGATCGCCGGACTCGCGAGCTGCGGTGAGTGCTTCGAGGGCAGCATTTGCGCCGGCAACGTAGGCGGCATGGTGCTTGTCATGGTGCAGTTCCATGATCTTGCCGGAGATATGGGGCTCCAGTGCTGCGTAATCGTAGGGAAGTTCGGGAAGGGTGTACACGCTCATGTGTTCTCCTTGCGTAGGTGGTCCTCATCTCGCACAACACCGATGAACGGTGCGATATTCCTTGCCGCAACAAGGAGTTGGAGATTGAATATGCGACGAAATGAAGTCCTGTGTTCAATCTAGGACTGAAGTCCTTGTACGTGTCTAAGCCTATCGTGTTCCGGGTCCGAATTTGTTGGGTATGCTTAAGGCATAGTCACTCCATGGAGGTTTACATGACCACTCAGGCCACTAGCGTCGATCTGCTCGTCTTTTCAGATGACAGCACTGTCCGTGAAGAAGTTATTCAGGCAGTAGGAACCGCCACCGCTGAGGGAACCCCCATCACTGTCAAAGAATGCGCCACCGCAGAAGGTGTGCGCATGGCCATCCAGGAACGTGACAAGAACGATCAGCATCCTTTCAATGTCCTGATTCTTGACGCTGAAACCAAGAAACTCGGCGGCATGGGGTTGGCTCACGAACTCCTGACCGAACTCGACGTTCGTCCTCCCGTTGTTCTGCTCACCGCTCGCCCCCAGGACCAGTGGCTGGCCTCATGGGCCCAGGCAGACGTTGTGGTCTCCCGCCCCCTGGATGCTTTCACTGTTGAAGAAGCAGTTGCCACCGCACTGACGAAGGTCAAGCGCCCCAGCGTCATCGTCTCAGAGTAATCCGCAGCAACACTTTCACCCGTCGTTTTTCCCCCCATACGATTCATTATGATCGTTGGCTGGAAGCGGCGGGTTTATATTTGTTGACAATAGAAAACACTTGCTTTTACTGAGTGCAGGCAGTTTAGCGGTATGCCTATACGGTCCTGATTGGAAGGATTATCTACCTTTATCGCTTCGACCTAAGGTCTGATGGTTTCAATGTAGGCCTGCCCGTATCTCACTTTGGTGAAAGTAATGAGAGGTAAGCGCACGCACTGTCCAAGTTCATCGTGCCCACATCTGGCAGACATTCACCGATCACACCTTGCGAATCAGCGTGATTACACACGGAGACCAGGCGTGTGCCCTCCTGCCAAATCCAACTGCTGAGCAATAACGTCTCTTCCGTGGTCGTTGGCCATCCCACACGCAGCGGCGGGTCCTCCACTGCAGCATTAGCGCATAACTCTTCCACCACGGGACGCGGATCAGCACCAGGGTCACTGACGCCACTGGCCACAAGACGGCCAAAACGCACCACAATGAACTCCCAGCCACCGCTTTCGCGGCGACGAGCAGCCACGAGATGAGGAATGGAGAGCAACGTTCGTAAATGCTCAGCCCGGACCGCACCATGCAAATACATCTGCAACCGTTGTAGCCAGAGTTGAGCATCCTCGTAGCGTTCCTTCTGGCTTAACTTTGCCATCCTCGCCATCGTGGGCTCGACGACCAGGATCGCCTTCCCCTCACACGCTCCCCGAATCACGTTATCCCTGTACGTCAGCGAGGAAGCGTTAGCCGTATTTTTCGATGCTTCAAGCGCCGCAGCCTCGATAAGTCGCCGTGCTGACTGCGCTGCAGAGCGTTTCATGAACGGTCCAATCACACCTCCTAGGTCCTGAATTTGAACCGTTGTGGCAGTGCTTAATCGTACCGATGACCCATACTCAACGAAGCGAATCCACGTAGTCGTCGTGGGACGCTTGGATTGACGATTGGCCACCGGGTCCGCCTCAGCGATACGGCGGACCTCGTGAACGCGCGCCTCAATCACTGTGGGGAACGTACGGTGATCGATGCGGGAGGTGACAGGAATGATTTGTTTGACGCGGCGTCGTTTCTCTCCAGCAGTGAAATACGTGCGCACTCGCTGACGAAGATTATGAGAGGAACCCACATAGAGAACCTCACCCGTGGCCGCAATGAATTCATATACACCGGGCTCTTGAGGAAGATCTCGAGCAAGAGGTGACTTCGAACGAATTGCCGGTGCCACGCGATCTTGAGCACGAGCAATGTCCTCCACATGCGTCACGCCTCGGCTGCCCAACTCAGCCAGAGCCGCATGCAGCACATCAACTGTCGCTTTTGCGTCATCCAGAGCACGGTGGGTAGGCGTAGTGGGAGAGCCAACAAGGCGCGCGAGCGTACCCAATTTATGGTTCGGAGTGAGGGTGCGGTCCCAGACTTTGCGCGCCAAAATGAGCGTATCAACCACCGGGGGCGCTGGCCATTCCAGACCGAATGCTTCGCATGCTGCACGCAAATGCCCCACATCAAAGCGAGCGTTATGAGCCACAAGAACGAGTGGTTTCTCCTGCACACCGCGAGTAGCCCACTGGCCAGAGAGAACCGTCGTCGGCTCACCGGTCGATAACTGACGCATCCACTCAAGGAATTCCCCCATCACCGCACGCAAATCCGTGGCCCTGGAGACCATGGCATTGGTGATACCGGTGAGCAAACTAATACGCGCGGGAATCACCGCGTGAGGATTACACAGTTCAGAGAACGTAGAGAGAATCTCTCCGCCTTGAACAGCAACGGCCCCAATTTCTGTAATGGCATCATCACCAGGAGGACCACCCGTCGTCTCTAAGTCCACCACGATAAAAAGGGCGTCATGAAGAGGCGTGCCCATCTCATCGAAGGAGGCTTGGTGCGCCACCGTCCCTGCCCGTTCTGAGTTACTTCTCCGGCTGGCCGAAGGCTGCTGGGAGGAGGGCAAGCGGGCTGAAGACATGACAAGCACTGTAAAACAGTGACGTAACCTGCGCGACGTTTGTGGGCAACGAGTGCGTTGCGGCATTAAGGTAGTGCCATTACGAGTTGAGCTCACCCAAGCCAACACCGAAGGAGGCCCTGTGGGGTATCGAGGGATCAAGGCAACAGCCGGACCGGCGATCCACATGCTCTACCAGCCGTGGATTCGCGGTGAAGAGAACATTCCCGTGGAGGGGCCGGCCATCTTGGCATCTAACCACCTCGCGGTGATTGACTCCTTCTTCCTTCCCCTCATGATTGAGCGTGAGGTGGCCTTCATTGGTAAGTCTGACTATTTCTCCGGCAAAGGCCTCAAAGGCTGGGCAGTCAAGAACTTTATGAAGACCGTGGGCACCATCCCCGTGGACCGCTCCGGCGGTAAGGCCAGCCAAGCCGCTCTCCAGGCTGGTATCGATCGACTCAACAACGGTGACTTGTTCGGTATCTACCCCGAAGGAACCCGCAGCCCCGATGGCCGCCTCTACCGTGGAAAGACCGGAGTGGCTCGCGTAGCGCTGGCCACTGGTGCCCCCGTTATTCCCGTAGCCATGATCGGCACCAACGTCGCCCAGCCAATCGGCAAAGCCATCCCCAAACTTCACCGCATTGGTGTGGTCATTGGTAAGCCTTTGGACTTTTCTCGCTATCACGGCATGGGTAATGATCGTTTCGTGCTACGTTCGATCACTGATGAGGTCATGTACTCCCTCATGGCGCTGTCCGGCCAGGAGTACGTGGACCTGTACGCCGCAGACGTGAAAAAAATGATGACGGTAGAAAAGAAGAGCGCGGACGAAGTGGTGGAGCAGATGCTCGCCCAGGTCGCCGCCTCCCGCCCCGCCGCGCCCACCATCGACGCTCCTGGTGGCCGCCCAGCTCCTGCTGCGCCACCGGATTACTCTGATGCCCCAGCAGATTCGGAACCTATCGAGTTGCCCACCGATCTGCCGTCTGACGACGCTGCATCGGCCGACAACTGATTTCCTCTCTTCTATTCTTGAGTTTTGTCATCAAGCGAACCTCGACGAGTTCTGACTGTAGAAACGTGACTTGCTTCGCGTAAACTGGGGGCAGCGTGTGCGCGCGTATCCTTGCACGCACATGAATCTCCATATGTGAAAGGTTGACGATGTCTGTACGTCGCGTTGCTCTGCTCACCGCTGGTGGCTTTGCCCCCTGCCTGTCCGCCGCCGTTGGTGACCTCATTGAGCGTTACACCGAAGTGGCTCCCGAGGTAGAAATCATTGCCTACCAGTACGGCTACCACGGCCTGCTGACCGGCAACTACATCGTCATCGATGAAGAAGCCCGCAAGAATGCCGGCATCCTTCGCGACTTCGGTGGCTCTCCCATCGGTAACTCTCGCGTTAAGCTCACCAACGCCAAGAACCTCGTTGAGCGTGGCCTGGTTGAAGAAGGTGTTGACCCCCTCCAGTTCGCCGCTGAACAGTTGCGTAAGGACGGTGTGGATGTCCTTCACACCATCGGTGGCGATGACACCAACACTACCGCCGCTGACCTGGCTGCCTACCTCAAGGAAAACGACTACGATCTCACCGTCGTGGGCCTGCCCAAGACCATCGATAATGACGTGGTGCCCATCCGCCAGTCCTTGGGTGCATGGACCGCAGCCGAAGAAGGCGCCGGATTTGCGTTCAACGTCATCGGCGAGCACCGCTCCAACCCCCGCATGCTCATCGTTCACGAGTGCATGGGCCGTAACTGTGGCTACCTCACCGCTGCAACCGCTTTGAAGTACCGCGAAATCCTTGACACCAAGACCTTCGCTCCTTCCCTTGGCCTGACTAAGGAACGCTGGGACGTGCACGGCGTGTTCCTGCCCGAAATGAAGCTTGACCTGGCTGCAGAAGCCAAGCGCCTCAAGGCTGTCATGGATGAGCAGGGCAACGTCAACATTTTCCTGTCCGAAGGTGCAGGCGTTCCTGAAATCATCGCTGAGATGGAAGCCGCTGGTCAGGAAGTCCAGCGTGACCCCTTCGGTCACGTCAAGCTTGACACCATCAACCCCGGCCAGTGGTTTGCTAAGCAGTTCGCTGAACTCGTTGGCGCTGAAAAGGTCATGGTTCAGAAGTCTGGCTACTATTCACGTGCCGCACACGCCAACCAGGAAGACCTGGACCTCATTAAGGAAATGTGTGACATGGCCGTTGACTGCGCACTGCGCGGAGAAGCCGGTGTGATTGGCCAGGATGAGGAGAACGGCGACAAGCTTACCGCTATTCCGTTCCCCCGCATCGCCGGTGGCAAGCCCTTCGACATCTCCCAGAAGTGGTTCACTGACATGATGGCTGAAATCGGTCAGGAAGTGGTCGCTGCTGAGGTCAGCGCCGAACACTGATTCTCAGTTTTCTCTTTAATTATCAAGAGGCTGCGGCAGAACTCATCAGGTGTTCTGCCGCAGCCTCTTGATTGTGGTTTTGCCGGGCTTGAGGACGTGGCTCACATATCAGATACCTGTGATGGGTCCAGAATGATCAGGAGCGGGGGGGGGAAAGAGTCGAATGATCGGGGGAGAGCCAAATATCATTCGGGTATCTGCCATGGAAGTCGGTGAGATTCCTCTATTTCGTGCGAGTTGTGTGTGAACGACCTGAGGTTTTTGGCAGAGTTTCGCCAACACATGTGAACTATTGAATTAACGTAGTGGCGCATTAGTGTCTTGCCGTGCGCTACGCTTGGTCAGTGATGATTGACGCAACTTCTTCTCGTGCAACGGCCGGAACTTCTAATGCTCAGCAGGACATGCCTTCATGGCGTGAACGTCCCGCATTCCAGCAGCCCTCCTATCCGGACCTCGCACACCTCAACACCGTAGTTGCTGACCTCCGTAGCCGCCCGCCTCTCGTCTTTGCTGGTGAGGTCGACTCCCTGCGCCAGCGTATGGCTCAGGTCGAACAAGGACAGGCCTTCGCCCTCATGGGTGGAGACTGCGCAGAATCATTCATCCAGTCCTCCGCAGACAATATTCGTCTCAAAGTCCAGACCATCCTCCAGATGGCCGCGGTTCTCACTTATGGTGCCTCTATGCCTGTGGTCAAGATCGGACGCATGGCAGGCCAGTATGCTAAGCCTCGCTCCAGTGACACTGAAACTCGTGACGGGGTAACACTTCCTGCTTACCGTGGTGACTGCGTCAACGGCTATAACTTCACCAAAGAATGTCGTACCCCCGACCCTGACCGCATGCTTGATGCCTACCTGCGTGCAGGTACCACCCTCAATCTTATTCGCGCTTTCACTATGGGTGGTTACGCTGATTTACGTGAAGTGCATTCTTGGAACCGTGGCTTTACCGCGAATCCCGCGTACTCACGTTTTGAGACCCTGGCTGCTGAACTGGATCGTGCCATGCGATTCATGGATGCGGCCGGTGTGGACTTCGATGCACTCAGCCGCGTGGAATTCTTCTCCTCTCACGAAGCACTGCTTCTCGAATATGAAGACGCTATGATTCGTGAAGACTCCCGCTCCGGTCGCCTCTATGACACGTCTGCTCACTTCTTGTGGGTAGGCGAACGCACCCGTGGTGCCGACGACGCACACGTCACCTTGCTGCGCGGAGTCACCAACCCTGTGGGAGTGAAGATTGGTCCCGATGCGGCTCCCAGTGATCTCATCGCACTGATGGATCGGCTTAACCCCAATGGCGAGTCTGGCCGCCTGACCTTCATTACTCGCATGGGGGCACACCGTATCGACGATGCACTGCCTGCTCTTGTCGAAGCCGTGAAGGCTGATGGCCGCCCCGTCTCCTGGATGACTGATCCCATGCACGGCAACACGATCATGAGTGATACGGGCTATAAGACCCGCAATTTTGCCACTATTCTGGATGAAATCCGGTCCTTCTTCCGTGTTCACCAGTCCTTGGGTACTGTCCCCGGCGGCATCCATGTAGAACTTACTGGTGATGATGTCACCGAATGTATCGGTGGTGGAGAGTCCATTTCTGAGACCGCGCTAGCTGAGCGCTACGAAACCCTTGTGGATCCGCGCCTGAACCACCAGCAGTCGCTTGAAGTAGCCTTCGAAGTGGCCGAAATGTTGCGTGGCTAATGCCAAGTGTGCCAAAAACTAGGGGGCCGGGTTATGTAACCTGGCCCCCACTAGTTTTACGTTCTGTTACACCACCTGCAAGGTGATGGTGGATCCACGCTTGACCATGGTCCCGGCTTCAGGCGTGGTGCCACGTGCCGTGCCGAAAATTCCACCCAGAATACGTTCTGTGGTGACAGTGAAACCAGCATCTTCAAGGATCTTCGTAGCTTCAGATTCTTGCTTACCGGTGATGTCTGGGATGGCGACCATTTCCGGTCCCTTGGAAATGACAAGGTTCACGCTGTCACCTTTAAAAGCATTGTCTTGACCGGCAGCCGGGGTAGACGAAATGACAGAACCCTGAGGAACTGTGTCACTGAATTCTTCAGTGACAGTTCCTACGCTTAAGTGAGCATCGGTGAGTAACTGGCTAGCTTCATCACGAGTTTTACCCGCAACATCAGGGACGCTTACAGGTTGGCGCCCTTGAGAAACTACCAAATCAACTGGGGAGTCGTGATTAACACTTGTGCCTGTGTCAGGAGAGGAGGAAATTACGGACCCAGAGGGAACGGTGTCTGAATATTCCTGAGTCTTCTCTCCAGTAACAAGACCTGCTTGCTTGAGTGTTTCTTCGGCGTCGGCCACATTCATTCCGGTTAGCGCAGGAACCACGCGTTGTTCCACTCCTTGTGAAATGAGCGGAATAATGACGCGCTCTTTTTTGACTTTGTCCCCATGCGTGGGGTTTGTTGAGATGACTTGTCCTTGAGGAATCTCATCAGAATAGGCTTGGTTGGGTTCCCCCCAGGTCAGCCCCGCGGATTCAATTATTTTTTGGGCTTCACCAGCACTCATGCCCCGAACATCGGGAACAGTAATACGAAGGCCTGGTCCGAAGAACATGTACCAGTAGCCACCACCGCCTGCTGCTGAAAACACCAGAAGAAGCGCCATAACCCATGCGATGAGTGAACGACGCGAGGTCTTCCTACCTTCATCTTGCTCGCCAGGAGAAGACACAGTTGCAGGTAAATTCGAGGAATCGGGAGTGATGTGTTGGCGCTTGGAAGCGTGACGAACCTGAGTGGTGGCGTTGGTTGAGAACTCCTCGGTATTCGCACGAACCGCACCGATTGGAAGACTGACTGTGTGCGTACCCGCGTGGGGGACTGGGCGAATGGGGGATAACGCCTCATTGTCCGCATGTGGACTCGTGTCTGCGGAGATGGCATTCGTGTCGCTGTGATTGACATGAGTAGAAGAACTTGTAGAGGGCAATAAGATTCCCGCGCCCCCCACAGTGGGGATTACGTCGCGGCTGACAGCAGCGGGGGAGTGAGCCTTGAGGGCGTCGGGCATGGCCCGTGTTATGTTCGGCCGGTGAGGATGAACGCTTGGTGCGCGAATAGCTAAATGTTCAGGTTCCAAAGTGTCGCGGCATGCGCGTAGCAAGGCCAAAGCACTATCGGCATCACTTGGACGGTGTTCAGGATTGCGAGCAGTCAGCGAAGCGACGAGTTCGTCAATCTCTCCAGGAAGACCGGGCACTAGAGTACTGGGTGCAGGAACGTCTTCATGGACCGTCTTATACACGATATGAATAGGGATATCGCCAGCAAACGGTTGGGTTCCAGTGAGCATCTCGTAGAGAACCACACCCACAGCAAACACGTCAGCCCGAGGACCGCTGACTCCTTGCTCAATCACTTCAGGAGCAAGATAAGCGACAGTTCCCAGCACATGACCAGAAGATGACTGTGTAGCTTCAGTAACTGCACGGGCCAAACCAAAATCAGCTACTTTCGGAACAGAAGCATCGTCGGGGAGAAGAACGTTCTCCGGTTTAATGTCACGGTGAACCAGCCCAGCACGATGTGCCGCACCTAGAGGACGAAGAATATCCGCGGTAAAGGTCAAGGCTTCCTTGACGCTCAGTGGCCCATCGTTAATCAGGTCGCGCAGAGTCTTGCCTTCAACAAACTCCATGACAAGGTAACTCAGACCCTCAACAGTACCTTGGTCATAGACCGCAACTACGCCAGGATTGGATAGCCGTGCGGCTGCTCGAGCTTCACGGCGGAAGCGAGCAACGAAGCCGTCAGAATCAGCCAGATGGGGATGCATGATCTTCATTGCCACAGTGCGATCCAGGCGTCGGTCATGGGCACGATAGACGGTAGCCATACCGCCTCGTGCAACGTGGGAGACCACCTCATAACGAGAGTCGATCACCCGACCAAGAAAAGAATCACGAACCACGCCATGATTCTACGGGTCTTCACTAAAGGCTCAGACTAGGCGCGCAGGACGTGCCGATCAGAAGGCAGTCCCTATTAGAACTGCCGCGAAGTTAACGCGTCAGTCAGGGCTAGTAGGTCAGACTTCACCGGGGAGATAAAGACTGAGTTTGCCTCAATTGCCTCGCGAGCCTGAGTCACATAAGACTCAATAAGATCCTCATGCGCCTGGCGAGCCCCGCACTGCTCAATCAAGGTACGCACATCCATCACACTGTTCTCCGACGCAGCACGGTCACCAACCACACTCATCACGTCAAAACGTTGGTCTGGATGTAATCGTGCCAAAGTCAGAGCAAGCAACGCCGTGCGCTTGCCTTCACGAATGTCGTCACCAGCAGGTTTTCCTGTTTGTTCTGGGTTGCCAAAAACACCCAGGTCATCATCACGCAACTGAAATGCGATACCCAGTGGGTCAAGACATGACATAACGTCGTCAGCGGCAGTGACGGAGGATAGACGGTAGCCACCTAGCGCCATGCCGATCATGATGGGGCGTGTGACGGAATATCGAGCAGACTTATATACCGCGATGTGAAGAGCCTGCTTTAGCATGTCTCGAGGATCACCTTCAGGTTCCACTTGGTTACGTACGTCAAGATACTGACCCACGGCAACTTCTTCAGTCATGGAGGCAAAAGCGTGGAGGGCTTCCATTCCCGTCTCGGGTGAATCGCAGTGAGTTATCGCTTGGCTAGCCAGGACATGGGCCCGGGACAAAAGAAGGTCGCCACTGAGGATCGCTGCATCGCTGCCAAATGAATCGCTTTGTCCAGCGAGATGTTTTTCAGTATGGAGGGTACTGGCGTGGATGTGGAAAGCGGGAAGTCCACGGCGGGTTAAGGCCCCATCCATGACGTCATCATGAACCAGCGCACTGGCTTGGTACATCTCAATGGCTGCGGCCATCATTAACGGCGCCTGCTGACTAAGCGCTGACAGATAATCGTCACCCGCTGAGCAGTTTGCATAGCCCACGGCGCACAGTAGCCCGCGCATGCGTTTGCCGCCTTGAAGTAGTGCACCGATGGCATCAATAAATTCTTCGCGAACCCAGGGGAGGTGATCGTAGGAGGAGGTGAGCGACTGATGGCAAGCCGATAACTCGGCGTCGATCAGTGGGCGAAGTGCACTCAGATGCTCAGGAATAGGGGCCATGGGAGAAGAATAACGCGAACCTGCGAGGCTAATGTGGCACAGGACATGTTGACAAAATGTCGAGATATGGGAATACGGGTTATAATTGCGAGGTTGTCTCTCTGTGAGAATAGGTGTGCTGTCTCTAGTGCGCCCAGTCCATTACCCCATGTGAAAGGACGTTCGTGGCTTCTTCTAAGACGTCGGATCAGCCCAAAAAGCGCACCTCCAAGGTACAGTCTGCTGCCGAGGCTGACGAGAACACAGCGACGAGCACAGTGAAGACTGCCGCTAAAAAGTCTTCTACCCGTTCTAGCAAACCCACGATGGTTGTTGATGAGGTTGATGAGATTGACGACGATCTCGACGTGGATCTTGACGACGACTTAGACGACGACCTTGACCTTGACGATGATGATCTTGACGTTGATGATGACGATCTCGACGTCGACGATGATGATGAGTCTGATGATGACGACGAATCCGACGAGGATTTCGAGGATGACTCTGACGATTCCGATGACACAGAAGACAAGCCTGCGCTTCCTGAACCTGAATTGCGCGACTACTACCTTGACGTGTCTTTAGAAGAAAACGGTGACGGCACTAAGAAGAAGCCCTTTAACAACCCGGCTTCTATGAAGAATGTTCCTCTCGCACCGGGACATACCCTCTATGTTCGTTCCAAGACCATCGTAGAAAACCTTGAAATCTGCGGCGACGGAACTCTCGAAGAACCCATCACCTTGGCTCCCTACGGACATGGTCCTGTTCCGCGCTTCGTGGTTGGCAATTCAGCCCCCATGGTTGCTCGTGACTTCCTCGCTGACAATGGCTACGTTTTCCGTGGCTGGGTCATCAAGGGAATCAAGATGACCCCCTCCATTGCCGCTCTCACTGGTGAACTGGACCGCTTGCGTCAGGAAGAAGCTGAAAAGGCTGCAGCCAAGAAGTCCGGAAAGCGCAAGAAGAAGACCGATTCGAAGGATAAGGACGGTGCGTTTACCGTCTCTGACTCTGACGAAGCAGATGAGCCAGCACAGAAGGTTGTCACTGCGGGTGCCACCGCTGACCCGGTTAAGGACTACCTCAAGCAAATCGGTAAGGTCGCCCTGCTTAACGCACTTCAGGAAGTGGAATTCGCCAAGCGAATTGAAGCTGGTCTGTACGCCGAATATAAACTCGCCAACGAGTCAGAGGATATGCCCTCTAAACTTCGCCGTGAATTGCACTGGATTGCTCAAGACGGCCAGCGCGCCAAGAACCATCTGCTTGAAGCAAACCTTCGTCTTGTGGTCTCTTTAGCTAAACGCTACACCGGTCGCGGCATGCTTTTCCTTGATCTCATCCAGGAAGGTAACCTCGGTCTGATTCGCGCCGTGGAGAAGTTCGACTACACCAAGGGCTACAAGTTCTCCACCTACGCTACATGGTGGATTCGTCAGGCCATCACCCGCGCTATGGCTGACCAAGCACGGACCATTCGTATTCCTGTCCACATGGTGGAAGTTATTAACAAACTTGCACGTGTACAGCGTCAAATGCTTCAGGATTTGGGGCGCGAACCTACCCCAGAAGAACTTGCTGTTGAACTGGATATGACCCCTGAAAAGGTCGTTGAAGTTCAGAAATACGGCCGCGAGCCGATCTCTTTGCATACTCCGCTGGGCGAAGATGGGGACAGCGAATTCGGTGACCTTATTGAGGATAGTGAAGCCGTTGTTCCTGCAGACGCGGTGAGTTTCACCCTCCTGCAAGAGCAACTTCATTCCGTTCTCGATACCCTCAGCGAACGCGAAGCTGGCGTGGTCTCTATGCGCTTTGGCCTCACTGATGGTCAGCCCAAGACGCTCGATGAAATTGGTAAGGTCTACGGCGTTACTCGTGAGCGTATCCGTCAGATTGAATCAAAGACCATGAGTAAGTTGCGCCACCCATCACGCAGCCAGGTTTTGCGAGATTACCTCGACTGACCTACCGTTTCAGCATGCCCACGCCGCTACGACGCTTCGATCAACGATCGGTTCGTCGTGTGTGCGTGGGTATTGCTGTTGTTAATGCTGGTGTTCATCTAGCAATCAATTGGTGGGAGCCTCCTGCAGAAACACGCAAGCGACGTATTCGTGATATCGCCTCACGCGTCACCCAAGCCGCTATGGTTCCATTGATTGCTCAATCATGGGCACGTTGGCCCGAGCGTGAACTTCGAGGGCGCCGTAGTGCACCAACCGTCAGCGCACTGGCTTGGTCTACCATCGGTGATATTGCTCCGGCACTTGTCCCCAAGAAGTATGCCTTTCCAGTATTACTTGCCTCTTTCGTACCGGCGCAGTGGTCATGGTCTGTAGCTTTTGCTCCACACCGTAAAGGATCAGCATTCCACCCCAGCACGATCGCCTGGCCGGCACCACTGGTCGCCACAACAGCGACCAGCGCCGTAGCTGGCGCACTTTTGTGCTACCGCGCAGGAAGACTCGCTCCCGCTGTCGCCGTCTACATTACTTCCCTTGTTACTCAAGCATTGTTCGCCTCAGGAGCCGGTCCTGTAGGTGCGGCAGGTGGGGCACTATTCGTTCTTTCCGATGCATTGATCGGCGTGCGGTCTTTTGCTGCTGATGTTCGCGTGCCCAAGAGTGATGTTCTTGTCATGGCTACGTACATGTCCGCCATTGCTCTTCTTACTTACGCAGTAGAAATGGCTGCCCATCGTGAGGATGAACAGCCATGAGATGACCGCGAGTCATACGGCCCGTGAAACGCCTTAGACGGCGGTTGTCAGACGATCAGTCTCGTCAAGAATGTCAGTAGCCACAGGACGAAGACCTTCCTCATGGGCATGCCAGTGGTGAGCACAGAAGTACAGAGGGCCCTTGGTCATGGTCACGCGAACAAACGCTTGAGCACCACACGCATCACAACGATCAGCAGTGGTGAGCGTAGCCTCGTGCTCAGAATTCTGAGCCTGAGGGTTTTCGGCTGTAAGTGCTGATGAATGTGTCATGGATCGATTTCATCATGTCGAGCACAGCTCACATGATTAAAAGAGAGTAATTCATCTCCTGGCAAAGAAAGTGGCGCTTAGATCACCCTGATGCACGGCATGAAGCGGAGCGTTGTCTTCTTGTGCTTAGATCACCCGGATGTGTGCGCGGGCGAGGAAGAAGATTCGTTTGCTTTCCATGAAACAAGAGTTTCTTTATAAAGACATCAGCAACATCGAAGAACTACGGCCACTGCATGAGACATCAAGAAGATGCCATCTTCGCGCAGGAGTAGCCTCAGTGTGGCAAGATACCCCGTGTGCTGCACGTAATTTTCTTTGAACCTCGTATCCCCGGAAATACAGGCGCTGCCATTCGTCTGTCCGCTAACTCTGGTGCCCGGCTTCACATTGTGAATCCCCTGTTCGATATGGACGATGCGAAACTTCGGCGTGCAGGCCTGGACTACCACGACTTGGCCAACACCATGGTTCACGAGAACTGGGAGGCCTGCCTTAAGCACATTCCCGGTCATATCTACGCTTTCACCGCACACACGTCTGTCCTCTATACCGATATTGAGTGGCAAGACGGCGATGCCCTCCTGTTCGGGCCAGAACCCACCGGCCTGCCTGAAGAGATTATGGATGGCGAACAGATTACCTCTCGGGTGCGCATTCCCATGGTGGAAGGCAACCGCAGTTTGAACCTGGCTAACAGCGCAGCCATCGGTCTTTATCACGCATGGCATAGTCTCGGTTTCCCCGGTGGCGCCTAAATGCCGAAAATATCAGTGGGCCCAGAACTTGTTAAGGCCCGCATTGCTGTTTCCCTGATCTTTCTTGCTAATGGAATCGGTTTTTCTAACCTTGTTCCTCGCTACCCCGAAGTGGTTGATGCTTTGCATTTGAGCAAAGCCGCCTTTGGCAGTGCCGTGGCTGCAGAAGGCGTGGGTGCACTCATCGCAGGATTGACGGCATCTTGGCTCATTACACGTTTCACCAGCGCACGTGTGGCTACCATCGGCATGCTCATCATTGGTACGGCCCTTATCGGAGCAGGCCTGGCACATTCATGGCTCGCTTTTGCCATTAGCCTCATGGTGATCGGGGGCATGGACGCTGTGGTAGACGTAGCCCAAAATGCTCACGGCCTGCGCGTTCAACGCCACTGGGGCCGATCCATCGTCACTAGTTATCATGCTGCCTGGTCCCTTGGTGCAGTGTTCGGTGCATCCATGGGGTCATTATTTGCTGGAGCTGGTATTAGTCTGCCTATTCACATGGTCGTAGTGTTTGTACTTATTGCCATGTTGTCGCTAGGGCCCCGTGTCTGGTTACTTCCGGGAGATGACGAAGCAGATCGTCCGGAAAAATCCACCCATGTCGACTTGCCCGATGGTGAACTATCTCACTCAGCATCCGATTTGGTTGAACGTGGGGAGAGACAGCCTCAGCAGCACACCCCGGTAAGCGGCTCTTCCCGACTGTCAACGGCAGAACGCCAGGCCCCCTGTACTTGTTACGAGGGACCAGCATGTTCGTTGACTACGACGAAGTTTGGTCAAGGTAAGGGGCTTACCCTCACCACTCTAGGACTGCTAGGGATTATTGGACTGCTGGGTGGGGCTGGTATTTTTCCCGAAGACGTTGGTTTTAACTGGTCTTCGCTTATTCTCGCTGACTATGGAGCACCAGCCTCACGTGTGGGGCTGGGCGTGGTCACCTTGCAATCGACCATGATTATTGGCCGCCTCGTGGGTGATCGCGTCATTGATGCTCTTGGTGAGCGCGCCGTGGTGGGTAGCGGGGGAGTACTTGTCATGATCGGTATGGGACTGGGCCTTCTGTTTCCCACTGTCGGTCCATTCCTCATCGGGATGGCTGTGGCCGGAGTTGGTTGTTCTGTGGTGGTCCCTATCATCTATCACGCTGCCGACGACGTACCCGGACTCAAGCCTGGCCTTGGCCTGACCATCGCCTCGTGGCTTGCCCGCGTCATTCTTCTCATTGCTCCACCTCTTGTAGGGATAGCAGCAGACGTCCATGGCCTGTGGGTTGCACTGGTTTACGGTGTGCTAGGCGGACTCATCCTTGCCTTGGGCTGGCCTGTTCTTCGCGGAAAATCACCACAGTTGGCATCTGCTCACTGAAAAGTTATCTGCTTATCTAAGCCGCACTTCGCTCCCTTGGGTGCGCATGAGCGCAAGGTTAGTGGGACGCAAAGGAATCGTTATGATGAACGTATGGAACCTTGTGTCATCACCGTTGAAAACCACGACGAATACCTCATCACCCTGAGTGCCCCTACGATGCAGGACGCAACTGCGATTACTGAGGCATGCCAGGATCCGGCTATTCAACGATGGACCACAGTTCCCTCGCCCTATACCCGTGATGATGCCACCGCCTTCATCACTAACGTCGTGGAACCCGGATGGGAAAACTCAACCCTTCTGACTTTCGCTATCCGTGTAGGAAGTTTAGAGAATGCTGCTCTTGCCGGCATGTGCTCACTTGAACTAACCCCCACCGCTGTCAGTGACGACGCTGCACCTGCCAGTTCCCGAGCACGCGGCCTGTCCGGACATGAGGGCCCCATTGCCTGCCTGGGCGTATGGATGGCTCCGCAATACCGTGACCAGGGAATTGCCTACACAGCACTAACCGCACTCATTGACTGGGCCTTCGATACACAAGGTCCTCTCAATGCCAGCGCATTGCACTGGGATCTCTATGTTGATCAGGGAGTACCCAACTGGGACTCATGGCGACTGGCATGGCAACTGGGCTTTACCAAGGAAGGCGCCGTGCGGCGTCGAAGCGTGGCACATGGCTTCCCTCAAGACCATTGGATTTGCACCTTACTACCCACTGACAAACGTACCCCCAGCGCACCGTGGGACGGCCCCGGACGTGGACATACCACAGGGGAAAGCACACCCATCGTTACCCAGGAACCCATCGGACTACGCGAAGGCGACAACCCCGAAGCCATGGTGCGTACTTTCCACCGCACCTATGGCCTACCCATCGTCGAGGACGGCCCTAATGTAGACCGTGACCGTGTCCACATGCGCATGGGGCTCATCGCTGAAGAATTTGCTGAACTCGTAGGCGCCGTTTACGGCACACAAGCCCGTGAGTTGATGGAAAACGCCTACAGCAAAGTCCTCGACGCAGACGATCACTCCCGAGACACGGTAGAAACTGCTGATGCGCTCGCGGATCTCGTCTACGTGATCTATGGCATGGCACTTGAAATGGGGATTGATTTGGCTGCCGTCCTCACCGAAGTTCAGCGTTCTAACCTCTCAAAACTCGGAACTGATGGAAAACCGATCTACCGCGAAGACGGCAAAGTCCTCAAAGGTCCTTACTATTTCCGTCCTGACGTTGCCAGTATGCTTGGCCTGCTATCAGGCGAATAGTCCTTTTGCATCCTTCTGTTAACGGCTGTCAATATCACGCACGCACTTGGTTTGTATTATTCGTTGAGGCATTGCGCATAACAGGACACCTTTGCACTCTACGGGTAGCCTTAAGTGGTCACGATCACGTGAACACCTGAGAAAGCGAGCCATCATGAATGTAGCTGAACAGTTAGTCGCCCAACTCGTCGATGCCGGTGTTCACCGGATTTACGGCATTGTCGGTGATTCCCTTAACCCCATCGTTGACGCCGTACGTAAAACAGGCGGAACCAAAAAAGGTGGAATTGATTGGATTCACGTCCGCCACGAAGAAGGCGCAGCATTCGCCGCTGCAGCCGACGCTCAACTTACCGGCCGTCTAGCTGTATGCGCAGGTTCGTGTGGCCCAGGCAACCTTCACCTTATCAATGGGCTCTACGATGCACAGCGCACCGGAGCACCCGTGCTGGCTATTGCTTCGCATATTCCCAGTGTTCAAATTGGCCAGACTTACTTCCAGGAAACCCATCCCGATCGTCTCTTTGTCGAGTGCTCGGACTACTGTGAAATGGTCTCTAGCCCGGAGCAAGCACCTCGTGTGATGAATGCAGCCATTCGTCACGCAGTGGCTAGTAACGGCGTGTCCGTAGTTACCCTTCCCGGTGATATCTCAGATCAAAAAGCCACCGCACCGACACCACAATGGGTACCCGCACGCACAGCACATATTGCTCCCCATCCCGACGACGTCAAAGGTCTGGCTCACCTGCTCAACCGTGTCAAGAAAGTTGCCATCTTCGCCGGCGCAGGCGTAGAAGGTGCGCACGATGAAGTTATTGCTTTGGCGGAAAAACTTAAAGCTCCCATCGGACATACCCTGCGTGGTAAACATTTCATTCAATGGGATAACCCCTACGACGTCGGTATGACTGGCCTGCTCGGATACGGCGCCGCCGCAGAAGGTATGAAAGATGCTGACGTTCTGCTCATGCTGGGAACCGACTTCCCCTACAACCAGTTCCTGCCCCACGGCACCGCTACCGTCCAAGTAGACTCCCACGCTGAAAAACTCGGACGACGCACTAACGTCTCATTCCCCATTCATAGTGACGTCAAAGTTCTCATTGAGCAGGTGCTTCCACTCATTGAAGATAAGCGTGATTCCTCCTTCCTGGACGCCCAGATTAAGAAGCACGCCAAACTGATGAAAAATGTTGTGGGTAACTACACTCGCAACGTTGAGCATAAGAAGCCCATTCATCCCGAATATGCCGCCCATGTTCTCAATGAAGTGGCAGCGAAGGACGCAGTGTTTACCGCCGATACGGGCATGTGCAATGTGTGGACTGCCCGCTACATCGATCCCCTGGGCACGCGACGTCTGATTGGATCCTTCCTCCACGGATCCATGGCCAATGCCCTTCCACATGCAATTGGCGCCCAGGTAGCTTACCCAGACCGCCAGGTGATCTCTGTATCCGGCGATGGTGGCCTATCCATGTTGCTAGGTGAACTCGTCACGGCACGGATGTATGACCTGCCTATCAAGGTCATCGTGTTTAACAACTCCACCTTGGGCATGGTCAAACTCGAAATGCTTGTCGACGGCATGCCTGATTTCGGTACCGATGTTCACGACGTCAACTACGCCGCACTAGCCCAGGCTATTGGATTCCATGCCCAGCGCGTCAGTGATCCCAAGGAATTGCGTGACGCCTTCACTCAAGCTTTCAACCATCAGGGTCCAGCCCTGGTCGAAATCCTGACCGATCCTAACGCCCTCTCATTGCCCCCAGAAATTACCGGTGAGCAGATGATTGGCTTCGCTACTGCCATGAGCAAGATCGTGCTCAACGGTGGAGCCGGTGAAGCAGTGGCCATGGCAACCTCGAATATGCGTAATATTCGAGGAATCTAACGCTCACCTGAGCACTTGGACTGATGGGGAGCTAATTCCATCATTTCCAATTTCCGGTGGGGTAAGCAGTGTGTAGATCTGCTTACCCCACCTTCGTTTACTAGGTGTTCTTTGGGTGAGAACGCTATGCAATAACGCAGGTATTCATGGGACGATAAGACCATGAGTAACGAACAGACACTGCCGTCAACAAACTGCTTTGCCCAGCCCTGGACGCTGGAACACAAGTTACCCGACTTTGCTGCCGTCAAGCATGAAGACATTGAACCCGCCATCCGCGCTGGCATGGCTCAGCAGGTCGCCGAATGGGAAGCCATCGCTTCCAACGAGGAAGCCCCCACCGTTGAGAACACGGTCAAAGCCGTGGAATTGTCCGGTGATCTACTCGAGCGCGCACTTATCGTTCTCTACTCACTGACCTCTGCCACTGAATGCCCTGACCTCGATGAGCTGGAAGAAAAGATTGCTCCAGAACTCTCCGAGCACTTCGATACCTTCACCCTCGATGCGCGCATGTACGCCCGCTACAAGGCTCTCGATGAAGCCGGCGGTATGGACGATGAGACCACACGGCTAGTCCGTTTGCAGGTTGAAGACTTTGAGCGAGCCGGCGTGAACCTGACCGGTGAGGATGCCAAGCGTTTGCGTGAACTTAATTCCCGTATCACTGCACTCGAATCCCGCTTTTCCTCACTGGCGACTCATGCCATGCATGAAGCAGGAACTGCGAGTTTCACCAACACCCCTGCCTTGGCCACTATGACCGATCACAATGAGCGCACCGAGTTGCTTCAACGATCCATGGCTCGTGGCCTGAGTGGAGAAAATGATACTCGCGCTGTACTCCTAGAAACTGCACAGTTGCGGGCCGAACGTGCCACACTGCTCGGTTTTAAGAATCATGCCGCAGTCAAGGCCGCCGAGTCCGCTGCTAAGACTGAAGAAGCAGTCAACGGCATGCTTAACCGTCTCGTCACTCCCGCGATGGCGAATGCTCGTCGCGATGCTCAGCAGCTGGCCAAGCGCATGGCTGAGCGTGAAGAAGGTGAATTCGGCCCGCAGGACTGGATGTTCTACGAAGAAGCAGAACGTAAGGAACGTTTCGGCGTGGATGATGCCACCCTGGCTCCTTACCTTGAACTATGGAGCGTCGTCATTGACGGTGTGTTCTTTGCCGCTCACGAACTTTACGGATTGAGTTTTGTGGAGCGTAAGGATCTCGCCGAGCATATGTACGATCCCTCTGTCCGCGTTTGGGAAGTACGTGACGGTGACGGAGATGCCGCTCCCGTGTTGGGATTGTTCGTTGGCGATTACTTTGCGCGCCCCGGCAAGCGTGGCGGCGCGTGGATGAATGAACTGACCAATATGTCTGTGATGACTGGTGACAAGCCTGTCGTTATCAACTGTCTCAATGTGGAAGCCAAAGAAGGTTCGCAGAGCGCACTGTTGACATGGGATGAAGTCACCACCGCATTCCACGAGTTCGGTCACGCACTGCATGGCCTGCTTTCTGAGGCCTACTATCCCAGCGCAGCCGGAGCAAATGTGCCTCGCGATGTGGTGGAGTTCCCGTCCCAATTCAATGAATCTTGGGCACTTAACCCCCGCGTCTTGGCTTCTTACGCGCGTCATCACGAAACCGGCGAGCGTATTCCGGACGAACTTATTGAACAGTTGCGGGCACAGGGTTCCTTTGGCGAAGGCTATAAGACCACCGAATACCTTGGTGCAGCACTGTTGGATCAAGCCTGGCACACTGTGACTAAGGATCAGTTGCCTACTGATCCTCATGAGGTTGAAGAATTCGAAGCCCAAGCTCTTGAACGCGTCGGTATTGATGCTTCTCTCGTGCCTCCGCGTTACCGTTCGTCCTACTTCACCCATACTTTCGGTGGAGGCTATGACGCTGCCTACTACGCCTACGTGTGGAGTGAAGTGATGGATGCTGACATGGTGGCATGGATGAAGTCCACCGACGGCGGCGCACGTATCGTGGATGGCGTAAGCGACGAAGGCCTCAACCGCCATGCAGGAGACAAATTACGTAAGGAATTCCTCTCCCGTGGTGACAGCAGGGATCCGCTCGTCGGCTACCGCAATATCACTGGACGCGACCCGCAAGTTGAACCCCTGCTCAAGCGTCGCGGTTTGATGGACTAATCACATCACAGCGTTGGTTTGTTTTTTCTTAGCCCATGCTGATGGGCTGAGTACAAAAACGCAGCGTCACATGCTTGCTGTGCAGATCAGGGCAAGAATCTTGTGAGAGTTATGGGACGCCAACATTTACAAATACATGAGGGGCCTGGCAGGCGTGTCCTGTCAGGCCCCCTCATCCTATTGATCTCAAGTGCTTGGAGTGTCTGTGCACAACTCTGGGTATCCTCGTAAGAGGTATTTCGCCTGGCGAAGTGATGTATCTGAGTTAGCGGTTCGGGTTCTTATCTTGTCTAACGCGTCAGATGATATTGATAGGGCTCAAGACATATTTCATCCACCAACACTGCCTTCACGGGGTAGGCCTTTAGCCCCGAGGCACGATAGCCTAAGGATAGGCGGGCTCAAACGCCCCTACCGAGAATAAGCACACCCTGTGCTTGCATCGATGAACTTGGAGGAATACATGGCACGCGTCACCATTGTGGGCGGCGGTTACGGCGGCATCGCTGTAGCAAAAGCACTCGACGAGGTTGCAGAAGTTACGCTCATCGAGCAGAAGGATCGCTTCGTCAACCACGCAGCAGCGTTGCGAGCCACCGTGGACCCCGAGTGGGCTGAAAAGATCTTCATCCCCTATGACAATCTTCTAAAAAACGGACGTGTCATTCATGGCACCGTCCTGAAGACTAACGGCACCTCTGTGTCCGTTTCCGGTATGGATGAGGAAATCGAAGCCGATCATCTCGTTCTGGCTACCGGTACCGCATATCCCTTCCCCGCTAAGCACCTTGAGTCCAGTGCAGCCATTGCCAAAGCCCGTATTGAGCGCGCCTACAACAATCTCAAGCAGTCTGGCCGTGTCCTTATCGTGGGTGGTGGCGCAGTAGGTATCGAACTGGCTGGCGAAATCACCTCCTATTTCCCCGAAATCGAAATCACCCTCCTTGAGTCCGGACCGGACATCCTCACCTCGGGTGACTACAAGCCTGAACTACGTGAATCAATCCGCAAGCAACTTCAAGAGCGCGGCGTGAAGATCATGGTTGGGGATAGTTTGTCCTACCTGCCTCCTGTTGATGTTGGTGTGCTCTCTCCTTTCCGCGTCATGACGCAAGGTGGCACCCAGATTAAGGCTGATATGTGGTTCCGTGCTTACGGTTCTTCTGCAGCAACCGGATACCTGGGCCGCGATTACGCTGAGGTTCGTCACTATGACGGCACTATCCGCGTTGACGATCACCTTCGTGTGCTCGACCATCCTTGTGTTTGGGCAATTGGAGATATCACTGATGTGCGTGAATCCAAGCGTGCTGACGCAGCTCGCGCACACGCGGAAGTTGTAGCAGCGAACATCGCGGCCATGATTCGCGGTGAAGAACCGAACGCTATTTACGCCCCCGGCAAGGAATGGGTTGTTCTTCCTCTCGGACCAAACGGCGGCGCTTCTCAGATTCTCAAGGACGGTGTGCGAGTCGTGGTTGGTCCCGAAGAGACTGTTCGCCTTAAGGGTGAGGATCTCTTCGTCGATTACGCCCGTACCCACCTTGGGGTTGAGGACTGAACGTTTTACACGTTTTCTCATTTCTAGGGCTTAATACCCGGGCGAAGGAATGAGATCGCAGTGTTCAAGGGCGTGGTCAGTGCAGTTCATGCACTGACCACGCCCTTTCTCTTCGTAGCGATGTTGTCACACTGAAAAAACCGTTAGGCTTAGTCCATGACGAACGATCCGCGGTCCGCACTGAATCGACTCATTGCTGCTCTTGAGGCCCATTTTGACGCTGCTTCAAGTGGTGATGAATTGTCTCCTGCCGTTGTTTCGGCAGAGCACGCACTGCAAGATGCGTTCTTCACCTATGACGATGCACTGTTTACCAGTTTCGGTATTGAGTTGCCCTTCGAAGCATTCGATGAGGACGATGATGACCTCGACGATGATTTCGATGACGATGATGATGATTACGACGAAGACGACGATCTTGAGGACGTCGACTTCGACGATGACGAGGACTAACTCATTGCCGTTGTGTGTTGGGAATTAGGCACGAGGAACAGGGAACGGCCGCACGAATTGAGACGTAACTTCATCCAAGGCGTGACGAATCTGCGTGGGCAACTCAAGGTTCTCGGCTAGTAGCAGTTGAGTGAGTTGAGTGGCAGTACGGGGCTCAACCACGGTAGAGCACATGCCAAAAGAATCTCGCGCCCAGGCTAGGGACAACTCGGCAGCAGAACGATCAAGTCCAGCAGCAGCAGTCCATAAGGCTTCAACTACACGATCAGTTTCATCAGTGAGGTAGATGCTCATTTCCTGAGCATAAAACTGGCTAGCAGCGCGTGAATCCGGGGGAGTGGAGTTACGGTACTTTCCAGTCAGTACGCCACGAGCCAGCGGAGCATAGCCAATCAGCCCAAAGCCCAAAGCCTGAGAGGCATCAATGAGTTCCTGCTCGGGGTAACGGCGAAGGAGTGAATACTCGGTCAAGGCGCAAGCTAGACCTGGGCCGGTAAGTAAACCACTGCCACCGCCACCGCCTCCTAAAAGATCAGCTAGTCGAACTGTGGCCCAGACTGGCCAGTTACACACCCCCACGTAGCGGGTGCGGCCACTATTGACAGCCATGGTGAGGTGATGAGCGACCTCTTCAATCGATGTCGAGGGGCTGAATTCATCGACAATCCATAAGTCGAGGTAATCGGTGCCGATGTGGTTGAGAGTTTCGGTAAGCTCTTGAGCGAGGGTGGCGCGAGAGTTTTCGTGAGTAACCCGTAGTTTCTTCGGGTCGTAAGGATTGTCCTGGGCAGCAGTACCTAACTCCGTGTCGATGGAGCCTATATTGCGGCGCCACTTTCGCCAGCCGCCTCGGGCCATGATGATGATGTCTTCACGAGCGACTTGGGAATCGATCAAATCGCCGAGGATTCCTAAGCCGGTTCCTGTGTGATCGTGCGCGGAGACGTCAAAGAAATGGCCACCTGCCATGGTGTAGAAATGCATGATTTCTACGGCCTCTTCCTTACTGATAGCTCGGCCCCATTCGCTGGTGCCCAGCGCGAGGCGAGGGAGATAGAGGCTAGTGCGTCCAAGGCGGCGAGACTTCATGGCACCACGCTAATAGGAACGGGGCTGTCCGCTCCGGTGGCACGCCCAATGAGCGGCACTGAACTGTGTGATGAGAAGCGAGAAGCCGCTGAATTGGGTGACCAACGTGGTCAGGAATGGGCAGTGAGAAGGTGACGTGCGCCGTCGTCATTCATTGGGGGAGTAGTGCCACCAAACAGGGGACATAGCGCCTTGTGAGCACACCAATCGCAGAGTTTAGTTTGGCGCGGAGCGAAGCGACCGGAGGTAGTGCATTGTTCGATTTCTGACCATAAAGAATCAAGTTTTGCACTGGTCCGCTTCAGATCACGCTCCACGGGGTCATGGGTAAGGACCTTGCCGTCACGTAAATAGATGAGTTGGAGACGTCGTGGCATCCGTCCGCGCAGACGCCACAGTGCCAGCCCATAAAAGCGCATCTGGAACAGCGCATCCTCCATGAAACGTGGGCTAGGGGCTTTGCCAGTCTTGTAATCCACCACGCGCATATCGCCCTGCGGGCTAATGTCGAGACGGTCGACGAAACCACGGAGTAACAGTCCAGATTCGTTCTCTACCTCAACCATGAGTTCGCGTTCAGCGGGCTGGAGGAAGGTGGGGTTTTCTACGGTGAAGTAGGTCTCGAGTAGGGCCCGGGCTTCGTCGAGCCAGGGCTCAACCTCATCGGGGTCATCGAAGAGGTCAAACACGTCGGGATTGTTGTCCTGGTGTGCCTCCCATTGGCTGGGGAGTAACTCGTGTGCCGCTTCAACAGTACGGTCATGTGGGGGAAGGTCATAGAGCCTTTCCAAGACGCCGTGGACCACTGTTCCCTTATGCGTGGCCAGTGATCCGGGCTCAGGCATGTGGTCGATGGTGCGTAGACGGAAAAGCAGCGGGCACTGCATGAAATCTTTGGCTCGTGAGGGGGATAGGGCCGCACGGCGTTTCCTTGCCCGGGAAGGGGTATGCGCGCCAGGACCCGTATGACTTGCGTCTCTTACCGCCGTCTGGGAGGGGGTATCGCCGTTCTCATGCATGGGCTAACACTAACGCGCCCGTAGGATGTCACCGTGAATGTTGTGATTGATGCGCTCGTTGCTTCGCCCCTTATGACGATCTTCCTTGTGGTCGCCTTGGGGGCGGTTCTTGGAGCAATTCCCTTTGGTAAGGTTCGTTTGGGTACTGCTGGAGCACTCTTTATGGGACTTGCCATTGGCATGCTTGATCCACGTTTGGGTGATGACCGTGACCTCTTAGCCGCTCTCGGATTGGCCCTGTTTGCTTATATGGTGGGCCTGAGTGCAGGATCAACGTTCTTCTCCTCACTCAAACGCCAAGTCCCCATGTTCCTGACGGGTTTGGCTACTGTGATTATTACCGCCGCAGCAAGCGTGGCCGTAGGTGCTGCACTGGGCCTGAGCAATGGTTCTATGGTGGGCACATTCGTTGGCTCTATGACTGCCTCACCGGCTCTTCCTAGTGTGATGGCCGCCGCCACGAATCAAGATCCTCAAGCGGCATTTGCGATTTCCTATCCCATTGGCGTCGTGGTTGCCATTATTGCTGTGGCTATCGCCGTGACTCGCAAATGGCCAGCAGGCCGTGACAGCGCCGATCCGGACGCTGAAGGCTTGGAAATCCTCACCGCTTTCGTTGACCGTGACGTAAAAATCACCGAAATTCCTGCCCTTCTTGACCAGCAAGTACGCCTCTCACTGGTTTCACGCGAAGGCTCCACACGTGTTGTTGAACCCGATGAGCATTTACGTACCGGTGACCGTGTTGTGGTGGTAGGTCCGGGTGGGCGTATCGCAGAAGTTGTGGAACAGATGGGCTATCTTGCTGAGCATGATGTGCTCTTCGACCGAACTGAAGTGGACTTTAAGCGCGTGACCGTCTCTAGCAAAGCCGTTATTGGCCGTACCATCGCCAGCCTTGATTTGCAGGGAAGCCATAACGCCACCATCATCCGCGTTCGTCGCGGTGACGTAGATCTGCTCGGTCGTGATGATCTCATTCTTGAAGCTGGTGATCGTGCTTTAGTGGTGGTTCCTCGAGACAATATGCGCGCTGTTGAAGCGCGTCTGGGTAATTCTGAAGGCTCCATTAGCGAAATCGATCCGCTGACTGTTGGCGCAGGATTAGCCATCGGTTTTCTTGTGGGCTTGATTCGTGTTCCGCTTCCCGGAGGATCATCCTTTACTATCGGTGCTGCAGCGGGTCCCCTCATCGTGGGAATGGCATTGGGGTGGGCAGGTCGTACTGGTCCTTTTATCTGGAGCATGCCACGGGCAACCAACGTAGCGTTGCGACAGTTGGGGCTTTTGTTCTTCCTCGCAGGCGTGGGCCTAGCCAGTGGTCCAGCTCTCAAGGCACAAATTGCGACCCCTACCGGTGCCCTTGTCGCTGTAGGTGCTGTGATTGTGGCCAGTCTCGGAGCCTTGGTTTTTCTGCTCATGGCACGTTCCCTTGGGCAAAGCGCACCACGAAGTTGCGGTGCCATGAGCGGACTTGCCGCTCAGCCTGCTGTGTTCTCCGTGGCTCAGACTATGGTTTCTGATTCACGCATCGAAGCCGGATACGTGTCCCTTTTTGCCTTGGGCATGATCGCGAAAATTGTCGCTGCTCAAGTCCTCATGGGGCTCTAAGGCAGCAATTACATACTTTCATTGCCATACGTTTCTTATTGCTACACGTCAGGAGTATTCATGAAGATTGCCACCCTCAAAGGGGCTCCGATTTTCGTGTCCCCGACGAATCTTATTATTGCATTGCTCGTCACAATGTCTTTCGTTCCGGCAATTATCCCTTCTGGTGCCCCCATTTCCACCACCATCATCGTGGTAATCGGAGTAGTCGTGGGTTTGTCCCTATCTATTTTGTGCCATGAACTGTCTCATGGAATGGTGGGCATGTTGGTAGGGCGAACTCCTTTGCGCTATGAACTGACTTTGTTCGGAGGTCGGACAAGTTTTCGTGTCCCCGCTAATGAAGCACCTTGGAAAGCAGCACTGACCTCAGCGTCAGGCCCGCTTGCGAATGCCCTGTTATATGGGATTCTTTCGGCCATTTTTCACACACGGATGTGGAGTTTTGAGGCGGGAACTATCGTGTGGGCGCTGGCATGGATCAACCTTATGCTTGCCATTTTTAACGCACTTCCTGGCTGGCCACTAGATGGTGGGCAGACGCTGGCAAGTATCGTCCATCAAGTGACGGGCAGACGCGACTGGGGTTTGAAAGTTGCTGCTGTTGGCGGCCTAGGTGTTCTCGCATTTATCGGGTGGATGTGGGTGTTGCGTCCCGTCGTCTTGTTGCACCAAAAGCCTGATGTGTTTAGCCTCTTCATCCTTGTTATTGTGGGCATGAGTATTGGGCAGGCATGCTGGGCAATCTTGTCAGGGCCAAAGAAACAGCGTGAGTACTCCAGTGTTGATTTGCGTTCTCAGTTTGAAACTGTCTCATGGGCAGACGCTGATACTTCACTATCCGTTATTGACTCCACGTTGCAGTCGGGCATTTCCGTTGTCCTTGTGAAAGACAGAAGTGGAAAAATTCTAGGGTTTATTGATAACCAGGCGATGGATTCAGTTCGTCAAGCGGGACAAGCGATGTGGTCGATGCCTGCCAGCGCTGTGAGCCAAGTTGTTCCCGCTCGCGCATTTTCTCAGTACTATCGCGGGCAGGATGCTGTTCAAGCACTGAGCCAAGCACGATCATGTTGCCGATGGTTGTTCATACAGCCTCAAGGAAACCAATTTGACCGTGGTGCCATTTTCGTGGTCCCCTCGGGTGCTCGAATGTGAGCGATAGGTAGGATAACGATAATGACTGACGAACACACTTATCCCCATCCGGCAGATCACTTCGCTCCAGAGCCTGCTCCTTCATGGATTGACCAAGGCCCTGGTGTGACACTCGGCCAGGCCGGTCGCCGTGGCCCTCTTCGCTACGGCGAGCGTGTCCAGGTGACAGACACAAAAAAGCGTCTGTATACCTTTGTTCTTGATCCTCATGGCTTTTTCCAATCTGTGCGTGGAAACTTTTACCACCGTGACATTGTGGGGAAGGAGGAAGGAACCGTTCTCATCACCGAGCAGGGACATGAACTACTGATTATGCGTCCGTTGCTCAGTGATTATGTGCTTTCCATGCCTCGCGGGGCACAGGTGGTCTATCCCAAGGATGCTGGTCAGATCATTCAAATGGCTGACATCTACCCAGGTGCCCGAGTCCTAGAAGCTGGTGTGGGTTCTGGCGCATTGACGATGAGTCTTCTAAGCGCTATCGGCGAAGACGGCTATTTGCTATCGATTGAACGTCGTGAAGACTTTGCTCAAATCGCCGCATCAAATGTTGACTCATGGTTTGGTCGCCATCATCGCGCCTGGCAATTGCGTACCGGCGATTTTGACGACGTGGTGATGAAACATGTCGAAGCAGGTTCCATCGATCGCATTGTGTTGGACATGCTTGCTCCCTGGGAGAATGTTGACGCAGCAGCTCATGCTTTGGCCCCCGGCGGTGTATTCATTTCTTACGTTGCCACCGTTACCCAATTCTCTCGCATGGCGGAAGCGCTGCGTGCCAGCGGAGTATTTACTGAGCCTCAAGCATGGGAATCTATGGTGCGTGATTGGCATCTTGATGGCCTTGCTGTACGTCCTGACCACCGCATGGTTGCACACACCGGTTTCCTCATCACTGCACGCCGCCTGGCACCAGGTAGCGCTCCGCTTACACGCAAACGCCCGCCTGCACGTGGTGCTTACGATGAATCGGGTTACTGGGTGAGTGAAGACGTTCAAGAACGCACTAGCACTGATAAAAAGGTCCGCAAGGTCCTACGTGACTGTGCCGCTAAAGCACCCGACGATTCCACACCTATTCTCGGAGCCGACGACGAGTAACACCACATGATGTCAACGCCTGTTACTTACCATCCCGAGGGGTTTGAAGGTCCGCGTATCGTGGGCATTGAAACCGAATACGGAGTGGTGTGTACGCCCGCAACGACGCATCCATCGACCACTGCGTCATGTGAGTTCTCTGCTGGACGCCATACGAAACCAGGAATGGATTCTTCCCAAGCAGCAGCACTGATGTTTGCAGAGGTGTCCCGGCGCTGGGGCGGACCAAGTAGGTTTTGTGAATCTGGTGGCCGACTCTACCTCGATGTGGGAGACCACCCTGAGTATGCTACAGCGGAATGTTTGACTCTCCAGGGTGTTCTTGGTGAACATCAACGGGGCGATATGCTCGTGGCTAGCATGGTGGAGCGTGCTCAGAATCAACTTGATCGACAAGGCTTAGGTCAGCGCCTTCATGTCATTAAAACGAATGCTGATTCATGGGGAAATAGTTTTGGCCTCCACGAGAACTATATGGTTCCTCATGGTTTTTCACCGCATCTGAGTGACGTGGTGGCTACTCACCTTATTCTTCGAACTCTGTGGTGTTCCACCGGAGATGTTTCTGCTCGTGGGTGGCGCCGTTCAGCACGGGCCCCCTTTCTTCACCACGTAGAATCGGCAACTACCACGCGTTCGCGACCGCTCATTAACACTCGCGATGAAGCACACGCAGATTCTGAGCGTTTCCGTAGACTTCATGTCATTAGCGGCGACAGCACAATGACACCAGCACCATTGGTGCTTGCGGTAGGTTCCACCATACTGCTCCTTGCGGCACTTGACCAGGGAATGGAAACCGCAGACTTGACGCTTACTTATCCGCTTCGTGCCCTGAAAGATCTCAATGCTGAAGAATGGACGCCGTCCACTTCTTTGGGCACCACGGTTTTTATAATGCGGTGTGGAAAGCACATGCAAGCCATTGATCTTGCACGCGTAATTTTTGAACGTGTTTATCACGCATGCGAAGGCATGAATATCACCGGAATGGATGATGTGGTCTTTGACTTATGGCACCGTTCAATTCTCGCCTGTGAACAAGGTTTCTACGATCAGGTTGAACACGAGTGGGAATGGCTGATTACACATCGGCTGTGTCAAGAAGTGATGAGCCGCCATCACTGTTCCTGGGATGATCCTCTTGTCAAGCGCACTCTCCTGGCTTTTCACGATGTGGGTCCACAGGGCTTGACTGAGCCATTGCGTCAGGCAGGACTATTTCGAACATTCAAGCAAGAAATCATGGATGCTTATCAGCACCCCGATAAGAACTTTTCTCAACGCGCTATAGTACGTGGCCAGTTGATTCGTGATGCTCTTGCATCTGGAACAGTCATCACTGCGGGATGGACCAGTATGCGTTTGCCTGATCATAGAACGAGTACTCATCGGGTCTTGCGTATGATGAACCCTTGGTCAGTGGAGGCAACCGAGGTTGAGAGTTTCGCTGAGTGTGTTAATCATCGCCTCCCGCCACCACCACCGTGGGCTTAAAATGCCCTGTATGCTGCGTGCTTTAGTGCGCGTAGGCATGCTCGCATGAATGTGAGTAAAACATCGGAATGAAGAAAGGGGGAGTGATGGCGCGAAAACACGTGCGTGAGGCCCACGATCATTCCCCGCTTCCTTCTCACGTACACTTACCCCCCTCCTCCTGCCATACTGATTTCCCCGTTTTATCCTCTGGTTCTCACAGTGCGCGCTCCCCGCAGAGCGCTAGAACATCGGGCATATCTGATGTGTTTTACCACCAGGAAGCCTCTGATGCTGCCGCAGAAATTCCGACTCACATTGATGGGCGTCCCTTGACCCGTCGTGAGCGTCGCGCACTCGAACGCGCCGCCGAAAAAGCTGCCCTCGAAGCACAAAATAACGACGATGCCATTGTTACAGATGACCTTCGCGATGCTGTGACTCCTGCTTTGCCTAGTAGCCAGCAGGATACTTCTAAGGACACCGTTCACAAGGAATTCTCTGATGTGAATACCACGGAGGACGGAAGATCACACGATCAACAGTCACATACTGAGGAACTAAACGAACAAGCAAGCGAGGCCAGCAAATCTGTCGATATTGCTGCTGTCGAAGATTCTGAGAACACTGGAGAAACTCAGTGTGCCACACCTTGTGTCGATACTTCGAACGTTGGTAACGCTGATGGTGATGCACCCGCTGAGTCTTTAGATACTGAGGTCACTAATCCCGTCCCTGATGTCCTTGATGGACAACAATTTATTGAGGCCGTAGAGCCTGATGAGCACCCTATTGACGTAGTTCCTAAGGATGTTGAATATGACGAATCTAGCCGCGTCATCAATGAACCGTCGCCGTTAACCGGTCCTCAACGCGTTATCGTTGCGACCTTGCACCGTCCCCGTCCCCGCGGACGCCGAGCCATGGTTCTCGCAGGAATTCTGGCAGTTCTTATCATGGTCATTCCCGTTGCCATTACGCGTATTACTCACGAAGCACGCCCCGGAGTTCAGGATATTGTCTCTCCGCCGCCAACAGGTGTCCTGGCTGATTCTCCTCTTCATGACATTATCCATGTAGCCGGACGTCTCGGTGCTACCCCTGTGGTGCAAATCGATTCGCCCCTGCTCCCCACTGAAGGTGTTCTTTCTGACGAACTTATCCACGGTGAAGGACCGGCACTTCAAGCCGGTAAACCCGCATTGCTAAGCGTGTCTACTTTCAGTGGAACTGATGGCGCCAACACCACTGGAACAGAAACCGGCACCCGACTTTACGTGGGATTGCTTGAACCCAGCATTATTGGTGATGAACTGGCAAAGCGACTCGAAGGAGTCAACCAAGGCTCACGCATTATTTTGCGGGCCCCTGCCACAGCAGGCCAGGAAGGAGGCGAAGCGACTGAAGAAGAAATCACCATCGTTGATGTGCTTCCCCTCCAGGCCGATGGTGAGGCTCAAGATCCGCTACCTGGCATGCCTCCACTGGTATTCAATCCTGACGGTACGGTGACGGCAAACCTGTCTGGTGTAGCCCCTCCAACAAAGGCACTGGCCTCCACCGTTATTAAAGGTGAAGGCGAGCAAGTAAAGGATACTTCTACGATTGTTGCCCGCTACGCACTCATCTCTTGGAATACCGGTGCCGTGATTTCCTCCTCATGGGGCAACGATGTACTGCCATCAGTGATTGAAGTGAGCGGCACGATGACAGGTGTAGCGCAGCATCTTATTGACGTCACCGTTGGATCTCGCGTCCTTATGGCTCTCCCACCAGACCAAGCTCGTGGTGACGAACCTGTTTTCGTGGTGATGGATGTGCTGGCTATTGATCACACTAAAGATGCTGGCGCCACGGTGAAGCCTAGTTCTGATACTGACGAAGTGGTGGTTGTGACCCCCACACCCACTCCTCTGGCTCAACCAGAAACTACTCAGGCACCGATTCCGTAATCGGTGGCCACTGTTCGCGATGAATGAGTTCGGTGAGTAGATCTCTATGCGTGTGGTCCCACGCTTCGCGTGGCCAAGTATAGGAATCTCGTGTAGATACTCGGAGGGCACGTTCACTAGCGGGAGTATTCATCCACAGGCGCAGGCATGACATCGGCTGGGCAGTGGAGGGAGAAGAGAATTGTTCTTCGTCTTCGTTAAGAGTAGTAAGGCATTCTGTTCCCCCGGAGATGGGGCCAGGGATATCCATTACCATCACTGATTGTGGGTGGAGATCCACGGGCATTGTCAGCCATGATCCACATCCCTCGATGATGACTACGTCCCCGGGGTGAACCGTGAAGCGATGTTCAGCACCCGATGCCATAATGTCCCAATCGAAACTGCCGAGAGCCACCGTATGGGAATCGTCTGGAAAAGCAAAGTCTGTGAGGCAAGTAGCACAGTTCTCGCAAGAGGCAACGGATACGCGAATCCAGGCCAGTAATTTCTCTAACTCACATCGAATAGCGGTAACAGCATCGTGTAAAGCATCCCAACCATGAACGTAGTAGTCCACGGCAATCCGATGAACTGTTCGCGGAATTTTGTCACTTAGTACAGCGTCAGTTAGCGTCGTTTTTCCTGAACCACTAAATCCATCAATGAGGACTAGATGAATAAAGGCATCAGGTTGACTGCGACAAATAGTCTGGATTAACTCATCACTGCCAGCCAGGTCGACACAATGCCATGACCTTTTCTGCACTAACGAGGAAAGACTCTGGCGCGAGGGAATACCACGGCGTAGAAACTCAGCCCACTGACATGAGAGAGGAACGTTCACACGACTAACTGTAATAACGAGGACTGCTCAGTAGGGGAGAACTCACCATGATGGAGAATCTTACCTTGCAGCGTCATGAAGAACGAGACAGGTACGCTATACCTAGGCATATCTCACCCACGCGAGGTTCTTATGAACGATAACTACCCGTCGTCATCTAACGGCTGGCTCCCTCACAACACCCCTAGTCCCGATGATCCCACCGTTGTGGTTCCCCAGCACCAAGAGACAGTGAGTGGATCGGGCTACTTTGACCCGGGTAATGGACAGGCCTCGCCAGCAGATCCTTACCGTACGGGTACCTATGACCGTGGAACCAACGTGAGTCCTACAACGTACCCCGGATATGAGGGAATGGGATCCCCGATGCCTCCTGTGCCCCCTTATGATGCTCAAGCAGGACAGGGCTATTCTGCTCCGGCTTATTTAGGACAACCCAACGCGGGGGCACAGGGCACTTTCCAGGGGATGAATAATCAGCAGTACCCCGCTACAGGACAGTCATTCCCAACGCATCCTGCCGCCACTGCCTATCCTCAACAACCCCAGGTAAACCTGGGTTATCCCACTCGTACCAGCACGCAGAAGGACTGGATGGGCATTGTCAGCCTGGTTCTAGGCTTCTTGTCACTCCTATGCTGTGGCTCGTTGCTCATTACTGAAGTCGTTGGTCTGATCCTGGGGATACTTGGACATCAAGCATGTAATAAGGGCGAAGCCAGTAATGAAGGCGTGACACTAGGCGGCCTTATTTTGAACGCTGTGGTATTAACCGGCGGAATTATTCTACTGATCGTGCGTGTTGCTCTGGGGTCGACCTTTTTCTTCATGTATTAACCCGACTCGTTATACGTGTGAATTTGACTCATTACACGTATGAGGGCAGGGAAGAATTTACTCACGGATCATTACACATCAGCCTCATCGCGGGCGGACAACACTGCAAACGCTTACGATGACAGATCGACGGTAGTACAGGCGAGTAGTACCGCAAGGAAAGAGAGAACACCATGAATCGTCACTTGCTGAACAGCATGTACGATCGTTTCTGGTCAATTCTTCCTATTGGTGTGCTTGCCATAGCGATCGCTCGTGTATCTGTGAGCGTTCCTCAAGGCCCGGGTTGTTCGTTTCACTATGCGACTGGGTTGTGGTGCCCTGGGTGTGGAGGTACTCGTGCGCTTCATGCTATGTGCCACGGACAATGGAGCGAGGCGTGGGGGTACAACCCTGCTGCATTCATTATTGTTCCGGGGCTGATTGCCATGAGCATATGGGTGGCATGTCAAACGCCAGTACGGAGCCTGCCTGTGCTTCCCGTGAAAACCATCATGGTTGCGGCCATGATGCTAATTGCGTTTGGAGTGGCTCGGAATATTCCTGACTTGGTACCGATTTTGTCTGAGCGCCTGGGGCCCACCGAATGGATGACTCGCTGATTCCATGCGAAGCAATTTGAGGATTTATGGCGTGTGTTAGCCGGATACTTAGGGGAGAACTCCCCGTAGGAAAACCGAGACATACTCGTGAATTCATCACCGTTTTTGATAGGGTCTATCCGTCACAGTGAATGAGAAGTCATTCTGAATAAGTTGAGGAGTCTGTTATGACCGCCCCGTACAACCCCGCCCCATACTCGGGACAGAACTATGGCTACCCTGCCACTGCTCCCAAGTCCAAGACCGCCGCAGCACTGTTTGCTTTCTTCCTTGGCGCTATTGGTGTCCATGACTTCTACCTGGGTAAGAAGACTCTCGGCATCATTCACGTCGTGCTGGCCGTCATTGCTTTTGCTCTGGTGATTGCAGGTTTTGTATATGTCGGTGCTCATGCCACTGGTCCTAACGGTGAAGTACCAAGCGATGAACTTGGTCCTGTCGCTCTGTTCCTCGGCTTGGGCTATGGAATTGGCATCATCAACGCTCTGTGGTCATTCGTTGAATTCATTCTCATCCTCGTCCGCAAGGATCCTAACCTTGTTTGATTGACAGTCCGGCGGTTCACCGCGAATCGCTATCATTGTCTTTGATGACTCGTGTGCGCGCCGGCTTTGCCGGCGCGCACACGTCTATTCACTATCCGGACGAGATTTGCTTTCCTATGGTGGTAAGCGTCACTATTAAGCGGTTAAGTCATTGAAAAGCGAGGGAAGATGAACGAAAGCGTCGTGGACATAGCCCGCGTTCGTGCTGCCGTTCATCAGCGTCAACAACAGATCAGTCTTGATGATCTGAAGGAAAAAGAGCAGCGCATTGCCGGAGCGCGTCCTGTCCTTGATACCTTGCGGCGTTCGCGATCAACGGTTCACGTCATCGCTGAAGTTAAGCGAGCAACTGCCACATTCGCCGACATTAGTGGTGTGGGGGACCCCGGTATGCTGGCCCGATTCTACGAATCTGGGGGAGCGGTGGCAGTCAGTGTGGTTACCGAGTGTACGCGTTACCGTGGCTCATTGACCGATCTTGATGCCGTCCGATCAGCTGTAGATGCTCCTGTTCTAGTCAATGACATGATTGTCACCCCTTATCAGGTCCATGAGGCGCGTGCCCACGGAGCTGACCTTATTCTTCTTAAAGTGCGAGCCCTGCCACACATCGCTTTAGAATCTTTGATTGAACGGACCCATTCGTTGGGCATGGTTGCGGTCGTTGAAGCGCGAACTACTGGCGAAGCCATGATTGCTGTGGATTCTGGTGCTCAAATTATTGCTGTGGATGCCCGTGATCCGGTCACCTTCGATATTGAACGTAATCTGTTTGAGCGCGTAGCCCAATGCTTACCGCCTTCGGTGGTGTCTGTCGCTGAGGGTGGTGTTCGCGGACCCCATGACGTGATGGATTATGCTCGGGCCGGTGCCGATGTGGTAATTGTGGGTGAAGCAGTGGTCCGCTCTGCTGACCCGCACCAGTTTGTTGCCGAACTGGTTGCCGCAGGGGCTCACCCTGCACTTTGCCAGTCTGCGCGTTCTCGTCACGGAAGGTAATCCATGTCCCTGTCAGCCATGATGGCCACCTCAATTCCTTCGCCATCTCAGGGAGTGTGGCACTTGGGCTCGATTCCTCTTCGTGCCTACGCGCTGTGCATCCTTGCTGGCATCATGGTGGCTGTCTGGTGGTCAGATAAGCGCTATCGTGCCGATGGCGGAGAAAAAGATGTGGTGCTTGACGTCTGCCTTGTGGCGGTCCCCGTGGGCATTATTGGTGCCCGCATTTACCACGTCATCACTAGCCCTGATGCCTATTTTGGTCCTCACGGTGATCTCACACGCATTCCCTTGATTTGGGAAGGTGGTTTAGGGATCTGGGGAGGCGTGGCAGCAGGTCTTCTTGCCGCATGGATTTACACCCGCAAGCGTGGCATCAATTTCCCTCAACTGGCTGACGCTGTTGCACCCACACTGCTCATCGCTCAGGCAATGGGCCGCTTTGGTAATTGGTTCAATCAAGAACTTTTTGGTGCCCCCACGACTAAACCTTGGGGCTTAGAGATCGATGTGGCCCACATGCCCTCCGGTTATGCTCCCGGAACGCTGTTCCACCCGACGTTTGCTTACGAAGCATTGTGGAATTTAGCCGGTGCCGCTTTCCTTGTGTGGGCCCAAAAGCGTTTCCATCTTCACGGTGGCCGCGTTATGTGGTTGTACGTTGTGGTGTACACCAGTGGCCGTCTATGGATTGAGATGTTGCGTATTGACTCTGCCCAGCACATTTTTGGTCTTCGTCTCAACGTATGGACTTCGCTTATTGTGCTGAGTGTTGGCCTGATCGGTTTTGTTTTCACCGGTATGCGTCAGCGTGCCCAGGAAGTAGAACCCTCCGAATTAGTCACACGGTAAACCCGGTTTTTCTCACAGCTCGTGCGCGGTGTGTCATCACTGAGCAAGCCTGGCGTTCGACACCATGAAATTGAACGTGTGACATAGGGAAATTAACGTGCCTTAGGTACTTTCGTGCCCTAGGCTTAGGGTATGCGTAGAGCCAAAATTGTGTGCACCCTAGGTCCGGCCACAGACTCGCCCGAACAGGTGCAAGCCCTTGTCGATGCCGGAATGAATGTGGCACGCATCAACCGTAGCCACGGTCGTGCAGAAGACCAAGAAGTAGTTATTGAGCGCATTCGCGCCGCCGCTGAAGCATCCGGCCGTTCAGTGGCAGTCCTCGTTGACCTCCAGGGGCCGAAGATCCGCCTGGGCCGATTCATCAATGACCAGAAGGTTATGCTCCATAAAGGTGATGAATTCACCATCACCACTGACGATGTTTTAGGAAACGTTAAGCGTTGCTCCACCACTTTTAAAGGCCTCCCGGGCGACTGCCGTCCTGGCGATCGTCTCCTCATTGACGATGGAAACGTCGCTGTTCGCGTCACTGCCGTGACGGATACGGATGTAGTCACCCGTGTTGAGGTTCCCGGCTATGTTTCCAACAACAAGGGCATTAACCTGCCCGGTGTCGCTGTGAGTGTTCCAGCCCTCAGCGAGAAGGATCGTGAAGATCTTCGCTGGGCCATCCGCATCGGCGCGGACCTTATTGCTCTGTCATTCGTTCGTAATGCCCAGGACATTGAAGACGTTCACCAGATCATGGATGAAGAAGGAATGCGACTTCCTGTCTTTGCCAAGATCGAAAAGCCTCAGGCCGTGGACAATCTCCTCGATATCGTCGAAACTTTCGACGGCATTATGGTGGCCCGTGGCGACCTGGGTGTGGAAATGCCCCTTGAAGCGGTGCCGCTGGTTCAAAAGCGCGCCATCGAACTGGCACGTCGCAACGCCAAGCCCGTTATCGTGGCAACTCAGGTTCTTGAATCCATGATTCACAACCCCCGACCAACTCGTGCAGAAGCTTCCGACTGTGCTAACGCTATTCTTGATGGCGCTGATGCAGTGATGCTCTCGGGTGAAACTTCCGTGGGTGCCTACCCGATTGAAGCTGTGCGTACAATGGCACGCATTATCGAAAATGTCGAGGAAAACGGTGGCGAACGCATCGCTCCTCTCGGCTCTCACCCCACCACATGGGCTGGCGCTTTGACTCGCGCTGCTGCAGAAATGGGCGAACAACTTAACGTCGATTATCTGGTGACCTTCTCCCAGTCCGGTGACACCACTCGTCGTCTCTCCCGTCTGCGTTCACCCATTCCGCTGCTTAGTTTTACTCCGTTGCAGAGCACCTACAATCAGATGGCTGTGTCGTGGGGGGTTCAGCCTTACCTTGTGCCCGAGGTGCGTCACACCGACGAGATGGTTGCCCAGGTCGATGAACTGCTTCAGGAAAAGAATCTTGCACAGCCTGGCGATCAGGTGATTATCGTGGCCGGTATGCCTCCGGGCACTCCAGGTTCTACCAACTCACTGCGTGTTCACACCGTGGGTACACCGGTCAACCTCGGCTGACACTCATGGCCTGAGTAAGTTCATCGTGAACTTACTGGCACTAATACGCATACCGCTTGGGCGGCAATGGGGAAGTTCTCCCCATTGCCGCCTAGCAGCGTATAAGGCAAGGTGAAGGCATGTTCTCCTTCTTCACCGCTCAACGTCACAGAACTAGGCATTCCACTGGAGAAACGCATCAGTCTGGACAGCGTTATCACCCACCGTCAGGCCAAGAGAGCCAAAAAAATCCCCAAAGCATAATGCCCACGATGCTTGCCGATGAACAATCGGCTGTTTACACCACGCAAGAAAAATCCCACGACCTGCATGTGTCGGATGGAGAGGCTATTCATACAGTCTATGACGAAGATAACACCGATCTTCCGTGTACTCCGGTGAGATGCCTAAGTGCACAAACGTCTTGTGCTCCAACCCTTGATTCCCCAGCGAGCCCCGAATAGCCCATCACCCCAGATTTCTTCACACAACCGGTGATGTGAGCACCGGCGGGACACAGAGGATGGGTGAAGAAGACGGTGGGCCCGATGCCTAAAGCATCGGGCCCACCGTTGTGTTAACAGTGCCGGATGTGGGACTCGAACCCACACGCCCGTAAGGACAACGCATTTTGAGTGCGTCGCGTCTACCATTCCGCCAACCCGGCAAGGAGGCGTTCTCAATCGAACTGCTCAGTAACTGTAGCGACTAATGCGTCTTAAGTCCAACTAGAAACTCCACAGAACTCTCACGATTCACGGACACTAACCGGTTAAAAGACTTTCATAAGGTGAGTACACTATGTATCCGTGAGCACTGAAGCAACAAAGCGTCGCGTACTCGTCGCTGAAGACGAAGCGCTAATTCGCTTAGATATCGTAGAAACATTAACTGACGCCGGATTTGAGGTTGTTGGTGAAGCCGCCGACGGTGAAGAAGCTGTGCGTCTCGCTGACGAATTTGACCCTGACCTGTGCGTGATGGATGTGAAAATGCCCGTCATGGACGGTATTACCGCAGCTGAGCGCATCCTTAAGAATCACTCCTGCGCCATCGTCATGCTGACCGCCTTCTCCCAGAAGGAATTAGTCGAGCGCGCCAGCGCAGCAGGAGCCATGGCCTATGTAGTGAAGCCTTTCACCCCCGCTGACCTCATTCCGGCACTCGAAATCGCTTTTTCCCGTCATGAGGAAATCCTTAGTCTCGAAAGTGAAGTATTCGATCTCACTGAACGCTTCGAAACTCGAAAGCGTGTGGATCGTGCTAAGGGACTGCTCATGGAGAAGATGGGTCTAACTGAGCCTGAAGCATTCCGCTGGCTCCAGAAGACCTCGATGAATCGTCGACTAACTATGCGCGAAGTCTCTGACGCGGTTATTGAGCAGGTCGGTGGGGGAGCTAAGAAAACTCCGAAAAAGACAAAAGCCCGCCCCGCTGACCAAGACAGCCCAGACTCGGCAGTCAGCCCGGCGTCGTCTGATTCGGCAGATAGCGCTGATTCAGCAGACTGAACGTTAGTAAGAACCCCCAACGGGTGTGAGCGCGTCGGAACGATGCTCACTCTTTCCGATTGCTAGTTCACCATCGTAAACATACTGCGCAAGGTGCCGGTAGCCATGAGGTTACCGGCACCATCGTGTACATCCACCCGATACAAGGCGCTTCGTGCACCACAATGAACAGGTGAAGCGGTCGCAGTGATCGAGCCTTCGCGAACCGCCTTGATGTGATTGACATGCAGTTCCATACCCACGGGCACGTGTCCTTGTGGTGCCGCCTCACGAGCAGCCACGGAAGCAGCCGTCTCAATGAGTGCAGCGCTAGCCCCGCCATGAACGATGCCTACCACCTGCAAGGCACCATCAACAGGCATCGTGACAACCGTGCGCTCAGCACTGCGCTCAAGTACGCGCATGTGGAGGGTTTCCATGAGAGTACCGCGTTCTTGCTCATCCCATGAGGACTCGGCGGATGGTGAAAAATCGGCCTGGCTGGCAGCGGAGGAGTGGCTCATACCTTTAGGCTGTCATGGTGAGCACTCTTGACGCTACCTCCCAAGCCCAGTCCGCACGACTTCTCCTCATCGACGGCCATTCCATGGCCTTCCGTGCCTTCTATGCGCTTCCGCCCGAAGGATTTACTACCTCCATGGGGCAGCATACGAATGCCGTGCATGGCTTCTTGTCCATGGTGCTCACCCTGGTGTCCACGGAAAAACCCACTCACATGGCCGTGGCATTCGACTTACCCGGCGGCACCTTCCGCACCCGCGAATACACCGAATACAAGGGCACCCGCCCTGATACTCCTGAAGCATTTAAGGGGCAGATTGAACTGATCCAACGCATGCTTTCCACTGTGGGCATCACCTGGCTCACTTGCGAGGATTTTGAAGCGGACGACATTCTTGCCACATTGTCCCGTCAGGGGCGCGAAGCTGACATGGACGTTCTCATCTGTTCTGGTGATCGCGATTCTTACCAACTCATCACACCGACCTCCACTGTGCTCTGGCCGATTAAAGGGGTTTCCACGCTTAAACGTATGGATGAGAAGGCTGTGGAGGACAAGTATGGCGTCAGCCCTACGCACTATCCTGACTTAGCTGCCCTGGTGGGAGAGAGCAGTGACAATCTGCCTGGTGTACCCGGCGTCGGTCCGAAAACTGCTGCCAAGTGGATCGCTCAGTACGGCGATTTGGAAGGCGTCCTTGCCCATGCGGACGAGATTAAAGGGAAAGCCGGTCAGTCCCTGCGCGATCACCGTGAGGACGTTGAACGTAACCGCCGCCTTAATGCACTCGTCGCTACTCTCGACCTGGGGGTGGAGGTCTCTCACGACCTGACTATGCGCACTCCCGATTGGGAAGCCTTTAACGCACTGTGTGATGAATTGGAATTCCGCACCATCCGTGGCCGTACCGTCACTGTGCTTTCCAATGACGCCGCTTCTGTGCCTTCCAGCACCACCGGTATTGCTGAGGGGGGAAATGAGCCGGTTGAAGAAACCGCGAGGGACGCGGCGGCCAAGCAGGCATCTCAAGAAAAGGCCCGCCAAGCAGCCATCCGCACCGCACTGGTCACCGATGATTTAGGGATCTCATTTGATGGTCTCAAGCGCCTGGAGAATCAGCATATTGTGGTCAGTGAAGATTCTGGCCTGCTCGATATGTTTGCTACCGAATCCCAAGCTCCTGCCGTGCTCGACGCGATGGCCAAAGCTGGGGGAGTAGTCGCTATCGATACCGGACGTGGCCTTATAGGTGACGGCCAGCCGTGGGGGCCTATCAGCCTCGTCAGTGAAGCGGGTGCTGTGGTCCTTGACCGCGATTTTGTCGCCATGGCCCGTGACGGCGAACTGGCTGGAGACGCTGACTTCCAATCTTTAGCAGCACTGGTTACCTGCGAGGACATTAACTTCGTAGCCCTCGATTCCAAGGCAGTGCGCCACGACTTGTGGGCACTCGACCTGGAACTTCCGGCCACATGCAAAGACGTCAGCATCGCTGCTTACGTGGGAGATCCTGATGATGGCGCTCTTGATACTGAAAAACTCTGCCAAACAAAGGGTGGGGTGGACCTTGCCGACCGCTGCGGAATTGATCGAAGCCGTCGCGGAAAGGCAGCCGTGGCTCAGTGGAGCGAAGAAGTCAGCAGAAACTATGGTGAGGGGGAAAGTCAACAGCTTTCTCGCCGCGCACACCTGGCCGCCCTGCGTGCTGCTGTCCTTCCTGACCTGTATGCGGCATTCGACAAACGCATGACGAATCGCGGTGCCACACCGCTGTATGACGACGTGGAGATGCCGGTATCTCGAATCCTTGGCGACATGGAACAAGCAGGCATCGCCGCGGATATGGATGAACTTAACTCCCGCGTGGAGCAGTTGCGCCAGCGCGTAGAAGCGGCGCAGGAAGGTGCCTGGGAAGCTGCGGGTGGCAAGAAGGTCAACCTCTCCAGCCCCAAGCAACTTCAAGAAATTCTCTTCGAAGACTTGAAGATGCCTCCTACACGCAAAACCAAGCGCGGATATACCACTGACGCTGAAGCACTGGCCACCCTGTATGAGACCACCGGCCACCCCTTTCTCAAGAATCTTCTTGAGCACCGTGATGCGATCAAGTTGCAGCAAACCGTTGAGGGCCTGCGCAAAGCCGTGGCTGACGATGGACGCATTCACACCACCTTCCAGCAGACTGTTGCTGCTACGGGGCGCTTGAGCTCAACAGAACCCAACCTCCAGAACATTCCCGCACGCACCGAAGAAGGCAACCGCATCCGCGAGGCCTTCGTGGTGGGCCAGGGATACGAATCTCTCATGACCGCGGACTACTCCCAGATTGAGATGCGCCTCATGGCTCACCTGTCCGGAGATCAGGCTCTTATTGACGCTTTCAATTCCGGCGAAGACCTTCACCGCTATGTGGCAGCAATGGTTCACGGCGTGAGGGTGGAGGAGATTACCCACGAACAGCGTTCGCACATTAAAGCCATGAGTTACGGCTTGGCCTATGGGCTGAGTGCCTTTGGTCTGTCGCGCCAACTGGGAATTTCCGTGCCTCAGGCGCGTGCCCTGCGCGATCGCTATTTCGCACGTTTCGGCAAGGTCCAAGAGTATCTGGAAACTGTGGTGGCTCGCGCTCGTCAAGACGGCTTCACAGAAACGATGCTTGGCCGTCGCCGTTACCTGCCTGACTTGACTAGTGACATTCGTCCGCGCCGTGAGATTGCGGAACGCGCAGCACTCAATGCGCCGATTCAGGGAAGCGCCGCAGATATCGTCAAAGTTGCCATGATTCGCGTCGATGACGCACTGGTTGCCAATGAGTTGAAATCCCGCTTACTCTTGCAGATTCACGATGAACTTATCCTGGAGATTGCTCCGGGTGAGAAGGACCAGGTTGAGGCTCTTGTCCGTGAGGCCATGGAGGGGGCTGCACAGTTGAGCGTGCCCCTTGATGTATCCGTTGGCGTGGGCCCCAATTGGAAGGCTGCTGCACACGATTAACGTGAGCAAACTTACGCGCCTATCAGCCTGATAGGGATGCCTCTCAGTGGCGGATAATTCCGGTAAACCTGGTATCGTAGGCCAGGCATGCCCTAGAACCTCTGTATCTGAGGTTCAGCGGAGTGACTCGTTGGACCGGACCAACAGTGACAAAGTGGGGTATGTGGTAACTATTCGTCCGTACATTTAGTCCGTATTCGGAGCACCTACTCAATGACCACTACTACGCCCTCCACGCCGAGCATCGCTCAGGTTGCCGTCAACGACATTGGCTCTACCGAGGAACTCCTCGCAGCCGTTGACGAAACCATCAAGTACTTCGACGATGGTGACATCGTCGAGGGCACCGTCGTCAAGGTCGACCGCGACGAAGTTCTTCTTGATATCGGCTACAAGACCGAGGGCGTCATCCTCGCTCGTGAGCTGTCCATCAAGCATGACATCGATCCTGACGAGATTGTCGCTGTTGGCGATGAAATCGAAGCTCTTGTCCTCCAGAAGGAAGACAAGGAAGGTCGCCTCCTGCTGTCCAAGAAGCGCGCACAGTACGAACGCGCTTGGGGCACCATCGAAAAGGTCAAGGAAGAAGACGGTGTTGTCACCGGCTCCGTTATCGAGGTCGTCAAGGGTGGTCTCATCCTCGACATCGGTCTGCGTGGCTTCCTGCCCGCATCCTTGGTTGAAATGCGCCGCGTGCGTGACCTCCAGCCCTACGTTGGCCGTGAGCTCGAAGCCAAGATCATCGAACTGGACAAGAACCGCAACAACGTGGTCCTCTCCCGCCGCGCATGGCTTGAGCAGACCCAGTCCGAGGTTCGCACCAACTTCCTCCAGACCCTCCAGAAGGGCCAGGTTCGCCCCGGTGTTGTGTCCTCCATCGTCAACTTCGGTGCATTCGTGGACCTTGGTGGCGTAGACGGTCTCGTTCACGTCTCCGAGTTGTCCTGGAAGCACATCGATCATCCCAACGAGGTTGTCGAGGTTGGCCAGGAAGTCACCGTCGAGGTTCTCGATGTGGACTTCGATCGCGAACGCGTCTCCCTGTCCCTCAAGGCCACCCAGGAAGATCCCTGGCAGACCTTCGCACGCACCCACGCCATCGGCCAGGTCGTGCCCGGTAAGGTCACCAAGCTCGTTCCCTTCGGCGCATTTGTTCGTGTTGAAGACGGCATCGAGGGACTCGTTCACATCTCCGAGCTCGCTCAGCGTCACGTTGAGGTTCCCGAGCAGGTCGCCAAGGTTGGTGACGAGGTCTTCGTGAAGGTCATCGATATTGACCTTGAGCGTCGCCGCATCTCCCTGTCCCTCAAGCAGGCCAACGAAGGCGTGGATCCCTCTGGTGAAGAGTTCGATCCCAGCCTCTACGGTATGGCCGCTGAGTACGACGAAGAGGGCAACTACAAGTACCCCGAGGGCTTCGATCCCGAGACCAACGAATGGCTCGAAGGCTACGAGGCACAGCGCGAGGCTTGGGAAGCGGAATACGCTGCTGCTCACGCTCGCTGGGAAGCACACAAGGCCCAGGTTGCTAAGGCAATCGAGATCGACGTGGAAGCAGGCGAAGAGGCTGCTGCAGCACCCGCTGCCAACACCTCCTACTCCTCTGCTCCTGCGGAGGCAACTGGCACTCTCGCTTCCGACGAGGCACTTGCTGCTCTTCGCGAAAAGCTCACTGGCAACTGATTCATTAATAATCAGGCGTATTCCTAGCGGATACCATTAAGCCTTCTGCGTGTGGCCCGAACCAATTGGTTCGGGCCACACGTCATTTTGGGGAGGTATTTGGAAGTAGGTGAATAGCGCGTGACATGTTTCGTGTTGTAGAACAGAGGATGTATCGGGTGAAATGGTTTTGCTTGTTGTGTGAGGTGGCAATCACCCACTCCGATACATACATGTATCGAAAGTTGATAAAGTATGGCTATGAAGAAACTCTTTTCCGATCGTGCTGTGCACGCACACCGGGCCGGCTCCCATTCCCATTCGCATGCCCACCGCGAGCATGATGTGGAAATCCCTGAACTCCCGCCGCCACCACGTGCCGCCCGTATTGGCCTAACCGGCGGTATCGGTGCCGGAAAGACTGCCGTCTCACGTCTCCTGGCTGAGCGTGGAGCAGTGACCATTCGTGCCACCGAAATGGGTCACGAACTGATGATGAGTGGTCAACCTGGCTACGACGCAGTTCTGGCTGAATTTGGCCCCATGATTCTTGACCCTGAGACCAAAGAAATCGACCGTACCGCTCTGGGGAGCCTCGTCTTCGATGACACGATGGCCCGCGTTCGCCTAGAGACGATTCTCTTCCCCCTCATTGCCGCCGAAGCATTACGCCAATTCGACGAACTTCCTCCTGGCAGCGTTGGCGTGCTTGACGCACCACTCATTATTGAAACTGACGCACAAGATGCATTCGATGTGGTCATTACTGTTGAAGCAGACAAGGAACTTCGCCGTGAGTGGCTCCTTAACCGCGGGTACACTAAGGCACAGGTGACCAAGCGTATGAATGCCCAAGCGCTTGATGATGATCGACTTTCGGTAGCAGACGCAGTAATCACCAACACTGGTGATAACGCCAAACTCGTCTCTGATGTGGACGCGGTATGGCGCACCATTATCGTTCCAGCCATTCGTCGCCTGCGTTAAGGCACACTAGAGACATGATCCTTCAATTAACGCCGCGCAGCCTCACCGCCGCGCGGCGTTGCCATCGGAGCACACCTATCGACAAAATTGCTCCATAATTCTTATATCCACCATACAAGCCCGTGAACTTCACGGTCTTTGCACGCAAGGGCGCACTCATGACTTCACAAGCTCACCAGGTGACGACACCTGCAGCCACCACACTGGACGTGCGCGCAGAAATCGTGCGTCCGGCATCGGGACGTGCCCTTCTTGTCGGGCTGACCGGAGGTATTGGGGCCGGTAAGTCCACAGTGGCCAACCTACTGGCTGAATATGGTGCGACCATCGTTGATGCTGACCAGATTGCTCGTGACATCGTGGAACCCGGTGAGCCTACACTTGAGGCAATCGTGGAAACATTTGGTAGTCAGGTACTCAACGCTGATGGCACCCTTAATCGCCAGGCTCTGGCTGCCATTGTTTTTGACGATGCCGCCGCTCGCCAAATCCTTGAAAGCATTACCTTGCCCATAATTGCGGCAACCTCACATGAGCGCTTGTCATCCCTTCCTGCAGGACGTGTGGGTGTCTACGACATGCCGCTGCTGGTGGAAACTGACTCTGCAGGTGCTTTTGATGCCGTAGTCGTGGTCGATTGCCCCCTGGAAACACGCCTGGAACGTCTTGTGGCGCGTGGTGTGAGCATGGATCAAGCACGAGCTCGTATGGAAGCACAGGCGAGTGATGGCGAACGGGAGGAAGTTGCTCACGTGCTCATTCATAATGACGGCGACGTGGATCATCTTCGCTCACAGGTGAGCGAACTGTGGCAGTTCTTGGCCAGACACGTAGGCTAGATGGTATGAGTTCTGAGCGAGTCATTCCGAGAAGCACCAAGCCTTTCGAGGTTATTTCTCCCTACACGCCAAGCGGTGACCAGCCTCAGGCCATTGCTGAACTCGCTGAACGTATCAAGGCAGGAGAGAAGGACGTTGTTCTTCTTGGCGCTACTGGTACCGGTAAATCTGCCACTACTGCGTGGCTCATTGAACAAGTCCAGCGCCCTACCCTCATTCTCGAGCCCAATAAGACGCTTGCCGCTCAGATGGCTGCAGAGTTCCGCGAACTGCTGCCAAATAACGCAGTGGAGTATTTCGTCTCCTACTACGACTACTACCAGCCTGAGGCCTACGTCCCTCAGACCGATACTTTCATCGAGAAAGACTCATCCATTAACGATGAAGTGGAGCGTTTGCGTCATAGCGCCACTAACTCGCTTCTTACCCGCCGTGATGTGGTGGTGGTTGCATCGGTTTCCTGCATCTACGGCTTGGGTACGCCCCAGGAATACGTTGAGCGTATGGTCAGTCTGGAAGTGGGCCAAGAAATTGACCGTGACGCCATGCTACGTATGTTCGTTGACATGCAGTACACCCGCAATGACATGGACTTCACCCGTGGCACTTTCCGAGTTCGCGGTGACACTGTGGACATTATTCCCGTCTATGAGGAACTGGCCCTGCGTGTAGAAATGTTCGGTGATGAAATTGAATCACTGGCTACGCTTCATCCCGTCACCGGTGACGTCATTGAGCAGGTGGAACAGGTCTTTATCTTCCCGGCATCGCATTATGTGGCCGGTCCTGAGCGCATGAAACGAGCGATTGAAGGTATCGAACAGGAGTTAGCTGCGCGCCTAACTGAGCTGGAGCGCAGTAACAAGTTGCTGGAAGCCCAGCGTTTGAAGATGCGCACCACCTATGACTTGGAGATGCTTCAACAAATTGGTATGTGTTCGGGTATCGAGAACTACTCACTCCATATTGATGGTCGTGAGCCTGGGACTCCGCCGAATACGCTTCTCGATTACTTCCCTGATGATTTCCTTCTCGTCATCGATGAGTCACATGTGACCGTACCTCAGATTGGTGCCATGCATGAGGGTGATGCCTCACGGAAGCGCACTTTGGTTGATCACGGTTTCCGTCTTCCTTCCGCACTCGATAATCGGCCGTTGAAGTTCTCTGAATTTGAAAACCGTATCGGGCAGACCGTGTACCTGTCCGCTACACCAGGCAAATACGAGTTAGAACGCAGTGATGGAGTGGTGGAACAGATTATTCGTCCCACCGGCCTGGTAGATCCCAAAGTGGTAGTTAAACCTACCGAGGGGCAGATTGACGACCTTCTTGGCGAAGTGCGTCAACGCGTTGATCGTGGCGAACGCGTGTTAGTAACCACCTTGACTAAACGTATGGCTGAAGACCTCACTACCTACCTAGCAGAGCGAGGTATTCGCGTGGAGTATCTGCACTCTGACGTGGACACGCTTCGCCGTGTGGAATTGCTCCGTGAATTGCGCTTAGGGCAATTTGATGTGTTGGTGGGCATTAACTTGCTTCGTGAAGGCTTGGATTTACCTGAAGTGAGTTTGGTAGCCATTCTCGACGCCGATAAAGAGGGCTTCCTGCGCTCATCCACTTCTCTCATTCAGACAATCGGCCGCGCGGCTCGTAATGTTTCTGGTGAAGTGCACATGTATGCTGACCGCGTCACTCCAGCAATGGCTCAAGCTATTGAGGAGACTGAGCGCCGCCGTACTAAGCAGATCGCCTATAACACCGAGCACGGCATTGATCCGCAGCCTTTGCGTAAGAAGATCGCGGACGTAACAGACATGCTGGCCCGTGAGGACGTGGACACGGAAGAACTTTTGGCCGGGGGATACCGCGGTCATGAAGATTCCTCTGCTCGCCTCAAACGGAAGAAGAACGCGGAAAGCAGCGTACGTGAGAAGTTGGCTGGTGCCGCTGAGGGTGAATTGGTGCAACTGATTGAGGAACTGACCGCCCAGATGCATCAGGCTGCGGAGGATCTCCAGTTCGAGTTAGCTGCCCGTTTGCGTGATGAAGTTAAGGACTTAAAAAAAGAATTACGTGTGATGCGTGAAGTCCAGTAGGGTATCAGCGAGACACTGACTCCTGTTTCCTTATCCACCGGAGAATACGCTCCAGCATGATTTCATCTTTCCTATGGTAACGAGCCATATCAGTTGAGCATTTGCCAGGATCGGTGTGGGCCGTGGCCATCAGTCAAGGTTTCCAAGCCCTTGCCACAATCTTCTTTCTTCTCTCCGTCACTATCAATGGTGTCACTAATGACAATCTCATCGGGCTTGGTCTTACTTTTGCTGCTTGTAGTCTTCCTATGATCATCACTCGGTGGAGTATTTGCAGACCGATACAGCGCTGTGACTATTGCGCCGATAAGCCAAATTGTCAGGAGTGTTATTTATCTTTTCAGCGCAATCACTGTTGCCCTGTACGGTCTAGGCTGGTCACTTCAGGTCCTTGTTCTCATCACAGGTATTGCTCATGCTGCAGGCACTCCAAGTCTCTACGCACTCTTGCCAGCACTGGTTGATGAGGCTAACAACATGCGAGCCAATGCCTTAGTGCGGACTTTCCGTCACTTCGTTTCTGGTATGGGAACTCCACTAGCAGTAACGCTAGCGTTGGTGACATCTGATGCCACGGTTATCGGATTATCCGCAGTGGTGATGGCCCTAACCGCTATCGCATTAGGAGGCGTTCACATTGACAATCACGCTACGCCAGAGGCCTCGTTGCTCTCTGACATTCGTAGTCTTGGTGCTGTTATTCGTGCTAATCGTGTGATGGTGACTCTTATCGGATATTAGGCAATCATTCTTACCGTGGAAGGGGCGGTTGCTTCCATCCTTGCTCCTGGCGCAGTCATTCATCTCACTGCTCCAGGGACATGGTCTTTAGTATCGGCAAGTTCCGCTGCGGGATACATCCTCGGCTTACTCATATCGTTGCGTTTGCCTACTGTTCGTTACCTGTTAGCAGGTTCTGTGGGATTGATGTCTTTGGCAACAGTGCCACTGTTTGCTTTTGCCTATAGCGCCGACCCGCTTATTTGGTGTCTTGCTGGCGGCATCGGAGGAATAGGACTGGAATTATCGGGAGTCTTTTGTGGGACAGTTCTTCCAACACGTACCTGCGGCTCAGTGATGACAGCGCCAATCGGAGTCTTTTGGGGCCAGTTCTTCAAACACCTACCCAACGTGAGTATGTAGGTCGCTTATCGAGTTGTGATTATGCCGTGAACTTTGGTTTTTGCTGATCGGTTATGCAATTGCGGGCTTGATAAGCAATGTGTCTTACACTCAACCGCTCCTTATAGGAAATAGGAATCTTCCTCGTCGTTACTGCATTAATCACCACTACGGCCACCATCCCTGTTGACCGCAAGCACCACAGCACTATGTGATGTCACTTGCAAAGAACCTTTCAGTGCACTGAGGACGCGGAACTACCCCTTAGAATGAACCGTCCACACGGAGGGGAGTACTCCCACCAACAGTGACGTCGTCATCACGGCCTCTGGTAAGCAGACGTAAACCAGCGCCCGGCGTCACCGGCCACACTGCGACGACTCACGCTACGGCGTCGGAGAACACTCGCGAGAAACAGTGGCGGGAAGAGACCTCCGGTACCAACCCCGTACCGGAGGAGCATTCATTGCACGTCCATACTCTCGGATGGATTGGCCTGGCTGCCATCGTCCTGACCCTCATCACTATTGACTTCGTTGGCCACACCCGTAAATCCCACGCTCCCAGTCTCAAAGAAGCAGCAATCTGGTCTGGTTTCTATATTTTCTTAGCCGCCTCCTTTGGCGTCATGGTGTGGGCAATTTATGGCAGCCATTACGCCGCCCAGTACTACGCAGGTTGGCTTACCGAATGGTCCCTGAGCGTCGATAATCTCTTCGTCTTCATCATCATCCTGGGAGCCTTCCGCGTCCCGCGCGAGTACCAGCAAAAAGCCCTGCTTTTCGGTATTGCCACAGCACTTATTCTCCGACTTATTTTCATTCTGCTTGGCGCCGCTCTTATCGAACACTTCAGTTGGGTTTTCTACTTCTTCGGAGCATTTCTCCTGTGGACCGCCTATAGCCAAGCCAAAGAATCCGGCGGATCTGAGGAAGACGACGAATACGAAGAAAACCAATTTACGCGAATCATTCGCAAGGTTCTGCCCACTACCGATGGATTTGTGGGTGACAAACTCTTTCACCGCGTTAACCACCGCACCTACGTCACTCCTCTCTTCATTGCCATCATCGCCCTGGGCAGCGCAGACATCATGTTTGCTTTCGACTCCATCCCGGCGATCTTTGGCCTGACCCAAGAGCCTTATTTAGTATTTGCAGCCAATGCCTTCGCATTGCTCGGTCTTCGTCAACTCTTCTTCCTTATCGATGGTCTACTTGAACGTCTCATTTACCTCAACTACGGTCTGGCCATCATTCTGGGATTCATTGGTCTGAAACTCATCAACCACGCGCTGCACCACAATGAAATCCCTTTCATCAACGGTGGTCACCCCATCACCGCTATTCCCGAGCCATCAACCATGCTGTCCCTGGGCGTTATTGTGGTCACCCTTGTGCTTACCGCGGTAACCTCACTCCTAGCAACCCGTGGACAGGATCAGGTCACCAAGGCCTAATTAGTCACGAGCCGACTACCCATGTTCAGGCCATATCGATGATGTGACCGCACACCAACAAGGAGTACACGTGAGTACACCCGTGCCTGTGGAACCAACCGACGGACTTGTGGACGCCGGCGGCCTCACTCAGGCGCGGGTCGCAGAACTCACCCACGACGGTTACACCAACGCCTACAAAGAACGCTCTTCACGTTCGGCTGCACAGATCCTGAGAGCGAATATCTTCACGATCTTTAACGCCATCCTTGCTGGCGCTGTTGTTATTGTTCTGGCCGTTGGCCACTGGCAAGACGCCGTGTTCGGATTTGTTCTGCTTATCAACACGGCCACCGGCACTATTGCCGAAATCCGTGCTAAGCGCGCACTGGATAAACTCAGCGTACTTGCTGCCCCTACAGCTACCGTGATCCGCGGCGGAGAAGTAGCCACCATTGAGGCAGAAAAACTGGTGCTCGGTGACTTGATGAAAATCAGTGCCGGTCAGCAAATCCCTGCTGATGGTGTGGTCCACGAATCCTCCGGCGTGGAAATCGACGAATCCATTCTCACCGGCGAATCGGACACAGTTCGTAAACGTCGTGGCGAGATGGTGATGAGTGGAACTACCGTCACCGCAGGCAGCGCATTAATGGAAGTTACTGCCGTGGGTGCTCATGCCTACGCACGGCGCTTGGCTGCCCAAGCCAAGAAATATTCTGTGGTCCGTAGCGAACTGCAAGAAGGTACGAACAAGGTCTTACGCTGGATCAGTTGGGTTATCGTACCGATGACGATCCTTCTGGTCTGGTCTCAACTGCGAGTAGCCGGGGGAGTAGTGACCTCTTGGGATGATGGTGCTTGGAAACCTGCGGTAGTCCTCGCCGTTGCTGGCGTGGTGGGCATGGTCCCGCAGGGCCTAGTTCTGCTCACCAGCGTGAACTTCGCGGCCGCATCGATATCATTGGCCCGTAAGAACGTCCTGGTTCAGGAACTCCCTGCCGTAGAAGTCCTCGCCCGCGTGGACAGTCTCTGCCTGGATAAAACCGGCACGCTCACCACCGGCGCCATAGGCCTTCATGACGTCAAACCCTGCGGGGACTACACCCAGGACACCGTCAACGCTGCTCTCCTCGCCCTTGCACGAGTAGGCGAAGCGAACGCCACCGCCACTGCTATTGACTCTGGCCTGGGAGAGTCCATTACCGCACTTGATGTTGTAGATTTTGTTCCCTTCTCCTCGGCCCGCAAGTGGAGCGCCATCCGCACGAATGCTCCGCAATCACATGGCACCTGGGTGCTTGGCGCTCCTGAGATTGTTCTTGCCCAGGCTGAGGGCGGCGAGCACACTCTCGCTATCGTGAACGAGATTGCGTGCGGGGGAGTGCGTGTGGTGGCCCTGGCTCATTCACCAGCCACTATCAATGCCTCCGACGCCGAACCCTCACTCCCATCGCCCCTCACCCCAGCCGCTTTGGTCACCCTCGGTGAAAAAGTTCGCCCCGATGCAGCACAGACGTTGGCCTACTTCAAAGATCAAGGTGTGCAAGTCCGCATTATCAGTGGTGACAACCCCACCACTGTGGCTGCGATCGCTGCCAGTGTTGGCGTGAGCGCACCTGATGGTGGCCCTGTGGAGGGTATTGATGCCCGCACACTTCCACACTTGGCAGATAATCCCCGCGGTCTGGCTCAGGCACTGGAAGATGGCCGCGTCTTTGGTCGCGTCACTCCTGAGCAAAAGCGTGACTTCGTCTCCGCACTCCAGTCCCGAGGCCATGTGGTGGCCATGACGGGTGACGGCGTCAATGATGCTCTCGCTCTCAAAGATGCTGACCTCGGTATTGCTATGGGTAACGCCGCTCCCGCCACCAAGGCTGTCGCGCGACTCGTTCTTCTCGACGGTCAGTTCTCTTCACTGCCCAGTGTGGTTGCCCAAGGACGCCGCGTTATGGCCAATATGGAACGCGTCGCCTCACTCTTCCTCGCCAAAACCACCTACGCCGCACTCATTGCACTCGTGGTGGCAATGTTGGGAATTGGGTACCCTTTCTTGCCACGTCAATTAACGATTGTGGGTTCACTGACGATCGGTATCCCTGCGTTCATCATGGCGCTTGCCCCCACGTCGCAGCGCTACCGTTCTGGGTTCCTTGAGCGTGTTCTTCGTTTAGCCGTACCATGCGGCCTGGTGGTCGGCATTGGTGTGCTTGTGACTCGTACGTGGCTGGTGTGGACCCATACCCCCGATCTTCAGGTGGCAACCGGTTCCACGCTGGTGTTGGTGGCTGGAGGCCTGTGGCTGCTGTCTATGACGGCTCGCCCCTGGGAACTGTGGCGCATCGCGTTGGTAACTGTCATGGCTGCGAGCGCCGTGCTTGCCGTGTTCATTGAACCGGTCCGTCATTTCTTTGCCCTTGAATGGCCCGATGCTCATACCTGGATGGTTATTGCCATCATGGGAACGATTGTTTGTGCTGCTGTTGAGGCTGCGGGGCGATTCGGTGCTGTTGTTGAACTACCGTCACGCAAGTCTCGCCGCTAAGGACTCCTCGTAACCACAGTTCGCGGATAGGAACCGTCCTTAGTGAACAGTTCATTGTCATCTCTCTTGAGACGTGCTGCGGACAGTAACGGTTCTCGGCTAACAGTGCATCGTGAAGCCTAGTGACTGTGATTGGTATCGGCAGCATGTGGAGTTACCTCCTGCGCAGGTGCCTGAACCATAGAAACCTTGCCGTGAATGAGTTTGCGTTCTGAGCGCGTTTGACGCCGAGTAAAACGACCGAGTTGATGGGCTTTCCAGGCAAGAACTGCGCTGACAGCACACAAGATAAGCACCGTGACAATCGAGCCTTCCATGCCCATCGAACCACCCGAGAGAATCTCGGGTCCGCTCATGTGGGAGGTGAAGAATCCGCCTGATGTCCCTGTTCCTGATACATCCCCGCCGAAGAGCCCTAGTTGAAGTGCATTCCACGCAGTGTGGACACCTGCACACATCCATAGCCGCCGCGTGATGATGAATAACAATCCGAATAACACGCCTGCCTCCAAGGCAATGGCGATTACGCCCCAAATGGTGGCACCGGAGTTTGTGATGTGCAGGCCGCCGAAGATCGCTGACGTAAGAATCAACGCAGGAACAGAACCCATTAATCCATCAAGCAGACGCATTCCTGTGGCGCGCATGAGGAATTCTTCGCTGAATCCCGGAGCAATTCCAACCGCTAACCCTGTCAGCATGACTGGCGACCATCCCACGCTGTCGACGTGGTAGACGCCGATAAGAGCCAGCACACCGAAACATAACGAGACCAGCACGCTTCCGGCGAGGAGCCCAAGAGCGAACTCACGCACACGTCCTGGACCGCCGAGAAGCAAACCGGGGCGCTGTCCAATAAAACGTATCACCAGTGCTAAGCCACTCACGCACAAAATGGCAAGGAGGCATGCAAGAACAACCTGAATCAGCCCGTCTGGGTATGACTCCGCAGGACGCATTAGAGGTGTGGCAGGGAATAACCAGGCGGATAGCAACTGCGTGATCACCATGCTGACGATATACACTGCAAACAGAGCGAAGAACTGGGCCACGCGATGTCGATCAGTCCGGTCAATCGGTGACAACGCCAGTCCGAGGAACTGAGGACGTTGCTGATCTGACAACTGGGGATGCTCGTCCATGCGATGAAGAATAACGTGATGTTCTCAGGCGAAAACAGTGTTTCCGAAAACTTATGCAGCGTGGCTTCGGGCAAGAGAAGAGGCGATGAGGCCACAGGCCACTAACTGCAACGCGTGGAACACAATCAACGGCACGGCTACGCCCGCAGCCACAGCAGGAGTAAAGATCGCACCGGCTAAAGGCAGACCTGTGGCTAAAGACTTCTTTGATCCGCACATCAGTAACGCCACTCGGTCCCCATAGGGAAGCTTCAAGACTGAACCGGAATACCAGGTGATTGCTAGCATGACGAGCAGGATGATGAGGCACACCATCATCATCACGAGCAGGCTTGTTGCGTCCACACCGGACCATACGTTCTCACGCACGGATTCAGCCATTGCCGTGAGGACCACAAGCCAAATGACGCTCTGGTCCCACCATTTGAGCATCAACTTATGCCTTCGAACCCGCTGACCAATCCACCGCTCACACAGGTGCCCGATAATGAAAGGAATAAGGATCTGCTTAATGACGCCAAGGAACCCCGCCGCACCGGTTGATCCGTGGGTTCCTAGCACCATAAAGGCCAGCAGGGGAGTAACGAACATACCCAGCAGAGTTGATGCTGTTGCCGCACACACTGCGCCGGCAATATTGCCTTTGGCTACGGACGTGAACGTCACCGAGGACTGCACTGTAGAGGGCAAAAGACACACAAACATCATGCCCATGGTGAGCGCAGCACCCATCAATGGCTCGGCAACTAGCGTGATGCCTTTGCCGAGGAGAGGAAATACCACGAAGGTTGCTAATACGATGGCGCCCTGGAGTTTCCAATTTGTGAGCCCAGAGAGAACTTCTTTGGTGTGAAGCCTGGCACCATACAGGAAGAAAAGAATGACAATGCCCCACCACTTTGCCACACTCAAAGCGTGAAGAACCGCGTCAGGTAGGGGAATAGTCAACCCTATGACGAGGAAGAAAAGAATCCCAAGTACGAATGGATCGAGCCAACGAGGCAAAGCAAGGCGCATGGGCGTCAGTTTAGACTGGCAGACGTGAATGATTCTCTGATTATCCGTGGTGCGCGTGAACATAACCTCCAAGGAGTCAACCTGGATCTGCCCAGGGATTCCATGATCGTGTTCACCGGACTGAGTGGTTCGGGAAAATCATCACTCGCCTTTGACACCATCTTCGCCGAAGGACAGCGCCGCTATGTGGAGTCTCTGTCCGCCTACGCCCGTCAGTTTCTGGGGCAGATGGATAAACCCGATGTGGACTTTATCGAGGGCTTGAGCCCCGCCGTCTCCATTGATCAAAAATCCACCTCGCGTAACCCCCGCTCCACGGTGGGCACCATTACCGAGGTCTACGATTACCTTCGTCTGCTCTACTCACGTGCTGGCATCCAGCATTGTCCCACCTGTGATGAGGTCATTTCTTCCCAGACCCCACAGCAAATCGTCGACCAAATCATGGCCGAAGACGAAGGCACTCGTTTCGCCGTGATCGCCCCCGTGGTCAAAGGCCGCAAGGGGGAACACCTTGACGTGTTCGAAGACCTGCGAAGCCGTGGCTTCATGCGCGTGCGCGTGGACGGCGAGATGTACAAACTCGACGATGTTCCCACCCTTGCCAAGACACGCAAACACACCATTGACGTGGTGGTTGACCGCATGAGCGTCAAGGAATCGACCCGCCAGCGCCTGACTGACTCGGTGGAAACCGGCCTGGACGTCAGCGGCGGCATTATCATCGCCGACTTCGTTGACCGAGACGAAAAAGACCCCAAGCGCGAACGCCGCTTCAGCGAAAAGCGCGCCTGCCCGAATGAGCACCCTCTTGCACTCGACGAGATGGAGCCCCGCACCTTCTCCTTCAACGCTCCTTACGGCGCCTGCCCTGAATGTACAGGCTTGGGCTCACGACTCGAAGTGGACCCCGAACTCGTGGTGCCCGACGAGGATCTGACCCTCAACGAAGGAGCCGTGGTTCCCTGGACCATCCACTCTGACTACTTCCTGCGCCAACTCTCCGCACTCGCCGTCGAACTCGTTTTTGACCTGGATACCCCATGGAAAGCCTTGCCCGAACGCGCCAAGGAAGCGATTCTGCGCGGCAAGGATTACAAGGTCAAGGTGAAGTATCGCAACCGTTGGGGCCGCGAGCGCACCTACCACTCCGGCTTTGAAGGCGTGCTTGATTACGTCATGCGTAAGCATGATGAAACGGAATCGGACCTCAGCCGTGAACGCTACAAGGGTTACATGCGCGAAGTGCCCTGCCCCGCCTGTGGGGGAGCCCGCCTCAAGCCCGAGGTGCTCGCCGTGCGTGTGGGGGATAAGTCCATCGCTGAAGTTTGTGATATGCCCATTGAGGATGCTCGCGACTTCCTGGCCAACCTCCATCTTGAAGGCCAAGCCGCAAAGATTGCTGGTTCCGTACTCAACGAAATCAACGCCCGTCTCGGTTTCCTCGTGGACGTAGGCCTGACCTACCTGACCATGTCTCGAGCAGCAGGAACACTCTCTGGTGGCGAAGCCCAGCGTATTCGCCTGGCCACACAGATCGGTTCCGGTCTAGTCGGTGTGCTCTATGTGCTCGACGAGCCCAGCATCGGGCTGCACCAGCGTGACAATGCTCGGCTCATTGAGACCCTCACGCGCCTGCGTTCCCTGGGTAACACCCTCATCGTGGTGGAACACGACGAGGACACCATTCGTCACGCCGACTGGATTGTGGACATCGGTCCCGGTGCCGGCGAACTGGGCGGCGAAGTGGTCTACTCCGGCCCCGTCCCCGGCTTGCTTGAGGCAGAGCGCTCCGTCACCGGTGACTACCTTGCTGGCCGACGCCGCATTGAACTTCCAGCGCAGCGTCGCCCCATCGATAAGAAGCGTCAACTGACCGTGGTGGGCGCCCGTGAAAATAACCTGCGCAACATTGACGTCAGTGTTCCCCTTGGCTGTTTTGTTGCCGTCACCGGTGTATCTGGATCGGGTAAGTCCACCCTCATTAACACGATTCTTTACCAGGTACTTGCCAATAAGTTGAATGGGGCACGTAGCGTAGCTGGGCGTCACAAGAGCGTTAAAGGCTTAGAGCATCTGGACAAGGTGGTCCATGTGGATCAATCACCTATCGGACGTACCCCGCGCTCGAACCCTGCTACGTACACCGGCGTGTGGGACCACATTCGTAAGATCTTCGCCTCGGTTCCTGAGAGCAAGGTTCGTGGCTATGGCCCCGGACGCTTTTCCTTCAACGTTAAGGGCGGTCGCTGTGAAGCCTGTAAAGGTGACGGCACACTGAAGATCGAAATGAACTTCCTGCCTGATGTGTACGTGCCCTGCGAGGTTTGCCACGGTGCACGCTACAACCGCGAAACCCTTGAAATTCGGTTCAAGGGCAAGACGGTAGCTGAGGTTTTGGATATGACTATCCATGAAGCCAGCGAATTTTTTAGTGCCACCCCGATCATCGCCCGTCACCTGGGCACTTTGGTAGATGTGGGTTTGGGCTACGTGCGACTAGGACAAAGCGCCACCACCCTGTCTGGAGGCGAAGCTCAGCGCGTCAAACTTGCTACTGAACTGCAGCGTCGTTCCACTGGCCGCACCATCTACGTGCTCGATGAACCCACTACCGGCCTGCACTTTGAAGATATTCGTAAACTTCTTGCTGTGCTTCAGGGCCTGGTGGACAAGGGCAACTCAGTGGTGGTCATTGAACATAACCTTGATGTAATCGCTAGTGCCGACTGGATTATTGATATGGGGCCTGAAGGTGGCAGCGGTGGTGGCACCGTGGTTGATGAAGGTACTCCAGAAGACTTGGTGAAGCGTGCCAAGGCGACTGGCTCGCATACGGGTGCTTTCCTCGGAGAAGTCCTCAACCGCTAGGTTCTAGTGATTGGCATTCGATTCACGTCAGCACCACGGTGCAGGCTTGGTATCGCTCAATGGGATGGTCCATCCTCGATGCGGGGGAGTGGAGGCTGCCTGCTTGATAGCGCTTGGCTCGGCCGGTGGATACAGGGCTGGTAGGAGACAGGTCCTAAAATGTGGGTGTTCGACGTCGAAAAGCCAACTTTTCCGCACATAAACTGCCATGTGACGCGACACAATCGAACACAATCCAGTACAGTGGAATCATGAGCGAAGCCGGATTGCTAGCAGCACAAGACAAGATGCGTGAAGGCGGGGTGGCGCAAGCAGCCATCGATGTGTTCACCCATTACTACAAGGCCGTTGAGACCGGAGCAACCGGCCTCATTCCAGAGGAAACCATCGAACCTCTTACAGAAATCGATTCTCTGGAAACCGTTGAAATCACCGATGATGAAGCACGCGAAGCACTTAGCAAAACTGTGCTCATCAAACTCAACGGTGGTCTGGGAACCTCCATGGGGATGGACAAGGCCAAGTCCCTCCTGCCCGTGCGTGATGGCAAGTCCTTCCTCGACCTCATTGTCAATCAGGTACAGAAAGCTCGCGAACATTACGGCGTGACCCTGCCCCTGATCTTCATGGACTCCTTCCGCACCCGTGAAGATACCCTCGAAGCACTCTCCAAACATCCCGGCATCGAAGTGGATGGACTTCCCCTGGATTTCCTTCAGAACCGTGAGCCCAAACTCCGCGCCGACGATCTCACCCCTGTTGAATGGGAAGCGGATCCCGAACTCGAATGGTGCCCGCCCGGACACGGTGACATCTACACCGCACTCGTCGCCTCCGGCGTTCTTGATGCACTTATCGACAAGGGCTATCGCTACGCCATGACCTCCAACTCCGACAACCTCGGAGCCACCCCCAGTGCACAAATCGCTGGCTGGTTTGCTCAATCGGGCGCCCCTTATGCCCCTGAAATGTGCCGCCGCACCCCTGCAGATGTCAAGGGTGGTCACCTGGCTATCCGCAAGAGTGATGGACGTGTCATCCTGCGTGACACCGCCCAGACTCCCAAGGATCAGATGCACTACTTCACCGACCAGTTCCGTCACCCCTTCTTCCACACAAACAATCTCTGGTTCGATCTCATTGTTCTGCGTGACACCCTCAAGGAACGCAACGGCATCCTCGGCCTGCCACTTATTAAAAACGCTAAGACCGTCGATCCTGCTGACTCCTCATCCACCCCGGTTATTCAGATGGAAACCGCTATGGGGGCAGCAGTCGAGGCTTTCGAAGGTGCTACTGCCATTGAGGTTCCCCGCTCGCGTTTCCTACCCGTTAAGACCACCAACGATCTTCTCCTGGTGCGCTCCGACGTGTACGAACTCGATGACATGGGCGCACTCGTCCAGCGCGGCGATCAGGCCTGCGTGATCAGCCTCGATAGTCGCTACTACAAGACTATCCACGAGTTTGAAAAACGTTTCCCCTATGGTCCTCCGTCACTACGTCGCGCCACCAAACTCACCGTTGATGGTGACTGGACCTTCGGCAAGGGCGTGAAGATCGTTGGATCGGTTCGCCTTGAAGATCCTGGATATTCTACTGACGTTTCTGATGGAGCATTGCTCTAAGGAGTAACGAGAACTCCTCTTGAGGAGTTTGTTTAAGACAACCTTGGGTGGGCGCCGCTAATGCGGCGCCCACCCATTTGCTGTGCGTCAACTTAGAGGGCTTCTTGCTTGTTGTACGTTGTATTGCGGTGCTTCCCACTTGTTGTCTTTCGTCTTCTGTGCGTCAGCGTGGTGGTGCATTCGTTACGTTGAGTGACCGGTAGTTTCATCAAGGTACAAAGAGACGTTTCAGGGGCGTGCGTGTGATGAGGATGGTCCCCTGATGAACTTACAGTTCCGTTGAGGTGAGGAAATCTCAGAGGTGGCGCATCTCCAGCCGGTGAGGCTGAAGGAGAATCTTGGCGGATACAACAAAAGACCGGAAGAGTTGAACTCTTCCGGTGCTATTGACGGTGGGCGATACTGGGTTCGAACCAGTGACCTCTTCGGTGTGAACGAAGCGCGCTACCACTGCGCCAATCGCCCGTGCTGAAACAGGTTAGTCGCAACAGTGTCATTTGAGCAAATCGCCTTGCGGTGAGGTGGATCACCGGCGAGCCAATTTGCGAAAAGGGTAGGAGGTAGTGTTATTGTTTTCCAGCACCGCGAAGGTTTGGTCTTCATGCGGTACGCAATGCGGATGTGGCTCAGTTGGTAGAGCATCACCTTGCCAAGGTGAGGGTCGCGGGTTCGAGTCCCGTCATCCGCTCCATGGAGCCGGGAGCGCCCAGCCTCCAGCTTCACGATGGTGGGTTGGCCGAGTGGCTAGGCACCGGCCTGCAAAGCCGTTTACACCGGTTCGAATCCGGTACCCACCTCGGGCGATTGGCGCAGCGGGAGCGCGCTTCCCTGACACGGAAGAGGTCACTGGTTCGATCCCAGTATCGCCCACCAGTGAGGATGTCCTTAACGCATAGCGTTAAGGATTTTTCTTTTCTTTCACATGTCTTTTACCGCGTCACGCCACCGTCAAGGAGGCGAACCACGGTAGTCTTACCTAAGTAATTCGTGTGGTTAACCACCGGAGCACTACCGCCTTACGGCAGTGATCAACAGTGGCGACACGTCCTGACCGCTGAGAGTACCGAGCAAGGGAGAATCCATGCCCATCACGCGCCCCACGCCACTGCGTCCTGTGATTATTGGTGGCGACATTGGTGTGTATGGCATTGGTCGTTCTTTCCATGAAGCATTTGGGTGCCTCTGCACGGCTGTGGCATCTGCCCCCGTTGATGCGGTCGCGCGCTCGTCCTTTTTCGAGGTTGAGCCCATCGTTGAGCATGCAGACGATGAGACTCTTTTGGCTACCCTCATGGACTTGGCTCTGCGCTATGACAACAGTGACCTTGTCCTCATGGCCAACCATGATCTGCACTCTTCCTTCATCGCCCGCAATCGCAAGGCGCTCTCAAAGTACTACGCACTGCCCTTTCCTGATCTCGAAACTGTTGACCGCGTCACCGACAAGGCCACGTTCGCAGCTATTTGCGACGAACTGGACATCCCCACCCCCGGAACCGTTGAGGTGGACATGGCAGAAGCGTCCAACCCTGATTGGCAAGCACCTCAGATCCCGTTCGATTTCCCTGTGGTTGCTAAGGCTGCACGCGGAGACGAATACGATGCCATCGATTTCCCTGGCAAACGGAAGATCTGGTTTATCGAATCTGCTGAGGAACTCGCTCAACTGTGGACTGACCTTGCAGGTGCAGGATTCACCGGCGTTTTTCTTGTTCAGGAACTCATCCCCGGTGATAACACTCAGATGCGTTCCATTACCGCCTATGTGGATTCCTCCGGTTCCACGACCCTCATGGGTAGCGCCCGAGTCCTCCTCGAAGATCATGCGCCGACGATGATCGGTAACCCCGTTGCCATGATCACTGAGCCATTCCCTCAACTATGGGTCCAGGCGGATCGTTTCTTCAAAGCCACTGGTTACCGAGGTTTTGCCAATTTCGATGTGAAGATTGATCCTCGTGACGGTCGAGCTTTGTTCTTCGAAGTCAACCCGCGCATCGGACGTAACAATTGGTACATGACTGCAGCGGGGGCGAACCCTATGGTTCCTATGGTTGAGGACCTGGTAGACCACAAGCGTGTCACTCCGCGTGAAGTCTCCACTCAGGTTCTTTACACCCTCGTTCCCGATAAACTCCTCCTTCATTACATCCGTGATGAGAACCTCCGTTCCCGCGTGAAATCCATCATCGCCCAGGGACACCGCTACAACCCGTTGTTCTACTCAGCGGAAAAGGATCTGCGACGCAACGTCGTGGTCAGAGCACAAACGCTCAACCAGTTCCGTAAATTTAAGCGGTACTACCCCGAACCCACAGACCAATCGTTCTAAACACCAGGAGGCATCATGACCCGTACCGAGACACTCCGACGGATTGACGGCCATGAGATGCGCCTGGCTTCCGGCGGAGGCCGCGAACTTCCCGTCGAACAAACCCAAGCCTGGGACAACTTTGACCGTGCTATGGGCCGTGAGCCATGGGGTCGCTACGTATACGAAGATAACGGCAAACCTGTCGCTGTTATCGCCCTGACCGAATACACAATCGGTGGTCAGAAGTTCCTTTGGGCCAAGCACGGACCAGTCTGGTTGAAGGAACAGTCACCTGAACGCGAAGCTCACTTGCGGCGTCTGCTGGTCAACGAAGTTCGCTCTCTCCAGCCTGAAGTGGCTTTTATTCGTATGCATGCTCGCTACAGTGCACCCGACTGCCATGAGTTACTTAACTCCTTGACCTACGATCGCACCTATGTGATTGACTTACGTCCGAAGACTCCTGAAGCTATCGCCGCCGCGATGCCCAAGGACGGACGTCGGGCAGTCAAGCGCGCTGCTCGCGTCGCTGAGGAAGCCGGGTGCAGTCTCTCCGACGAATCAGACATCAGTCGTGAAGATTTTGATGCTATTTATGGCGTCATGCTCGAAACCGCTGAGCGTGATGGTTTTACTCCCCACCCTATTGAGACCTACTGGAACATGCTTCAGTCTCTAGGGCGCGAGCACGCACGTCTCTTCGTACTTCGCTATGAAGGCCAGCCGCACGTGTGGGTACTTTGCGTGACCTCCGGAGTTCAATCGGTGGCCTACTATGGTGCATCGACCTACGAATCTAGGAAGTTCCGTGGCGCTGAAGCGCTTGATTGGTACTGTGCATGTGTACTGGCTGAAGAAGGCTACGAAGGTTACGACCTTATGGGTGCTGGTTCTACACGAGTTCCCGAACTGTACTCCGTAGGACAGTACAAGAAGCGATATGCCCAGCACGTAACCGAAGTGGACGGCGCATGGGACGTGCCAGTCAACATCCCGATTTTCGCTGCTCTGCTTACTGCCAAGAAGGGTAAGCACCTGGTGCGCGGGGCTCAGTCTATGGCCTTACAGATGCCTGACACTCTTGCCCAAGCACCTACAAGCGGTGAAGACATTGTTGATTCTGTGCGCTCGCACGCACCTCGTTGGTGGCGTAGTGCTAAAGCAACCCTGACTCATCAAATTAGTCTGCTGCGTCGTTAATGTCGGGGGTGCGTGGTGGCAAGCCACCACGCACCCCATGCTCACTAGGCCTCTGTAACACTGTTGCGCAACGAAAAGATCACCATGACTTCCTCCCCTCTGATGCCCTCCGCTCCCTTTGCGCCACAGGCCGGTGCCTCCCACGTTACTGGTGCCCTTATCACAGGCCTTAGCCGCAATGATTGGATTGACCGTGCCGACATGATGCTCGGCTCGTTACAGCATTACGCAACCCCCGGGCATGCAGGATTCGATATTCCCGGACTCACCTCCATGTCCGGTTACGAATCAGACAAACTTGAAGGATTCGCCCGTTCTTTCCTTCTCGCAGGTTTCCGCCTCGCCGGTTCCCAAGGGCAACCCGTGTGGCTGGCCGACTTTTACCGTGAAGGACTTATTGCAGGCACTACGCCGGATTCTCCAGAATCATGGCCGCGCCTGTCAGAATGCCCCCAAGCTAAAGTTGAAGCAGCTTCTATCTGTTTAATCTTGGACATGACCCGTCCTTGGATTTGGGACATGTTATCTGGACGTGAGCAGGCCAATGTCATTCGCTGGCTTGAGGATTTCGTCGGTGATGATTCCTCCCCACGTAATAACTGGTTGTGGTTCCGTGTGGTTGTGGAAACTTTCCTTCGCTCCGTGGGAGGACCTTGGAGCGAACAGGACATCATCACCGATCTTCGCCGCCACGATTCTTATTACCAAACCCATGGATGGCTCAGCGATGGTGCAGCCCGCAGTTACGATTACTACGCAGGTTGGGCTATGCATCTCTATCCAACGCTTTGGGCGCGTATGGATGGCGCACGAGATTTCGCCTCCCCACGCCGTGAACGCGACCACGAGCGGCTTGAACGTTTCATTACTGATTACGTGCAACTCATCGCAACGAACGGTGCCCCAATATTCCAAGGCCGCTCACTGATCTACCGTTTTGCAGCAGCCGCTCCGTTTTGGGCTGCAGCACTCGACGAATGTACTTCTGTTCCCATGGGGCAGTTGCGCACGGCAGCGTCAGCCATGTTGAACTCTTTCACCAACCATGGCACCTTTGGTGATCCTGAGGCTGGAAGTCTGGTTCACGGCGTCGCTAGTAATCCTGAGGAGGTGACGCGTCTCAAACCAGGAATCTTGAGCCCCGGTTGGCTGGCTTCTGCAGAAATCATGCGTCAGGAATACTCTGGACCTGCTTCACCTTACTGGGCCAGCAAAGGCATGCTTGGTATTGCCTTGCCCGACACTCACCCCATCTGGCAAGCCACTGAAGAACCTCTGCCACACTGGCAGAAGCCCACCATGCGTACCGTAAAAGCACCGGGCTGGATCACTACCCAATCAGAAACTCGTGGAACCCAGCGAGCGGCCATCATTATCAACCACGGAACCGATCACAGTGCCCCAGGGCATTACTGCGTGGACGCGCCGCTCTATGCGACCTATGCCTACTCCAGCGCAACCACCCCCATCATCAATGCTGAGCGTGTAGCCGGGCCTCTGGACCAGCACGTGGGACTCATCGCACCCGTGCCTATTGCACCGCCAGCACTCAATGAGCATGCGGGGGAGCGCACTTTGGCTGCTAACTTCACCGGTCATGATGGCCAGTGGATTTCCAACCGCACTGGATTCATCACCCGTGCCCTCGGCGCAGATGAACATACTCACTGGGCTGTTTCCGAAGGACAAACCACGTGGATCTGGCCCTACGCCGAACAAAATAACTTCGGTGGTGGTCTTGAAGGTCAACCTGTTCCCGCAGGCCACCTCACTGTGATTTCTCTCGTCCGTGGCGGCTGGGAAGCACGTTGCATCAAAGTCACCAATCCTACCGTTCCAGATGCACGCCTACGTCTGAGCGGATGGGCACTGAGCGCTCACGCGGGAGCGCCAACAACTACGCTCTGCCAAGATGGAGCAGACTCCTGTCTCATGGATACTAACGCCGCCCAAGCAGATCAAGTCCAGGGACACCACTGGCAGGGCGCGGCTATGGGAGCCTCCACACCCCAATACTTCACCTCACAGACTAGCCCTGCGATACAGCTGAACACCCCATGGTGCGTGCGAACTGAAGCGATCAACGCTTACGGAATGCCCGTCACCGCCTACTTGACCTCTACGTTCCCGGTTGACCTTTCACTCGTCAGCCACACCGGGCAATTCCCCATGGGCACCACCATGACCTACCCGCAAGTTAGCCTGGCGTTGACGGAGGACTGGGTGACTATCGGCCTAGGTCTCGAAACGGCAGATGAAGGTGATGACTTTACCCACACCGCCTGTGCTAACCCACGCCTGAACGCAACTGTCACAGAAGGCGAAAATACCTGGGAAATTCAGGTCAGTTGGCCCGATGGAATCACTACGACCTCAAGCATCAGCGCAAACATCTCATGATTAAATGCCCTATGTGAAAAACGCGTGGGCATCATTTATTAACTCGGCACAATCCAAACTCTGGGTTCTGCCCATGGTCAGTGGCATCATCGGTGCGATCTTGGCCCTCATCGCCACAGAAATCACTATCCCTGAACAGTACTTCTTCGCCCGCTTTTTGTGGCCCGGTGACGCCAAAGCCGCCTCTGATATGCTCAGTTTCATCGCTTCCACCACGATGACTGTCCTGACTACCACTATCTCGATGACGCTCATCGTGCTTCAAGTGGCTAGTGGCAACTTTTCCCATCAACTTCTGCGTGACTATATCCAGTCCAAAGCTGTCCGTGTCATCATCGCCGTGTACGTGGGGGTTTTCACCTATACGGTGCTCGTGCTGCGCTCCATGGAGGATGACGCAATCGTTCCTCCACAACTGGCCATGACCATGTCCATGATTATGATCTTCATCGCCGTGGCCACTTTTATTTGGTACGTCTCACGCGTGGTGGACATGGTCCGTGTTGATACCATCATTTCCACGTCCGTGGATCGCACCGTGAAATACGCAGCCATCGCGACTGATGATGACACTCCAGCCCCCTCCGAATGCCCGGAGATTCCCGATACCGCATTCCACGTGTTCGCTACCGATTCAGGATACGTTCAGCGTGTGGACCTTGACGGTGCTGCTCGATGGGCCAAGAACCATAACGCCACAGTCATTGTTCAAGTTCGCCCCGGGGACCGCGTGATGGAAGGACGTACCCTCCTACGCTGGTGGATGAACGAGGAAACTCACTGTGTTGCTGACGCTCCCGTTAATGAACAAGCCCCTGAACACGGCGTAGTCGCCGGCCGCGATCAAGGTGAAGATAGCGCCCCCACCCCGCCTACTATCGTCAACCTCGACCATGAGCGATCTAGTGGCCAAGACTTCTCCTTGGGCTTGCGTCAGTTGTCTGACATTGCCGTGCGCGCATTGTCCCCAGGAACTAATGACCCCACGACCGCTCGTCACGTCATTGCTCAGGCAGCTACCGCATTACGTACCCTCGTGGCCAACCCGCCTCAGCCTCACGCTCGTTTTCTTGAGGAAGACGACGCCGATCAGCCTCGTCTCGTTGTGTGGGCACCTTCACGAGGAGCCGCTGAACTCGTTGACTCCTTTATCGGAGAAATCCGTCGCTACGCTGAAAGTGAGCCAGGTATTCTTATTGACCTTCTCACTGTGCTTAGTTGGCTCGACCACTCGACCACAGACCCGTGGGTTCACGATGTTGTTGATGCACAGCGTCATTCCATTGTGGCCGCAGCAAACCGAGGTATTAGCGATGACCGTGATCGTGAGCGTGTTATCGAAGCCGCAGAAGGACGTACCAGCCACGGAGCCTGGGATTACGGGATGTGAACGCAGGTTAATTGCTAATAACAATAGATCTCATCGGTGACCCTCCATAGCAGCCACGCGCGCACCATCCTTGGCCTAAGAGGTGAAACAGCCTGGCCGTACTTGAGGGAGAGAAAGGGCAATGAGCCACTGATCACCATTGCCAGGCGAACGTGAGAATCCATGAAATAGGCGGGTAGACTCACTACTTGAGAGGAACGCACCAGTACAGCGTTCCTGAGTACTCATATCAAGGAGAATACTGTGTCCGAACAACTTACCCTCACCATTAATGGCCAGGAACATCAGGTTCCCAGTGGAACCACCGGAACAGAACTCTTTGAGAACACCGCTACTGACAGCCCCATTGTTGCTATGACTGTCAACGGAGAATCCTGGGACCTTTACCGCGAACTGCCTGACGGCGCCAGCGTTGAACCTATTACCTTGGATAGTGAAGAAGGCCTCAACATCCTTCGCCATTCCTGCACCCACGTCATGGCTCAGGCAGTCCAGGACATCTTCCCCGACGTGAACCTCGGTATCGGGCCCTTCATTACCGACGGCTTCTACTACGACTTCGGCAACATTGATCCTGTTACCCCCGAACTGCTCAAGGACATTGACAAGCGCATGAAGCGCATCGTCAAGGAAGGCCAGAGTTTCCAGCGTCGTGACATCTCCGCTGAGGATGCTGAAAAGGAACTGGCCAACCAGCCCTACAAGCTCGAACTCATCACCACCAAGGGCAAGGGCGCAGAAGGCGCATCCGTGGAGGTCGGCTCCGGTGGCCTGACCATGTATGACAACGTCCGCCGCAACGGTGACGTGGTGTGGACTGACCTCTGCCGCGGCCCCCACCTGCCTACCACCAAACTTATCGGCCAGGGATTTGCCCTGACCAAGGCTTCAGCCTCCTACTGGAAGGGCGACCAGAGCGGAGACCAACTCCAGCGCATCTACGGCACCGCATGGCCCAGCAAGGAAGAACTCAAGGCCTACCAGGACCGCATCGCTGAAGCCGCACGCCGCGACCACCGTAAACTCGGCGCCGAACTTGACCTGTACTCCTTCCCCGAAGAAGTGGGTCCCGGCCTGGTGCTCTTCCACCCCAAGGGCGGAATCCTGCGCCATGAAATCGAGCAGTACGTTATTAATCGTCACAAGGAATACGGTTTCGACTTCGTCCACACTCCCGAAATCACGAAGTCCGGCCTGTTTCACACCTCCGGGCACCTTCCTTACTACAAGGAAACGATGTTCCCGCCCATGATCGCCGACGAAGAGCGCGATGAAGAGGGCAACATCACCAAGCCTGGTCAGGAGTATTACCTCAAGGCCATGAACTGCCCGATGCACAACATCATCTTCCGCTCTCGTGGGCGGTCCTACCGTGAGTTGCCCCTGCGCTTCTTCGAAATGGGCCACGACTACCGCTACGAAAAGAGCGGTGTGGTCCATGGCCTGACCCGCATGCGCGGATTCACCCAGGACGACTCCCACACCTACTGCACCCCCGATCAGGCACGCGATGAAATCAAGCGCCAGATCGATTTCTTCATCTCCATCCTCTCCGCATTTGGACTCAAGGACTTCTACCTTGAACTGTCCACCCGCGATGAGGACGGCAAGAAGAAGGACAAGTTCATCGGCTCCGATGAAGACTGGGAAAACGCCACCAGCGCATTGGAAGCAGCATGCGCTGAAACCGGCCTCAACCTGGTTCCCGACCCGGGCGGCGCTGCCTTCTACGGCCCCAAGGTCTCCGTTCAGGTCAAGGATGCGCTGGGCCGCACCTGGCAGATGTCCACCGTCCAGTACGACTTCAACCAGCCCGAGCGCTTCGACCTCGAATACACCGCACCTGACGGCAGCCACCAGCGCCCCGTGATGATCCACACCGCCAAACTCGGCTCCGTGGAACGCTTCATCGGTGTGCTCGTTGAGCACTACGCTGGCGCATTCCCCGCCTGGCTCTCACCCGTCCAGGTACGCCTCGTCCCCGTGGCAGAAGCCTTCGACGAGTACTGCCAGAACGTGGCCGCCAAACTCCGCGAGCGCGGCGTGCGCGTTGAGGTGGACCTGTCCGATGACCGTTTCGGAAAGAAGATCCGCAACGCCTCGAAGGAAAAGATTCCCTTCGTCCTCATCGCCGGCGGCGATGACGCTGACGCAGGCGCCGTATCCTTCCGTTACCGCGACGGCAGCCAGGACAACCAGGTTCCCGTGGACGAAGCAGTGGAGCACATCGTCTCCGTCATCGCTCAGCGTCTGAACGAACCCGGCGAAGAAAAGCGCTCAAACGCCAACGCCTAAGTCACCGGCTAAGGGAGTGGAATCAGTGGAGCACCAACAATCTCAGCCCACCCCTGCGCAGCCTTACCAGGACATTCCTGAAGGCTGCGCGGTAGAAAACCCTGAGGATCGCGTCGGAATCCCTGACGCCTTCCAACGGCTGTGGACCCCACATCGCATGGTCTACATCGGCGGAGAAAACAAACCCGCTGATTCCACCCCCGGCCAGTGCCCATTCTGTGCCAGCCCCAACCGAGGTGACGATGAGCAAGCACTCATCGTCTACCGCGGCGAACTGGTGTACGTGATTCTCAATCTCTACCCCTACAACCCTGGGCACTTGCTCGTTTTACCCTACCGCCACGTCGCGGACCTGACAGACCTGACATCTGCCGAGCGCGACGAGTTGTTCGATGTTTCTGCCCAGGCTATGCGTGTGTTGCGCGCCGTGAGCCACCCCGATGGCTTTAACCTGGGAATGAACCAAGGCGATGTAGCCGGAGCAGGTATTGCTGCCCACCTGCATCACCATGTGGTTCCCCGCTGGAAGGGGGACGCCAACTTCCTTCCCATCGTGGGACAGACCAAAGCCGTTCCCCAGCTCCTCACCGAGGCACGCAACGCGTTGGCTGAGGCTTGGTCAACCCATGCACACGACGGCGAGCAAGGAGCAGCATGCTAGGCCAACACGGACGCTGGATCACCAAAGCACTCCTCACCAAACCCGCCCTTGCCTTGGGACGCATGGGCGTAACCCCCAATATGTTGACCGTCACGGGCACTGTCCTGAGTGTCAGCGTGGCTACTCTCGTCATCCCCACCGGCAACTTCGCCCTGGCACTCGCTTTGCTCATCGTAGTGATCGCCGGCGACGCCTTCGACGGCATCCTCGCCCGCGCCACCGGAACAGCATCACCCTTCGGTGCCTTCTTGGACTCCACCATGGACCGATTCGCTGACGCTGCCGTGTTCGGGTCCTTTGCCCTGTGGGCCCTGTGGCACATGCCTTCTGGCCGACTCCAAAGCGTCACCGTAGCATTGTCCGTGGTGTGCGTAGCCTTTGCACTGACCGTGTCTTACGCTCGCGCTCGCGCAGAATCTGTAGGAAAGACAGCAGCAGTGGGTATTGCCGAGCGAACTGATCGCCTCATCACCATTGCCCTCTTTGCTTTGGCAAGCCAAATCTTCTCCTACCAGCCCGCCGTCACCATTGGCCTGGGCGTGGTCGCAGTAGCCAGCTTCATCACCATCATTCAGCGCATGTTCACCGTCAAGCATCAATTCGACGCCGAACGCTCCACTTCACACGCCACCTCACCTCACCCTGACATCACAGCCCCGGATACTTTGTGAATACTGATCGACTCTTTGCCTTCGGCTGGGCCAATGCTCGCCGCCTGCCCACTCCGCTTGGATACGCCCTGGCACACGGCGGTGCCGATGCAGCGTGGCTGGCTCACCGAGCCCTCCAGGCCGTTGGAAAGAAGGGTCTTCGGGGTTTAGGACAACTCGAAAAGAACATCATCAAGGTTGAGCGCTACGCTCAGCGCCCCACCAATCCGACACGCATTCACCGCCTGTCGCGCAGCGGAATGCGCTCCTATATGCGCTACTTCTACGAAGCCTTAGCGTTACCCGCAGTGACGCAATCACAACTTCGTGCCCGCGTTCGCGCTGAACTCGACCCACGTCTCGAAGACGATCTTGCTGACGGCAGTGTGGTGATGGCGCTACCTCATATGGGTAACTGGGACCTGGCCGGAGCGTGGGCTAGTGCCACCCTGGCAACCGTTCTTACCGTCGCAGAAAAACTGGAGCCCGAAGAGCTTTTCCACCAGTTCGTCGCCTTCCGCGAATCCTTAGGCATGGAAATCATCGGTCAGGCCAAAGGTGAACGCGTATTTGACCAACTTGTCTCCCGTGCTCAAACAGGCCACTACTTCATCCCCCTCTTAGCCGATAGGGACCTGTCGATTAATGGCATCACCACACAGTTGTGTGGCAGTGAAGCTCGAGTCGCGGCAGGTCCGGCTGCGCTTGCTCTTCGCCTTAATCGTCCTCTTTATACTGGCACACTCACCTACGAACGTCTCAGTGGTGAGCGTCGCCGAGAAGCAGGTAGTTCATGGGGATTGGTGATTGATGTTCGTCGTATTGGTGAGCCAGCAGATTTCGGGTGGACCTCAGAGACCACCCGTGATGAAGCCCGCTCTATCACTTCGAAGATGACTCATCAATGGGTACAACAACTCTCCGAGCTTCTCCGAGATACCGTCACAGACTGGCATATGCTTCAACCTGTTTTCACTGATGACCTTGATATGCAACGCCTCCAGGCCAGCCACGATCGTGCGCGCCAACGCCAAGAGGCTGAAGCTGCCGGTCATCAACTGCTCGATACTCACCAGGAGGCATAGTCATGAGAATCGGACTGGTCTGCCCGTATTCCTTCGATGCTCCTGGTGGCGTCCAAGTTCACATTACTGATTTGGCTCAAGAACTAATGCGCCGTGGTCATGAGGTCGAAGTTCTTGCCCCCGCAGGTAAAGAGACATCACTACCATCGTGGGTGACTAGTGCTGGTGAAGCAGTGCCGATTCCCTATAACGGATCCGTAGCACGTTTGAATTTCGGTGCTGTAGTCGCACGGCGAGCCCGTAAATGGCTGGAACACGGACAATTCGATCTTCTCCACATTCACGAACCCATTACCCCTTCTGTTGGCATGCTTGCGCTGCAGGCGGCAACGGGCCCCGTGGTGGCCACCTTCCACGCCTCGGTGGACCGCTCATTAGCGCGCGAGTTGATTTCCCCGGCAGCAGTGCCACTTATGGAGAAAATCACTGCACGTATTGCTGTGTCCCAGGCAGCACGTCGCACCTTGCTGCAGTATCACGAAGCAGACGCCGTAGTAATTCCCAATGGTGTTTACGTCAAGCCCTTCCAGGATGCGCCGTCCAGCCCACAATGGGTCGGCACCCCTGAGTCCCCCACTATCGCTTTTCTTGGCCGTATGGATGAATCTCGTAAGGGACTTCCCATCCTGGCTGGAGCAATCCCACACGTTCTTCGTCAAATTCCTGGCGCACGTTTTTTTATCGCAGGCCGCGGCGATGCTACAGAAGCTAAACGTGATTTGGCTCCTTACGCAGATCACGTCCAGTTCCTTGGCGGTATCACCGATGAGGAAAAAATGTCTCTTCTCTCCAGCGTCGATGCCTACATTGCTCCGCAAACTGGTGGGGAATCATTCGGCATTGTGCTCGTTGAAGGTATGGCAGCAGGAACGAACGTCATCGCCTCGAACATCCCTGCGTTCGAAGATGTTCTTGATCATGGAGCACTGGGCCACACCTTTATCAATGAAGATAGTGAAGACCTTGCACGCGTCATTATTGACACACTGACGAATATCGACGACTCAACTGCACGGCGTGCCGCCGCTGACAAAGCTGTTGGTCGTTATGACTGGTCTACCGTCACTGATTCCATTATTGATGTCTACGATATGGCCCTATCTACGGACCATTCACGGGTTACTGTGGACCCCAGTTCAGCAACTTTGCTGGGACGTTTACGAGAGGCATGGTCAGAAATGTGGGATGAGGTCGATCGATGAACGAACATATGACCACACTGATCATCGTGTTCGTCGTGGTACTCGTCATTGTGGCAGTCGTGCGTTTATATAACCGTGCCGTGCGTGTAGACCGACTTCACCATCGAGTCTTGGGAGCGCGTGCCACCCTAGATGCCATGCTTCTTTACCGTGCCACTGCGGTCCTTGAAATGCTTTCCACCGGAGTTTTCGATGGTGAAGACAAGCAGCGCCTCACCCTGGCCGCCCAGCAAGTACTTCATTGTCAACTCCCCATTGTCGAGGACAACCTCGAACCTGATGATGAGCGTACGGATATGCCACCGGTCAGTTGGGGAAGCAAACTTAATCTTCGTGTCACCTCAGCCAAGATCGAGCATGGTGAGGGTACTCATGACGCGATGAGGGAGAGGGAATCATCGCATAATTCTCCTCGCGTCACTCAAGAAAACGCCCTGACGACCCTAATTCACACCATGCTCACCCCTGAGGTTCGCCAGCGCGCAACAGCGAAGCCGGCTCAGGCTCAAGCCATCGAGAACCTCGACCGGGCCATGTACCGTCTGAACCTTGCGATGAGTTTCCACAATATGCACGTGCTTCAAGCGCAGCGTATTCGCGCTTCATGGGATGCTCGACTCTTCCACCTCGCTGGTCATGCTCCTATGCCGCAACAGTGCCACCTCGCACTAGACCATCCTGGAGAATTACCTCAGTGAGTACCATTCCCCCCTCGTACCCGCCGTCACACACTCGACAATCGTCGCCTCAAGCGTTACCGGGAATGGACTCGGCATGGCAAGCACGTCCGGGATATCAATCTGCTCCCGCAGCAACACCGATTACCTATGCACAGACCCCTTTCTGGGCTCAGCCTCAAGCTCCTCAACGTCATGAACGTGGTGACATCCTCCGCTACATTATTGGAGCTTTCGGCATCCTGGGACTCCTTGGGCTGCTCTGGCTCATTTCCTCCCAAGCAGGCTCTGCAGGCAGTACCATCCTTGCCACGGTGTTGGCTTTAGTCCCGTTAGCCATCGTGTTGGCTACTGTCCGGTGGATTGACCGCTGGGAGCCTGAACCGATAACCGTCCTTATCGTTGCGTTCCTCTGGGGAGCGGGCGTAGCCACCGTCATCTCCCTGATCGTCAATACTTCATCAGCACTAGTGGTTGCCCAACTTACTGGGGATACCACCGCAGCAGAAACCTTCTCATCCGTGGTTGCTGCGCCATTGATTGAAGAAGGTACGAAGGGGCTCGGTGTACTCATCATTTTCCTGATCTGGCGCCGTTACGTTGATGGACCGGTGGACGGTATTGTCTATGCAGCCGTTGTTGCCGCAGGTTTCGCTTTTGCTGAGAACATTCTTTACTTCGTTCAGTATCAGGATGAACTTGTCGCCACTTTTATTGCCCGTGGCATCGCTTCTCCCTTTGCCCACATTATTTTTACGTCGGTGACGGGTTTGGCTATCGGCCTCAGCGCACGTATGCGTTCACGTGTGGCCTGGTTATGGATGTGGCCGCTTGGATATATCGGTGCAGTCACTCTCCATGCCATATGGAATGGCATCGTCGCTGCGAACCCCGTGGTCATGTACTTGGTTCTCGAAGTCCCTTTGTTCTTCCTATGCGTCGGTATCGTGCTGTGGCTGCGCTGGAAAGAAAAGAATCTTATCCGTCAGCGTCTAGGTGAATATGCTCGTGCCGGTTGGTTTGTCCCGAGTGAAGTGACCATGCTGACCACAGGTTCGGGTCGTCGAAGCGCACGTACTTGGGCAAAAAGCCGGGGGCCTGAAGCGCGGAGCGCCATGAAGCAATTCCAGAACACGGCACTACGGTTGGCTCATATGCGTCAGCAAGCCATCGATGGACATGCGGGCATTGACTACCCGGTGCAAGAATCCCGTATGCTCCATTCCATTACCCAACTGCGTATGACTTTCTTGCGATAACCACACTTTTCTTATGTCCACTCACGAGCCACATTGTCACGAACCCCAGCACGTATCGTCTCCATCGCCTCAGGGCCAAGCGTTGAGTGAACTGTCTGATGTTTTCGGCGTTGACACGTCACTGCAGACACCCCTCCTCAATACGGCAGTAACTAGTGAAGATGGGCACAAGATTGGTGAAGGACTAGTACGTGATGGTGACGGCTGGCGTGATCCTTCACGAGTTCCTGCCAATTGGCGAGACCATATTGATGCCCGGGAGTGGATTCTTGGATCTGAAGGTCTGCCTGAACGGGATGCTGCCCGTGTTGTCATTATTCGACGCCGGCCCACTCATTCTTGTGCATCCCCTCATCAGAGTGCTGTAGCAGAAATAACTGCCTCTGATCTGTCAGAATCGCCTTCAACACTCCAGCCATCAAGCGGCTCCGATGCTGCAATTCACGGTGATGATCACCAGAACTCGCTGGGTGGGGAGTGGGAAGCATTCCTCGTTGAAGGCCATGATCGAGACAAACCTGAATGGCACTGGATTTTCACTGTTGGTGGCGGTTGTCAGCCTAATGAAGATACTCGTGTAGCAGCGGCCCGAGAACTTTACGAAGAAACCGGTATCACGGTCAGTCCTGACACACTCATCGGCCCTATTGCCACGCGTGACGACCTTTTCGAATTCACAAAAGTTACTGCACGTGCTCACGAGACCTTCTTCGGTCTTATCCTTCCTGACGTCACTGAATCTCATGATGATGCCTTGTATGAGATGAGTTTCTCCGGATGGACTGAACAGGAGCATGAACTTCTCGATGGCATGGCCTGGTGGAGCCCTAACGAATTGCGCGCGCATATGGCCAGTGGGCAAGACGTGTTTCCCACAGATTTGCCCGACATCATCGAACGTCTTGCTAGGGATGGACAATTAACAACATTGCAGTGAGTGTGATGTGACGGTGTGCTGCATGGTTGTTATGCGGCGTCGAACAACACCGGTGAGATGTGGAGAAGACCTCATCGTGTGCGCGAACATAGACGAGAGCGACGAACGCGGTAGAATCGCCGTAGTTCGCTGTGGATCACGGTGACTAACCCGACGAATCAGTGCGGTGGCTTTGAGTGTAACCGCCTGGTAGACGGCTGAGTCCTCCTGACATTCATCAGTGAAATACGCGCACTGTGTTGAGGTGACTGATACCCTTCCCGCCACGCCGTCTAAGCGTTGGCGTCATGGAAGTAAAGAAGCCGTGATGCGCACGCTGCGCCCTAGATCGTGAAGCAACGCAAGGAGAACACATGTCGGGTCACTCTAAATGGGCAACCACAAAGCACAAGAAGGCTGCTATTGACGCAAAACGTGGCAAACTTTTTGCCCGTTTGATTAAGAACATCGAAGTTGCAGCCCGTACTGGCGGTGGTGATCCTGCAGGTAACCCCACCCTCTTTGATGCTATCCAGAAGGCAAAGAAGAATTCCGTCCCTGCTGACAACATCACCCGCGCCGTCAAGCGTGGTTCTGGTGAAGAGGCTGGTGGTGCTGACTGGCAGACCATCATGTACGAAGGCTATGGTCCGAACGGTGTGGCTTTCCTCGTGGAGTGCTTGACCGATAATCGTAACCGCGCAGCCTCTGATGTGCGCGTTGCTTTCTCTCGCAACGGTGGCAACCTTGCAGATCCTGGTTCTGTTGCTTACAACTTCTCACGTAAGGGCGTAGTTGAGGTTGCCAAGGGCGAAGGCATTGACGAAGACTCCATTCTTATGGCCGTCCTTGATGCTGGAGCAGAAGAAGTTCTTGATATGGGAGAAAGTTTCGAAATCTATTCTGATCCCAAGGACGTCGTTGCCGTGCGTTCTGCATTGACCGACGCAGGCATGGATTACGACTCTGCCGAAGTTCAGTTCGTTGCTGGCACTAAGGTTGAAGTTGATGTGGAAGGTGCACAAAAGTGCTTCCGTCTCATCGATGCGCTCGAAGATTCTGACGATGTTCAGAACGTCTACACCTCCATGGATATGAGCCCGGAGGTAGCAGCAGAATTCGCTGAGGATGAGGACTAATACCTCTGTTTCAACACACGCCCAGGTTGCACAGCAACGCATATTCGGGATTGACCCGGGTCTGACACGCTGTGGCCTGGGCTGTGTTGATATCGACCCGCGTCGGCGTGCACGATTGGTGGCTGTCGATGTGGTCCGGACAGGGCCTCACGAATCACCTGAACAACGCCTCCTTACGGTAGCGAACGCTATTGATGAATGGATTGCCACCTACGGCCCTCATACGGTCGCCATTGAACGCGTCTTCGCTCAAGATAACCTTCGCTCCGTCATGGGTGTTGCCCAGGTAATGGGCGTGGCTATGGTGGCTGGAGCCCGTGCAGGCTTAGAAGTTGCTCTTCATACTCCCAGTGAAGTTAAAGCAGCTGTTACTGGTTCGGGTCGAGCCGAAAAGGCTCAGGTGCAGCATATGGTGGCACGTATCTTGGGGCTCGATTCCGTTCCTAAGCCTGCTGATGCCGCTGACGCGTTAGCCCTTGCTATTTGTCATGGATGGCGTGGAGGGGGAACCGGTGCTGATGGCGCTGGAGAAATGGTGTCCGCTGGTGGGTTCGTGCGAGCTAGTGCACGTACTCCCGCTCAAAAGCAGTGGGCACAAGCACAAGCAGCGGCACGCCGGACCGGGGCAGTAGACCCACGGCGCCGAGCACGCTAATCTACGAAGAGAAACGAACATCTGTTCGAATACTCTGAACTGTGCCGCTTCTTGGACTGTGTTCGTGCTAGGGGAGTGACACACCACCAACCCATACGAGGGGAATGCTGTGATCTCATCGATCCGCGGAATTGTCAGTCATGTAGGCCTGTCTACTACGACCATCGTGACCGCAACAGGTATGGGATTGACCATTTGGGCAACGCCCACTACTCTCTCTCAACTTCGTGTTGGTGGCGAAACTACTCTTCATACCGAACTTATCGTCCGTGAAGATTCCCTGACGCTCTATGGTTTCTCCGATGCTGACGAACGCGATTGCTTCACCACTCTTATGGGAGCCAAAGGGGTCGGCGCCAAACTTGCTCTCGCCATGCTTGCTGTACACACTCCCGATGCTCTTCGCCGTGCAATTGCTTCTGAAGATATTGCTGCGCTCAAGCGTGTCCCGGGGCTTGGTCCCAAGGGAGCTCAACGTGTCATCATCGATATTGGTGACAAACTTGGCCCTATTCAGGGCACTGACACTTCCGGTCAGTTAAGTGGTGCGGCGTCTTTCTCTACTCAGGCTCGCAGCGCGCAGGCAGCCTTCTCAAGCGGACAACCCCATCCTGATGTGGTGGCTGCATTGATGAATCTTGGTTGGAGTGAGGCACAGGCCGCCACCACTGTCAGCCAGGTCCAAGACACCATGGTCGCCGAAGCCGAACGCGAAGGCGCTTCGCTTCCCACCGTTAGCGATCTCCTCCGTATGTCCTTACGTTCTTTAGGAGGTGCACGTCGTGGCTGATTTCGATCCTGTGATGGGGGTAGGAGGTCTTGGGGCAGACTTAGTTCGTCCTCAGGCAGACGATCCTGAACGCGCCGCAGAAGCAGCATTACGCCCTACTAGTCTCGAAGAATTCGTTGGTCAAGATGTGGTATGCGGACAGTTATCAGTGGTCCTGAGGGCTAGTCTCAACCGTGGAAGCACTCCCGATCACGTTCTCCTTTCCGGCCCTCCCGGACTTGGCAAAACTACTCTGGCCATGATCATTGCCCACGAAGTCCATGGAGCCTTGCGCTTGACCAGTGGCCCGGCCATTGCCCATGCCGGAGATCTCGCAGCAATTCTGTCCTCACTTGAGGAGGGGGATGTGCTGTTTATCGATGAAATCCATCGTCTAGCCCGAACTGCAGAAGAAATGCTCTACCTTGCGATGGAGGACTATCGCGTTGATATCGTGGTAGGTAAAGGTCCTGGTGCAACCTCCATCCCTCTGTCGCTTCCACCTTTTACCGTCGTTGGGGCCACCACGCGCGCAGGTCTCCTCCCTGCACCGTTGCGTGACCGCTTCGGATTCACGGCGCACCTGGATTATTACGAACCTGTGGATCTAGCCAAGATTGTTATGCGTTCAGCTCGCTTGCTCGGTGTGCATCTGGAACCCGACGCGGCTGACCATCTTTCGCGTCGTTCGCGTGGAACACCGCGTATTGCCAACCGTCTAGTGCGACGAGTCCATGATTGGTCAGATGTACACGGAACCCCCGGCATACTCGACTTGTCTGCCACGAAGGAAGCACTTGACATGTTCGAAGTGGACTCCCGAGGACTTGACCGTCTCGACCGCCAAGTTCTCCAGGCATTGTGTGAACGCTTCAACGGTGGCCCCGTAGGCTTAACTACTCTCGCGGTGAGCGTAGGGGAGGAACCAGAAACTGTTGAGACGGTTGCCGAACCGTACTTGGTTCGTGAAGGATTTATGGTGCGCTCACCTCGCGGACGCATGGCTACTGTTCAAGCTTACACTCATCTTGGCTTGCCTGTGCCTGAACAATGCGGACAGTCTTGGTAAATCTCGTTTACCGCTGTTGGTCGGGTGAGGATCTGCCAGGGGCTGTGTTTCACTTTGATGCGTCTCATTGTTTTGGTTGTGGACAATAAACACGAATGGACAGAAAACGGTTAAACTGAGGTGCTGAGGAACACTCCTAATCACCGAAAGAACTTTTATGCCGTCAACTCTCGTAATCTTGGTGCTCTTCCTGCTCATGATGATGCTCATGTCCAGTTTTGCTCGCCGCCAGCAACGCAAGCTTACCGAGCAGCAAGCCCAGCAACGTGACGAAGCGTTGGTCGAAGGTAATTGGGTTCGCACCACTGCTGGTTTCTATGGACGTGTCGTTGAGGTTGATGGTGACGTGGTTACTCTCTCCACCCCTCTTGGTGATGAAACATTGTGGCAAAAGCGTGCCATCGTGTGTGCCGAAGAACCTCCCTTCGCTTCCACCCAGGACGAAATGGATGTTGCGGCTGTCGAAGAACCTGACATGGCTGAAGATGCCCTTCGTACTGACGAAGATCGCGAACCTCAGGCCTGAATTGCTGGCCACCAGTTACTGACTGTCGCAGTCACTGCTGATGCCACGCGGTGACTATCGATTATGGAAGGGACCCTCGTGTCCACCTATAAAACGAAGCACGCAGGACGTACTCTTATTGTGTTGTTCGTCCTCGTTGCGTTAGCAACAGCCGCCTTGGTTACGGGCGCTGCCACTCATCGAGCATCGCTCACACCGGGGCTTGCCCTTGATCTTGAAGGCGGAACTCAACTGATCCTCACGCCTACCACCACGGACGGCTCACAGATCACTGACGCAGATATTGATCAAGCGATCGATATTATTCGCCAACGTGTTGATGCCTCCGGTGTGGCCGAAGCAGAAATCAACCGCCAGGGCGGACAGAACATCGTAGTCTCTTTGCCTGGTAAACCGAGTCAAGAAACCTTGGATTTGGTGCGCTCTAGTGCGGTGCTTTACTTCCGTCCCGTTATTCGCGCTTACTCCAGTAGCGCCACGGCTATTGCTCAGGCTGAGAACGCTCAGATTCAGCAGGCAGGTCAGCCGGTATCCTCCGCCGCTCCAAGTGATGAAGCCTCCGTATCAGCGCCTGTACAACCAGATGCTGAGCAGACTGCTGCCGAGACTGAAGCCGTTTCTCCTGCGCCAGAGGCAACGGCACTACCCACTGTGACTGCCCAAGAGGTTGCCAACCAAATCGCTGACGTCAACCATGACGGAACCATCAGTGATGAGCCACTGCCGTCAACCTCTGATGACAATTCATCAGACAGTTGGATCAGCGAAAAGATGATCTTTGATGCGTTGATGATGGACTGCAAAGCCCCCGAAAACCTTAAGGGGGGTGCACAGGACCCTGATAAGGCCGTGATTTCTTGCTCTAAGGACGGGGACGGTGTGGTTTTCATTCTCGGTCCTGCAGACCTTAAAGGTACAGATATCACCAACGCTACGTCCGGTCTTCAGATGACCTCCCAAGGGCAGGCAACCAACACCTGGGTTGTTAACCTCACCCTGGATAAACAAGGCACTGAGATATTTGCTAACGTTTCTCAGCGCCTCATGCAGTACCGCAACTCTCCGACTGATCCTCAGAAGAACCGTTTTGCCATTGTTCTTGATGGTCTGACGGTTTCCGCTCCGGGAATCCAGTCACCTATCACTGATGGTCACGCAGAGATTTCCGGTAGTTTTACCCAAGCCTCTGCGGCAACCTTGGCTAATCAACTATCCTTCGGAAGTTTGCCACTGAACTTTACGGTTCAATCTGAACAGCAGATTTCAGCAACATTAGGCAGCGAACAACTGACCTACGGCTTGATCTCGGGACTGATCGGTTTTGCCCTTATTGTCTTGTATCTCTTGTGGCAGTACCGAGGCCTGAGCGTAGTGGCCGTGGCTAGCCTCTTTATGGCAGCGCTTATTACCTACCTCACCATTACCATTTTGTCTTGGACGATGGGTTACCGACTCAGCCTGGCAGGTGTCGCCGGTTTGATTATTTCTATCGGTATCACGATGGATTCCTTCGTCATCTACTTCGAACGTGTTCGTGATGAAGTTCGCCATGGCCGCACACTCACGGTAGCTGTTGATGAAGGTTGGGTCCACGCTCGCCGCACGATCATCGTGTCCGACGCAGTGAACATCCTTGCCGCTGTTGTCCTCTACATCTTGGCCGTGGGCGGTGTGCAGGGCTTCGCCTTTACCCTTGGTGTGACCACTGTGGTGGATCTGATCATTATCATCATGTTTACCCACCCGATGATGGTTTCTATCCTGAAGTTGCCCTTCTTCGGACAAGGCCACCGCCTTTCTGGTCTAGATCCCGAACACTTGGGGGCCTCATCCTCGGCAGTTTATGCAGCTGGACGTCAGCGTGTGGCGGACAACGTCACCATGTCCTTAGCTCGAAAGAAAGCCCTAGCTCGTGAACAGGCTAAGAAGACGCAATCCACTTCCTCCGAGCAGGATGGAGACAACGCATGAAATCCCTCGCCACACTCGGTAACGAGCTCTACGCAGGGCGCACCTCCATCCCCTTCGTAGGTAAGCGCAAACTCTGGTACATCATTGCCTCTTGCGCTATCGTCATCAGTCTTATTTGCCTGGCCACCATTGGCCTGCAGCCAGGCATTGAATTCAAGGGCGGAACCCAGGTCACCATCACCAGCGTGAAAGATCCTAAAGAAGGTCCTGCCAATGATGTATTGGCTAAAAATAACTTAGCCACGAGCGCACGCGTGAGTACTACAGGCTCATCATCTGTTCGCGTTCAGACACCGGCACTCGATGCTCAGCAACTCACCGGACTGAAAGATGAACTCGCTCAGGCCTACTCGGTGGGCTCTGACGATGTGGCTGCAACAACCATCGGTCCTTCCTGGGGTAAAGACGTTTCTGCTAAGGCATTGCGTGGCTTAGTGATCTTCTTTGTACTCGTCGGCGTACTGATCTGGGTCTACTTCCGCACTTGGAAAATGAGTGTGGCAGCATTGCTTGCCCTGACTCATGACGTGATTATCACTGTCGGTGTGTACTCCTTGTCCCGCTTCGAAGTTACTCCCGCAACCGTCATTGGCGTGCTCACTATTTTGGGTTACTCCCTCTATGACACGGTGGTGGTCTTCGACAAGATTCGTGAAAATACGGCGGACGTTCTCACCCAGAAGCGATCTACCTACGGAGAATTGGCTAACTTAGCGGTAAACCAGACCTTCGTCCGCTCTATTAATACTTCTGTTGTTGGACTGCTTCCTGTTGCCTCTATTTTGTTTATTGGCAGTGTTATTTTGGGAGCAGGAACCCTCCGCGACATTTCCCTTACCCTCTTTATTGGCATGATTGCAGGCGCAGCATCCTCGATCTTTTTAGCCACCCCACTCCTTGTCGACCTTCGCTCTCGCGAAGCAGATATCAAGGCTCACGATGAGCGCGTGCTTGAAGAACGCGGCGAACGTCGTACGCAAGCCGAAGCTCGTGGTGAAACTATTGATGACATTCCGGTTGCTGCACCGGTCCGCCCCGGCCACCACCTTGGCCATGCTGCTCAACCCAAGAGGAAGAAGAAGTCATGAGCACCCCTCAGCCTATCTCTCAGCACTTGACCGATCTCGTGCTGAACAACCTGCGTGAAATCCCTGATTTCCCTGAACCGGGAGTGCTCTTTCGAGACATTACTCCGTTGCTGGCTAACGGTGAAGCTTTCCGGGAACTCATTAGTGGTTTGGCTGATCACTACCGTGGTCGCATTGATGCCGTCGCTGGCCTGGAATCACGAGGTTTTATCCTTGCTGCGCCATTGGCAGTTTCCCTTGGTATCGGCATGATTACCGTGCGTAAGTCAGGCAAACTTCCCGGTCCAGTTATCGGGCGAGAGTACAAACTTGAGTACGGCACTGCGTGTATGGAACTACGCCCCGATTCGGTCGTTGATGGCTCTCGAGTTCTTGTGATTGACGACGTTCTTGCTACTGGTGGTACCGCAGCAGCATCCATCGAACTGCTCGAAGAGGCCGGTGCGAGCGTGGAAAGCGTCTGTATGCTCATGGAACTTCAAGCCTTGGGCGGACGCAGTAAACTCGAAGGTCGCATCATTGATGCGGTGGTGAGTTTCTGACCTTGAAATTTTTGCTCGGTGTGGGGCTGCTCTGGTGCCAAAATGCACCTGACCAGCCCCACACCAGCGTTATAGGCTCTCAACGTGTTGGTACATTGACTATGATCAGTCCATGAGTGAGAGCAAGAGCACGCAGAACACGTCCGACACTGTGGTTCCGGGATCACGTGTTCGTAGCCGTTTGGCATGGTTCGGTGCGCGGGGACACTCCACCCCACCTGCTATCGAACCGCTCTTGCGTGCCGTGCGTGCCCATCACCCTAAAGCGGACACGTCGCTCATCGTCCGTGCATATACCGTGGCCGAAAAATGTCACCAAGGTCAACGCCGTAAGAGCGGCGAACCCTACATCACTCATCCTGTCGCTGTAGCGACCATTCTTGCTGAACTGGGTATGACTCCCCAAACCCTTGCCGCAGCACTGCTCCATGACACGGTCGAGGATACAGATTTTACTCTCGATGACCTGCGCGCGGACTTTGGTGATGAAATCGCTCTTCTTGTTGACGGCGTTACCAAACTCGACAAACTCCAATATGGAGAAGCCGCACAGGCTGAAACTGTGCGCAAGATGATCGTTGCCATGAGTAAGGACATCCGCGTCCTCGTGATCAAACTTGGTGACCGTCTCCATAACGCGCGTACTTGGAAGTACGTTAACCCCGAATCTGCCGCTCGTAAAGCACGCGAAACGCTCGAAATTTATGCGCCGTTGGCTCACCGACTTGGTATGAACACCATCAAGTGGGAGCTTGAAGATCGTTCCTTCAAAGCTCTCTACCCAGGTGTCTATGAAGAAATCGAACACATGGTGGCCGAACGGGCACCTGCACGTGAAGAGTACCTTCGTGCCGTGCGTGTCCAGATCGAAGAAGATCTGCGTATCAACAAAATTAAGGGCACGGTCACGGGTCGCCCTAAGCACTATTACTCCATTTATCAAAAGATGATCGTCCGCGGTAAGGACTTTGACGACATCTACGATCTGGTTGCTGTTCGCATCATTGTGGATACGGTTCAAGATTGCTACGCCGCACTCGGCGCTATGCACGCACGCTGGACCCCTATGAGTGGGCGATTTAAGGATTACATCGCCATGCCTAAGTTCAATCTCTATCAGTCGCTTCATACGACTGTGGTTGGACCCCAGGGCAAACCCGTTGAAATTCAAATCCGTACCCATGACATGCATCGCATGGCTGAATACGGTGTGGCGGCTCACTGGAAGTACAAGGAAGATCCCAATGCTCAAGGGGCTGCGAACCTTAGCGGTCCTGCTGCTGATAGCGGTGGCTCAGAAATGGGATGGTTGCGCCAACTTGTGGATTGGCAGCGCGAAACGCAGGATCCAGCAGAATTCCTTGACTCGCTGCGCTTCGAGATGGGGGGCCAGCAGGTTTACGTCTTCACGCCTAAGGGTGACGTGGTCCAGCTACCGGCGGGCGCAACGCCTGTGGACTTCGCCTATTCCGTCCATACTGAGGTTGGTCACCGCACTGTGGGCGCCCGTGTCAATGGACGCCTCGTTCCTCTTGATTCTCACCTCGACAACGGTGACACGGTGGAAGTCTTCACCTCGAAGGCTGATAATGCTGGCCCCAGCCGCGACTGGCTGAGTTTCGTTGTCTCTCCGCGTGCTCGCTCCAAGATTAAAGCCTGGTTTTCCAAAGAGCGTCGTGAGGAAGCTATCGAAGAAGGAAAGGCTCAAATTGCTCGCCTCATGCGCAAGCAGAACTTGCCTCTTCAGCGCCTGATTAATCATGACTCTCTAATGGACGTGGCTACCACCCTGGATAAGCAGGACGTGGATGGTCTTTACGCTGCTGTTGGTGAAGGCCATATCTCCGCTCAGCATGTGGTTAAGACCCTCGTTGCTTCTATGGGCGGCGAAGCGGGTACAGAAGAAACCCTCGCCGAAGGAACCCTACCCAGTAAGAGCATCGGCTCACGCACTAATTCTCAAGATTTTAGTGGTGTTGTAGTTGCTGGAATGGATGCCGGTGACGTCTACGTGAAACTCGCCCGTTGCTGCACACCTATGCCCGGTGACCCGATTGTCGGTTTCATTACTCGCGGATCAGGCATTTCCGTCCATCGTGAAGACTGCCAGAATATGGAGACTTTGCGTGGTGAGCCTGAACGCATCGTTGATGTGTCCTGGTCCTCCACTTCTCATTCTGCTTTCCTTGTTCAACTTGAGGTGGAAGCACTTGATCGTGGCGGTCTCCTTGCTGATATGACCCGTGTGTTGGCTGATAACCATGTCAACCTCATAAGCGCCTCGATGTCTTCTACACGTGATCGTGTGGCTACTGGCCGCTTCGTTGTGGAATTGGCAGACGCCGCACATTTGGAACATACACTCAACTCGCTTAGGCGCATTGATGGCGTGTTCAATGCACGGCGCCATTAATTCATCTTTTGAGGGCAGATTCACTGTCACAGTGGTTTGTTGAGAGGCACTGTGATGTGAAACGCCGGCACCCTGCATGGGTGCCGGCGTTTAGCGTTGAATGATCGCGCACTGCTTGATTGCGCCAACCCCTATGATCCAAACAACTAAGGGGTTACAGTGACTGCTCTCCTCCGTAGACCTTGGCTTCAGCCAGATAAGGGTTTGCGTGATGCTCGTGTTTCATTGTGGTGATTGCACCATGACCAGGAAGGAGAATCGTTGAAGGGCTCACTGCTTGAGCCAGGAAACGCAAGGTAGCCATCATTTGTACCTGATCACCACCCGGCAGGTCAGTACGGCCCACAGCGCCCTTAAAAATTACATCGCCATCAAGAGCAAATAGTTCAGGAGCAGAATCGTCAGCCTCAACCTCAGCCTCAATGAGCATGCCATCATCATCAAGGCTGCCTTCAAAGAAAATCAACGAGGAACCTTCGGTGTGTCCTGGAGCGGGAACAGCGCGCATTGCAATGCCATCGACGAGTTCTTCAGCCTGAGTAAACATGCTCTGGGGGAGTGGCCGCACATCATCAGGTTTTACCCATTCACTCCCGGCCATTTGGGGGAAGGTAGCACCGAATGTGCGAGCGCCGCCGGTGTAGGTGTGAGGAGCATCGAGGCGATAGAGGTCTGGCTCAGGGATGTAGACCGGAATGGTGGTGTGACCGGGAGGCAACAACTGGGCGTCGGCACACAAGGAGATTAAACGAGCCGTGTCCCAACAATGATCAGCGTGACCATGAGTGAGCAGGACACAGCCTAAGGTCAACTGATGTGAACGAAGCAAAGCTACGGCTCCAGCAGCACTACCAGCACCAGGATCCACCACAATGGCCTGTGAGCCATTCTTTGGGGCAATCACATAGCAATTTGCAGCAAAAACCGGGGCGATCGTGCGTTCAATAATCATGTCCTAAGCATACGTGCGTCAGGCAGTGGATAAACAACGATTTATGTGCAGCCCACACAAAAAACCCGTAAACTTCCTGGGGAATGGACCTTCCTTAGTCCATCACCTCACTACAATCCACCCAGTATGACTGGGCGAGAACGGAAGTGCCTGAACATTAGGCATATCCCCGTCAAATGAAGGAGCGCACCGTGACCGATAATCTCGAGTCCGTAACCGAGCCCACCGAGGCTCCTCAGACCACACCGGAAGCCCCCGTGCAGCCTGAGACTGCCGAAGCTGTCCAGCCCGAGCCTGCTGTTCAAGAAAGCCAGGAGACGGTAGCACTTGACGCGGCGGCCACCGAGAATGCTGCAGAAACTCTTGCTCCCGGCGCTGCCGCCCAGCAGGATGACACCGCCCATCAGGAGCAGGCTGAGCAGAGCGAGGAAACCTCAGAGGAATCTGCCGGTAGCCAGGCACCAACTCCCAATGCCATTCGCAGCGGTGAAGCCGATGAAGCGGAGAAGAACGCCAATCGTGTCGCTCCTCCCATTGACCCCGAAGAAGCACTTGACGCTTCCAAATGGGGCCGTGTTGACGGCGAAGGCAACGTTTACGTGCAGGATGCTGACGGTGAACGCATCGTTGGTCAGTTCAAGGATGTTCCGGTCGCAGAAGCCATGGCTCTCTACATTCGCCGCTTCCTTGATCTCAAGGCGCAGGTCACCCTGTTCGCCACTCGCCTTCCCCAGTTGAGCGTGAAGGAAATCGATTCCACTATCGCCACTTTGGATGAAGCACTCAAGGAGCCCGCAGCAGTCGGCGACCTTGATGGTCTTCGCGCGAGTTTCCAAGCCCTTAAGGGGGTAGCAAGCGAACGCCGTGCAGCCGTGGCCGCAGAGCGCGCTGCCCTTAAGGAAGTGGCATTGGCACAGCGCACTGCGCTGGTCGAGCGTGCTGAAGCGATTGCGGCTCAGGATCCTGCACGAACCCAGTGGAAGTCTTCCTCCACCGAACTGCGTGAGTTGCTTGAACAATGGAAGGAGGCTCAGCGTCGCGGACCGCGCCTGGATCGTCCCACTGAAGATGCTCTATGGAAGCGCTTTAGCCACTCCCGAACCGCTTTCGACCGCCATCGTCGCCAGTTCTTCAGCGAACTCGACGCCAAACAGGCACAGGTCAAGGCCGCTAAGGAAGCCCTCATCAAGCGTGCTGAAGAACTTCAAAACTCTACCGACTGGGGTCCGACCTCAGTTAAGTACCGCGAACTTATGGAAGAGTGGAAGAAAGCTGGACGAGCCTCCCGCAAGGAAGATGATGCACTGTGGGCACGCTTCCGCGCTGCTCAGCAGGTCTTCTATGACGCACGTCGCGCTAAGGATGAAGCCACCGACGCTGAGTACGAGGCGAACCTTAAAGTCAAGGAAGAACTCCTCGTCAAGGCAGAAGCACTCCTGCCCATCAAGGACCTCAAGGCCACTAAGCGAGCCCTTCGTCCCATCCAGGATGCATGGGACGAAGCAGGCCGTGTGCCTCGCGCGCACGTTCGTCGCATCGAAGGGCGCATGCGTGCTGTGGAAGATGCTGTTCGCGAAGCAGAACAGGCCGAATGGCGCCGTAGCGATCCTGAGACTAAGGCTCGTGCCGAAGGTCTAGCGGGACAGTTACAGGATTCCATCGCCTCCCTGGAAAAGGATCTTGAAAAAGCTAAAGCCAAGGGTGACGAAAAGGGCATTGCCGAAGCAGAGGCAGCTCTGACCGCACGCAAGGCATGGCTTGAGCAGGTTTTGCGTTCTGCGCAGGCCTAAGTCATGTGACGTCTCGTATTCTTCTCACCTGATTGCTGAGAATCCATTGCGTGATTCCCTGTCAATAGCGGGCGGTCATGGAATGAATGAGGATTCATCGGTAACAATGTGAGACATGATTTCATCGGTGGGGGTGCCAACCTGATGGTTGGCACCCCCACCGATGTCTCTGGGACACAGGGAGTTGGGGCATATTCGTTTCCAATCGCTGGCAGCCTTAGTGTTTCGCAAGGCAGTGTTGAGATTGGGGAGGAGTTATCCACAGTTTTTGCTGAATTTTGGCGAATGCATTCGACGTAGCCAGCAAGTTTATACGCTGTCGTTATGAGCCCACTAACTCCTGGACACTCACGAAACTTTGAACACTCACGAGTTGCTAAATGCACTCGCTTTTCTGATGACAATCAATTTTCTGAACTGTATCAACTCTCTAAACACGCCAGAATCTTAGAAAATCCTCGAATTCTTGACCGCTGCCCAGATGTGCACCATAGTGATGAATTTCGAAGCCTCGCGCCTTCAAGTGTGTGGGCACTGAACTATTGGAACACTCCACCTTGTCAGCATTACCTCGATACCACCAGTGATGAGACCACTGTGTTGTCTGTTGACACGGACACGTTATCGCGGTGCTACCGCCTGGGACACTTCCTCATTCCTCACGAGCAGTGTCGAACACCTGAACAGCGATGGCGCGCACTCGATACTCTCATCGGCCCAATGCTTGATAAGAACACCACAATGTGCGGGCGAACCGCCCTCTGGATACACATGGGAACCGCCCAGAACGTCCCTCTTGATTTTTCCCATCCCCGTGGCAGGGGAGTAGTCGATGGGCATGATGTGCGCCGCCACCATCATGAGGAGGATGAATGCGAAAGACTGCCACGCGGCGTCGTTCTTCCCTGTTTGTCACTGACCTATGCCGCAATTGAAACTGCCTGCTGCGCATCCCCTTCTCAAGCCATCACCACCTTGCTGCTTGCGCGCGACTATGGAAGCACGATTGAGGAACTTGACGCGGCCGCGCATGAGATTCACATACGCCCAGGACTTCCCTCTGTTCGGCGCATCATTAACCAGTTGCGGCAGTTGGATGTATCGCGCTCCAATGTCTCGTGATGAGGACAAGACGTGAGAGAATGCCCCCATGGCCAAAGCATCATTGTCTGGATTCCCTGAATGGTTACCTACAGGGCGCATTATCGAACAATCGTTCCTTGATACGCTGCGCGAAACCTTTGAACGTCACGGTTTTAGCTCGATTGAAACTCGTGCAGTAGAACCCTTAAGCGAACTTACCCGCAAAGGCGAAACCAGCAAAGAGGTCTATCTTCTCTCACGCCTCCAGGCAGAACCTGGTCAAGAAGACCACGATCCTCGCAAACAACTTGGTCTTCACTTCGATCTCACGGTGCCCTTTGCGCGCTATGTGCTTGAACATGCCGGCCAGTTGAACTTCCCGTTTAAGCGCTACCAGATTCAAAAAGTTTGGCGTGGTGAACGTCCTCAAGAAGGCCGCTTCCGCGAATTCATCCAAGCAGATATTGACGTTGTTGGTGATGGCACTTTGCCGTTGCACTATGACGCAGAACTGCCCCTCATCATGCATGAGGCGCTGAGCACCCTGCCCATTCCAGCGGTAGTTCTCCATATTTCCAATCGGAAAGTTGCCCAGGGCTTCTACGAAGCCATTGGCCTGAATGATGATCAAATGGTGGAAGTGCTCCGCGTCGTGGATAAACTCGACAAGATCGGTGCCGAAGCTGTTGCTGCGGAACTCGTTGACTCGGTGGGGACTACCCCTGAGCAGGCTCAACGAGCTCTGCAACTAGCCGAAATCATCAGCGATAATCCTGATGAGATTGAACAGGCAGTCGCTCAAGCCCTTAACGGCACTGAGCCGACCGAACTACTCACTGAAGGCTTGGGAGAACTGCGTCACGTTATCGAAACTGCAGCACGCCGCCGACCCGGTGCCGTGGTCGCTGATCTCAAGATCGCTCGCGGTTTGGATTACTACACCGGCACGGTCTACGAATCTGTCCTCGTTGGCCATGAAGATCTTGGTTCCATTTGCTCGGGCGGTCGTTACGATTCTCTCGCCTCCAACGGCAAGCGCACCTTCCCCGGTGTGGGGCTATCTATCGGCGTTTCCCGTTTGCTTGCCCGCATTGTGGGCGCAGGACTCGTGCAGAGTTCTCGTCCCGTGCCCACCTGTGTCTTAGTGGCCGTGGTCGATGAAGAGCAGCGCGCCGTCTCCGATTCTGTGGCAGATCAACTGCGAGCACGCGGTATTAGCGCTGATGTTTCTCCTAGCGCAGCCAAGTTCGGCAAGCAGATTAAGTTTGCTGACAAGCGTGGCATTCCCTTCGTTTGGTTCCCTGGAACAGAAGGTGACACAGACTCGGTGAAGGATATCCGTACCGGTCAGCAGGATGATGCTGACGCAGCCACCTGGCAGCCACCGGCTGAGGATCTTCACCCCCGTGTCTTCGCTGTTGAACATGAGGCAATCGGCCACATGGGACAAGGACAGTAACCATGAGCGAGTACGGGCATGTGCCTGCTCCGCAGGGATACGGAATCGTTCCGTCCTCTCCCCAAACAGTTAATTCTGCTGCCTCTGTTGGAGCAAGCGCAGCCCTCGAACGGATGGCTCATGATCTCCGTTCGCTCACGCTGCCTTATGAGATAGCAGGCACCCAGGTGGCAATGGACGAAGCACGCGTTTTGTCCACCCAGGTCACCGACTACATCGTCCCGCGCCTGAAATCTATTGACGCGCCCCTTCTGGCAGTAGTCGGTGGCTCGACCGGCGCGGGAAAGTCCACTCTGGTGAACTCCATTCTCCAGATGACGCTCACATCCTCATCAGCGATCCGTCCGACCACGCGTCGCCCTCTTCTGGTGCATTCACCTCACGATGCACCATGGTTTGAGGGAGACCGAGTCTTGGCTAGCCTTGCTCGCGTTCGAGTTGATTCCTCTGCTCCTCCCACCCCACCTATGGAGATCGGTCCTGCCGGTGGTATTCGTGAGGTAGAGATACGCTCTAGCCAGGCGCTACCGCCTGGTCTTGCTCTTCTTGATGCACCAGACGTGGACAGTGTGGTTGACGATAACCGCGACCTTGCCACGCTTCTTCTTGCCAGTGCAGACCTGTGGCTGTTCGTCACCACTGCAGCTCGCTATGCCGACGCTGTACCTTGGCAACATCTTCATGAAGCAGCACAGCGCAACATCGTGGTGGCTATCATTCTTGACCGCGTTCCGCCGGGTGTAGAAAACGACATTCGCGCGGACCTCCGCAATCGACTTAACGCTGCTGGCCTGGACCAAGCCCCCATTTTTGTGGTGCCTGAAGCACGCCTTGATGAGCGTGGCATGCTTCCGGACCAGTACATTGTTCCCATTCGTCATTGGCTCACTACATTGGCTGACGACGCCGCAGCGCGCAGTGCTGTAGCGGTGCGTAGCGTAGTAGGTGCTGTGGAATCGAGTGTGAATCGTTCCGGCGTTCTTATCGACATCGTGCGCCGTCATGAAGAAGCCCGTGACGAACTCATTGCTGCAGCTACGCAGGCCCATGAAGATGCCATTGCTCGTTGTGATGCCGCAACCAGTGACGGCACACTGCTGCGTGGTGAAGTCCTTGCACGCTGGCAGGAATACGTGGGAACAGGAGAATTCTTCCGATCTCTCGAAGCGCAAGTTGGCCACTGGCGTGATCGCTTGGGGGCAGCACTGCGCGGCAAGCCCGCTCCTGAACGCCAGGTGGAAGACGCGATTGAATCCGGCCTACTTACCCTCGCACTAGCAGAAACCGCTCGGGCAACTGCCCAAACGGAACGAGCCTGGCGCCGCCTAGGCACAGCCCCTGAAGCCACGGCCGCCCTGAACAACGTTCTTCCCAGCGAAGAACAACTGACCGCTCAAGTTTCCGAAGCCATCCGCCAATGGCAAGGATCTGTGCTCGCGATGGTGCGTAGTGAAGGCGCAGACAAGCGCTTTACTGCACGCCTGCTGTCCGCTGGCATTAACGGCGTAGGCGTGGCCCTGATGATTGTGGTCTTCGCTCATACTGGTGGTTTGACCGGCGGTGAAATTGGCATCGCCGGCGGAACAGCAGTGGTTGCCCAACGCATGCTGGAAGCTGTATTCGGTGATCAAGCAATGCGCTCTATGGCTGAACGCGCACGTGCCGATCTCACCTCACGTATCCGCGCCCTGGCCGAACAGCGCCTTGCAGCAACGCTCAGCGTGCTCCCCACGATTAACCCCTCATCCGGTGAACTTCACCAGACCATCACCGAGGCCATCACGAGCATCGAAGGGCTAGTCAATGACTGAGAACACCGACCGTAGCCTCGAGCCCCTCACCACTGAAGGTGAAGAGTTGCCTTCACAAGAACTCGCGCGCACCGATGAGGACATCATGCGCAACCCCACTGCTGACATGCCTATCGTCAGTTCTCACCACGCACCCAAACAAGGAATTATGGCTCGTTCAGCATCCGCCGGACAGTCCATGATGAAGAAACTCCTGGGACGTGAAGACCACGTGATGAGCGTGGACGAATCACTGACGACCCTGGCTACCGTGGTGGAAATGGGACGCAGGCGCCTGACTCCTGAACAACTGGCACCAGCCATCGATGTGCTCTCCCGCGCCAAAGCACGCCGCGATTTAGCTCCGGACGTGACCGTAGTGGCGCTCCTCGGTGCCACCGGTAGCGGAAAATCAACACTTTTCAACGCCATTATGGGCGCTGAAGTGGCACGCAGCGCAGTCACTCGCCCCACTACCACGCGTCCTCTGGCAGCGGTACCAACTCCCAGTGACCCCACGTCTACCCAGGTTCCCGCATTGCTGGACTGGCTGGGCGTTGATGACCGTGTTGAGATTCCTTCCACCGCTGCTGTGCGCCAAGGCGTGGTGGTCATGGACTTGCCTGACATTGACTCCACGGACGCCACGAACCGCCAAATTGCCAACCATATGGCTGGACACGTGGACGTGCTCGTCTGGGTACTTGATCCCCAAAAATATGCAGACGCCGTGGTGCACAAGCAGTATCTCGCACCCATGTCCCGTCACGCTGGCGTGACCATCGTGGTGCTCAACCAGGCCGATCGCCTCACCTACGACGAAACTCAAGAAGTTCTCAACCACTGCTCCACACTGCTGCACGACGATGGACTCGATGACGTTCCGCTCCTGGCCGTTAGTGCACGGACCGGCGCGGGCGTTGACCATCTGACTCAAGCAATTGATGACGTGGTCACGTCCAAGGCTGCTGCAGGGGAGAGGCTGATGGCTGACGCTCATGCTGTGGCTGAACGTCTGGCCAAAAATGTGGGTATTCGTAGCAGTGAAGCCCAACGCATCGACATGGGGTCCAATTCCACGGCACGCGAAGAAATGGTTAACGCTGCAGCCACAGCAGCTGGAGTGGAAACTGTTGTCCGTGCAGTGGAACAGTCCATGAAACTTCGCGCCTCGCACCGCATTGGTTGGTTACCCATCCGCTGGGTGAATTCCTTCCGCTCTGACCCGTTGCGTACCCTCCACCTTGCTTCACCCAAGGCACGCACCAAGGACGTAGGAGGCTCAGACATTGAAGCCCCCTCCATCACCTCCCTGCCCTCTGCCTCACCTGTCGCTGCACGAGCACTGGAAGGCTCTCTGGGAACATGGGCCATGCGAGCCGTGGCAGACATTCCCCATCAATGGGGCGGCACCATCGTTGACGACGTTCGCGATAACGTCACGCGACTTCCTGGATTGCTTGACGTAGCCGTTGCATCCACGGATCTTGAACAAGGCAAGCGCCCCTGGTGGTGGTCCGTGATGAACTTCCTGCAGTGGATTTCCCTGCTCACCGCTGTTGTCGGTGCAGGATGGCTGGGAACCCTTGCCGTCATGGATCGCGTGTTCCTCAAGCCCGGCCCCATGCCACCAGAAATTGGACCTCTGCCATGGCCCACGGCCCTCCTTCTGGGAGGGCTCGCCCTGGGTATTCTCTTGTGGCTGCTAGCAACACCGTTGTCGATTCTCAGTGCGCGCCGGCGTGCCTCACGCTGCAGGAAGCGCCTACGCAGCGCAGTCGACAAGTGCGTGGAAACCGCCATCATTCAGCCCTTGACCGCGGATATCGAAGAATACGAACAGTTCCGCGCATCAGTAACCACATTGGCTGGAGTACACACCTCGTAAAACGAGGCTGAACACTTAACCACCACCAGCAGAATGACAAGGTGTGGGGCCATCCGAGTAAACGGATGGCCCCACACCTTTGAGGTCAGAAGCGGTCAGTAATCACCGCGTAGGCTCAGTAGCCGCGAGAACCGCGTCCACCACGGCCGCCAAAACCATCGCGCTTGCCGCGGAATCCTCCGCGGTTGTCGTCGCGGTCAAACTTGCGATCGCCTCGGTCTGCGAAGTCGCGCTTGCCGCGGAAGCCGCCACGGTCGTTATCGCGGTTACCGCGGTAGCCGCCGCGGTTGTTGTCGCGGTCGAACTTGCGATCGCCTCGGTCTGCGAAGTCGCGCTTGCCGCGGAAGCCGCCACGGTCGTTATCGCGGTTACCGCGGTAGCCGCCGCGGTTGTCGTCGCGGTCGAACTTGCGATCGCCTCGGTCTGCGAAGTCGCGCTTGCCGCGGAAGCCGCCACGGTCGTTATCGCGGTTACCGCGGTAGCCTCCGCGGTTGTCGTCGCGGTCGAACTTGCGATCGCCTCGGTCTGCGAAGTCGCGCTTGCCACGGAAGCCGCCACGATCGTTATCGCGATCGCCACGGTAACCACCACGGTCGCCGTCACGATCAAACTTACGACCACCACGGTCGCCGTCGAAAGAACGACGGGGACGATCAGAACGATCGTTAGGACCAGACCAACCGTTACCGGGGCCCTCATCCTTACGGATACGCAACTCGCGACCTGCGAAAGTGGCGCGACCCATGCGCTCGAGAGTCTCGGCGTCGAGAGGAGTATGAATCTCGACCAAGGAGAAGGACTGGAGAATATCGATCTTGCCAATATCGGAACCGGAGATGCCGCCCTCGTTGGCGAGTGCGCCAACGATCGCGCCGGGCAGAACACGGTCGCGGTGACCGACCTCGACGCGGTAGGTGGTGCCGGAGCCCTCAGGCTGGCGGCGTCCACCACGCTGAGCGCCACGCTTTTCATCGCGCTGACGTGAAGGACGATCCTCACGGTCACGGCCACCCTCGAAAGTGGCGTGCATGAAGGTGCCTTCAGCATCGACGGTTTCTTCGCGGCGGGTGCGGGGCTTGCCCTCAGTGTTACGAGGACGGGGGCCGTCATCGCCCACGGCAAGAGCCAGCAGGGTAGCGGCGAGGTCTTCCACGTCAACGTTGAGTTCACTGCTGTGAGCCTCAACGAGTTCGCGGTACATGTCCAAGCGGCCACGCTCGAAACGAGCCTGAACCTTGGTCAGTAACTTGCCTGCGCGATGCTGGCTGACGTCGGCAGGAGTCGGAAGAGTAATTTCCTCGAGTTTGGTGCCGGTGAGTTTTTCAATCTGGCGGAGCTTGCCCTTTTCCTTGGGGGTAAGGAAGGTGACGGCTTCGCCACTACGACCTGCACGGCCGGTACGGCCAATACGGTGGACATAAGCTTCAGCTTCGCGGGGAACATCGAAGTTCACCACAAGACCAATACGGTCCACGTCAAGGCCACGAGCAGCAACGTCGGTTGCCACGAGCACGTCGAGGGTGCCGTTGCGCAGACGCTCCACGAGACGCTCACGTTCACGCTGAGGTACGTCACCACTAATAGCTGCGGCCTGAATTCCGCGACCAGCCAGTTCGATGGCCACATCTTCAGCAGTGGACTTGGTTCGCACGAACACGATCGCAGCATCAGCGCTGGTCACGGCCAGCACGCGGGAGACAGCACCCACCTTGTGCTTGAAAGGAACCACAGCGTAGGTCTGGTGCACGGTAGACACCGTGGAGGACTGGCGGGAGACCTCAACGCGAACGGGGTTGTTCAGGTGGTGAGCAGCCACGCGCTTGATGGCGGGAGGCATGGTGGCGCTGAACAGTGCGGTGCGGCGGTCTTCAGGCAGAGAGGAGGCGATGGTGTCCACGTCTTCGGCGAAGCCCATGCGGAGCATCTCGTCGGCTTCGTCGAGAACGAAGTAGCGCACGTCGTCGAGAACAAGAGCGCCCTTTTCGATGAGGTCGATGACGCGGCCGGGGGTGCCCACAACCACTTGAGCCCCATCCTCCAGCGCATGAATCTGGGGGCCGTAGGAGGAACCACCGTAGACGGCAACAACATCTAGACCACGGGAACGAGCAGCCATATCAGTGATGGCGTCAGCGCTCTGCAGAGCCAGTTCGCGGGTGGGGGCTAGGACCAGTGCCTGGACTGTCCCAAGATTCTGGTCTACGGCGTCAAGAAGGGGAAGGCCAAAAGCAGCGGTTTTACCAGTACCAGTCTGAGCTACACCAACCACGTCACGGCCGGAAAGAAGCATGGGGATAGCTTCGCGCTGAATGGGGGTAGGGGTCTTAAATCCCATGTCCGTGATGGCTTTGAGTAGGTCAGCGGGAAGACCGAGGTCAGCGAAAGTAACGTCTTCGGGGTTCTTTTCTGCAGCAGGTGCTTCGTCGGCACTGGAAGCAGAGGTTGCGGAACTAGCGGAATCGATGAAGCCGACGTTCAACGGATCAGAGTTCTCATCAAGTTCAATGCCGTCATCAAGGTCCTCATCATCGTCAATGTCAGGGTCAACCTCGGGAGGATTGTGGTCCTCATCATCGGGTTCATCGTCATGATCGATGTTTTCGGGATCCTCGGGATCGTCGATGAAATCATCAGGAGTTGAGGCATTGGAAGTGGAGTGCGCGTACTCATCAGCCATGTCGTGATCGGATGCAGAATCAGCGGATACGGCGCTAACTGCGGAGCCGCTAACCTCTGCAGCAAACAGATCATCGAGACTTAAAGGGGAAGAATCGGGCGTAGAAATGCCAGAGTCATGAATATTCAACTGTGGTGTCCCATCAGATGCAGCGGAACGTGGGGATAAGCCGTTCGCCTATCACTCTTGCCGCACCGTAACCCACCACACTCGCCCTACCGTCCTACCTGTGTTACTAGGCGGTCACTGGGCTTGACGCACAGACTCACTCAATTGCTTGCCAGCAAACTGACCAATTGATTCAGGTTCTATCAGGGGCGCGGATCGCTCCTTTACCCCCCTAACTTTACGGGGTGAGGATGACTATTGGAGGGCAGGACGGGGGAGAGTCTGGGTGAGTTCTCTCTCGTCAGATACTTCTAAGTCACCAAATTGTGATTAACGACGTCTATTTTTCTGCCAGGACGGAGTCGTCTTGCCGGGCAAGCAATCGGAAAATGACGATTGCTGTCAAAGTGGCACCCACGTTTAGAGGACAGAATATGGGGGATAACAATAGAGACGAAATTACTGAGCGGAGATAGAGGAATCGAGATGAATGAGCTTATCGCACGCATCAGTAAAGACACCGCTGACTCCCCAGTTAAACAACTCGTTAGCACGAGCCACACTGTTGACTGTCCAGACGTTCACTTCCAGGCCAGCGTTTACCAACTGCTGAACGTGGTGACGGGTAAGACCTGCGTTATCGGGATGAATATAGCGAGCGCCTACGAGTTCGCAGGTCGTTTTCCAATCCGGCCAGAGCGGGAACTTTTCATACAAACACGCTAGAGGAAGAGAAGAATCCATTGAATGCAAGCGGTGCAAGATGACGTGATTAAAACTCGAAACGATTAACTCACAGCCAGAATTTAAACGATCTAACTGTTCGCATACGGACTCCAAGAGACGATAGGTCATTTCAGCACCTGCCTCATTGGGCTTAATTTCGATATTGGCGTTCATTCCCGTGGTATTACACCAATCGATTACGCCTTCAAGAGTTGGCATGGGCGTGCCCGCAAATTCAGGGCCGAACCATGAACCAGCGTCAATGGACGGCAAATCTGCTGCGGTGAGGTCGTAATACAAGCCTGAGCGATTAGTGGTGCGATCGAGCAACGTATCGTGGCAAATAATTGCCGTACCATCGCCCAGAATATCGACATCAGTTTCAATCCATCGAGCCCCAACTTCATAAGCCGCCTGGAAAGCAGGCATGGTGTTTTCTGGAGCAACCGTATTGAGACCACGATGGGCAATGATGCGAGTGTGTTGGCTCATAGCAGTAGTTTTCCATGTTCAGGCTGGTAAGGGAATGGTCGGGGCATTGCTGAAAGGATTTTTCAAGCACGCGTCGTGATGGTGCTGCTTTGAACGTAACTTTTTCACTGCGTTGTTTTCAGGACAATTGCGAAGGTCGCAGAGAAAGATCCTCCACGCAGGCATCAAATCCCATATCCACCATTAACCGTAGTGCCTTGACCACACTGATTACATCCATATGCTCATCAGGGTTGTAATCGCGCTGCAGGTAATCGCGTTGAATTCGCTCCTGCATGGGAGTATTCACACGGCCGGGATAGAGCGTAGCTACACGAATTTTCCCTTGTTCTTCAAGACGTAAAGAATCAGCGAAAGCTCTCAGTGCATATTTCGATGCGCAATAAACGCTTTGCTCAGGCCAGGCATGGAGGCCTGCGCCTGAGTTAATGAAAATTGTTTGTCCGTGGCATGCACGCAGGAGAGGAAGAACAAGTTGAGTGAGATAAGCCGGAGCGATGACATTGAGATTAAGTGCGCTGCGCCACCGCTCCGGCGTAATTGTTTCGACATTATCCACGCGCCCGCCCACTTCGCAGCCGGCGCTATGAATGATTACGTCAAGATGATCGATAGTTGACGAGCCATGAATGTGAGCGAGAGTATCTAGACCTTTGTCGGTGAGTTGTGAGATAGCGTGTGCTACGGCGTCGTCATCTTGGAGGTCTACGCTCATCGTGACTACTGATGAACCTAACTGATCGAGACGCTTCTTATTACGCCCCCACGCAATCACTGTATGGGTGGTTGCTAGGTCCTGAGCGATTGCTTGACCAATGCCACTGGAGGCGCCAGTGATGAGAGCAAGTGGACGAGAAGGGGAGGGCATAGTAATCCTTCGGGCTCTATGGGGGCGGGAGGTGGGGATCAGGCTGGAACTTCATAAGTGGCTGTGAGAATAGCGCGGGCTAAGCAGTGGAAGGAGATGTGAGCTGCTGCTTCCGTTGCTGGGGTCTCATCATCAAGTTCAAGGCTTTCTACATCAAGTGCATGAACAGCAAAAACATAACGATGAGGGCCATCGCCTGCCGGTGGGTAAGGGCCAGACCATGCCCATTCGCGAGAATCATTACGCAGGTGGAAGGCAGGCCCTTCCAGGGTGAGATCGCTGGTGCCAGCACCCTGTTCCAGGCGTGTCATCGTTACGGGGATATCAAGGACTGTCCAGTGCCACCAACCAGAAGGCGTGGGGGCATCCGGATCAAAACACGAGACAACAAAAGACTGGGTTTCTTCTGGGAATCCGTTCCATTCCAAAGCGGGAGAGAGATTGTCATGAATCTGGGTGAAACGAGAATCCATAGGCTGACCGTCAGTGAGGTCAGGGGAGGTGAGGGTGAATGAGGGAACCTGGGGCATAAGGTCGTAGGGGAATGGGGCCTGGGGTCGAGTGATGTTCATGAGGGTTGTCTTCCTTGGTGTGCCTTTGGTGCGATGACTTGCTTCAGTCGTCGTGATGAACGAAAAAGAGTGAATGAGTAGGTGGGTGTGAAGCGATGTTGAGTTGATGTCGGCGGGTGGTCATACCATCATAGTCGAACATGTGTTCGAAAACTGATGTGGACCACCTCTTCTTCATCGAAAGGAGCGCCGTCATGGCTGCTGACATATACGAGCGTAACCAACGTTTGTATTCGGCGCGCCTAGCTTTAACTCATGCAGAGGAAAAAGCGGGACTTCAACAGGCTCACCAACGAGAAATTAGTGATTTTTTCCAGGAAAAAAATTTTTCTTTTGAATCCATTATTTTCACCTGGGCGCATGATGGGGGAGTTATCCAAATATCGCACTCCACCACAGTGATGCTGACCTGCGCGGGCATCCTTCAACGTGAAGGGCAATGGTGCATTATCGCTGGCTGGCCGGAAATTAACCTCGATGCGGCAGCTGAATGTGGGATCGATTTACATCGAACACTGGTGGTTGGTGAGGGGGAGGGAGTTTCCCCTCTTTCCATGATTAATACCTGTATCGATGGAGCGGCAATTGTCATCCTAGGACCGGGACTTGGGGCAATATTGCAGCCTTGTCAGCAGCGCTCACTTGTGGCTAAAGCACGTCAGCGGCACAGCATTGTGTTCACTTCTGATAAGTGGGTATCGGCACGTCGATGTACAGCACACTTAGAGTCTCTTGCTGACGGTCTGATAAAAGAGAGGCCTATTGATGGCTTGGCAGAAGGGGTCTTTATTGACTTCCTAGAGAATGACTGCCTAGGGAAAAAGGTTTTTGCTGATGGGGTGCTAGAAGAGGCTCCTATTAACAGTTTGCAGGAAGAAAACTTTGCTGATGGGGTGGAGAAATCCTGCCTCGTCTCTCGTGCTTTTGCAATGCCCGCCCAATCGGGCAGTATCATGCCCTACGGCTACATCCGCCAACTGACCTGGAATGTCGATTTTCTTTCTCCGCATCGCCCCGCAGCCGCGTGCATTCACGGAGAACAATGGGCAGAGGGAGCACTTAGTAAGCGTCCCTATCCTGGGAAATCGTCGCGATTCGAGGAGCAAAGGCTGCACCTACCTTCACGGGGTGGAGAATCCGCACCACATGCAGGAGGCGTTGAAGGTTTGCGGGGAGTCCCGAGGGGTGCAAAACACATCTCATCCGTAGGCTATGGAATTGACACTGAGCGCCATCTTGCTGCTGTTGATACCGATATACCGTTGAAGGCGGTGGGATGAGGAACTCACGCTACCTCTGCCTCTGGGTTCCTGATTGGCCCATCATTGCTACATGCATGAGTAGTGAAGATGACCCCTATCGAGAACCCATTGCCATTATTCGTGGCTCAAAAATTACCTACACCAATGTCCTGGCCCGCCAGGCAGGAATTCGCCAGGGAATGTCCTTACGTCATGCTCGCTCGCTATGCTCTTCACTTATTACCCACCGCCATCAACCAGAGCAGTGGGATGCTCTTTTTGATTCTGTTGCCCATAGCGTTGGCAGCGTTATTGCTGATCCCTGCATTGTGCGTCCAGGGATTGTTGTTGCCAGTGCTTATCGAGCACAACGCTGGCTAGGTAGTGAAGAAGAGGCTTGCGCTCTCATTACTGACGCAGTTGCTGATGATATTGGGGTGGAATCCCTAGCGGGTGCTGGGCAAGGAATCCTCACCAGTATCGTGGCCGCTCGCGAAGGAAATGTTATTCCTCAGCGGCAGACGCAATCTTTTCTGTGCAAACAAGCACTGAGCAGCATCCTTTTGGCTCTTCCTGATGGCCGTGCACGCCACGACATGGAACAGGTCATTAGCCTCTGCCATAGCATCGGCCTTCGTACGCTAGGAGATATTGTCGGACTGGGAAAACGTGCCATAGTAAGCCGCTTTGGTCATGGAGGCCTCATCTTGTGGGGATATGCCACGGGAGAAGAACACCTTGCTATGCGTCCCACCGCGCAGCCGGACAACCTCACTCATAACGAAGAATGTGATCCACCAATTACTCATGCTGAGCACGCCCTCTTCGTTATCAAAAAAGCTGCTGATGCCCTATGCAACCAGATGGAACGTGGTTCTTACACTTGCGATCGTCTAATCATCACCTTCCGCACACACCACAACCGCACACTTGAACGTTCATGGATGGTGGGAGGAACTCCGCGGCCCACTCACGTTACAGACCGAGCGCGCTGGCAAATCGATTCTTGGTTAGCACGTCTTCGCGCAGCAGCGCAGGCAGGTGATAGAGAAGAACATGGGCTCATCACTCATATCGCCATTACAGCAACAGGGCTATCCCCGGCACGCAATGGCAGGCAGGCCCTCTGGGGGTACAACACCAATACTGACGATGATCGTCTTTACCGAGCAGCAGAACGCCTACGAACCCTGCCTGGTAACTACAGTGTCTCTACTCCTTATCCAACGGGAAGTCGCCGCTATGAGACACGAATACTCCTCCAGCCCTGGGACAGTTCTTCCCAGAAATCGTCTTTAGTCTCGTCATCGCTCGCATCTTCATCTACCTCTCCACTGTCATTGTCACCTTCATTTACGCAGCATGGGGGAGAAGCACAAACGGGTGGACGCGAAGAACTGTGGTGGGGAGCTTTACCGTCGCCAGCGCCAAGTCTTCTTGTGCAAAGCACTATGCCCATCGGTGTCTACGCACTCAATGATGAGGATCTCACAATCTCTGCTCGCGGAGTCCTGAACGCTGAACCTGCGTATATTCACCTAGGCGGAGAGGGTCTTACTCGCTACCCTATGCTTCACCGTGGTAGCCATCGCATCGATGCCTACGCAGGCCCTTGGCTGGTGGGAGACGGGTGGTGGAAAAACGACCCTCCGAGTGCCTACCTCCATGTGGTCTGCCCAGGAATTCCGCCCCTTTTACTGATGCGCCAACAAGGATGGACACTCATCGGAATCTACGACTAACCCCTCGTTGTCACGGTGAGGAAGGGAATAAGACAAACGCTAACAATTACTTCCAGCACAGTCCTTGACGATGTAATACATCAAGAATCTCGGACTGCTCAGAGGCTCCTAGGCCTAGCAGAGTGCTGATACGGTGAGAAAAGGAGGTCAATGGTGTCGAGGGATCACGCAGATCATAATAGTGCGTCACCGAATCGTTGTAGTCGCGAAATGCTTCGCTCTCCTGGTCAATCGGATCATAAGAATCCGTCATTACCGTCACGGCAGAAGGGAGACGCGGCTTGAACTGAGGCTCCTGATCAGGGTAGCCCACGAGCATGCCGACTAATGGGAAGGTCAACTCCGGTAAATGGAGAATCTCGATCATACGTGCAGGATCAGAAACAATTGAACCCAGATATACGGTCCCTAGCCCAAGAGACTCTGCAGCCACACACACGCTCTGCGCACTAATGAGGGCATCTTCGCAGCCTTGAAGGAATAGGTTCGTTCGATGAAGCGAAGTAATACTTGCCCCATTGCGGCGGCGAATTTGTGCGTTGCGGTAGAGATCAACAACAAAAATCAATAACTCACCACGATCACCACCCACATATGGTTGGCCGCTGACAGCAGCCACCTCTTGGCGAACCTGAGCATCGCGCACATGAATCATGCTCATCTGCTGCAGGTATGCACTCGTTGCACTGTGGCGTGCCACATCGAACAGCGTGTCCATAATGTCATCAGTGACACGTTCAGAACTAAAGGCGCGGATGCTGCGATGTGCCATCAGTATGTCGATAGTCGAATTACGAACTTCAGTAAAGGGAGGTTCTTTGTGCATCACTTCGCCTCTCTGTGGAGTATGTAACACCTCAGGTTCTACTGTAGTGCCCCACCATGCTGATTGCTGTAACCCACATGCCGAGCCAGGCACATCCAAGAAGCCAACCACCCAACACGTCGCTGGGCCAGTGATAACCCAAGACCACCCGACTGACTCCCACCAATGCGATAACAAGTCCAAGAACAAACTGAGCAGCCAGGGCTATTCGACGCGGTGACTGGCGGCTGTGAACCTCAGAAAACTTACCTGCTCGCCACATACCAATAAGAAGAATGCATAGACCGCCAGTTGCCATTGTGGCCGCACTATGACCTGAGGGCCACGAAGCCCAGCGAGCAGGATCGCCGAATAGATCCGCAATTGGAGGACGTGAACGATCAATAAACGCTTTGATCCACCGAATACTTAGGCCACACCCACTCATAGTGAGAAAAGAAAAGAAGGCGAGTGAACGGCGTCGTCTAAGAAGAAGAACGATGATGATGAGGGAATCGAGAATCCAGATTGTTTGCGTCGAGCCCACCACGGTGATCAGTGAGAAAAAATGTGTCACACCAGCGCTTCGATAGGTGACTACCCAATCATGAATGTGTGAATCCACGGTGCTGAGAAAGCCTGCCCTACCAGTAGCCAGCCCAGCCCCCATGAGGACAAGAAACACCAGGCACAGCACAATGTTCATCGTGGCGACGGAGAAGTGGTGTATTGGCAATCTCATGGGAGTGATTATGGACTACCCAGCGTTCGTAGGCCGGTAAGATGTGGGAAGCAACCCACCCCTCATAGAATGAATAGGTCTGACACGTGGCCAAACTATATTTCCGCTACGGCGCAATGAATTCCGGTAAAACTACCGGACTGCTCCAGACCGCATACAACTATGAGGAACGGGGTCAGCGTGTTTTGCTCATTAAAGCTAGCGTGGATACTAAGGGCAATGATCGTGTGGTCTCTCGCCTTGGGGTGGAACGCCGCGTCGACCTTCTCGTTAGCCCGGACGACGATGTGCGTGCACTTGTTCACTCCACAATTCGTGGAATGGGGGTCGAGAAAATTGACTGCGTGCTGGTTGATGAAGCTCAATTTCTCACTCCGCGGCAGGTGGACCAGTTGCTTGAGTTGGTCCTGTGCGATGACCTTCCCGTTTTAGCTTATGGCATCCGAACAGACTTTAGAACAGAAAGTTTCCCCGGCTCTAAACGATTGCTTGAAGTGGCCCACTCCTTAGAAGAACTCAAAACAATTTGCCGGTGTGGACGAAAAGCAATTTTCAACGCTCGTAAGATTGATGACCACTTCGTCTTCGAAGGTGGACAGGTCGCCATTGACGGTCAGGATGTTACCTATGAGTCCCTGTGCGGTAAGTGCTATCTAGGCGCCGGAGGAATACTTCCGTACTGATTTACTCTCTCGTATGTTTAAGCAGTGCTTGTTTGTGTTTGTCTTGGGCCAGTAGTTTTTCTGCTCAGAGGCAAGCATTAGGTGTTGTGCTACTCACGGGATGTGTCAATGGGGGAGAGATGCATTGTGGCGGATGAATAATCGTCGAAAACCACCCCTATAATCGAACATGTGTTCGAAAGATTTTCAGGCTACGCAGAACTTCATGCTCACTCATGCTACTCCTTTGCTGATGGCGTCAATGAGCCAGAAGAACTCGTTTACGCTGCCCAAACCCATCAACTTAGCGCATTAGGCCTTATTGATCATGATGGCTTTCCCGGCGTCATGCGCTTCGCTAGTGCTGCACGGGAGCATCACATGCCCACCATGGTGGGCACAGAACTCACCACACCATACGGTGCCCACATCCCTCTGCTCACACGTAACCTCCAAGGATACAAAGATGCTTGCCGGATGATTTCCCAACGTAACCTCGAAGCCGGCAAACGTATAGAACAACACTATTCAGTAAGTGATCTAGCCCAGTACAACCACGGTAATTGGATGTTCCTTACTGGCACCCGCAATGGACCACTACGCCGAGCACTCTGCTCAGAACATTCCACCTCACCCCATCGATGGGATATGGCCAAGGCACAACAGTGTCTCGACGAACTCATGGATCTCTGGGGGAGAGACAACCTCATTGTTGAACTCACCCTTGATGGCACAGCAATGGATGTTCCAATCACTACGGCGCTCGCGGATCTGGCGAAGAAGAATAGCCTTCCTCTTGTGGCAACAGGAGCGGTACGCTGCGCTACTCCGGCTTCTGCTCATCTTGTTGATGTGGCTGCCGCTTTGCGTCATGGATGTACCGTTGAAGAACTCCGCGCTAGCACACCTGCTTATGGATCATGGATTCGCTCCACGCAGGAAATGATTCGTCTCTACCGCCACTGCCCTCAATCTGTTGAAGTAACACGAGAATGGGCGCAAGAACTGTCCTGGGATATTTCCCTCCTTCATCCGGGACTTCCTCTTCCTGATGTTCCAGAGGGAATGACTATTGAGAACTATCTCAGAGAACTGACCTATCAAGGTGCCCAACGCTATTACGGTACGCGCCAAGAACACCCGCGAGCTTGGCAAACCATTGACCATGAACTCGAGGTCATCGAAAGTCTTGGATTTAGTGGTTACTTTCTTATCGTTTATGACATTGTGCAGTTCTGTCATCAGCAAGGAATTTTTTGTCAAGGACGAGGATCTGCGGCTAACTCGGCGGTCTGCTACGCACTGTCTATTACTGCCGTTGATGCAGTGCGTCATCAGATGCTGTTTGAACGATTTCTCTCCTCCGGTCGTACTGGACCTCCTGATATTGACCTCGACATTGAATCGAAGCGTCGCGAAGAAGTCATCACCTACGTTTATGAGCGTTACGGCCGCGAATGCGCCGCCCAAGTTGGAACCTTCATCACTTACGGTCCACGATCCGCATTACGCGATGCGGGACGCGCTCTGGGCTACAGCACTGGAGTACAAGACAGTTGGATCCGTCAGATGGATCGCAGTTTTCGCCAGGCCTTACGCCATGGTGACAACGGCCCCGTTCCTTCTGTGGTTGCAGATATTGCTCGCCAACTTCTGGATCGGCCGCGCCATAGTGGTGTCCACTCAGGAGGAATGGTCCTGTGTGCTGAACCCGTGACACAGATTGTTCCCGTGCATTGGGCCGCAATGAAAGGCCGCAGTGTTGTTCAGTGGGACAAAGAGGATTGCGCTGAAGCAGGGTTGGTGAAATTTGATCTCTTGGGATTAGGGATGTTGACCGTTCTTCGCCTGGCTATGGAATCTCTTTCATATCGTGGAATCCAACCACCTACTCGCCCTGGAGAACGCCCATTATTACAGGAAATAAATGGGGATGGTGGCCACACAGTTAAGGAACATGATCATGTGAGTGAGGAACACGAAGCCCACTTAGACACCAGTGTGCCTTTAGTGGAGGAAGTAGTAGCCGCTCGCTTTATCAAAGAATGGAAACTTCAAGACCTTCCCCATGATGATCCTGAGGTCTACGGTTTACTGTGTGCTGCGGACACTGTAGGGATCTTTCAAGTGGAATCACGCGCACAAATGGCCACCCTTCCGCGTCTCAAACCTCAGTGCTTCTATGACATCGTCATTGAAGTAGCCATTATTCGTCCCGGCCCCATTCAAGGTAACGCTGTTCACCCTTATATCCGTCGCCGTATGGGGAAAGAAAAAGTTACGTATCTTCATGAAAAAGTTAGACCCTCAGTAGAAAAAACATTGGGTGTAGCGCTTTTTCAAGAACAACTTATGAACATTGCGATCGAAGCAGCATCCTTCACTCCTCGCGAAGCAGATGAATTACGTAGCGCAATGACTTCAAAACGTTCCCAGCGACGTATGGCGCGAATTAAAGATCGCTTTTACCAGGGAATGAGAAGCAATGATGTTGATGAACCCACTATTGAGACGGTGTGGACCAATATCGAAAGTTTTGCTCTTTACGGATTTCCTGAGTCACATGCTTTCTCTTTTGCTTATCTCGTCTATACCTCAGCCTGGCTTAAAGTGCATCACCCGGAAGATTTTTATGCCGCCTTGCTCAGCGCACAACCGATGGGTTTTTGGTCTCCGGCTACCATTGTCTACGACGCTCAACGTCATGGTGTTCGTGTTGCTCCCATCGATATTAATTTTTCTCAGGTGACCGCTCATGTACGCCAATGCAGCGATAGCGACCATAGGGTCGCTGTGATTGAAGGCGATCAGTTTCAAGAACTTCCATGTTCTGATGATGCTGTTTTTACTCTCCATGTTCATTCAGAGTATGAAGTTCGCCTAGGTCTGGCTTCTGTTCAAGGAATCAGCGTGGATAAAGCAGAAGAAATCATTTGTGAACGCGGCAATAACGGCCCTTTTACTAGCGCAGAAAACCTTGTTGACCGTGTTTCCCTTACCCGTCAAGAAATTGAGGCATTAGCTCATAGTGGAGCCTTGGAATCTTGTGATGGACCACGAAGGAAAAGCCTCTGGAACGCCCAGCATTTAGCAGCAAGAAAAGATCATCCAAACGGTACTCGTTGCTTGCCAGGGCTAGAGATTGATAACAACACGCCTTCACTTCCTTTGATGAGCAACGATGAGCAACGAGTGGCTGATATCCGCTTCAGTGGAGTGACCGTTCGTGGACACGTTATGGGCGCCTACCGAGAGGCACTGTCCGCTCAAGGAATCGTCTCAACCAATGAAGTAGATCAACACGCACAGCAGCGAATCCGTGTAGCCGGGGTCATTACTCACCGTCAACGCCCTCACACTAAAACCGGCATGATTTTTTTGAACCTCGAAGATGAACACGGCCTGTTAAATGTCATGTGCCCGGCACCTGTATGGGCTCGCTATAAAACTGTCGGCCTCACCTGTGAAGCAATCATTGTGAGAGGAATGGCTCAAAAAGAAGGCGCTGTGGTAGCAGTGATGGCAGAAGTCTTAGAACCTTTGGTGCCTAGGGGAATGATTCAAGGGCGCAACTGGTGCTGAGAGATCACGTAGTCGTGCCCCGGAGTGATGCTGAGTGTCTTTTGAGAATGTAACTGGAGGAAAAGAATTGGCCGTGTCTGTCGTGGAGCAGTGGTAGTCACAAGGGTCACCGACAAGATGACGTATTGATGAACCATGCCGACATATGCACCTAGGATTTAGTTGTCTAGCGCAACAACTTCCTCGTCTTCAGATAACGGTGGCTGTGTAGCGGATAGATCTTCCTCGTCATTTTCATTCTCATCGGAACGTTCATAACTAGGAAGTTCGCCCTGAAGGGGAGCATCTTTTTCGTGAAGTTCGGAGTAAACAGACCACGTTACTCCAACGATTGGAACGGCAATCACTGCCCCTAAGAGTCCTGCAGCGAAGGTGCCAATAGCTACGGCAATACCGACCACAGCAGGATGGAGACTTACCTGGCGGCCCATGATCAGCGGTTGAAGGATATGACCCTCGATTTGACCAATGCCGGCAACACCTAAGCACACCACAATCATGGTCACCACACCCCCAGTGGCTAGCCCAACCATCATGGCTACCAGCATGGCCAAGGGGGCACCCACCATGGGGATGAAAGCGCCGATAAAAACAAGCACGCCAAGTGGGGCAGCAAGCGGCACATGAATGATCTGCAGGAAGATCCCTGCCAACATACCGTCGGTTAATGCAACAATGACTGTTCCGCGAGCGTAGGCGGAGAAGGTGTACCAGCCGGCGCCAGCAGCACGGTGAACAGACTGACGTAGGTGTGCCGGAAGTTCATTGAGGAACCAGCGCCACATATCGCTGCCAGAAGCGAGGAAAAAGATTGTCGTGAATAAAGCCAAAGCAAGCACGGTGAAAATAACCACCACGGTACCGGCATTGTTGAGGACTTCACCAGCGAGGGTAGGGGCGTTAGTGCGTAGGTACTGTTGGCCTTTGATTGTTAGTTCGTCAATCTGCTGAGATAACTGAGCTTGCGTAAGGTGAATGGGTAAGGGGCCATTTTCAACAAAATCGACAATGGTGTTGACACCTGTCGAGAACTGTTCAGCTAGGTCGTTCCATTGTGTACGTACTGAATCTACAACGTAGTAAATCAGAGCACCGACTACGGCAACAGCGGTTAAGAGCGCTAAGAATGTGGCAGGGTAACGGGGCATGATTTTGGCATAGAAGTTCACCACTGGTAGCAAAATAGCGGTGAAAACGAAAGCCAAGAACACTCCGATGAATACGGGGATTACCTTGGAAGTGGCGAATACGACGCATGCAATGATGATGAGTATGCCGAGGAGTAGCCATGCGCCTAGGCCCGCACGAATAAGCCAAGCGGGAAGTAAACTAGCTACCGATTCGCGTTCGGGTTCATTGTGAGGAACTGGAGTAAAAACCACCTGATCATCGTCATCAGGGGAGTAACGCCGTTCCGTGCGTTCAGTCCATGCGGCTTTCAGCGAGGACCAGCGGTTTCGAGTCTTATCTCGAGCGGTGGTAGGTGTCAACGTGTTCATGCGTGAAGATCGATTCCCAAAAGAATGCCGAGGTCCCGCGGGGTGGGGGCTAAGTAGGTTGCGTCTTGCAACTCTATGTCGTCACCGTATCCCCACAACACACCGATGCTGGAGATTTCACAGGTGTGTGCTCCAGAGACATCATGGTGGCGGTCGCCGATATGTGCAACACGGGAGGTATCGGCGCCAGCGTTTTCAAGTGCTTGAATAGCACGCTTGATGACACCAGACTTTTCTGCTCCACCTGGCTGTTCTATAGCACCGGATATAACAGTGAAGTACTTAGCTAGACCGATATGCTCGAGGACTTTTTGAGCCATTGGCTGAGATTTGCTTGTCGCCAGTGCTTGGGGGACGCCGTGGTGATGGAGTTGTTTAATGATGGAGGAAACTCCGCTGTAGAGCTCAACTTCATACATACGTGGCACGTAGTAGGAGCGATATCGAATGATCGCTTCGTCAATCTTCTCGGGGGAGAGATGGGCGAATTGGCTGAAGCCTTCGCTCAGAGGCGGACCCACAAAGCGCATCAGTTCAGAGGTGCTTTGTTCTTCAACACCGAAGTCCTTCAATGTAGCGGCCATGCAGTCAATGATGACGGGCGCGGAATCGGTGATGGTTCCGTCGAGGTCCCATAAGACCGCGGTGGGTGCGGGCGAGATTGTTGTGATTTCTTGTCCGGCGTGAAGAAGCGACATGTCTTAAGACTACCGTCAAGAGTCCTGCGTGATTAACTCTGCCCTTATACGGTAGAGGCATGGATATTCGCCTCCCGGACTTTTCCCATCTTGATTTGTCAGTTCTTCGTCCCGGTATTGCTTTGCCGAAAACAGCAGTGCTGAGTCCCGGGTGTGGTGGGCAGATGCGTGTGTTGATCGATGCGCCCGCTGCGAGCGGTGAAATTTATTTATTTGGTGCCACGGTGACAAGTTGGCGCCCTCAAGGTGGTAAGGAAGTGATCTTCACGTCTCGACAAGCTGTGTTTAATGGTCACACGCCGATTCGTGGTGGTATTCCGCTTTGTTTGCCTTGGTTTGGTCGTGGAGTAGACGGCGAGCACGCTCCGTCTCATGGGTGGGCACGTTCGCAGATGTGGACTTTGCGGAGCGTTAGTGCCACCTCTGAAGGCGGTGTACGCGTTGTTCTCGAACTGGAGCATGACAGCCTTGTTGTGCTTTATGAGGCAGACTTTGGTAGCAAACTGACGACGTCGTTAAGCATTCGTAACACTGCGGGTGAAACTGTTTTGTGTGAAGCGGCGATGCACACCTATCTTCGCGTTCATGACATCACTGCGGTGGAGATTTCCGGTATTGGCAATGCGCCGTATATCGATGGTCCTACGGGGGATCGGGGGACTTTAGGGCCTTTGCCTCTACGTTTTACCGGTAGTTATGACCGCATTATTGATACTGATGGCCCTATTGAAGTAAGCGATCCCGGCTTTGAGCGAACTATTGTGGTTAGTAAGTGTCAAGCACCTCAAAGCATTATTTGGAATCCTTGGAGCACTCTTGCTCAGGGATTAGCCGATATGGCTGACGACGAATTTGCTTCCATGGTGTGTGTCGAAAGTGCTCGCGTTCGTCATGATGCTGTGAAGTTGGCGCAGGGTGAGTCGATGTCATTGAGTCAAACACTAAGCATTCGCTGATGTGAGGTGATGCACAGTGGATTGAGTTGGTGTTTGATGCTCCTCTCGTGCTAAGTTTCTCTGCGTCGCCAATGTGAGAGCGTTGGAGCAACAACTCAATAAAGTCCGAGTGGCGGAATAGGTAGACGCGCTAGCTTGAGGTGCTAGTGCCTAATTAAACGGGCGTGGGGGTTCAAGTCCCCCCTCGGACACTTCTAAGAAATCGAGATGAGCAATATGCTCACCTCGATTTTTTATTGTGTGAGTGGTACGTGACTCTTACGAGAACCGCTTTAAGATTTTCCCAAAATGGGGAATTATCGTCGTAGAAACGGAAATGATGACGAGTCGGTTTCGGTGCCTGCTCGATTTGGTGTTTTAGGTAGTGAACTGGGTTATTCTTGTCATTTTGCTCCGTATGTTAATCCGTGCGCTGGCGATCAATTGAACTGAAGCCACGCAAACGGTCGAGTTCACGACGTTCCTTTTTGGTGGGGCGCCCGGCACCACGAGGGCGAATAATCGCGGCGGGTGCTTCTAAAGGTGACGGCTTAGGTGCACTTCGATCGATATAACATTCCTGAGCGCGGGGAGCACTGACACGCTTAGCCAGGAGCCCAGTCACTTCAAGAATTCGATCGAAGCCGTCAACACGGTAACGCACGGTGTCCCCGATGCTGACCGGTGAGGCAGGTTTGACTGGTTCGCCGTTAATACGGACATGTCCGGCTTTGCAGGCAGCCGTAGCTAAGGAGCGCGACTTCACTTGGCGAACACTCCACAACCACACATCGATACGTACTTTATTTTGGGTGTGATTAGTCATCTTTTCTCCAATGCTTCATGTGGCGTGGTGTAGTGCGTGATGATGCTGGGGTAGGCATGGGAGGGGTGAACTGGGCGTATGGGGCGCGACGTACATGTTCTCTTTTATGTTTTTTCTTCTTTGCTCGTCCGTGATGAAGAATCCATACCCCTACCGCAACAAGTAGAACGAGCCAGGGGAAACGGAAAACAAATCGGATGATGACGTAGAGAACTCTGCCGATAATACGTAGCGCGCCCCACGCTGCTTGCCCTGAGCTGGCCACGCCGTTTCCCCCTGAAGAACAGTCCCTCAAGGTGGATTTCAGTGCAGCGCGATCAGCATCGGGCAAACCTAGGTCATAGGCATGAACCACAGAGACGAAACGTAGGGCATAGTCGCACCGGTATTCATCATGCGGAGGCCACCACCCTGGCCCTCCTTGGGGATCCCAGGTGCCGGTGGGAGTGGAGCCAATAGGGCCTGTGGCAGGCCCACTAGCACCCTTGTCCTGGTTCGCTTGGCCCTTAACCGCTAATAGGTTGAGTGGGTCGTTGGCGATCTCGAGACGAGTCTGTGCATCCCACTGCCAACCGCCATGTGCCCAGACGTAGTTCAGTGGAACAACATGGTCAATCTGGACAGCGTCGGAGGAGTCTTTCCCCTTAGTGAACTCCACAACCTCCCCCGTATACGGGTCGATTAGGGTGCCGCCCCAGACAGTAGCCATAGGGCAACGGCGGGTAGAGCCTCGTGGCGATTGTCCTTGTGCTTGAATACCAGGATCGGGGGAGTAATCCAGATCGATAAGATCACGCGCCAGAATGTCATCGCGAGTGTCACATCCGTTGTGATCAACATCTTCCCAGGATGGGCCAAACCAACCTTCACGACCACCTGGATGCCATGAGGTAGGTGCAGGGGAATCCGGTGGCAGAGAATCAAGAGCGGACAAGGCATCGTCGATACTTAATATCCCGTCATCAGGATTGTGAATATCGGCAATATGAAGATGGGTAGCCTGCGGAGAGGTGGCAGAAAAAGCTAGTGCAGGGCTCAGAACAACACTAGCCAAACTAAGAATCATGGCTACCACACCAAGGGCGGGACGCATCGGGCGCAGTATGGTCATTACGCGTCCTTTCATGAGTTCATGTGATACGTCGTAACTTCGCTGACATATTGTTGCGGTCACGACGCCGTCCGGTTACCTGGTCTTATATGCCTCACCTATTTTGTGACTAGGGAAACGAAGCAGGTAGTCGTGACCAGAGTGGCACGGGATGTGACGAAGGAGCAAACGAGAATCCACAAGAAATATGGGACTATAAACCTATGACAGATACGGCCCTACATACGACCCTAGACGTCTCTGCCCATCAGCCTGATGAGGTTTACCGCATTCTTATGAGCATTATCGTCCCACGCCCGGTGGCCTGGGTCTCAACTTGCTCTGCTGATGGCGTTAATAATCTCGCACCCTATGGATGGTTCGGTGCTGTCTCCGGTCAACCGCCGATTGTTCACTTCACCTCACGTGCTCCCAAAGACTCATGGCGTAATGCCAATGAAACGGGGAGTTTTGTTATCAATATTGCTGACGCTCCGCTGCGCCAGGCATTGATGGTCACCAGCCAAGACGTGCCGGCGCAAGTCGATGAAAGTGAACTGGCAGGAGTTACCTTGATTCAGAGTGATGAAGTCAGCGCTCCTCGTGTTCAGGAAGCCCCTATTAGTCTTGAATGCGTCACCCACTCGACTCACCCTATTGGTGAATCCATTATGACGTTCGGAACCGTGGTACGCATGCATATTCGTCCTGACATTCTCGGTGCAGATGGCCTTGTCGATGCTGAAGCTCTTAACCCGTTAGCCAAACTTGGTGGAACTGGCTGGAGCAGTGTGGCCCCGCTGCAGTAAGAAGTATGCACTTTCTCATTACAAACCGCCCCGAGCGATAGGCGCTCGGGGCGGTTTGTGTGATGGGCTGATGTCAGTAAATTAAGCCCAACGGTGAGAAGACACAGAAGTTGAGCGAATGGCATGAGGAATCTCGATGCTGGCAGTTTCGTCAACATACCAACTTGTGGAACGCAGACCACGAGCACAGGAACCAGGCCAGGTTGCAGGATCTACATGAGTTAGGCATTGGCCTACGGCATACGCCTTATCGTGGCCGCCAGCCAGCACCATGACGTGGCGGGCTGACTGAATGACAGGGAAGGTCAATGACACGCGTTCAGCTGGAGGCTTGGGCGAATGGTGAACTGGAATAACCGAGCCTTGAATGACGCATGCGTCGGGATGTGAGGGGAAGAGGCTGGCAATATGCCCATCAGGCCCCAGACCCACATGGAGTACATCGCATAGTCCATCACGCGGACCAGAGGTTGCGAACTCCTCATCGTAACGTGAGGCTGCTTCTTCAACCGTAGACACACTGTCCGGACCTAATACGCGGTGGCAGTTCGCCTCCGGAACACCTGAGCGCAGCAATGCATCAGCCAGATTATCATTGCGATCCTTATGGCCAGCAGGAACAAAGCGCTCGTCACCGAACCACAGATGAATACGAGCAAAATCTTTAATCCGAACTCCAGCAACCTCTAATGATGCTGGGAGCACACTGCATACGGCTGCTCCGCCGCGTCCACCGGTAAGAACCAGGTGAACTTCGTCGCGACGTGTTAGGTAATCAGCCAGCAATGTCGCTGTATCGGAGGCGGCAGAGCGAGCAGCAGCGTTTAAATCCTCACGAACAACCACGCGAGGCATCGGGCGTGCCTCAACATTTGAAATGACGGCCGTAGTCCACAGGGCTGATTCATTCCAGGCTGGCATCTTTACTCACCGTCCGTTGAGTTCAATGGCTCATTGAGAACAGATGCGAGAACTTCTTGGTACACCAGGTCAGGGCCCAAGCGTCGGAGTTCTTCGTTCATTGTGGTCACCGGCTCACGACGTTCCATGGTGACGATCTGTGGTTCGTTGCTGCCGGGACGCTCCACAGTAACGCGGTCAGCGTCATGACGGCGGATCACAATGTTTGCTTCACCGATGCGAGCCGAAATATGTCCGATGCCTACTGCGTCGTTATCTTCCACATGGGTCACTGGAACGCCCAGGTAACGTCGTAGCCATGCTGCCATGAGAAGCACGGAGGCATTATCGGAGCGACCGGCAACCTCAACGTGTTCGATGGTGCGAGCGCGAGCGGCATTATCGAGACTACTGGCAACAATGGCACGCCACAGGGTAATACGTGTCCAGGCAAGGTCAATATCACCGGGAGCGTGTTGTGGAGCCAAGTCCAGAAGAGCCTTAGCAGGATTTTCCAGAGCGGGAGTATTGGTGATACGCACGCGGGCCAGTGAACCCAATGGAGAGGCTGAAGGTTTCTTGGGACAATTAGCCGGCCACCACACCACCACAGGAACGTCGGGAAGGAGGAAGGGAACCACAAGTGTGTCCGTGTGAGTAGCTGCTTGGCCATGAGGCATTAAGACAATGGTTTCTCCAGCGCCGGCATCATGCCCCACACGAATCTGCGCATCGAGATAGCCGCAGTTATCGGTGCAATCAGAGGAATCTGTCGGAGCCTCATCGCTGTGGCGACCCGCCTCGTCAGTAATCACACAGACGATACGGCAGGGATGGTCGCGGCTGGCACCGTGTGCTGCTTCTAGAGCGGCTTCAGCATGTTCACTTGTGGTATCGATGATCAGCGTGAGCACACGAGAAGAACCGCGCGCGGCTTCCTCCTGAAGGAGGGCTTCTTCAATATCTTCAGTGGTGGTGGCGTGCAGTTCGGTAATCATGAGCGCCTCCAAACGCGGTTGTCACGAGCAAGCAGATCAATAGCGGACTGAGGACCCCAGGAACCGGGGCGGTAAGTCTGGGGGGCGCCCTGTTGACTCCAGTGTTCGATAACTGGATCCAGGATGCGCCAGGACAGGTCCACTTCACGTTGGTGGGGGAAAAGAGGAGCATCGCCTAGCAAAGCATCGAGAATGAGTCGCTCGTAAGCTTCAGGAGACTCTTCGTTGAAGGATGCGCCGTAACCAAAATCCATGGACACGTCGCGAAGTTCCATGTGAGTTCCAGGGACCTTGGAGCCAAAACGTAAGGTGATACCTTCATCAGGTTGCACGCGGATGACGATGGTGTTGTTACCCATGCCTGCGGTGGCTGCAGACGAGAAGGGAAGGAATGGAGGCTGCTTGAAGACCACAGCAATTTCTGTCACACGGCGAGCCAGGCGTTTGCCAGCACGCAGATAGAAAGGAACGCCAGCCCAACGGCGATTTTCAACGGTGAGTCGCAGTGCAGCGAAGGTTTCCGTGGTCGATTCACCAGGAACGCCGTCCTCTTCAAGATAGCTACGGACCTTGACTCCTCCTTGGAATCCTGAACCGTAGCGTCCACGGGCGGTGGTGAGGCTGAGGTCTTTGCCTAGGCGTACACAGTCGAGAACTTTCTCTTTTTCGCTTCGCACTGCGGCGGCATCAAGGCTGGTGGGCTCTTCCATTGCGGTGAGAGCGAGCAGTTGTAGTAGGTGGTTTTGGATCACATCGCGAGCGGTACCGATGGAATCGTAGTAGCCAGCGCGGGTGCCAATACCAATGTCTTCAGCCATGGTGATTTGCACATGGTCGACGTAAGAGGAGTTCCAAAGGGGTTCGAAAATGGTGTTGGCAAAACGTAGGGCAAGGATGTTTTGGACGGTTTCTTTGCCTAGATAGTGGTCAACACGGAACACATCATCAGGGCGTACGATACGGGCTACCAAGCGATCAAGTTCGCGGGCAGATTCTTGATCGTGACCGAAGGGCTTTTCGATGATGACTCGGCGCCAACTGCCGGGGCTTTCGTCAATGAGGCCACAGCGTGCCACGCGCTCGGTGACAGCGGGGAACCAGTTCGGTGGGATGGAGAGGTAGAAGGCACGATTACCGTGGGTTCCACGAGTTTCATCGAGATCATTGAGAACCTTGGCAAGGCGTTCATAGGCTTCATCGTCCTCGAAGTTTTCGAATGTGACGAAGCGCATGCCGGCGGCAAGCTGTTCCCACATGGGCTCGCGCCATGGGGTACGGGCAGCATTTTGCACGCATTCCTTGACGTACTCGACCATGTCTTCATGGCTCCAGTTACGGCGGCCTACACCGACAAGGGAGAAACTTGGTGACAGCAGGCCACGGTTTGCCAAGTCGTAGATAGCAGGCAGGAGTTTGCGTTTGGCTAGGTCGCCGGTAATACCGAACATGACCATGGCGCACGGGTCAGCCACTCTGGGGAGACGTAAATCGTGGGGGTCAAGTAGCGGATTAGTTGGCGCAGATTCGAAGGGCACGTGCGCCCTCCTTTCACATGCTCGATGCCGAAAAATGGTGAAGCCCGTAAAACACGGCGTTCCTTACAACCTGTAGTTTACGGCGCTTATTCCCACAATCGTCTGGGGTCGAAGAATGAGGCTGACGCATTGTTCACGAAGGGATCGCTTCTTTTGTGGCTATAGGGCAAAAAGGTACGGATTTTCGCCAAAAACTCCCTGTGGCGTTGGAAAAACGTAGTGATCAGCGCAGAGGAGGCAACCAGGAGAGCGTGTGATATCCCACGTCGGGAAGAAAGTGGGCCATAAGTTGGTTCCTGTCCATAGTCCATTCCCCTTAGGATGGAAGTGTTCTCACGCCCTGATCTTGGGGCACCACATGTTAGAGGAGACAAAGGTTTTATGACCTCCACCGCGCAATTCGCCCCCGCCCCTGCCAGCGCTGACCTCGGCGTTTACGGCTTGGGTGTGATGGGAGCCAACCTCGCCCGTAACTTCGCTCATCACGGTCATACTGTTGCTGTAGCAAACCGTTCGATTGAGCGCACTGAGCGTCTCATGGAACGCTACTCCGAAGAAGGTGACTTTGTTCCCGCCTCTAACGTGGAAGACTTTGTGGCTTCCCTGAAGACCCCTCGTGTTGCCGTCATTATGGTCCAGGCAGGCAACGCCACTGAAGTTGTGATCGACCAACTTGCTGAGCATATGGAAGAGGGTGACATTATCGTCGATGCCGGTAACACTCTCTATAAGGACACCCGCCGCCGTGAAGAGGCACTGCGTAAGCGCGGTCTGCATTTCGTAGGTATGGGCGTCTCGGGTGGTGAAGAGGGGGCACTGCGCGGTCCCTCTATCATGCCTGGCGGTACTGTTGAGTCTTATAAGCGTCTTGGCCCCATGCTTGAGTCTATTTCCGCACATGTGGACGGTGAACCTTGCTGCACTCACGTCGGTCCTGATGGTGCCGGCCACTTCGTCAAGATGGTTCATAACGGCATCGAATACGCAGATATGCAACTCATCGCTGAAGCGTACGATCTTCTTCGCCGTGTCGGTGGTCTAAGTGTCGAAGAAATCGCTGAGGTTTTTGAGTCGTGGAAGGACAGCGAACTCGACTCCTACCTCATCGACATCACCACCGAGGTTCTCTCCCATACTGACGCCAAGACTGGCAAACCTTTTGTTGACATTATTGTGGACGCCGCCAGCCAGAAGGGAACTGGTGCATGGACGACTCAGACTGCGCTCGAATTAGGCGTGGCTGTGCCTGCTATTGGTGAAGCTACCTTCGCTCGCGCCGCATCCTCTAGTCCCCTCGTACGTTCCGCCGTCCGTGACGCTGCGCTTGATGGCGGCGAACAGGCGTCTGGTTTTGATGCTGGTGCAGATCGTGACGAGTTTGTTGCTCAGGTCAAAGACGCTCTCTATGCCTCTAAGATCGCTGCCTATGCACAAGGCTTTGATGAAATTGCTGCAGCCAGTGAACTCTATGGCTGGAATGTCACGTTGGCTGACATGGCCCGCATCTGGCGCGGTGGCTGTATCATCCGTGCACGCTTCCTTGGCGACATTACTGCTGCCTATGAAGAGGACCCGCACCTGGCAAGCCTCCTGGTTGCTCCCACTTTTGCTCAAGCACTTGAACGTTGCTTACCCGCATGGCGTACTGTGGTGGCTACCGCAGCCTTGACCGGTGTGCCTGCACCGGCATTCTCATCTTCGCTAGCTTACCTCGACCAGTTGCGTAGTGACCGTTTGCCTGCTGCCCTCATTCAGGGACAGCGTGATTTCTTCGGATCCCACACATACCATCGGGTTGACGATGTGGACGGAACGTACCACACCTTGTGGGCCACCGAAGAACGCGAAGAAGAGAAGTGGGACTGAAATTTTTCCATGCTTCGTGATCCACGATTTATCTCACTGGCGCGGTAAATAGCCTTTGAGGCAGCAATTAATTGATGGGGCCACATGCTGAATACAGCATGTGGCCCCATCAGATTGATAATGATGTTATTTGACTCAGTGCAGTGGTCAGGAGAGAAGGATGAGAACCTGAAAGGACGCTGAAATGCAACGATGTTCATGGCTAAAAACCAGTGAGATCGCTAAACTAACAAGGTGACTTTTCCAGGCTCTACCCCCTCCCCAACCCCTTCTCAAAGCACGATCTACCGCACTGAAGCAGTTGATCGTCGTTCTGCGCTGCGCACACAAAGCGCCGCCATCTTCCTAGACGTAAGCAACGCTCCGCTCCGTCATGAGAACACTTTCTCTGTGAACAGTGACCTCCACGTCACCATTACAAACGTCAGCCCGCAGCCTCCACTCTGGGTGGACTTTATGGGCCACAGTGTCGATCACGTCTCTATTGACTCTAAGACCATTCCCGTGAAGTGGACTGGCGCACGAATTGAACTGCCGCCTATGGAACCTGGCGAACACACCATCAGTGTGCGTGCGCAAGGGCTCTATTCCAACTCGGGACAGGGGCTTCACCGTTTTCACGATCCTGTGGACGGTCACACCTATCTCTACACCCATTGTGAACCCTCCGATGCTCGACGAGTGTGGCCATGTTTTGATCAGCCGGATCTGAAGAACACTGTTACGACGACGGTTCTTGCCCCTGAGAACTACCGGGTGATTGCCAATGGTGCATTGCTAGCCTCTTCGAGTATTCCAGGTAAAACTCAGACCTTCTCACGCTGCTGTCATACTTTTGCCAGCACACCGCCTTTGTCTACCTATCTCACTGCAATGGCTATCGGGCCGTGGCACCGTGTGGAGAGAACCTGGACAAGTCCTGATGGCCAGCGCACCGTTCCCATGTCATGGAATTGTCGCGCTAGCGTGGCCGAACACCTTGATGCTGATGAGTTATTCACTATCACCGTTCAGGGTATGGACTATTTCGATGCCCTCTACCAGTACCCTTACCCTTGGGGTACTTACGATTCGGTTTTCGTTCCCGAATACAACATCGGCGCCATGGAGAATCCTGGCTGTGTTACTTTCAACGAAGACCTTTACCTCTTCACTTCCGCAGCCACCGAAGCACAGCGCGAAGCGCGCGCCAATACGATCCTTCATGAAATGAGCCACATGTGGTTCGGTGATCTAGTCTCACCTACCTGGTGGGAAGACACGTGGCTGAAAGAATCCTTTGCTGACCACCAGGGAACCGACGCCGCAGCAGTCGCCACTCGTTTTAGCGATGCATGGGTCACTTTCGCTTCCCGCCGTAAAGCATGGGCCTACCAAGAAGATTCACGTCCTGCCACTACGCATCCCATCGTGGCTGAAGTTGAAGATCTTCAGGCAGCGCGCCAAGCTTTTGACGGCATCACCTATGCTAAGGGAGCCTCTGTTCTCAAACAGTTGGTGGCATATGTCGGTCCCGAGGTATTTACTCGGGCATCACGGACTTGGTTCGCCACCCGTGCCTTTGGCACTGGCTCACTGAGTGAATTTCTTGAAGTGCTCTCTGAAGCATCTGGCCAGGATATGACTGCTTGGGCAGCTGCATGGTTGCAAACCTCTGGCCCCTCTATCATTACCTCTTCTTTGAAGGTTGATCCGGCTAGCAATACCATCACCAGTCTTACGTTGACGCAGCAGGGCCTTGATCCGGCGACTGGTGAGTCTGTGGTGCGTCCTCATGCGCTGAAAATCGGCCTATATTATGCGGGCAAGGGTGGCACACGCCGCGAATATTGTCTCGATGTTCGTTTTGACTCGGCTACCTGTGAGGTGCTTGAAGCGGTAGGTCTGCCTGCCCCTGATCTGCTTGTGGTGAACGATGAGGACTTGACTTACGCAGTGGTTCGTCAAGAACCCACGATGATTCAGTGGATCAGCGAACATATGGCCAGCGTTGACGATCCGATGACCGCGGCCGTGGTTTGGTCCCAATTGTTCACTATGGTTCGTGACGGCCAACTTGATGCTGCTACTTATGTGGTTGCTGCTCTTGAGCAGGCTCGTCCTGATATGAACTCCGCGACTTTGGACACGCTTGCTATGCAGATGCGTGAAGCCATGGCATTTTACGCTTCTTCTGCCACGCGAGCGCTGTTAATTTCTCGACTCGTGGGGCAGGACGGTTCTTATACAGGGCGCGATGGTCAACGAATCCAAGCGCGCGGCGTGTGGGGACGTATGCTGACTTCCTCGCAGGATTCAGATGCTCGCTTGCTGTGGGCACGCCATTGGCTTCTTGCCGCGCCCTATGCACCGATGGCAGGACCGCAGGTTCATGCAGCGACTGTGATGCGTTGCCGTACCCTGCTAGCCGGGGGAGTAGAAGGGCTCAGCCTGGATCACGATATGCGTTGGCGTGCGGTTATCGCCCTGCATCAACTTGGTGCGGAGTGCGATGATGATCTGGAAGCTATCATTGAAGATGATCCGAGTGCGAGTGGTGTGACGCGCCGGCTCCAGGCCGAATATAGCGAGCCTAGCGTTGAAATGAAGGAAGCCATCTTCTCACGCTTGATGAATGATGATTCTTTGAGTAACGATCACGTCGCAGCCCTCGTTGCTGCGTACTCCTGCCCAGCTCACCGCAAACTTACTCTTGGGTTAACTCAGCGATATGTGGATTCCTTGATTACCATCTGGGATTCACGTAGCCAGGAAATCGCCACCCGCATTGTTGTGGGCCTTTTTCCGGCTGCTGGTGGTGAAGAACAAGCCGTGATAGTTCGCCAATGGCTTGATGATCATCGTGAAGTTGAGCCAGCCTTGAGGACCCTTGTCTTGAAGGGCCTTGAGGATTTGGAGCGGGCGGTTCGTGCGAGAAAGGTCCATTCACCGTGGGCATTCTCTAGTAACGTGTTGCTCTCAGGCATGTAGAGTATGTCTATGTTCGAGCAACAGGTCACTGATTGCTACCCCCATACGTGAGAGGCAACTTATGACGACACCAGTTGATCCCACATCCACCGCAGTATTCGGTGCTATTGATGTGACGGTGGAGCCTGATCATGCTTCTCAGGGCTTGTCCCCTCAGGACTCGGCATCAATCGCAGCCTTGCCTCCTGGCACTGCCCTGTTGATTGTTAATCACGGTCCCAATACGGGGGCACGCTTCCTCTTAGATTCTCCTGAGACTACTGTGGGGCGCCACCCGCACGCTGACATTTTTCTTGATGACGTCACTGTTTCCCGTAAACATGCCATGTTTATCGCTTTGCCCGAAGGCGGATACGGTGTGCGGGATTCGGGGTCTCTTAACGGAACGTACGTGAATCGAAGCAGGGTTGAGCAAGTTGCTCTTCATCAAGGAGATGAGGTGCAGATTGGTAAGTATCGGATGACTTACCATCCCGGTCCTGCCGCTGTTCGTGCACAGTAAGGCGTCTGCCTCATGCTAAGCAATGCCTCACGGGTTAGTGCGCCCGAAAATCAGCAGAACGTCGACTCACAAGCCCCTAATGAGTTCTGGCCCCGAGGGATTAGTCGTGACCCTCATATGAAAATTGGCCAGGTTGTTGACATCCTGGCGGAAGAATTTCCGGCGCTGTCGATCTCTAAGGTTCGATACCTCGAATCTGAAGGTCTGATTACTCCTACTCGTATGGGCAATGGTTACCGTCGATACTCGCGTGCGGATGTCGAGCGCTTGCGTTTCACTCTTGCCGCGCAACGCGATGAGTATCTTCCTCTTAGTGTTATTCGTGAGCGCCTGGCTGATTTGGACGCTGGGGTTGAGGTTGTTCCTCAACCCAGGATTGCGCGTGTCGTAGCCAGTGACGGCGAAGTGTCTATTCCTCGTCACCGTCTGCTTACTATTGACGAAGTAGCTTCTCTAAGTGGCAGCAGTGTCGAATTTGTTCGCCAGTGCATTGATCAAGGAATTCTTAGTGTTCGGACTCGTGGCCGCCTTGAACCTGATGCAGTTGAACTTGTTCGGAGTGTGGCTGCTCTCGATGGACTGGGTGTACCCCTAAGGAATCTTCGGCCGTTGGCGATGGCTGCAGGCCGTCATGCGGACGTGGTGACCAATTCTGTGTCCCTTCTTGCTTCGCGCAATCCTGAATTGGCACGTGAGCGTGCGCAGGAGATTTCCTCGCATATCGTTGCGATGTATGACTTCTTGCTGCGTCACGCAGTGGATTTAGCCCTGGATTAGACCGACCGGTTGATCAATTTATTCACTTACCCTGCTAAATCCTCTGGATACCCGTACTCTTGTGATGTGCACTTCATGCAACTGGTAGGGATCCGCTCCATGGCTCCTGAAATGGATTTGGTTGCTGTCCTGGTTCAACAGGGCGGCTCCCTTACTCTGCCTGTTCCTGTTGCTCCTCGCGAAGCTGCGCTTCTTGAAGCACTTGCTCATGGTGCGCCGCCGCCCGGATGGGTCAGTCTCATTTCATCCCTCACCGTTGCGCTGGGCGGAACTGTTCGACACATTGAATTCGATGCTGACGATGACGGTGCTCTGCAGTGTTCGCTTATCCTTAATGACTCTCATAAGCGTCTACCTTGTGGCTGCGGGGAGGGGCTTCTCATTGCGCTAGGCCAACAACTGCCCATTCGTAGCAGTGCTGCTGCGTTGGGTATTCGCGGGGTGGATCTTAATTGTGATGAGCAAACAGCGGATCAGGCTGTTGAACGTCTGCGCTGGGCCCTCGATAGTGCATCAGCAGATGATTTTCGGCCGCAGTAAAGTTTTGTAGTGTTTGGTTTGGGTGACTGTGGAGCGTTCGAGTTAGACGTTCGTTATCCATGGCGAAAATTCCTTTTACCACATGGAACGTTACCAAAAAGAGTTAAAAGTTAATTCTGTGACTATCGGTGTAGATGTGGTAAAAGTTATTTGTGAGGTGTTTCTCATGTCTTTCGATATATTCTGTAAATGGTCTCTTTTCCTTGGAATCTGAATAAAAAAGCAAGGTTGGACGATAAAGGTTAAACCTCAACGTGAGATTGAGACCTGTCTGTGACCGTTTTCGTGCGTGGCACTCGTTGACGATGCTTGGCCCCTCCCTTAGCGTTATTTGTAGTAAAGCGATATGACGCCTGCTAGGCCTAGTATTGAAGTTCCCTCACCCCCCAGGAGTTGCCATGAGCGTCAATGATGCAAAGTCGATTGCCGCATCGTTACAGCGTCATCAAGGCATGCTGTTTGGCGACCCGCTCCCTGAACTGGATGCTGATACTGGTTATCGCGGCCCGGTTGCTTGTCGTGCTGCTGATATTACCTATCGTCAACTTGATTACTGGGCTCGGACCGGTTTAGTCGAACCTTCGATTCGTGGTGCACACGGCTCTGGATCTCAGCGTCTGTACTCTTTTCGCGACATTCTTGTTCTCAAGATTGTGAAACGCTTGCTTGATACGGGCGTGTCCCTTCAACAAATTCGTCAGGCGGTTTCTCATCTTCATTCTCGAGGTGTAGACGATCTTGCCTCAATGACGTTAATGAGTGATGGTGCTAGCGTTTACGAATGCACCAGCGCAGATGAAGTTATTGACTTGGTGCAAGGCGGCCAGGGGGTCTTCGGTATTGCCGTAGGTCGCGTGTGGCGCGAGGTTGAAGGGTCCTTGTCCACTTTGCCTGTTGAACACGCTGATGCTCCCGCAGTCGTTGATGAACTCGCCGCCCGCCGCGCAGCAAAGCGCCAAGCTGGCTAATTTATGCAGATCATTGACTTTTAGGGGTTTCATCACCTCGATCAGGCCCTTTGTCATGTGTGTATTTGATGGCTTCCCACTAGCATGGGGGTCATGAGTTACTCACCCCAGCCTGCCATTCTTGACTTCGGGACTAGTCAGCATACCTACCTGGAATTTGATCTGATCTCCGAAGATAAAACAGCTGCTATTGACCATCTTTTAACCTTGGTTGCCACTAGCGTCAGTACCAAAACTGGTGCCGTCATTGCTGTGGGTGTTCGTCCAGAATTGTGGGCAGAAATCGGTGAAGAAGCAATCCCTGGTCTTGAAGGCTTTAATGATGATCTCTTGGGTGAGAAGGGCTTCGTCATGCCCGCCACTCAGCATGACATTGCACTGTGGATTCACGGAGCCCAGCGTGATTCTGTTTTCGATTTGTCCAGGAAAATGATTCGTGAACTTGCAGCAGTGTTCACACTTGCCGAATCAACTGACGGCTGGGTATACCAACATAACCGTGATCTGACCGGTTTTGTTGATGGAACGGAAAACCCCAGCCCCTTGGAAGCCCCAGCAATAATTGCGGCAGCAACTGGTGGGTCTGTTCTCCTTCTTCAGCGCTGGAAGCATGAAGCAGACAAATGGGAAAGCCTTGATGTGGAGCGTCAAGAAGCAGTCATTGGGCGAACCAAGGACACTGACAAAGAACTCGAAAATCTCCCAGAAAACTCTCACGTTGCACGCACTGACCAAGAAGATTTCGGTGACATGCTCCGCCGTAACACGGCTTACGGCGATGCAGCCAACCATGGGACGATGTTCGTGGGTGTGGCAGCCGAACGTTCTATCATGCACACCATGCTTGAGAGCATGGCAGGCATTACTCACGGTATTCGTGACGCACTGACCTTTTTCTCTCATCCCGAAACCGGAAGTTACTACTACTTGCCCCCGGCAGAGCGACTTCAGCAGGCTCTCGAAGCGGCAGACACTGAGGATGACGAATAGTCACTGAACGGTGTCCTATCGTTTTTTAATAGGGCACCGGCATGTTGTGTTTAATCATGTCGCTTCTTCATGCTGAGAAATCCGTGCTTTTGCAGTCGTTTCTCAATGTGAAAGTAACCGTTAGATAACCATTCACTCAACAACTGGATTTTTCTTGCTTGTACAGCAGAGAATCATGCCTTAGTTGATAACTCATTACCGTGATAGTTCGCCGATAGACATCTGCGAAACCATCACACGACACGTGAGGCCACCTTCTTGACCACCACACTGTTCGTCGTGATCGTCGTCGTGATCACTGCCATCATCTTCGACTTCACCAATGGTTTTCATGACTCTTCTAATGCCATGGCAACCTCCGTCGCGACAGGCGCGTTTTCCCCGAAGCGTGCTGTTACTGTGGCAGCCATTTTGAACGTCGTTGGCGCCATGCTTTCTACGGAGGTTGCAAAAACAATTTCGCACGGCATGTTCGATGATTCTCTGATCAAAACCGCACCGGTCATGGTTTTTGCGGGACTTGCCGGAGCGATTCTGTGGAACCTTGTCACCTGGCTCTTTGGCTTACCATCTTCATCTTCTCATGCACTCTTCGGTGGCCTCATCGGCGCTGTGATTGTGGCGGCAGGCTCTGAAGGTGTGCATTGGTCTGTTGTTGCCTCGAAGATCTTGCTGCCGGCTGTGATCGCTCCCGTGGTGGCTGGCGTAGCCGCCGCACTAGCGACCTGGCTTGCTTATAAGGTTTCAACACCTACGGATCCCTACTCCATGAGCCTGTTCAAGCACGGACAACGTATTTCCGCATCCATGGTTGCTTTGGCTCATGGTACGTCCGACGGCCAGAAAACGATGGGAGTGATCACCCTCGTTCTCGTCGCCGCGGGATATCAAGAACCCAATACCTCACCCCACTGGTGGGTCATTGGCGCCGCAGGCCTGGCAATTGGCTTGGGAACTTATTCTGGTGGCTGGCGTATTATGCGCACTATGGGTAAGGGGCTGGTTCACATCGACTCACCCCAAGGTTTCGCTGCAGAAACTGCCTCAACCGTAGCCATTTTGGCTTCCAGTCACCTTGGGTTTGCTCTATCCACCACCCATATCTGCTCCGGCTCTGTTCTCGGTAGCGGCTTGGGGCGAGGTACACAGGTGCGCTGGGGAACTCTTGGAAAAATGGGAGTGGCCTGGTTAATTACCTTACCGTGCGCAGGTGTCGTCGGCGCATTGACGAGTTACGTTGCCGTTGAGGGAGGCGTGCCTGGTCTGATAACCGTCATCGTTCTTCTTATTGTTGCCAGCCTCTTCATCGTTCATCAGGCTAACCGCAACGCTGTTACGGCGGCTAATGTCAATGATTCTCATGAGGTGGTTATCACTGCGCCGCTTGAGGAACCCAACGTTCCCTTAGTCTCTGTTGAAGATGGACATCTTGAATTTCCCGGAGACAGTGACTATCCACTCGACCCTCATCACGCTAGTACCGCAGATAATGCAAAGCGCAAGACTCAGGAGGCCACCGTATGACTATCGACTGGTACTCATTACTGCTAGTTAGCGGTGTAACCGTCGCTGGTGCAAGCCTCATTGTGCTTCTCACTAGTCTCGGTGCACGTCTGCTTGATGCAGCACATATTCTCACTCACCCGGAAGATGAAAGTAATCGACGAGTTATCTCGACCAGCGCATCTGTCACAGCCATTCGCCTTGGTGCATACCTGCTTTTAGGTATTGTTCTTGCTGCCGTTCTTGGCGGCTTATGGTTGATGATTCCTTATTTTCATCATTAAGCACTGTTCAACACGGGTCTTGTTGTATTCACTCATAGCAGCCTTGCATGGGGGACAATAGATCCATGGCACGTTACGTAGAACTTCACTCAGAAAATCCACAAAGTCGTCTTGTGACGAAAATTGGTGATGCGCTGCGTAAGGGCGCATTGATTGCGTATCCCACAGACTCTGGTTATGCGTTAGCCTGCGCACCAGGAAACAAAGAAGGGTTGGATCGAATGCGTGCGATCCGCCAGGTGGGTGACAAGCATGACTTCACTCTTGTTTGTGATTCTTTTTCACAAATCGGTCCGCTGACTATTGTCGGTAATACGGCATTTCGCTTAATTAAACGCCTAACTCCAGGACCCTACACCTTTATTCTTAAGGGAACGAAGGACATTCCTCGAATGACCCTCAATCCCAAAAAGCATACGGTGGGTGTACGTATCCCTGACCATGCGATCGCTCGTGCTTTGGTAACCGAGATGGGCGAGCCGCTCGTTTCTTCGTCACTCATTCGCCCAGGCATGGAAGTTGAAACTCAGGGGTGGGAAGTCAATGATGAACTTGGTCACCTTATTGACATTGTGGTGGAGGGACCTGCAGGTACGGATGGCCCCACCACCGTCATCGATTTAACGACCGATGTTCCGGAAATAATCCGTCAAGGAAGTGGTGACACTTCTGCTCTTTGAACGAGCCTTCTTCCAAACAGGCCGTAGTTTATCTTTCACCTGCTTTATTCTGTGGCTGAATTGCTCCACGCCTTGAGCACCGGACGTGCGTAAGGGCCTATCTAATGTGATGGGCTTGTCATGCACTATCGCCAGATTGTCGTTATCATGTTCAACTGACGAAGCCGAATGCTGAGAAAATGTGTGGGAAGTTGTTATCGGATCGCTCATTGAGACGGTCTCATGCGGTGACGCGAAACTGGCAACACTCATGTCTGCCTTTTGGACACCATTATGATGAACCATTGACGTCACCAGTGAGCCAGCAGCATTAGTTCCTGCCTCGGCAAGCACAGATGGTACGGGGGACGGCGTTAGGGCACTTACCTGCCCGCCCTGATTATCAGTATCACTCCTAGCCGTACGTGTGAGGACAACTTGAGTACGCCTATCCGTTAACTCTGGGTCATTAAGGTGACCACCATCAGAGAGCGCATACTGTTGGTAGAAACGGTTCATCTTTTCTGGAGCCCACCAGTTCCATTCACCCAGAATTGTCATTGTTGCCGGAACCAGAAGCATGCGCACCAAAGTGGCATCCATGAACACCATAATCGCCAAGGCAAGGCCGATTTCCTTGACCACCAGAAGATCTCCAGCAACAAATCCACCGAAGACGATCACCATCATGACGGCAGCAGAGGTAATGATGCGCCCGGAACGCTGAAGACCATGTTCCACCGCAGCGTCGTTATCATCTCCAGCATCGCGGTATTCCTTGATACGCGACAGTAAGAAAACTTCGTAGTCCATTGATAGGCCAAAGCCGAAGGCAAGCGCTACCACGACCACTGTTGATTCCACGCCACCGATGGGAGTGAAATCGAGAAGAGATGAGCCGTGGCCTCCCTGGAAAATCCAGGTAGTAATGCCCAATGATGCTGTTAATGACAAAGCATTGATGATCAACGCTTTGATTGGTACTAGAACACTACCGGTCATGAGGAAGAGTAAGGCGAAGGTAGCGGCAATGACGAGTAAGCCAACCCACGGAAGGCCAGTTGCCAAACTATGGGCAAAGTCCACCTGGTTGGCAGCCTGGCCGGTGACCCACACCTGAGCAGGAGCTGGTAGATGACGAATAGCACGAACGGCCTCTTCTGCTTCGCGAGAACCATTACCCCCACGAACGTCGAGGGAGACCACCGTGTAGTTGCCGGCTTTTGCAGTGTGAAGAACATCAGAGACTTCAGGCAAGCTAGCCACGGTATGGGTGATGAAATGATCCACGTCCTCGCCGGTGCCAGCAATGATTAATGTGGTGTCATGCGCGGTTGCAGCGGGGTAATCGCGGGCAAGCAGTTGAAGGTACTTGGCCTGCTCCGAATGCGGGGGCACTAACTGAGCGGTGGATGAGAGCATATGCAGATTACCGACAGGCAGACAGCACACGATGAGGAAAACTAAGCATCCGGCAAGGACTGGCCAGGGGGAACGATGGATACGGCGAGCTAAACTTGCAAAAACACCATCGCGTGAGGACACGTCACTTAGCCGTTGTTGAATGGCATGTAACTTGGGAATACGCGAGAAAACTGTTGGATGATCAATGCGATCACCGAGCAAGACAAGTAATGAGGGCACCAGAGTTAAGGCTGCGGCAACGGCGAGCAGCACCACCATGACCCCCGCAATGCCAATGGAACGCAGTAATGTGGGACGCATGAGTGCAAGCCCCAACAAGCACACGGCAACGGTTAACGCAGAGAAGATAATGGTTCGTCCGGCAGTGTTTAGTGTGTTGGTAACAGCATGCTGAACAACGGGGGAGCGGCGGCCCGTGCGGCGTCTACGGCGCCTTCGCCCTGAAAAGCCGTCAGAATCCTGTTCGCCAGCCGCAAGAAGAGCAAGGCGTTCTTCGCGGTAACGGGATGTCATGAGTAGGGCGTAATCGATAGATAGGCCAAGGCCGATGACCGTAATGATGTTAACCGCGAAGGATTCAACGGTTGTGAACAGGGTGAGCAAGTAGGTGATGCCTAATGCGCAGGCAATGGATACCAAGGCTCCAATTAGTGGCATCCCGGCAAGAATAAAGCCGCCGAAAACGAAGACCATGATGATTAAGGCCAGCGGCAAGGCAATTAACTCGCCTGTGATCATGTCGGCTTCAACCTGATCGGTAATGGATTGTGTAATTAGTTTTTGATCCGAAACCACGCCCTGAGCATGCGGGGCCACGCTGTGCAATGCCTGAGGAACTTCAGACAGACGCTGCTCGACCTGCTCGCGAAGACGTTCTTGGGCTCGCTCAATTTGTTCTGGGTTAAGTGAGGCATCCTTGGGCGGATCGACGGTGACAATCAGAAGGAAGCCTTGACGATCTTTGGCTGCTAATAATTGGCCTGCAGGATCTTCCAACATACCGGGAACTACGAAAGGATCGAGGACATTGGCTTCACCCACCATGGACATGAGGTCCTTATGGGTTGTTTCCATAGCGCTGGCCACGGCCTGCTGTTGGCTGCTTGACTCTAAGGGGACACCGGTGACAAGAAGGGTGACGTCAATCGAATCATCGGTCAACGTGTCAAGAATTTGATGGCCCTCAGCGCTCTGCGAGCCAGGAACGCCCACTAAACCGGTATGAAGACGCTCAAAGACGTTCGGGCCGCCCCATCCGGTGAGCGAGGAGATCAAAAACAGCATCGCCAATGCTGCCCACACAAGCGTGACGTACCACGCATCGTGCACAATCCGTCGAGAAAGCCAAGAGACCATAACCTTAGTCTCCCATTTTTCTCTGAACGCACGCTATGGGAAGTACGCGATAGGCTGGACGCTATGGATTTATTTGAGGCCGTCCGAACGGACGAAAGCGGAGTGAACGTCGATAAGCACGCTCCTCTTGCTGTTCGTATGCGGCCTCGTACCATCGATGAGGTGGTTGGCCAGCAGCATCTTCTTCATCCTGGCTCACCCCTCCAACGACTTATCGATCCCACCCCGCAAGCAGGTGCTCCCTCATCCATCATTCTGTGGGGCCCGCCCGGAACAGGAAAAACCACGTTGGCCTACCTCGTGGCACGTGCCGGCGGACGACGATTTGTTGAACTTTCTGCATTAACCGCGGGTGTCAAAGATGTCCGTGCTGTTGTGGATAGTGCTCGGCGAACTCTCATGGCTACAGGCGAAGAAACAGTTCTCTTTATTGATGAGGTTCATCGTTTCTCCCGTACCCAACAAGATTCACTTCTTCCCAGTGTGGAAAACCGCTGGGTTACTCTCGTTGCCGCCACTACGGAAAATCCATCCTTTTGCGTGGTGTCACCACTTTTGTCGCGTTCACTGCTTTTAACATTGCAGCCTCTTGACGCCGAAGACATTCGGGCTCTTATTAATCGTGCGATTAGTGATGAACGGGGGCTCGACGCTTCTGTTGCCTTTACCGAGGATGCGATTGACCATATTCTGCGTATCGCCGGTAGTGACGCACGCAAAGCACTGACCATTGTTGAAGCATGCGCGGAAGGCGCCCGTGGAACAGTTCCCATTTTTTCTCAGTCTGCCTCAGGTGAAGATAACGAGACTGTCACCCGTCCGACAGTCAGCCTGCACGACGTCGAACAGGCAGCTGACATTGCGGCAGTCGCCTATGACCGGGCAGGGGACCAGCATTATGACGTAGCCAGCGCGCTGATTAAATCGATGCGCGGCTCGGATGTGGATGCCGCCCTCCATTACCTAGCACGCATGCTCGTTGCGGGGGAGGACCCTCGATTTATTGCACGTCGTATCGTTATCGCGGCCAGTGAGGATGTGGGCATGGCCGATCCCACCGCACTGGGAGTAGCGACCTCAGCCATGCAGGCAGTGGGCATGATCGGCATGCCTGAAGCCCGCATCATCTTGTCCCAAGCTGTGATCGCTGTGGCCACAGCGCCAAAATCTAATGCTGCATACAAGGCCATCAACGAAGCTATCGGTGATGTCAAAGCCGGCCGTGGGGGAGCAGTTCCAGTGCATCTTCGAGACGCTCATTATGTAGGAGCCGAAGCATTGGGTCACGGCAAAGGCTACATCTACGCCCACGATTGCCCTCACGGCATCGCCTCACAGGAATACATGCCAGAAGACCTAAAAGGTCGGGAATACTACACACCTACCACCCGCGGACATGAGGAACTGATCACAAGGCGCCTGGCAAACGTGCGTTCTATCATCCATCAACGCTAGTCTTATGCAGTTGCTCGGAAGCACTACGCCTCCGAGCCGCTCCTGGGGTCTTGGCCGAAAATGAGTCTGGCCCCGCGTCACACGGTCACTTTTGTGGCAATGAAGATCCCTGTCTTCGTGACGTGTCCATGTCAACGATGGCATTGCGCCATCACCACACACAGGAAGAGGAATCATGTCTGTTTCCCGCTCCCGCCGTCAGGTGCGCCTGTCCCGCGCCCTCGGTATTCCGTTAACCCCCAAGGCTGTGCGCTACTTCGAGAAGCGCCCCTACGGCCCCGGTGAGCACGGACGTAGCCGTCGTCGCACTGAATCTGACTATGCCGTTCGTCTGAAGGAAAAGCAGCGTCTGCGCGCCCAGTACGGCATCCGCGAGGCTCAGCTTCAGCGCGTCTTCGAAGAAGCACGTCGCGAAAAGGGCCTGACTGGTGAGTCTCTCGTTGAGCTCCTCGAGATGCGTCTTGACGCACTCGTACTCCGCTCCGGCATCGCCCGTACCATTGCTCAGGCACGCCAGGACGTTGTCCACCGCCACATCCTCGTTGATGGCAAGGTTGTTGACCGTCCTTCCTACCGCGTTCGCCCCGGCCAGACCATCCAGGTTCGTCCTAAGAGTCAGGTCATGGTTCCTTTCCAGGCTGCTGCTGCAGGCGTAAACCGCGACGTTCTTCCTGCCGTTCCTGACTACCTCAAGGTTGACCTTGAGAAGCTCAGCGCTACTCTCGTCCGCCGTCCCAAGCGCGATGAGGTCCCCGTGACCTGTGACGTGCAGATGGTGGTTGAGTACTACTCTCGCTGATCGCCCCGATTGGCAACACATATTTTGGTGGTGCCCCGAATCGTTACTCGGTTCGGGGCACTGCCCGTTTTCCAGGTAATGTGACCCTTAGAGTCTTTAACCTGACTTTGCCCTACCAGGCACTTACCAACGTGCCGACCCGACTGTCATTCTTGGCCATGGTCAAGACGTAATGGAGAAACATCAATGCGTACATCTGAGATCCGCTCTCGTTGGCTGGATTACTTCGCATCTAACGGTCACGAAATTCGCCCTTCTGTGCCACTTATTTCCCCTGATCCCTCCATTCTTTTCACCATTGCCGGAATGGTCCCTTTCATTCCCTACATCATTGGTACTGAGCCTGCCCCTTGGCCTCGCGTCGCCAGCGTTCAAAAGTGCATCCGTACTAACGACATTGACAACGTAGGTAAGACCACCCGCCACGGCACGTTCTTCCAGATGAACGGCAATTTCTCCTTCGGTGACTATTTCAAGGAAGGCGCTATCAACTACGCCTGGGACCTGCTTACCGGCAGTCAGGACGAAGGCAAATACGGACTTGATGGTGATCGCATGTGGGTCACCATTTGGGATCAAGATGACGTCTCCTACGATCAACTCACCCGCGAAATCGGTTTAGATCCCGCACACATTGTGCGTTTACCCCGCGAAGAAAACTTCTGGGATACCGGCGCTCCTGGCCCCGCAGGCCCCTGCGCTGAATGGCATTACGATCGCGGTCCTGCATACGGTCCCGAAGCAGTTGGTGGCAACGTTGACCCCGGCGGTGACCGCTATCTTGAATTGTGGAACCTCGTGTTCGACCAGTACTTGCGCGGTGAAGGTACCGGCAAGGATTACCCCCTCCTGGGTGAACTTGATGCCAAGTGCATTGATACTGGCGCAGGTCTTGAACGCCTGAGTTTTGTCCTTCAGGACAAGCCCAACATGTATGAGATCGACGAGGTTCGCCCCGTTATCACTGCTGCTGAGCAACTTTCCGGCAAGCGTTATGGCGCCGGTGCAGGCCTGGGCCTGTCTGCCCCCGCAGCCCAAGATGATATTCGTATGCGCGTGGTTGCTGACCATGTCCGTAGCGCTTTGATGCTTATCGGTGACGGCGTACGTCCGGGAAACGATGGTCGCGGTTACGTGCTTCGTCGTTTGATTCGGCGCGCTGTTCGTTCTATGCGCCTGCTGGGTGTTGACGAAGCCACTTTGCCTACGCTGCTTCCCATTTCTAAGGATGCTATGAAGGCTTCCTACCCCGAGTTGGAAGACAAGTGGGAATCCATCTCCGATGTGGCTTATGGCGAAGAAGATGCCTTCTTGCGTACCCTTGCCGCCGGTACTACCATCTTCGATACCGCGGTTAACGCGGCCAAGAAGGAGGCAGGATCTTCCACACCCATCGTCAGCGGTGAGCGCGCGTTCACTCTCCACGACACCTACGGCTTCCCCATTGACATCACTCTGGAAATGGCCGCCGAACAGGGTGTCCAGGTGGATGAAGAAGGCTTCCGTACCCTGATGCAGGAGCAGAAGGACCGCGCCCGTGCAGACGCTCTCGCCAAGAAGAGCGGCATGGTGGATGCACGTGTCTTCCACGAAATTGAATCCTCCATGGGCAAGCCCGTGGAATTCCTTGGATACGAAACCCTCACCACGGACCGCGCCCGTGTTGTGGCTATCCTTCAGGACGGACAGCCTGTTCCTTCTGCCAGCGCACCTGCACACGTGGAAGTTGTTCTGGACCGCACCCCCTTCTACGCAGAAATGGGTGGCCAGCTCGCTGACCAGGGTGAAATTCGTACTGCATCCGGTGGCATCATGCGTGTTGATGACTGCCAGTCACCGGTCAAGGCCGTCCGTTTCCACCGTGGTGAATTGACTGAAGGCACCATCACCGTTGATGAGCCCGCAGCAGCACGCGTCGATGCCATCCGACGCCGTGCCATCGCCCGTGCCCACACAGCCACCCACATGGTCCACGAAGCACTGCGCGAAAACCTAGGTCATGACGCTACTCAGGCAGGTAGTGAAAACGCTCCCGCACGCTTGCGCTTCGACTTCCGTCACGGCAGCGCCGTTCCCGCCTCGGTGATGAACGCCATCGAAGAACGCGTTAATGAACGCCTTTCCGATAACTTGCCCATCACTACCGAAATTATGGCCCTTGAAGAAGCCAAGGCACAGGGCGTGACCGCTCTGTTCGGTGAGAAGTACGGTGCTGAAGTCCGTGTCGTGTCCATTGGCGGTGACTGGTCTCGCGAACTGTGCGGTGGTACCCACATGAGTTCCACCGGTGAACTGGGACGCGTGACCATTTTGGGTGAAAGTTCCATTGGTTCTGGCGTACGCCGCGTTGATGCCCTCGTGGCTGATACGGCCTACGGCTTCCAAGCACGCGAACACGCCTTGGTCTCTCAGATTTCTTCCATGGTGGGTGGCCGTGCAGAGGAATTGCCCGATCGTATTGCCTCTCTTATGACTCGTCTGAAGGACGCTGAGAAGAAGCTTGCTGCCGCTCAGACCGCAGCCGTGATGGGACGCGCCGAAGACATGGTTGCTCAGGCCGAACGTGTCGGAAACGTTCGCTTCGCCTACGCCAATGTCGGTGACGTATCTGGAGCTGATGCTTTACGTAGCTTGGTCATGGACGTGCGTGAACGCATGGGGCAGGGTGAGGGCAGTGTCGTCATGGTGGCCGGTGTCTCCGGTGAACGCCCCGTCGTTGTGATTGCGACGAATGACGCAGCACGTGAAGCCGGAATGAAGGCTGGTGCGCTTGTTCGTACTGCTGCTCAGACCCTTGGCGGCGGCGGCGGTGGCAAGGATGACCTTGCTCAGGGCGGCGGTCAAAACCCTGCAGCCATTGGCGATGCTATTGCTGCAGTGCGTCACGAGTTGGAGGCCTGAGCCCTGCGTAAGGGAGTTCGCCTCGCATTTGACGTTGGCAAAGTACGTATCGGCGTGGCCCGGTGCGACCAGGACGCGATCTTGGCCGTACCGGTCACGACGCTGCGCCACAACAAATACGGGGAAGAACTTGATGAGGCAGCAGACCTTGTCGAGGAATACCAAGCAATAGAAGTCATTATTGGTATGCCCCTTCAAATGTCAGGTTCGCAGGCATCTTCTTCTGTACGATTTGTTCAGTCGTGGGCAAACGAACTCGCAGAACTGATTGCGCCTGTTCCAGTTCGCCTTGTCGATGAACGCATGTCTACTGTCACTGCGCATCAAGCGCTTCACGCAGCAGGCAAAAAAGAACGGGATTTCCGAAGCGTAGTTGACCAAGCTGCAGCAGTGGTCATTCTTAACCACGCTTTGGATACCGAACGGACAACTGGTCAGCCTGCTGGCTATGAATTGCCCATACACGGAGGAAAACGTTGAGCGACGACTTATTTAATGAACTCGGGATTGAGCCCCCGGCACGTTCAAATCAATCAGGCCGCCGTTCAGGGCGCCGCCGTCAAGGCCGCGCTAAACGTCGTATTATCACGACATTTATCCTGTTACTTGTGATCGGGCTTGTGGGGGGAATGGGATACGCAGCCTTTGACGTGGTTCGAAATACCATGAAAGAAACTCGCGTCATTGACGATTACACTGAACCCGGCACCGGCGAAGTTATCGTAACCATTCCCGAAGGTGCCACGGGCCAGGTGATGGCAAAGATTCTTGTTGATAACGATGTAGTGGCCACGCAAAAGGCATTCATCAACGCTTTTAACGCCAATGCGAACTCTGCTTCAATCCAGGCTGGCACCTATACTCTCAAACACAAAATGCCGGCAGCAGATGCTGTTGCCGCTCTTTTGGACCCCTCCAGCCGCGATGGACATACCATGACCATCCCTGAGGGTTACACCAAAGACCAGGTTAAAGCACGGTTGATGAGCGTCGGTGGATTTACCGCTGAAGAAATTGACGAAGCCTTCGGCAATACTGAAGCCATCAAACTTCCCGCACAAGCTGGTGGGAATGTTGAAGGCTGGCTCGCACCTGCCACCTACGACATTGCTAATGGCCTCAGTGCTCAAGATGTTGTTGCTTCGATGGTTGATAAAACCGTTCAACGTCTCCAACAGGCTGGAGTGCCTGAGGATCAGTGGGAAGCAATTCTTACCAAGGCCTCGATTATTGAACGTGAAGTTTCCCTGCCCCAGTATTTCCCTCAGGTCGCGCGTGTCATTGATAACCGTCTGAATAATCCTGACGGTGAAACCCGCGGTCTACTTCAAATGGACTCCACAGTTCTCTACGGCCTGGGCCGCACCGGTGGTATCCCCACCGAGGATGAGATTAAGGATGCATCCAACCCTTACAACACTTACGTGCATCAGGGATTGCCTCCCACGCCCATCGGCAGCCCTGGGAGCGCGGCTATTGATGCAGCTATCCACCCAGCAGATGGAAATTGGCTGTACTTCGTTACCGTTGATTTAAGCAGTGGTGAAACACTTTTCGCTGATACGTTAAGTGAGCAAAAAGAAAACACGAAGAAACTGACTGATTACTGTCAAGAGCATGAAGATCAGTGCTCGGGTAATTCTCACTAACTCTTCGCATTAGGACACCGTTATGGTTTTGCACTGTGGAGTGATGGGATATCCCGTCGCCCATTCCCTATCTCCTATTCTTCACCAAGCCGCCTACCACGAATTGGGGTTGGACAATGTGGTGGCCTACGACCGCGTCGAAGTCACCCCGCAGGAAGGTCCTGAGTTCATTAAAAAGTGCGCTCAACCGCACTCTTCGTGGTCAGGTCTTTCCGTCACCATGCCTCATAAGCAAACATTGATGGAACGGATGGATGTACTCGACCCGTTAGCGAAGGTGGTAGGCGCGCTCAACACCATCGTCTTTTCCCATTCCGCGCCGGACGATGAGGCACTCACTTCAGGCTTTAACACTGACGTGGAAGGCATCGTCGAAGCCGTCCGTGACGTGATGAATGCTGAACAGATTGCCGACATTGCATCTGATAGCACAGGAGATAGTGGACGTGCTCTCATTCTCGGAAGTGGCGCGACTGCATGTTCATCATTGGCAGCACTGACTCAACTGGGCTACTCAGAAATATCGGTGGCTGCTCGGCGTCATTATGGGGAGCAGAGAACTTCTGCAGCAGCCCAGCGTATGGGCCTGACCATTGAGACCCACTCGTTGACCCATGAGTCAGATGATAATTCCGAATTGATTGGCTGCCCAGAACCCACCTCAGCAGAGTTGGTCCCCGCTCTGAGGGAACACATCACAAGTCTTTGCTCGTCCCACAGCCTGATGATCTCCACCCTCCCCAAAGGTGTCGCTGACACATGGGCAAGGTATCTTCACGACGCCGCAATAGCAGGACACATCGACCTTACCGGCCACTATCTCCTTGACGTTATCTACGATCCCTGGCCCTCACCGCTGTCTGATGCATGGCGACGAGCAGGAGGAAGTCTTATTCCTGGATACCTCATGCTTCTGTTCCAGGCAGTACCCCAAGTGATGCTCATGACAGGACAACGCCCAAGTGTCCAACCCATGCGTCAAGCGCTCTATCAGGCACTTGAAGAACGTGGACTTGAAATCCTCTAATATGCGGTGCGGTTTTTTCACATGGCGCTCATGTGCAAAGATCTTCCCATGCTTCGATGGATGACTGCCGGTGAGTCACACGGCCCTGCCTTGACCGCAATGATCGATGGACTGCCTGCAGGCCTCGAACTGACTAGCGAGCGTATTGAGCGTGATCTCGCTCAGCGCCGTCAAGGCTACGGGCGGGGGGCCCGTCAGGCATTTGAACGCGACGTTCTTACCATCACCGGCGGATTGCGCCACGGTAAAACTCTTGGCAGCCCCCTCAGTTTCCACATCGCTAATTCTGAATGGCCCAAGTGGACTGCTGTGATGAGTCCTGATCCGGTTGATCCTGCTTTGCTTCGTAAAGACGCAGGAACAGGTGATGAACGAGAAATCGCACGCAATAAGAAACTCACACGTCCCCGGCCCGGACATGCTGACTTGGCTGGAATGATGAAATACGACGTCGATGATGCGCGCAACATCCTCGAACGTGCCAGTGCTCGCGAAACCGCCTCCCGTGTAGTGGTGGGTACCGTAGCCAGCGAGATTCTTCGCCAAGTGGCCGGAATTGAACTGGTCAGTCATGTCGTCTCCATCGGAGATGTGGAATTACCAGTAGATACTCCATTGCCTAGTGCCGACATGAACGAAGCGCTCAATGCTCATCCCGTGCGCTGCTGCGATGAGGTTACTGGTCAGGCCATGATGGATTTGATTGACCGTACCAAGCAAGAAGGCAACACCTTAGGTGGAGTTGTTGAAGTTATCGCATACAACGTTCCAGTTGGTTTGGGCAGCCACACTCAATGGGATCGGCGACTCGACTCGCAACTTGCTGCAGCGGTGATGAGTATTCAGTCGGTCAAGGGTGTAGAAATCGGCGATGCCTGGCGCCAGGCACACGTTCCTGGCACCCAAGCTCACGATCCGATCACTTCCATTTACTCTGGCACTATCGAACGTTCATCGAACTACGCTGGGGGAGTAGAAGGTGGGATGAGCAACGGTGCGCCCCTGCGTGTTCGCGCAGCACTTAAACCCATTTCTACTGTTCCTCGTGCATTGGAAAGCGTAGATCTTGATACTGGGCAATCGACCGTAGGCTTGCACCAGCGCTCCGACGTGTGTGCGGTGGTTCCTGCAGCATTTATTGCTCAATCTATGGTCGCGTTGACACTTGCTCAGGCATTATTGGAAAAGACTGGAGGCGACTCGATCGTCGAATGTCGGCGCAACCTCGAAGCTTACCTTGAGCATGTGGACGAAAGGACAACCTGGTGAAACACTCATTCGCGCAGCCCGCACCTGTTGATGTCCCCATCGTTCTTATTGGTCTGCCCGGTGCAGGTAAGACTACTGTCGCTCGCTTGGTTGCTGAGGAACTCGGCCTTCAAGTAACTGATCTCGATGCTGAGATTCGCCGCCGTGCACGGATGAGCATTCCCGAAATCTTCGCTACTGAAGGTCATGATGCGTTTCGTCGCCGTGAGCACCAGGCTTTGACGGCCATTTTGACCGGTCCAGCGCGTGCGCTGGGGGTGATTGCTCTTGGCGGAGGTGCTGTAGTCACTGCGGCAAATCGTGAACTGCTTAAGGGCCATACTGTGGTCTATCTCCACACCTCTCCTGAGGTGGCAGCAGAGCGCGTGGGCTCAGGAACTGGACGGCCCTTAATGGAAAACACTGACGTTGAAGCACGGATGGCGACTTTGTTTAGTGAACGTTCGGAGTACTACGACGAAGTTGCTACCCTGACCGTCACTACCGATGGACTAAGCGCCCAGAAAGTTGCTGCTCAGATCCTCAAAGTACTCGGCGTGAATGACGATTCCACTACCCTGCCTGTTCACGATCCTGAGCGAACAGACGTGGTACCCGTTCGCACTACCCCTGCTTACGACGTCGTTATTGGGGACCACCTCGAACGAGACATTGTTGCGACTGTCCGTGAGGCAACCCATCAAGGACAAGGCATTGCTGCCATTATTAGCCCTCCTGAAGTGGGTGCATATACTCAGCGACTTGCTCACGCCCTGGGAAACGCAGGTATTACTGTAGCCACTATTTCCGTGCCCTCTGGAGAAGAACAAAAAACCTCTAAGGTTCTTTCCCGTTGCTGGGACGAACTAGGTATTGCTCGCGTCGGACGCGATGGTGCAGTAATCGGACTTGGGGGAGGAGCCACTACAGACCTCGCAGGATTTGTCGCTGCCACATGGTTGCGCGGCGTCCCTGTTATTCAAGTTCCTACGACCGTCCTTGGCATGGTGGACGCAGCAGTAGGTGGTAAGACCGGCATTAATACTGCTGCCGGAAAAAACCTTGTAGGAGCTTTCTACTCCCCATCCGCAGTATTCGCCGACTGCAAGACCCTGGCTAGCCTCAATGATGTTGAGGTTCGTACAGGCTTAGGCGAAGTCATAAAATGCGGATTCATTGCTGACCCCATAATCCTTGACATTATTGCCGCTGACCCACAGCGTGCTACCGATGTGACTACAAAGGAAATGAAGGAACTCATTTCACGCTCAGTGCGCGTGAAAGCCGATGTGGTCAGCGAAGATCTCACCGAGCAAGGACGTCGTGAAATCCTTAATTATGGACACACCTACGCTCACGCGATTGAAACGCTTTCTGGATACACCTGGCACCACGGTCACGCTGTGGCCGTAGGGTGTATGTTCGCTGCACATGTTGCCCACGCACTGGGAATGATTGATGACGCCTTGGTTGAACGGCATCGTCAGGCACTGGCCAGTGTTGGACTACCAGTCAGCCTCTCAGTGAACGAGTGGGAGGGCAATATCCCCTCTTTTGAGGACATGATGGCCGTGATGCTTTCCGATAAGAAGGTTCGCGGCGGAGAAATCCGTATGGTTCTTCTAGAAGGAATTGCCCAGCCCGTACGCACTGTCATCACGGATCATCGCATTCTTGAGCAAGCACACGATCAGATTTGGGGCCGTGTCCTGTGACTCGTGCAGCCTTGCTCATTGCTCTTCCTGGCGCTCTGCCGTCGTCCTTAGCGGAGGTCGTGGCGGAGCGTGGGGGAGTAGTCTTCGATGTGGAATCTCATGCTGCTCGTGCTCTGGGGGTTCCTGCTGAACTTGCCGTGGCTTATGTTGGTCAAGAGCGCTGGATTGATGCTCATCGTCAGGTTTTAACTGATACGTTGCAGAACGTGCAGTCGGTAGCCGTCCACAGAGAAAACGCCACCGCATTGACGCGCAGTGATGATGCCCAAAGGATGAGCCCTCGCTCCCTTGAATGTCTGGTTGTTGTACCGTCATTGGTCGTCGAGGATGAGGAATGTTGTGAACTCATCCGTTCGGTAGATCTGCCAATTGTCGGCTTGACAGGAACACCACGAAAACTTGCCCATGCCATTGGCCTGAGCGCTCCCCGCTCGATTGCCTTGGGACCCGTTTTCTCAACCTTTGCCACGATGTGCGAACGCCGTGAAACTGCCCTTCGCGACATTTGTCATGAGGTATTAGTAATCGATGAAGCAAGCGACGATTCTGCTGCGTGGCTGATCGATGTACTCGTCTCTGTTGTGTTTTAAACGCTTGAGCCCGACTTTCTTGATACCACCCTCTTACCACCACCGGGCCTGGGGCAGAATATGTAAAAAATGAGGTACGTCCCACCAGCGGGTCATCTGCTGTAACTAGGCGAACGTTGGATATCGCGGTAGACTCACGCTAGTCATCACTATGTCTACTAGCGAAGGAACAACTCGTGGCAACGACGAACGACCTGAAGAACGGCTTGGTACTCAACCTGGAGGGTCAGCTGTGGCAGGTAGTGGAATTCCAGCACGTCAAGCCGGGTAAGGGCCCCGCTTTCGTGCGCACCAAGCTCAAGAACGTTCTTTCCGGTAAAACCGTCGACAAGACCTTCAACGCAGGCATCAAGGTAGAGACCGCCACCGTTGATCGCCGCGATATGCAGTACCTGTACAAGGATGGATCCGACTACGTCTTTATGGATGTCAAGACCTACGATCAGGTCTACGTCTCTGATGAGACTGTCGGTGAGGCATCCCGCTTTATGCTCGAAAACCAGGAAGTTATCGTAGCCTTCCACGAAGACGCAGCACTTTTCGTCGAACTGCCCGCAGCAGTTGTTCTTGCTGTATCCCACACCGAGCCCGGTTTGCAGGGAGACCGTTCTAACGCTGGTACCAAGCCCGCCACCCTTGAGACCGGCACTGAAATCCAGGTTCCTCTTTTCATCAACGTGGATGACAAACTTAAGGTCGATACCCGCACTGGCAGCTACATCTCTCGCGTGAACTGATGAAGGACTCATCCTCACCTGCAAGCAAGCATCAAGTCACCGCCCGAACTAAGGCGCGGCGCCGTGCGGTAGAGGTTCTTTTTGAAGCGGACCAACGAGGTCTGGAATCCACCCAGGCTTTGCGGGACCTCAGCGCAGAACGCGTTGTTACCTCCGCTAACCATACCCAGGCTCCTGAATACACCCGGACCATCCTTACCGGTGTATGTGACCATATTGATGACATCGACTCTGTGCTAGCCAGCCACTCACAGCAGTGGTCACTGGATCGTATGCCCGCCGTCGACCGAGCAATTGCCCGGGTTGCCGTGTGGGAGATCCTCTTTAATGACGAGGTAGATGGCCCTGTCGCTGTTGACGAAGCAATGACACTGGCCCGTCTTCTCTCAACTGACGATTCACCACGGTTCCTTAATGGACTGCTCGGCCGAATTGCTGATCTCTCAGATACCATCGCTGTATGAGAGTGTGTGCGGCGCTATCAAGCGCCGCACACATCTTTTTCTTCTTATCATCGCTCACATGAGCATGATGATGGCGCCCGCCCGTCTCGCGGTGCGTCCCCGGCATGGGCACGGGTATTTGCCCCAACTGGAAGGACTCACGTGCTTCGTACACGTACTGTAGGTTCCCTACGTTCATCAGATATCGGTTCAACCGTTACTCTCACCGGCTGGGTTGATCGCCGTCGCGATCACGGTGGTGTGGCGTTCGTTGACCTGCGTGATGCCTCTGGCATTGCCCAGATTGTCATCCGTGAAGAAATCGTCCACGATCTGCGTGCTGAGTACGTTCTGCGCGTTACCGGCACTGTCGAAGCACGCCCTGAGGGCAACGCCAACCCCAACCTTGCCACCGGCGAGATTGAGGTCATGGTTGATGAGGTAGAAATTCTCAACCCTTCAGCTCCCCTGCCGTTCCAGGTTTCCGACCACGCTGAAGATGCAGGCCAGGTTGGCGAAGAAACTCGATTGAAATACCGCTATCTTGACCTTCGTCGTTCTCCTATGCAGCGAGCTATTCGTTTGCGTTCTAAGGTCAGCCAAGCAGCACGTCGGGTGCTGGATTCTCACGACTTTGTGGAAATTGAAACTCCTACCCTCACTCGTTCCACGCCTGAGGGTGCACGCGATTTCCTTGTTCCTGCACGTCTGAGCCCCGGCAGTTGGTATGCCCTTCCCCAGTCACCTCAGCTTTTCAAGCAACTACTCATGGTGGCAGGCATGGAGCGCTACTACCAGATTGCGCGGTGTTACCGTGACGAAGACTTCCGTGCCGATCGTCAGCCTGAATTCACCCAGCTCGATATTGAGATGAGCTTTGTTGAGCAGGACGACGTTATCGCCGTTGCCGAAGATATCCTCAAAGAAGTCTGGGCACTCATTGGCTATGATCTGAAAACCCCAATCCCTCGCATGACTTATGCCGATGCGATGGAGAAGTATGGCTCAGATAAGCCTGATTTGCGCTTCGGTTTGGAACTGATTGACCTCACTGACTACTTCAAAAACACCACCTTCCGTGTCTTCCAGAATCCCTATGTGGGTGCTGTAGTGATGCCCGGTGGTGCAAGTCAGTCTCGTCGCACTTTCGATGCTTGGCAGGAATGGGCTAAGCAGCGTGGCGCTAAAGGCCTTGCTTACGTCATTGTGGGTGAGGATGGTACTCTCACCGGCCCCGTTGCAAAGAACATCACCGATGACGAACGTAACGGTCTGGCAGCCGCAACTGGCGCACAACCCGGAGACTGTATTTTCTTTGCCGCGGGTACTGTTGATGCCGCTCGTGCGCTTCTAGGAGCCACTCGTCTCGAGGTAGGCAAGCGTTGTGGCCTCATTAACGAGGACGAATGGTCCTTCGTCTGGGTTGTTGATGCTCCCCTCTTCAAACCCTCCGCTGAAGCCAAGGCAGAAGGTGACGTAGCTCTGGGCGGAAGTGCTTGGACCGCAGTCCACCACGCATTCACCTCACCTAAGCCGGAATGCTTGGATACCTTCGACACAGATCCCGGTAACGCGTTGGCATACGCTTACGACATTGTTTGCAATGGCAATGAAATTGGTGGCGGTTCAATCCGTATCCATCGTCGTGACGTTCAGGAACGTGTTTTCAAGGTCATGGGAATTGGTGAAGAAGAAGCACAGGAGAAATTCGGCTTCCTCCTTGATGCCTTCAAGTTTGGCGCGCCCCCTCATGGTGGTATTGCCTTCGGTTGGGACCGTATCGTGTCCTTGCTGACCAAGGCCGATTCCATTCGTGATGTGATCGCATTCCCCAAGTCTGGCGGCGGCTTTGATCCCCTTACTGAGGCACCTGCACCTATTACGGAGGCGCAGCGTAAGGAAGCCGGTGTGGATGCCAAGCCTGAGGATAAGGAGAACACCAAGTCTGATAAGGCGCAGAAGGCAGACAAGAAAGCCTAATCCTTCGCTGCGAGGATAAATGTGTGGGGATGAACCTTTGTGGTTTATCCCCACACTTTTCTTGTCATGGAAAATTCTGATCTTGTCGTACTAATGGCTGCCAACGGTGGAGTAACCAGGTCGGAATTCACCAGAATAAACAGTTTGGTGATTCGTGTTATCCCACGTGAAGTTTGAGGGGGCGCTAGGGGAGGGGGGAAGTAACGGGATTGTTAAGAGGTAGTGGAATCAGCGGAAAGCACTGACTAGAGCAAATATGCCACCGCCTAAGACCAGAGCAAGACCACCGATTAAGAGCACAATTAAGCCAAAGGGGAAACCCCGACTTTTTGTAGTTGGTGGGGGAGTTTTGGGGAAGGGGCCTTGCGGAATAGGGGAGTCGATTATGAGGAAGGCCCAAGAACGTCCGGCGGAAGAATCTGCTGATACACGTTAATCATCGCACGCGCTAAAGCCGCATGACCAGAATCATTTGGATGAATACCATCCATGGCGAGTTTAGTGTTGTCTCCATCAATGGCATGACTCATTGCGTCGGTGGAGTACAGCCCTAAGCCTGTTGCTACGTCATGAATCATTCGATGAACAACTTGAAAACGTGGACCGACATGAAGATCTGGGAAATATGGTGCGATCACTAGGGGAGTGCTTGGGAGACGCTGCTTGAGAAAAGCGAGGTCGTGCTCAATTCCTTGGCGTACATAATCCATCTGAGAAGGCAGAAACTCTGAATCATTGATTCCTAGGCAGACAGTCAAGACGTCCGGCTGAACTTTGATAGCAGTGGTTAACCACGTGGTATCGCAACAGGAGGGAGCGACTTGTCCATTGGGCAGACGCCCACCTCGACGAGCAAAGAATCCCAATCCATCAAGAGCAAGATTGACTTCACGCCACCCGAAGAATTCACAAATCAGGGATGAAAAACGATTTCGTGGGTGACTAATCGCACGCCAACCGGTGGTAATCGAATCTCCGAAAAACACAGCGGTAGGGAAGTGGGTTGACCGAGGAATTGTCGATTCAAGACTTGCTTCAAAAGATGGACTCACGATTCTAAGACTACTCTCGCTCGTTACGATGATGAGATAGCCACGACTATGCGATGAGCACATGAATTAACTAAGCAAAAACTGGCGGGGATGACGATCAGTAAGTCATCATCCCCGCCAGTTAATGATCAGGATGGTCAAGAGCGAGAACCCATTAACGAATGGTAGTTAGTTCGCCATCCTTCATCTGAAGAACTCGATCACACACATCAAGCAGACGCTCATCATGGGTAACCATGACGGTGGCCTTGTCACGTTCATGCGTCTGGTCCGCAAGAATCTTGGCTACAGTCATGGCGCGCTGCGTATCGAGAGCAGCAGTGGGCTCATCAGCGAGAATCAGTGCAGGATCATGATAGAGAGCCACAGCAATAGCGGCACGCTGGCGCTCGCCACCGGAGAGGTCACCAGGGTAACTCTTGCCGTACTTACTAATGTCGAGAGACTTCATTAAGTCATCACGACGATCAAAGTTCGGTTTAGTGCCGGCAACTCGGTCATACAGTGAGAACTGGTCATTAATCTGCAAGAACGGTACAAGGCCGGCGGCTTGAAGAACGAAACCAATTTTGCGGTGACGGATTTCAGCTCGTTGTTTTTCTTTAAGTTCGGAAAACTTTTCTCCGTTAATAAACACGCGTCCATTACCGGGGGATCGTAAGCCGCCCATAATTGTAAGCATCGTTGACTTTCCCGAACCTGACGGTCCAAGGATTCCCACGAATTCACCAGCGTAGATATCGAGATCGGTAGGACGCAGAGCGTGAATAATTTCGTCGCCCTGGCGGAAGTCTTTGGATACGTTATCCAGAGTTAGGACAGGAGAATTTGAGGTGGTCATGAGATTGCCTCCACGGGATCGATACGAGTGACGACTCGTACGCTCATCAGTCCTCCGATGATGGAGAAGAAAATGAATGCCAGGGCGATGAGAACATCGTTACCGAAGTTGATCATAAAGGGCATCTTGGCAGGCAAGACGAAACTGGTCAGGAAGGTCAAGAGCGCACCAAGTCCCACACCAATGGCTGATAACACAATGGACTGGGCTGCACCAGAGCGCACCAGATAACTTGTGGGAACGCCACGAGCCTTCAAGATGCCGAGCACTGCACGTTTTTGAAGAGTCAACACATATAAGAAGATGGATAGAACGAATGAGGCGATGATGATGAGAGCGCCAATCATCATTGAGAAAGTCAAGACTTGAGCACTGTAGCCAGGGAGCGTTTCGATAAATTTCTTAGTGGTGAGGGTGTCAAGGTTCTTGTCAGACAGTGCATCAATATCTGATGGGGAGAGTTCTGACTTCGTCACTACCGCGTTAGTGGTCAGGCTCAGTTCTTTGGGAGCTTCATCAAGCAGAGTCTCTTGGTCAATGTAGAGCACAGGGAGAGTTTGGAAGGTGTTGTTGTGTGTGAAGCCCACAATGGTAAAGGGGTGCTTACAACCTGACAGGTACACCGTGTCGTTGAGTTTCCAGCCATCTTCCTTGAGGGAATCATTGACGATAACTTCATTTTTTTCATCCGTAGGTTCACGTCCTTCGGTGACCTTCGGGGAAATGAAAGCGCCAGGTTCAAGTCCAAGAATATAAGAATCAGACTTCTGGGTGACCTTGCCGTCTTCTTGACGTTCGAGAACGATTGGCACCAAGACGATGGACGCAGAATGATCTTTTCCGCCGGCCACTTTTTCGGCATCAGACACCATGTCGGGTGTCATACGTGAAGCCTGAATATTGCGGTTGGATGTATCCGTGAGAATAACGTTCTTGGCGTCCCAGTTATCGACCGCTGCACGGAAAGAAAAGGCAAGGCCATCAGCGAGGGCTGCAAGGAAGAACGTCAGGTAGGCCACGAGCGTGATGACCGCGATGATGAGGGCAAAACGTGTGGGTTGGTGTTTTATTTCTCGCAAGGCAAGAAACATGCTGGCAACTCCTGAACAATGAGGTGCACGCACAGGGCAGTACGTGGAGGTCAATCGGTTTCACTGACCTACGACGAGCCTACCGGAAAGAAATAGTTATCGCGAGGGAAGGGGCATTACGATAATGACTGCGTGTCATGAAATCTCTCGTGAGTTTTTGTTGTTATTGCAACGAAAAGTTCTGTGTTGTATGGGTAGGCGCTGTGTCGTGTTGCTGATGTTGGCGTTGCGTTTAGAAGGCCGAGAGGAAGTGTGATGCCGTCAGGTAACGGACATTTCAGGTCGTTAGGTCATTCGCATTTCAGGTTGGTCAGGTCGTTAGGTCATTCGCATTTCAGGTTGGTGAGGAGGGGGGAGTGTTGAAGGTGGTAATGATCGAAGTCTTGATCCCAGGAGAAGGAATCACTCTACTTAATTTGACATAATGTACATTATCGGAGAAAAACGCTGAACTGAGTTTGTGCTGGAAGGTGGCGAAACGGCGTCGTATGGCCATATGTCACTTGAAACAGTACGTGTGAGAGCCGAATCAATAATTACTGGTTGCCTAGAAATGCTCGGTGACTTCCATCGTCACCCAGACGACAAGCGAATCATCACTTAACGTAAAGTTGGTGACGCCAAAATCTTTCAGGACGCGTTCAAAGCGTGCTGAGCGCCAGAAAATTTCCTGGGCAGTACGCCATTCTTCGACAGACTTACGTCCTGTGCCTTCTCCAAGGACGTGACGAAGTTCGACGTCAGCTAAGCGGCACACTTCGACGTATGTAGCGCGAGTTAAGCAAATAGCGCGTTCAGCAGAATCGATAACCACTTCACGATCACCGGCTGCAGGAATCGGTAGATCGTGAACGATATATTCAATGAGAAGACTTGATGTGGTGGTTTTACGGCCATCATCAATAGCGGCAACTAGAGCGTCACGCTCTGGCCCAGGAAACTTATAGAGGCCAACAGGGAGGTCTTGAAGATGAGGGGGAAGTTCGTGGAGTTCTAGCACCAAGGACCACCTCAAAAGTTGACATAATATTTCTGACGCCGTGAGACTACCTTCTTATATGCACTCATTATTAGCATCATCATGATCTTAATACAAGCAGTTTACGCTGAAAATGCAGGTAAAAATCATCTAATGATTAGGAAATGCCCTCGTCACCAAAGGTTGTCCCTACCTCACGAGCGGCCTTAATCCACTCATGATCAGTTGGAACGTACTTAATCTGGCCAGCAACATTTTCCAGGGGAACTAATTCGGTGCCATGGCCCCTATCCCCTACCATCACGCCGAAGTGTCCATCAGCAATCGCCTGAGTGCCAGCAACGCCTAAACGGGTACCCAAAAGGCGGTCAGCGGCGCACGGTGTACCACCACGTTGGACGTAACCAAGAATTGAGACGCGAGCCTCCAAGCCGGTAGCTTCTTCGAGTTGCTCAGCAAGGCGGAACGTGTTGGCACGATGTTTGGATTCTAAAGCGCGCACGCCACGCTTGGCTAAAGCCTTGGACTCAGGCGACGAAGCATCTTTAACTAGGGCCCGCGCATGGTCCATTTCCACCGTATCAGAGGCACTCAAGGCTCCTTCGGCAACTGCCACCACGGAGAACGTTAAACCGTGGGAATGGCGACGCATGATGCGTTCAGCAATGGCATCGACGTGGTAGGGAATCTCGGGAAGCAAGATGACATCGGCTCCCCCAGCGATACCAGCACCCAAGGCTAACCATCCGGCGCGATGACCCATAATTTCGGTCAAAATGATGCGATGGTGAGAGTGGGCTGTGGAATGTAAACGATCAACAGCCTCGGTAGCGATTTCCAACGCAGTAGCAAAGCCAAATGAGGTATCGGTATGGACAATGTCATTGTCAATGGTTTTAGGTAGATGGATGACATTGAGGCCAGCATCTTTAAGACGCTTAGCATTCTTTGCTGTGCCACCGCCTCCCAGACATACCAAGGCATCAAGTTTATTTTTGCCGTAGTTCTCGACAATTGTTGGAATCATGTCTGTAGGCTCACCGTCGACGATCATGCGATGAACCTTGTCACGACTAGTGCCCAAGATAGTGCCACCCGTGGTGAGAATCCCAGACAGCGACTTGGCATCCAAGGAGATCGTGCGGTTCTCAGCCAAACCACGCATACCGTCACGGAAACCGATCAGTTCCCAACCGCGTTCAGCGATGGCTGATTTTCCAAAGCCACGAATTGCAGCGTTGAGGCCCGGGGCGTCGCCACCGGCGGTCAGAATTCCGATACGTTTTTTAGCCATGAGGCTAAGTATCCACTACTTCATGTAATGCGGCTATAATAAAAGACTGGATAAGACCAAAGGCGTGCATAACACGTCGCGATAAGAAAGGCGTTGCCCATATGGCAGACCGCGCATTACGAGGCATGACCATCGGAGCCAAATCGATGGAGACCGAGGACGGCGTGGAGTTCGCTGAACGCATGACCATCACCTACGAATGCCCCCTGGCTCACGTCACCAGCGTGCCCATGGCCAAGGAAGCAGACGTTCCCCCAACATGGGAATGCCCTGAATGCGGCGGCATGGCAGTACGAGTGGGTGAGGATGAAGAACCCGAGTCTGATGAGCCCAAGAAGGCCCCTCGTACTCACTGGGACATGCTTCTTGAACGCCGCAGTATCGAAGAGTTGCAGGTTCTCCTCGATGAGCGTCTTGAACTATTGCGTAGTGGTGAGGTTTACCGCCAACAGCACTAATCTTCCCAGCAACCTTGAGTTGTTTCATGTGTGGGGCGGCACCGCAATGCGGTGCCGCCCCACACATGGTGTTATAGCGTAAAGGCTGAGACCTGTAATCGCTGAGACTGCCATCTCCGATGAGTGAACAAAAAGTGCCAGCGTTTCACAGATACCATCAGACTGATTTAGCGAGCACGACGATCTTTCAACTTCCCGTTGATCGTCGACACGACAGACTTGGAAAGATCCTTTAGTTGTGTAGCGCGATGAGCCAGTCCCCACCGTGTAACCAATTGAAGTTCCTCGGTGAAAATATCACCGGACAACTTTGACTCTCCTGCCTCGCGCTCAAGGAACGTAATTGGCATTTCAACGATTGTTCCGCCACGTTCGTGGACGATTTTGGTCATATTGACCTGGAAGCCGTAGCCAGTTGCTTCTATATCTTCAGGGTGAATTCCACAAAGAATGTTTGCGCGGTAGACACGTAATCCCGCGGTGGCATCAAGTACACCGAGGCCAAGAAGCGCATTGATATAAGCGTTTCCTGCCCGAGAAAGAAAAACACGCTTAGCATCCCAACCGTGTGTAGTACCGCCGGAGACCCAACGAGAACCAATGACCAAATCAGGATGATCAGGCATTTCTGCGCGTTGGATAAGTAAGGCAACATCCTGGGGACGATGCGATCCGTCAGCGTCCATTTCCACAATGAGTTCGTAACCGTGATCAAGTGCCCAAGTAAAACCTGCGAGATATGCGGGGCCTAGCCCATTCTTTTCTTCACGGTGAAGAACGTGGATGTGTGAGTCATCCTCAGCACGGCGGTCGGCAACAATGCCGGTGCCATCGGGTGAGTTATCGTCTACAACAAGAATATCCGATGAAGGTGCGTGGGCACGTACCCGGTTAAGCACAGTATCGATATTGTCGATTTCGTTGTACGTGGGAACTACGACGATCGATTTCACGCGCAGGGTCTCCTTATGTGGTGACGGCATGAGGACACCGTGCTCACCAGTGGTCATGATTAATGCCTAATCCTAATCATAGAAGTCACCAGAATTAGGGCTCCAAAGGTGGCGACGACCCATTCAGGCCAATTTCCTAGTTGATCAGCAAGGGTAATGCTTGTGCGCAACGGGATAGTGCCAATGACAAAATCCGCTGTGTAGGGCTGTGTATCTTGGGTAACTACTCCGGAAGGCGTAATAAGTGCCGTGATACCGACAGTTGACACTTGAGCAACAGCACGGGAATGAATAACCGCTTGGATCCGTCCCATCGCTAACTGTTGAGATGCCTCAGATGAGTACAAGAACGAGGCATTATTCGTCGGAACGATCAGGAACTCTCCCCCATCATTGACACCTCGGCGAAGAATACTGTCATAGGCCACCTCAAAACAGATCCCTACAGCGGCAGTCACGTCATCACCGCGATGAGCGGCTGGGAACGTCAAGGTCGCAGGTCCATCGCCGGCTGACATATCCACGCCAATGCGTTCTACGTCAGGGACAAAGCGTTGGAGGAAGGAACGATAGGGAACATACTCGCCGAAAGGCACCGGGTGATGTTTTCGGTAGAAAGGAGCGTTAACGGAAGTGGTGAGGGTAGTTCCTGGCTCCCATACAACGAGATCGTTATAACGCGTGTCATTGTCATAAAGGACGGAACCAACCAGTACGGGAACGTCTGCTTGATCAGCGACTGAGGTGACCATTTGGGCAATGTCAGCGTGGCGGCGCGGGTCAAGATCGGCAGCGTTCTCCGGCCAAATTACTACATCGAGATCATTCGCATCAGGAGAAGCGAGCATGGCGCTTGAGGCATTGACATGGTTAGTGGTTACTTCACGTGCACGAGCGAATGCTGCTTCGGTATCTGTGGCAACATTGCCTTGAACAAGTGCCACTTTGATGGTGCCGTTTTGGGGTCGGCTATCAATGGGAATCATCAGTGGTGCAAATGCCACAGTAGCTCCCAGGATAATGCAGAATGCGGCACTGGGAATGTGCCAATGCTTGAGACGAATTAGTGCCAGACCAAGAAGCGTGGCTATGAATGTTGCCACTAAACTAAGAAGTACTGAACCGCCGAGAGAAGCGACGCGAACCATTGGTGCATCAGGCAGAGCAAAAGCGACGCGCGCCCACGGCATTCCCCCAAGTGGCCATAGGGAGCGAACTACTTCGGCACTAGTGAAAATGAGGGAAGCGATGAGCGCCTGTCTTACTGACGAGCGCTCAGAGAACGCCCGTGAGGCAAGGCTCCACACTCCCCCAGCCACACTGACATACAGTGCTTGAACGATGCTTAGAGCAATCCAGCCAATGGGGCTACCCATTGAAGTCGCCGTAAAATGCAGAAGCGGTGCGAAGTAGCCAAGGCCAAAAACAAAACCGTTGCCTAACCCTCGCCAGACAGATCGGCGATATCCCACGATGGTCCAGATGGCTAGGCCGATGAGAACCCACCACCATCGCCCGACAAGATCAGTATGTTCAAGAAGCGGGCGAGTAAACCAATCGACGCTCCATTGGGGTGGCGGTGTGGGGCTAAGAAGTGCTGGTGCGGGGAAAGCCGCAGCAGTGATGAGGCCACCAACCAATGCGACAGGGAGATCTGCTCGCGATGAGATCATAGTGGCAGGCTTTTTCACGCGCACAGCCTAACCTAACTGGCTGGGAGAGTGTTGTAGCACTCCGAATACGTTATGAGGTGACAAACCAGTAAAAGTGAATTCACCCCTCAGACAGAGGAATATGCCACCACTCCGCGACTCATCTGATTAATTGCACGCTCCGCCCGAGCACCAATAGTTGACAACGTCGTATCGTCATTGCTCCGTAGATCTGCTAACTGACGCAGCACATCTAGCACCATTTTGCTCCACCGCACAAAATCGCCAGGTGTCATTTCACTGAGATTGAGCACATCGCTCATGTCAGCGCCCTGTGCCCACAAACTCATTGCGGGGCTTAGCGAGGGCTCGTCAAGGCCTGAGTGCTCAAGTCGCGCTAGAGACTCTTGATCGCGAATAGTGACCGCTACGCGGTGAATTCGTGCTAGTGCTTGTCCAAGGGCACTATTGCGAGCTTTCAGCGGTGCATGTGCTGCGCCGGCGCGTGGTTCATAAACACAGGAGCACACAGCAGCGGCTAGGTCAGCAGGCATAAGGTCATCAAAGACTCCTTGCCTAATTGAGTGGGCGATTAGGAGATCACGCTCTGCATAAATACGGGCCAGCATGCGTCCAGCATCGGTGACAGTGACATGGTCACGGTTGTGAGCACTGTCGGTGTAGTCAATATAGCCAAGGTGCTGGAGCACATCACAGACTGCATCGAATGTTCGCGCCACGTTACCGGTACGCGAATCAATACGTGCGTAGAGGCGTTCACGTTCAGCGTTTTTCTTTGCCCACGACCGTCCCTGTCGTGCGTGTTCTTCACGATCAGGACAGCCATGGCAGGGGTGTTGAGCTAATTCATTGCGCCAGGTAGCAATGTTGTGACGCAATTGTTCTACCTCGGAGGCGAGACGATCATCGGATGCGTCTGTGCGGCGTCGTGTGCGCTGACGCCGTGCGGTATCTTCTAGTGTTCCGTCACGAAGGTGGCGGCGCAGTTTACGGACTAGGTCCTCACGTACGCGGTGCGATCCGAGATTTGCACGTGTGGTGCCAGCTAGATGTCCGACGAGGTTTACTCCCCCAGGTGCCTGCTCAGGTGCCAATTGAATAACACGAGCATCCTCGGTGAGCAGTTCTGGTATTGCAATGCCTTGTCGGTCATGGAGAATCCGAAGGACCACGCCATGGCGTAGCCTTCGTCCAGATGGGAAAATCACCACGTCACCACTACGCAGTGCCTCCATAGAACGGCTATTGGCCTGACGTTTTTCCCGTGAGCGCGTGTGAGCTAAAGATTTTTCTGCTTCAGAGATTTTGGTACGTAGGTACTGATATTCACGGAAATCGCCTAGGTGGCACTGCATGGAGTCTTCCATGGAATCCATTTGGGATCGTAGTCGGCGGGTTGCGGCAGCAAGTTCGACCACAGAACGGTCGGCCTGGAATTGAGCGAACGAGGACTCGAGAATTTCCCTGGCTTGACTACGTGTGGTGTGAGACAGAAGGTTCACAGCCATGTTGTATGTGGGGCGGAATGCGCTGCGTAGCGGGTAAGTGCGCTTGGAGGCGAGTTGGGAGACTGAGTAGGCGTCAATATCTCCCTGTGCTAGAACGACGGCGTGGCCTTGCGTATCAATGCCACGTCGCCCTGCGCGACCGGTTAATTGGGTGTACTCCCCTGGGGTCAGATCCACGTGGCCCTGACCATTCCACTTGCTTAACGTTTCTAGTACTACGGTACGGGCGGGCATATTAATGCCGAGGGCTAAGGTTTCTGTGGCGTAGACGAGTTTGACCAAGCCGGCACTGAAGAGTTCCTCAACCGTTTCTTTGAACACGGGTAGCAAACCCGCATGGTGGGCCGCCACTCCCCTCTCTAATGCCGCAACCCAGGAATGGTAGCCCAGCATCTGAAGATCTTCGGCCGGAACCGTAGCAGTGCGCTGTTCAACAATATTACGGATCTGAGCTGCTTCTTCTTGCGTAGTGAGATCGACTCCGGAGGCGAGGGCAGCAGCAAGAGCATTTTCGCATCCCGCGCGGGAGAAGATAAAGACGATTGCAGGCAACATATTGTGCCGCGCTAGGGTATCGATGACGGCAATACGCGAGGGGGGTTTGATCCGGGCTGCAGGACTGTGCCGCGGCATTCCGCGGCGAGTTGAATTGGCTTTTTTTCGTGCCTTTTCAGCCTGTGCCTGAGATTTGGCGTGTTTGAGTGCGCGATTGAGCGACGAGTTAATGTTCGTGGTGCCCTCATCGTAGAGCGAATAGAGTTTTTTACCCACCATCATGTGTTGGGTGAGAGGCACTGGGCGATGTTCAGAGACGATGACCTTGGTACTGCCCCGCACTTCGGATAGCCACTGACCGAATTCTTCGGCGTTAGAGACGGTGGCGCTAAGGGCGACCACTTGCACATCGGCGGCAAGGTGAATGATGACTTCTTCCCATACTGGGCCGCGGAATCGATCGGCGAGGTAATGCACTTCGTCCATCACTACGAAGCCAAGATTATCCAGGTTCGACGAACCCGAATAGAGCATGTTACGCAGCACCTCGGTGGTCATAACCACGATAGGGGCATGAGAGTTAATCGAGGAATCGCCGGTTAATAGTCCGACGTTCTCAGAACCGTAACTCTTGCAGAATTCGGTGTACTTCTGGTTACTTAGCGCTTTGATGGGCGTGGTGTAAAAAGCTTTTTTACCTAATTGGAGGGCAAGGTAGGCGGCGAATTCACCAACGATGGTCTTGCCCGCACCGGTAGGAGCAGCAACGAGAACACTGTGCCCGTCTTGAACTGCTTGGCATCCTTCTTCTTGGAAATCATCGAAAAGGAAATCGCAGCGGTGGGCAAATTGTGCGAGGTGAGAAGAATGATAAACCGCTCGCTTTTTTGCCATGGCGTATCGCTCAGCAGGAGTGGGCATGTCTTCAGTTTACGTTGCCGGAATCTTTCCGTGGAGTTATGACTCGTACGCCCTGAGGGCAACTGCGAATCAAGAGGGGTAAGTCAGCCAATGCTTCACCATCTGAGTATGGCAGTGGAGGGTGTGCCCATGGGCGCGCAACGTCCGGTCCTGGTGCGTATTCAATTAGCACTTGGCGTGTACGTTCACAATGCACAGCCGGGTGGTTTATATGACCGCCCTTGAAAAGTTGTGGGAAAACACGCAGCGCTTCGAGAGGTGGGACTGGGTCGATGCGAATAAGGTCGAGGTAGCCATCTGTGGGATCGGCGTGAGGGACTATATCCATGCCGCCTCCGAAATAGCGGGTATTGGCGGCGCTGACCACGATTGCTTTACCTGTGAAGGTGGAGTGGTCGGTAGTGATGGTATATCCGTAGGAATGAATCTGTGGTAGTTCTTCCATCACGGCCCGAACGTATCGTCCTGATTGACGAGGCCAGCGCATGGCGTTTGCACGGGCGTTAATTGACGCATCAATACCGGCGCTGACGATGGCCATCGAGAACTGATGGCCTAGGTCGAGAGGAGTTCCATCTGGCCGAGTGGTTTCAATAACGTCACTGGTGGCGATGTAGTCATCAGGGTAACGAAGCGCGGTGGCGATGAGGTCAACGGCTTGATTGACGGAGGTGGGTATTGCGAAATGGCGGGATACATCATTACCGGTACCAAGAGGAATGATGCCAAGTGGAACATTCGTTCCTGCTACAGAATCGACGCCGAGGTGCACCATGCCATCGCCACCAACAGTCACGAGAGCAGAAACTCCCTGACGCGCTAGGGCGTGCGCAGCGCGATGTGTGCTCTCATAGGAGTCCGCGGTGGCGTCAATGACAGTGAGATGGTTGTCTCTGAGACGTTGCACGATCTTCTTGATATGAGAGCGTGCACGCCCATGACCAGAGGTTGGATTAGTTACTAATCCGACAGTCACCATGACGGTAAGAACTTACTAGGCTGAAGGGCTGGTAGATTCGTCGGAATCGTCACTGTTCGTTGCGTCAGTGTTGGAACCAACGGACTCATCATCGCCAGAGTCACCAGAGTCCGTCTTTTCCGTACTGTTCATCTCGGTTGCTTCAGAAGTGTCAGATTTATCCACAGTAGCGTTGTTATCGGATTCGCTGCCAGGAGTTTCTTCTGCCTTAGGTGCAGCCTCTAAGTCGCGAGTAGCCTCAGGAGAAGTTTCTTTAACCTCAGGAGTTGATTGACCCGTGGGGAGTGCTGCAGGTTCAATTACAGCCTCAACAGCAGGGACAGGCGAAGTGCCGAGGAGTTCAGCCTCGCGAGCTTCGCGCTGTGCACGTTCCTTAGCTTCAGCTTCAGCTAAAGCAGCATTCAACTCAGCTTCCTCTTTGGCACGCTTCTTGGCAACGCGTTTGTCGTTGTAGATAGCAATACCGCAGGCGCCAAAGTACAGGCCACAGACCGGTAAGGAGGTGAGAATCATCGGTAGAGGATCCGGCAACGGGTTCGCGATGGCCATGAACACGAAGATCACGACAACTGCGTAACGCCACCCCTTGAGCATGGTCTTGCCTTTAACCAGGCCGAGGAAGTTTAAGCCCACCATAAATTCAGGGAAGAGGAAAGCTACACCGAAGGCGATCATCAAACGGATGATGAAGGTGAGGTACTGATCTGCGTGGAGGAAGAAACTCGCCATGTGTTTGGGGGCGAACTGGGCGAAAATTTCCACGGCATGGGGCATGATCCACCAAGCCATCCATGCGCCAGCGAGGAAGAGAATGAGACCGGCTCCGCCGAATCCCCATGCGTACTTCTTTTCCTTCTTGGTCAGGCCGGGAGCAAGATATGCCCATATGTGGTACATCCAGAACGGGCTGGTCATTACCACGCCCATCCAGAAAGAGATACGGAACTTCATGTCGAAGGCCGCGGTGATAGTGGGGAAGTTAAAGGTTGCTTCGCGCCCGTCCTCCATCAGTTTGGCGATGGGGCGGAACAAAAGATCAAAGAACCAGTCGTAGAAAAACCAACCGACGATTGTGCCAACGACAAGACCGATGGCGACGAGGATGGCGCGGTCGCGCAATTCCCTGAGGTGATCGCCGATAGGCATGCGTGCTTCAGGGTTCTCCTTGCGGTTGACTTTGGAGACCTTGAGACGTGGCGCCATGGGTGGCTACCTTTCCATTGACCGGTGGTGGCAAGACTGCCGATGGAGAAATGGTGTGAACATGCGCGTGCGGGCGCACCAAAAATACTAGTGGCGCGCCCGCACAAGCACATCACTACTTACTGCGAGGGGGCAGATCCATCCTGATTGGGGAACTGCTGCTGCGGCTGGGCAGAGGGAGCCGCCTGGCCAGGCTGCGTGGGCTGGGTGTAGTAGGTACCCTGCTGCGGCGGGATCTGTGCCTGCGGGGCGGAGGTTGAGGGTTCATCATCGCGAAGTTCCTTGACCTCCTTCTTGAATACCTTCATCGACTTGCCGACGCTACCGGCGATTTCGGGCAGCTTGTTTGCACCGAAGAGGAGGATGAGGAGGACGAGGATAACAATCCAGTGCCAAGGGCGCATGGCTCCCATATCTGGAACCTGCCTTCCTGTTGGAGACCAGTAACTAACGAGCCTATCCTACCTACAACTCAAGGTCATCGTTAACCAGCAATAGTTCAACGGGGCGCGTGTTGCGCTTTATGACTTACTTTTTATTGCTGTTTCAATGCTTTCTAATTGCTCGTACGCCCTGAGCGCACGCTGTGCTTCTTCGCGTGTTTTCGCCATAATCTCAGGAGAATCAACTTGATAAATACTGGGAGCCAATGCGAGAAGAAGGCGGATAAGCCACCGTTCGTTGCGCCCCTCAATGGTCATCATGATGGAACCGTCAGCATTGTTCTCACTTACGCAAGGAAGACGGTCCACAAGCCACTGGGCTGAAGATGATACATGAACCTTTATCGTTCGTGCGTCAGTGTTACTAAAAGAAAAATTTTGAGACTGATGTACTTTTTCGTTGTGGCTAATGGTTTTTCGCGGTACGAAGACACGATCAAGGAGTTCTGCGCAGACAATACGGTCAAGGCGGAGATGACGGAGGTCTTTAGCTAGGTGGCAGTAGCAGCATACGTAGCCTGATGTACCGTCACTGAGAATCTCCAATGGCTCAATGACACGTTCAGAACGCTGGTCAGTGGCATCAACATAGGTCAGGCTCACGCAGCGGTGGTTGGCAATCGCCTGGCTCATCAAATCTACTGTCGCATCTACGCGTGATAACGAGACGTCAGGTGATGAGGCGACAGCAGGATCAGCACTGAAAGACGAGGCATGACTATCTTCTTCGTGGTGACTGTTGGTGCTGTGTGTGAGGCTATTTGTCAGCAGTGATTGAACAATGTCAATGATTTCTTGGCATTGGCCTACGGTTTGCATATCGTGGGCAAAAGCTTGCTGAGTGATGCGCGCACTGAGAAGGAGTGACTGTGCCTCACGGATGGAAAGGCGAACCGGGACATCAAGGCCCTGTGACTCAACGAGCATGAGTTTGCCTTCGTCATAGGCAAAGCCATCAAAATCCACTAGGTCATTGTGGTAGCCGCCGGGAGTTCCAGTCATCCAGAGCCGTTCAATATCGCGGCGTAATTCCGGCACGGTGATTCCGAAATGTTCAGCGGTTTCTTTTAACGTAATGCCGGGATTCTGACAGACCCATACTGGGAGGGCAAGGAGGCGGGTTACACGGTCAGCAGTAAGTGGACGGGGCATGTCAGCATTCCTCCTTGACCAAGTGAGTTAGTGCTTCGGTGACGCCGTCTCGTACAGAGCGCGGTGAGATGACAAGAAGATCGTCACCATATTGAGTGAGGTCGCTAACCAATTCTGGCGTGTAGGTAGTTGCCGCCGGAACAAGAAGAAGATCCCACTGTGAGTCGAGGCTGAGGTGAATCTGCTGAAGATCCGCTGCACTCCACTCCCCCGCGGTGGACTGAGATAATGGGGCATAGCAACGTTGAGTAGAAACTCCATGATGAGAACAGTTAGTTTTCTCAGACTTATCATCGGATAACAAGGAATCGACATGCTCTTGGCATGAACGATGGGAAACTGTGTGAGTGGCCAAAGCGCGTAATTGCCCACAGGTATCAACACGTGCGGCCAGAACGAGAGGTAATTCGTCAAGGTTATGCGTTGAGGTCGGATCCCATGAAGGAAAGCCCTTGTCGATGACTTCTGAGGGTTTTCCTGTGACTGTTAATGGTGAGGTGACGCGGTTCAGTTTGAATGTTCGTGGGGCATTACGGCCTAGGTCAAACGCTTGTAGATACCAGGCTCCATGGCGAAGGGTCACGTTAATTGGTGCAACCCGACGCTGAGATGCTTCTCGTCCTGGTGGTGCATAGGTGAATTGAAGGAAACGGCCGTCAGTGCCTGCTTCAATAATTTCCTGCGGTAGTGGCTCAGAAATACCGTGGATGCCTAAAAATGGTTGCGATTTATGTCGTTGACTGAGCGCCCTCAACTTCGTAATTGCCCGATGTGCTTCTCCGGAAAATGTTCCTGTTTGAACGATACGTGCCAAAGCATCAAGAAAAGACTGTTGAGTGGCACTTAGGTGTAACGCAGGGAGCTGATAGTCGTCATTATCAATGAAATACACCGTGTCCGGGCTACTGGACATACCCGAGGCGCTACGTGTCGAAATCGGGATTCCTAGTGACTGTAACAATGCCTTATCCCGTTCGAACATTCGCTCAGCGTTGGATGACTCATCTCCGTAGCCGGCAACGCTGGTGAGAATGTCATGCTTACTCATCCCGGCTCGCGTATGGCGCAGAGCGAGGATGAGATTAATCTGCCGTTCTTCGGTACTAACAGCACTCGTATTCACGGCACCAGACTAATTGGCACGGTACGGTTACACCATGATGTGGCGAGACGGCGTGGTGAGTGAAGTCCTCAAACGATGGGGAGACAAAGGCAAAGGCTGCCAAATTCTGTCTGTCACTATCACCCAGGCCCCAGATAACGCAGTGGCTTTCCTGCCCGGCACTCAGGTCCAAGCACTCTCCTACGAGCACCTCATCGGCCCTGTGACTGAAGGAGATGCGGTGCGCATTGAGGTTTCTGCGCTTGATCGTTCCCTGGGGACCGGTGGTCAAGCCATGGTGAGTGCTTTGCTTACCAGGCTTCCCCTTGATGATAGTGATGAGGGCCGAATGGTGAAATGTCGTTATATGCCCACTCAGGTCACCACGATTGGCGAAGATGAGCGTGACGATGATTTTCGACAGTTGATGGCCTCTGGACGCGCTTTGCGGACGGTACCCGTTATTGCTGCAGATCTCCACTCGGCCCTTCCTGCCATCATTACGGGCATGCGCGCCCCACTACCCCATGAACAGCAAGACGACGTACCTTTACCTCGAGTTGCTTACATCATGACGGATGGTGGAGCCCTTCCCGCCGCCTATTCACAAACGGCGCAACGCCTACGTGACGAGGGATGGATTGACGATATTATTACCACTGGTCAGGCTTGGGGAGGAACCCTGGAAACCGTGACCGTTCACAACGCGATTCTTGCTGCTGTCGATCGCGGTGCGGACATGATTGTGGTGTGCCAGGGGCCAGGAAATCTTGGTACTGAAACACCCTGGGGTTATTCGGGGGTCGCGGTTTCTCACGATCTGCAAGCCGCAGCATTGGTAGGAACCACCCCGATGATGTGCGCACGCGCTTCGCAAGCAGATGCTCGTGAACGTCACCAAGGCTTATCCCATCACACTGCACGCATCATTACAGATCTCTTGACAGTCGATTGCCCAATGCCTTTGCCTAAGCGCCGTGACGATTCTGATCCTTTTACTCACCTACTGTGGGAAAAAGCAGAACGTGCCTGCGCCACAAGTCGAGCACGTGGACACGTGAGCCTAGAACCAGTGCCCTGTGATGGCCTTGATAGGGCCTTACGCCAGTGTCCAGTGACGTTACGCACGATGGGGCGAGGCTTGGATGCTGATTATTTGTCCTTCCTAACAGCAGCATGCGCTGGCCGTTATGCACGAAACCAGTGGTTAGCGTGAGGTGACCAGCGCATAAAACTGCAGGACTTGGCGGGCGAAACCTCTTAATTTAGGTCGACAGGTTTACTGATTTGTTCAACCGTTACGCCCTGCTCCCCAAGCAGTTCATGGGAAGCGAGGAAATCGAGCATGTGGCCTACATGCTCAGAATTGACCGATCCGATGACAGAATCGGATGAGGGGCGAATAAGATGGGCTGTGGCAATGGCAACCTGTTGAGCCACTGCGGCCTGTTCGGCGTCGGCTAAGTCAGGAACGTAAGAGACGCACGCTTGCACAGCACCGGCAGGATCATCAACGAAAGAATCCATGCCAAGTGCAGAAGCCTTGACCACATGCTGAAGATCTTCGGCTCTTTCGGTTAGAACCTTGGGCGTGGTGATGAGGCTGGCACCAATGAGTGGAACTTCAGGGGCAACGGTGAGGGTACGTACGGGGTGGTCGGCATGATTGAGCATAACGGCGTCATTGTTGACGAATCCCACGATGGCATCGACTTTGCCGCCAATGAGTGCGGCAGCTTGAGTCCAGCCGATTTCCTCAATGGTCAGGTCCTCAGGTGTCAAGCCTGCGGTTTGCAGAGCTAACGTTAGACCGTAGTAGTTCTCACCATAATGTCCGGGAATCCCAACGGTTTTTCCGCGGAGATCTGTTAAGGAATGGATGGGTGATTCTTCATCGACGATGATTACTACCGGATAGGTCTGGTAGTAGCCGCCCACGATGACAAGGTCAGCACCGTTGGAGCGGGCCACCGTTGCTTCATCGGCTCCGGCAACGACTAGATCTTCCGTGCCTGCGATGAGTGCGTCAAAGAGCCCTTCTTGTGCACCGTGGTGGCGCAGTTCTGCTTGGCCGCTGGGCATTTGGTAGTACCCCTTGTGAGCAGCCAGATAGAAGGGGGCGAACTGAATATTCGGTGTGTAGGTCAAGCCGATGGTGAAAGGCTTAAGTGCTGCTGTTGACTGTGTGGCGCTGGACTGCGCTGCTGCTTTCTGAGCGGCTGTACCAGAGGAACATGCTGACATCGTGATGAGAGCAGCGGCAGCGGTCGCACTATATCCCAATGAACGGAGAAGAGAGCGGCGCGAGAGGGAAGAATGAAGATTCATGAGAGTTCCTTGTGGTGGGAGTGGCGCCGTGATCGACGATGATGCGCGGCTTGGTAGGAGGGCGAAGGATAGGGCTGACTCTGATCAACAGGCATTACGTGGGGCGGGATCCTCTCATTGCGTTAACAGTTGCTGAACGCTTCTCCATCATGAGGAGGAGGCCGAAAATAGTAGTTGCCAAAATGGCTAGTAAGACGATCGTGGCAAAAAGACCGGTGGTATCTACCGAGTCGCGCTGGCTAGTAAGCACTTGTCCGAGCCCATGTCCGCCCATAATCATTTCACCCACAATGGCGCCAGTGATCGACAAAGTGAACCCGGTACGCAGACCTGCCAGGATCGCAGGCAAGGCCATTGGTATTTCCATGTGGATCAGCAGTGACCATCCATGAGCGCCGTCAAGACGTGCTGCGTCAAGGACATCCCTGTCAAGGCCTTCAAGACCTAGTAGGGCGGTGATGGTGATGGGGAAAAACACCATGAACGCACAGAGAACAACAACAGGAAGCGTGCCGTATCCAATCCATAGAACAAGCAGTGGGGCGATAGCAATGGCGGGAACTGCTTGAGCAGCGGCAATGTAGGGCATCAATGCGCGGGAGAGAAAATGGCTGTGGTGGAGTACCCAAGCCAACGGGAGTCCCACACTCCCAGCCAGTAGACATCCTAGGAGGGCTTCCTTGACTGTCACCCAAGTAAAACGTGCCAGAGGTGAGTGGAGCAGAAGTTTGGTTAGCCTGCGGACAACAGCATCGGGTGAGGGGAGAAAAATGCTTGGGACATGGCCACTATGAGAGACAAACCACCACACAGACAACACAACTAATCCAGTAACTAGTGCTGGTGGCATTGAGAGCCGACGCCGAGTGCGTGCCATAGTTCCTCACCTGCGTCCCTGGGCGCTCACCCAAAGGGGTACACCGGGGCCCACGTGAATGACGATCTGCGTCTCCACGCGTGCAGGCAACGCGACGCAAGACGTTCTATCCACGATGGTCATGGCGACCATGGTGCACAAACGTGAAGCCTCGTGTGGCTTGCCGTGCATCCTCCCATCCGGACTTTCACCGTCGGTGCCGGAATTTCACCGGCTCAACCGGCCACTTCAATAAGTGGACGCGGGTCGCAGACTGTCACTGCCGGTTCGGACTTACACCGACCCCGGAGCACGTATAGGGTCATCTTAGACTGCGTTGGCATGTCTTCTCCACTATCTGACAAGACTGTGGTGGACACATCATTGGGGATGGGGGGAAGATAACGATGTGGGGCTCACTACTTTGGATGAGCCCCACATCATCAATTCCTCGGTGTTCTCAACACCAAGGCAAGATATTAATGAGCGAGTTCGGCGATGGCTTTATCGAACTCTTGACTGACGCGTTCGTCGGGTTTACCGATAGAACTCACGCCCCAGGCCACAAGGGCGTTAGCGATGAATCCGGGAACAATTTCGTAAAGATCGAAGATACCGCCACTAATATGTCCCCAAATCATGACAACGACAGCACCGGTAACCATGCCGGCAACGGCTCCGGTGGCGGTTAGGCGACGCCAGTAGAGGGACAAGATGATTGTGGGGCCGAAGGAGGCGCCGAATCCAGCCCAGGCGAATGCGACCAGAACAAGAATCGTGGCGTTCTTCTCCCAGGCCATGGCGGCAGCAACCACCGCCACCAGCATGACGGCTGAGCGTGAGAGAATAACCATTTGGTTACTGGCCAAATCGTGGTGAAGCACTGCTTTGTAGAGATCTTCGACAAGAGCGGAGGCGGTGACTAATAGTTGGCTTGAAATCGTGCTCATGATGGCGGCGAGAATTGCTGCCAGCATGAAGCCTGCGATGAGGGGGTGGAAAAGTAACTGGCCCAAGGTGATGAAGACAGCCTCCCCGTCAGGTAGTTTGCCTTCTTCTCGGTGGTAGACAGCCACACCGACAATCGCGGTGAAGGCAGCGCCAACGACGGCAAAGATCATCCAGCCGATACCGATGCGGCGGCCCATTCGTGCTTCTTTTGCGGAGCGAATAGCCATGAAACGCACAATGATGTGGGGCTGACCGAAGTAGCCTAGGCCCCAGGCGATCGCTGAAATAATGCCGATGATGGATGTGGTAGGGCCAACCATTGCCCAGAAGTGGGGATCAACAGCGCTGACTTCGTTGACCATGTTGCCCCAGCCACCGAGGTAAAAAATACCTACGACGGGAACAGCGACTAGCGCCATGACCATCATTAAGCCTTGAATGAAGTCTGTGTAAGACACGGCCAGGAATCCGCCAACGAGGGTGTAGAGCACGGTAATGCCTGCTACTAGGACCATGCCAAGGTGGTAGTCCATGTTGAAAGAAGCTTCGAAGAATGTTCCACCAGCCACCATGCCAGAGGAGACATAGAAGGTGAAGAACACCATGATGATGATTCCGGAGGCCCAACGGAGCAGGTGATGGGAATCATGGAGACGGTTGTCAAGGAAACTAGGAATCGTGATGGAGTTGTTTGCAACTTCTGTGTAGGTGCGAAGACGTGGAGCAACGTATTTCCAGTTCAACCATGCACCGATGGTTAGGCCAATAGCGATCCATGATTCGACAAGGCCTGATGCATAGAGTGCTCCAGGTAAACCCATGAGAAGCCACCCAGACATATCGGAGGCTCCCGCTGAAAGTGCTGCAACTGCTGGGTTGAGGTCGCGACCACCGAGCATGTAATCATCCATGTCATTGGTGCGGCCGTAGGCCCATAGGCCAACGGCGATCATCAGAACAAAGTAGATGATCATTGCGATTGCTTGGTAAGTGGTATCCGCCATGAGAGAGCCTCACTCTTTATAGGACTTTCGACTCAGGGTAGGTGATGTGGGCCACTTTTACCACCCTTTTTGAGTATTTCTCACTATGCGAGACGAAAAAATCATCAGTGAGGAATTGTCGAATCGTAAGCGACCACAATAGCGCTTGCCCAGTTTCCATCATGTGACATCGAAACTAACCACGACACTTCTGAACACGAGATAGTGACTTGTCGAGAAATCTCCCCTGACAAACGAAGCGATGGTACGCCATGACGCGAGGAAACAATCTCGATCTCGCTCCACCGGACGGCGTCGGCATCAATAAGCGGAGGACCTCCGTAAGCCTGCGACCATGCCTTAATGAAGGCTTCTTTCGCGGCCCATCGTGCGGCCAGACGTTCACTGCGACCGGCACAATAGCGTCGCTCGGCCGGAGTAAATGCCTGACGGAGAAAGGTCGTTCCCGGTAAGTGAACTTGAACGTCAAACTCTTTTACGTCAACCAAATCAAGTCCTACGCCTCGTACTGTCCCTCTTCCCTCTGGCCACGCAGGAAGCACAGGAGGCGAAGGGGAATGAGACAACGCGGTGTGGCACTGTTCCGAACTGTCAGCGCCCGAGGCTGAACATGACATGAATAGTTCGTCGGCTATTGAGTTATCGAGCCCATTCATCCCAGGCCCCGTGGGCGAACAAAATCGCGACCATGAACATGCTGATCGAGGAATGCAAAGACTGTGGAGTACCACAACGCTGAGTTACCGGGTTTGAGAATCCAATGGTTCTCATCGGGGTAATACAAGAACTTATGTGGGAATTCGTCAGCGGGGCCATCCCAGTGGCGATGAAGTTCCATCCATAGACGAATACCCTCGCTGATGGGAACGCGGAAGTCACGGTTGCCATGGATAATCAACATCGGTGCACAGATGTCACGAACGAAGCAAGCAGGATTGAAACGTTCGACCTGGTCATCGTCAAGAATGCGATCCCAGAAATACGGGCTATCGGTGGTGGTACGGAATTGATCCAAATCCCATAACGAAGCGTGAGTAACGATGGCCTTAAAACGATGTGAGTCATGGCCAGCTAACCAGTTCGCCATATAGCCACCGTAGGAACCCCCCATGACAGCAACCTTGCGAGAGTCGCAGTCATCTCTTTCAAGGGTGGCATCAAGGAGACGAAGAATATCGGTCCGAGGCTTACCTCCGAAGTCACCCCAGCCACGTTCCATCATTCTCTGGCCATAACCCGTGGAGTAAGCAGGATCAGGCAGAAGCACAGCGTAACCACGCGCTGTAGCAGTCCAAGGGTTCCAACGCCAGGTCCATGAGTTCCATGAACCGAAGGGGCCACCATGAACCCATAATAAAAGCGGATAAGGCTGCGATTGCTCCTCTGGCAGGCAAAGCCAGGCGCGCAACGGAGTACCATCCTCGGCTTCTGTGAAGACCTCAGTGAGGCGACCTGGCACAGTGATGGAAGGAACGGGAGTGGCGATCTCATCAATGGTGACTAGAGCGTTTGCGTGGTCAACCTGATTTAAACGGACGGGCGTAGGGGCAGAATTGATCGAATCGCGAAGCGCATAGGCATGACCAGTGCGTTCATCGATCTGAAGGGAGGTGTAAAAGTAACGGTCATTAGTGAGTTCGATGACAGTTTTCGTATCCAGATCAATACGAACAATCTTGCCTGCACCTTCAAAGTCCATCGTGCAAATGATGCTGCGGCTATCGCCACTCCAGGCAGGGCCGGTGAGCCAATGCGTACAGGGTTCACCTGATGCCCAGGTCAGCGATAATTCCTCGCACTTCCCCGTTATGAGATCAATATGGTGCAATCGGGGGTTCATCACTGTGCGAGCACTGCAATGCTCAGTCACCCAGAAGATGGCGCGAGTACCATCAGGGCTAATTACCACATTGGTGGCATCAGCATTCTCATCCGACCACAGCAGAGTACTTGCGCCTGAGTCTACATCGATCATGCGCAACGTAATGCTGTGCATATAACTCGTGGTTGCTTCAAGGACGTTGGCGATCACACGGGTGCCATCAGGACTAACTGAGTATCCCTCAAGACGTTCGGAAGGCTTCAAGGCGGTCACACGGTGCATGGACCACCGGGCATGTTGCTGAGAAAGATCACAAGGGTCAGCGAAGAATAGTTGATTACGTGCTGTTGATAAATCCGTATCCCAGTTCCGTATCGGGTATCCCTCGTGGAGGATGCCCGTTGTAGCGGTTTTTTGTCGATAGTCCTGGAGCGACTCATCATCCGTGGCGCTCAGTGCGTAGGGACTTGACGCTGAAAGGAAAAAGACTCGACCACCGTGGCGAGCAGGCGTAATGGAGGAAAAACCCCCGACTCGTTCAGCGATAACGCGTGCCTCTCCCCCATTCTTGGGCAGCATGTAAAGGCGTGTCTTCTCAACATCTTGATATGGCGAAGACTCGTCAGACTCCTTAGATGAGTCGTGAAGAGGTAGCGGAGTAAGGCCATTAAGCGAGGAGGAGTCCTCATCGCGTTGAGAGGTAAAGAGTACGTCCCCGTTGGCAGTGAAACCAGCGAAGGCATCACCTTGTGCTCCGCGTGTCAGTTGCCGAGGTTGAGAGGATTCCTGGGAACAGGAGGGCAGTTCCCATAAACTCGTGAGATATGCCGAGCCTTTGTCATTAATTGTCTTGATTGAGGCGACTACTCTTCGGCCATCAGGACTGAGATTCAATGCGGCATGGCGTGCATGGCCAACGAATGATGACAGGTCGAGAAAGGCTTGTGCATGACTCATGGCACTATCCCATCACATGCTTAATGAAACTTTCACGGGTCTGGAGGACCTCTTTGGCACGGATATGAGAGTCCTTGAGGAAATCACCAATACGCGGACAAATCTTTGGAGGAATGCTTCATGTTGTAGTGGAAAGCGGAGGCAGCAATGATAAGCCCCCATCGCACTCAACCACGTGCCCCGTCATAGCAGGCATCGCACTGCTCATAAGCATCACACACATGCGGGCAACATCGGCGACGCTGGTCGAATCCCAACTTAACGGTGCCTGCTCACTAGAAGCCATAAATGACGAAAACGTAGGAATTGCGCTGGAGGCAGGAGTCGGAAGTGGGCCAGAACTGATCGCATTGACACGAACATTTCTATTTGCTTGCTCCACCGCCAGCGTGCGCACCATTGCTTCAAGAGCTGATTTCATTACTCCCATCCAGCCATAACCAGGCCAGACATGGGCAGTATCAAACACCAAGGTAACGACGCCGCAGGGCCACCTTGTGTTCACATCTTCATGGCCAGCACCGGATAGGGAACTTAGTGAGGAATCCTGAGAGTCGTTTAAAGAGCCGCCAGGTAAGAATGCGTCAAGGGCATGGATAAGGCGCGGAAGAGAAGCAACACTGATATCAAAGGAGCGGTGGACGGCGTCGATCTTCATCGATGATGAGGTGACGTTACTGAGCATATCGGCGCTGGCATAAGCCATAGAGTGAAGAAGGCCGTCGAGATGGTGAAAGCCCGCATCAGTAAGACGGGCGCTAAAGGTCGAGAGAGACTCTGGGGACGTGACGTCCAAATCAAGGAGAGGAAGATCTGTGCCATCAGGATTTGCCAGGCCACGTAAGGATACCGTTGCTAATGCCCGGGTGGTGGGATGCGTAGTGGCAATAACACGATGCCCCTGAGAAAGTGCTTCTTTTACTACATGGGTGGCAATGGAGGAAGGACGCAGCACGCCGGTGACAAGGAAGGTTAATGGTACTTCACTCATGAATACTCCTCATCGGCCTGAACTGCCACATTACGATGGAATGCCTTCACTGTACCGTGAATACGTGATACCAAGGCACTTGTCCATTACCCGGAGCACATTGACTCGATACTCTGGAACCATGACAACTCTCTATGACTTCACGGCAACCACATTGCAAGGCAAGGACGTATCCCTATCCGACTATCAGGGCAAGGTGGTCCTCGTGGTGAACACCGCCAGTAAATGCGGTTTAACTCCGCAGTATCAGGGGCTCGAAGCGTTGTATCAGAAGTACAACGAGCAGGGATTCGTTGTTTTAGGTTTTCCTTGCAATCAGTTTGCCGGTCAGGAGCCAGGGAATTCTGATGACATTAGCGAGTTTTGTCAACTCAATTACGGCGTCTCCTTCCCCATGTTCGCCAAAATTGACGTCAACGGCCCTCACTCCCATCCCCTATGGAAATGGCTGCGTTCCGAGCATGGAGGAATTCTTGGTGATGCCATTAAATGGAACTTCACGAAGTTCCTGCTCAACTCCAAGGGCGAGGTAGTCAATCGATACGCTCCCACCACCGAGCCGGAGAAACTCAGCGCTGATATCGAAGCATTGCTAAATACCTGAGTTGATTTTGTGCCCCTACGTACCGATACGGGATAGGCATGCTAGGGGAAGCATAATAGTTCTCAGTATAAAGATCTTCTCGACTTACGACTCTTATAGTGATCAGTTGAGGGCACAATCCCTAAGGAACTCTCTAAAGAAATTCCGAAACAAGGAACGGTCAGTTCATTTCATTGTCATTATTTCGCCGTGATGACCGTGATGGCCCTGAGAAATGTGGTGGGGGGCGGCATCCTTCAGGATGCCGCCCCCCATCGTGGCGTTAATACACCATCAATCGCCAGGGCAGATGAGCCTTAACGTTCATGCGTTATATACGCCATCGACACCCAATCGTGCATCAGGATTGAGCAGCATAGCCGCCTCCACTTCATGAGGATCACGATCAGGACCGACCTCACCTAAGCGGCGAGCAACTACAGGCTCAAACAAAGATTGCTTGCCCATCATGCCGAACTGACGTTGACGTGCACCCGCGGCAAGGCGTTCATTAGCACGGTCGATCCATTGCTGGGCAGCCTCATCGCAGTACTGGCTGCGAATAGCGGACTCGAACGCTGCCGGATGGACGATGGCAATAAGTCCACTAACATGACCGAAGCCTAGTGAGGTGAGCAGACCACAACGGACCGGTGCACTATTACCACCTTCTATCGATACTGCGGAGGCACCAATGGCCAGCGGGCGGCGCGGCCACACCCAGAACGGGTGATCGCGGAATACTTCATCCACACAATCAAGCGAGGCATTCCCAGGAATCACACCGGTGGCAAGAATCTCGGTCAAGCCGGCCACCTGGAACACTGCGGCACCACCCTTGGCATGACCTGTGACGGTCTTCTGCGATACAGCGAAGAGCGGATTACCTTCTGTACGTCCCAGTGCCCGAGCCAGACGGGTGTGAAGTTCAGACTCGTTGGGATCATTCGCACCGGTGGACGTGTCGTGCTTGGAAACCACGGCTACGTCATCAGCGTCCACGCCGAGAGCCTTGAGTGAACGAGCCAAGCGAGACTCGCTACCACCGCGTCCTGCCGCCAGAGCGCCCAGGCCAGGGGCCGGGATAGAGGTGTGTGCGCCGTCGGCATAGGAGGAGACGAAGCCGAGAACGCCGGCGACGGGCAGACCCATCTCATAGGCCACGTCACCGCGGGCAAGGATGACGGTACCGCCACCTTGCGCTTCGACGAACCCGGAGCGACGTCGGTCATTAGCACGAGAGTAGTGGCGCGGAGCGATGCCCTTGCTCTCCATCACGCTGGCCTCAGCCGTGGCATTCATGTCACCGAAGCCCACCACTGATTCAATCGAAATATCGTCAATGGCTCCGGCGACCACTATCTGCGCCTTGCCGAGAGCAATCTTATCGAAGCCCTCTTCAATGGATACGGCAGCTGTTGCGCAGGCACTGACCGGCTGGACCATGGAGCCGTAGCCGCCGATGTAGGACTGCATGACGTGAGCAGCCACCACGTTCGGCAGGGCTTCCTGAAGAATGTCACTGGGGCGTTCAGTGCCCAGGAAACGACCAACGAACAGTTGACGCATGGATTCCATACCGCCGAAGCCAGTGCCCTGAGTGGAGGCCACATCACTGGGATGAACTGCCTGAAGCAATTCAGCCGGAGTGAAGCCCGCGGACAGGAACGCGTCCACCGCGGTCACCAAGTTCCAGGATGCAATACGGTCCAGTGATTGCGTCATCGATGCGGGGATACCCCAACGCTGCGGATCGAAATCCCTGGGGAACTGCCCACCCACCGTGCGAGACAGTGCCGCACGCTTGGGCACGCGGACCAAGGAACCAGCCAGTCGAGTGACCAGCCATTCGCCACCGTCATCCTGGGTGAGGCGGGTGTGCTCAGGATCTTGCATCACAATCTGCTGAGCAGCAGCCTCATCCTGGACAGGGAAAGTCACGTCTCGATCCAGGTAGACGCTGGCTTCCTGGTCGCTAACAGGGGCAATGAGCCCGTCATCGACGAAGGTGCGAATACCGCATCGAGCAACCACGTCATCACGGAAACGTTCAAGAATGTCGGCTTCGTCGACGAGTTCGTCATCCTGGTCATACCATCCCGCCTTCGGAGAATCCTTCCAAGTAAGCAGACCCATCCCCCAGGCTAGTTCCAGGACGCCCGCTGCGGTGAGTTCCACCTCGTCCCCGGTGGTCATACCGAGTTCGGCTTCACGGCGCGTCCGGCCTGAACCCCAGGTGGACACTTCACCGGTCGAGACGATGACCACCATGTCCTCCAGAGAGGTGGTTACTTCGCCCCATGCTGCGTAGGTCGGCTGAACCGGAGTACCAGGCGTGGGCAGAGCAGCAATGGACGCATCCGTTTCGTTGCTCTCATCTTCACCCGTGACGACGCCGCGTGCCGCCTTTTCCTTTACGGCTACCAAGTCAATTCCCTCGCCTAGGCCACCAGTGAAGTCTGCGGTGAGGGGCTCGTTCTCAGCCTGCTGGCGTGCCTCAGCAGTGCACAAAGTAAGGAGCTTATCGGCTATCTCCTGGGTGCTCCAGGTTCGTACGCCAGTAGATTCCACGGCGTCAACGAGAGGATCGTTTCCACCCATGAGACCAGTTCCGCGTACCCACCCGATGAGGGGGTGAGCGAAAGTGACGCGACTGGCCCATGTCTTTTCCACGTGCCATTTGTTCACCACGGCATCAAGAGCAGCCTTGACTTCACCGTAGGCACCGTCACCGCCGAAGGTACCGCGATTGGGACTGCCGGGCAGCACCACATGCATGGTGTGATCGACGTGGGTATCCATACCAATTGGTGCCAGAGCACCAATAAGGCGTTCAACACTCCACAAGAGCACACGGCTTTGCAATTCCGTATCGCCACCGGCATCGGCTAGGCGGCCAATGACACGAGGAGCAGCGAAGGGGAAGAGCAGATCAGGCACCTGTGCAGGCTTTGTCACCGTAGTTTTTCCGCCTGCTGTAACGGACTGCTCATGGCCAATCCAATCTGCCAACGCATCCACATCTCGGTAGGAAGCCAGGTTGGCCGGGACCATCCAGAGCATCGCGTCGAGTGAGGCGTGCTTGCGGTAAAGATCCTTGGCAAAGTCCAGGCGGGCTTGGCTGAGGCGTGAACTAGTGGCGATAACGGTTGCTCCGCCTTCGAGCAGGCGAGCAACCACCGAGGAAGCGATGGAACCTGGTGCTACACCGGTGACCACGGCGACCTGACCACTGAATTCAAGGCTCAAAGTTTTTGTATCTGCCAGGATGGTCAGGTCTTCAAGAATGCTCCGACGCTCCTGCTCAGCACTATCGCTGAGTTTGGTCACCCACCACTGTGCCTGCTGAGCGATGGCCTGACGAATCGAGTCATCACCATCGCGCAAACGCTCAGCGTTGAGGCGCTGTCGCCCCTCCTCAACACTGAGTTCTCCCAGTGCTAAGCGGGCGCAATCTTCGCGAACTGTTGCCCACCGGTCATCGATGAGCACTGCGCGCTGTGCCTCGAAAGCAGGGGCTACAGCAGAGACCCAACCGGGGCCCATTTCTTTAGTCAAGGTATCCAGAGCTGTGGCATCTTCAGGAGAAATACCCGTTGCCTGGTCAGTCTCAGTTTCCAGGCCGAGTTCACTGAGCAACGTCCGGGCTGACTTTGCCAAGGCACCGTCGGGACCGGTGAGAGCTGCAGCGAAAGCATCAAGTGCTGCGGAATCAACCATGCTGCCGCCTCCCTCGCCACCAGCTGTGGGAAGAGCCACCGCAATGCCCAGATCATGGCTGACTGCGTTCACCGCAGCATCAATCAATGCGTCAACATCAGCGGCATTACTCCGTGGAGAGGCACCCAAAGTGGAGAGCGTGTCTCCACGCATGGAATCGCCTTCTCGCGTTCCCAAAATGATGGCCGCTTGAACGTGGGCAACCCATGCATCGTTTAGCCCCCACGTGTTTTGTACACGGTCAGCGATGTGGCTAGCACGAACACCCGAGGGGCCGAGGATACGGGAAACGGTGACACGCAGCGCTTCGGTGAGAACCGGCCCGAAGGGACGGTAACTGCTTGCTCCCTTAGCAACAGTCTGAGCTAGAGCGGTCATGTCAGAATCAGCGGCGCCGTCGATTGAAGCCAAACTAAATTCTGACCCCATATCCATGAGTAACTGGTTTCGTCGTGAACTTACGCCATTGGTCAGAGACTCAGTGGTATCTGTGGGATTGATTTGCTCAGGACGAATACGTGCTGCGTAAGCGAGCAACACGGTGAGACCATCACGTGCTCCAAACGTCACGCTACCCGCGGCGGGATCGGTTTGTTGACCTGGCGATACCTGTACGGAGGGCACATCAGATGGCGCAGCACTGCTTTCACTTGTGGCTGGTGGAGTAAGTGCAGGTGCGGTGCTCTCTTGGCCATTGGGTGACTGCGGTGTACTGTCCGATTCGGGCGTGGCAGGCGTGGTGCGTGGTCCAGACTGAGGCAGCGTCTCATCGACAGCGGAATCAGAGTCCGTGGCAAGAACACGTGCTTCATCTCGGCGAACATTCCAGACGGTGACATGGCGGCCCTGGTAAGCAGGAAGTGTCAGGGTCTTTGCTGCGAGGTTCGCGAGCGTTGGTGAATGAGCCAGGCCCACTTCGATCAGTGCCTCAATACCCAGGCCAGAAGGCGCCGAGGAGATGAGTACATCCTGAGTCTCAATCCAACGCACGGGGCTAGCGAACTGCCAGGCGAGCAACTCAATGAGAAGCGTGCGAGCCCACGCCTGACGATTCGCTGAAGCATCGTCAAAATTGTTCAAAGCCTGACGAATAATTTCAGAGGGGACGACGTCAACAATGGATTGTGCGAACTCGCGGTCCAGGGCGAAGGGACGTGCCACGAGGTTCGGCACGTACTTGCCGACGAGGCGATCCACATCAATGGTGTGAGGAACCAAAGCATTGAGACGATCACGGAATTCACTCACTCCAGGTCGCAACACGCTGGAGTGGAAAGGCACGTCAATTCCGGGCACCAGCATGAAGGGGTTCTTGCCACCGTGAGCAGCCGCTTTTTGCTGTGCGTCGGTTTCAAGCGCGCTGAGCCCAGCAATGGTGCCGGCAATCGCATACTGCACACCAGCAAGGTTGTGGTTGACAATCTGAAGGAATTCGCCGCTGTCTTCAGCAATGGATGCAACATATGCCTCCACCTCATTCGCGCTAATACCACACTGGTTGGGCCGCAGTGCTCCCATTCGGTAATTGGAATGTCCAGCACAGTCTCGAGGAACCAAGGTGTGCATCGTGGAGCCGCGGTGGAAGACGATGGAGAGCATCGTCTCTACCTCGAAGATATTGCCGTAGGCGGATAATGCTGTGTATTCGCCCAGGCTGTGACCAGCGAATGCGGCATGGTCAACCAGAGCACCGCGTTCCTTTAAACGTGCCGTTGATGCCATGGCCACTGTCGCCAGTGCCACCTGAGTGAACTGCGTGAGGTTAAGCAAACCTTCGGGATGCTTATAGGTCACACCTCGTGCGGTAAGTTCAGTGGGGTTATCACGAACCAGGGCAATGACGGAGAATCCCAGTTCTGCGCGAGTGTGAGCGTCGGCGCGATCCCAGATTTCTTTGGCTGCCGGAGATGCTGCACGCTCATCCAGCCCCATGCCTTGGATTTGAATACCTTGGCCGGGGTAGAGATAAGCAGTTTTCCGGGGAGCACATGTTGCCGTGCCACGAGAGACAATGTCGCCGTTGATTCGGCAGGTTACTTCGAGAGTTTCTCCACCGCCATTGACCAGACCAACACGGTCTACCGTGATTTCGACTTCATCATTCAACTGCACAGGACCGTGCATGGTGTAAGTCCACCCGATAATTGTGTGTCCTTGACCATGGGCATCGACGCAAGCAGCGACTTGCTGGGCAGTGGCGCTGAGCCACATGCCGTGGACCAGCGGAGCATCCATCCCTGCCACTTGTGCAGCGTGATAGGAAGTGTGAATGGGATTGAAATCTCCGGTGACACGAGCGAAAGCGGTCATGTCTCCCGGGGCGATCACACGAACCTGACGCAGCGTGCGCCGTTCCGCATCCACCACTGCAGCGCCTGTATTTCCATATAGAACGGGAGCAGAGGGAGTAGCACTACCTGAAGCACGTCCACGGATAGCAAAACGTTCAGTCATGAGTGCTACGACACGGGAGTTTTCTTCACTGCCGGTGAGGAACTGTAAGTGAACGTTGACCACACGTCCAGCACTGGATTCCTCTAAACTATGGACCCATCCGTCCACACGGATTTCTTGCCCCAGAGAAGCCAAGCGGCGCAACTCCTTATCACCGCAGGCAACATGGACGGTGTGGTCCAGGTGAACCGCACCAAGCAGGCCTTCAATCAACGGCATTCCCTCTTCAATCACTGAACCGAGGGCGGCGTATACCACGGGCCAAGCAGGGCCGAGCAGAGCATCAGGAACAATCTGGGCGGGCGTGAGCCACTGAGGAAGTACATTAGCCGTGACCGACGCGTGATCGTGACCCAAGGTGGCAGCGAGAGTAAAGGTGTTGTGAACAGTACCGAACTCTTGGCTGGCTAGGTCTCCACGAGCATCAACAGCACCGGGATGAGCAGGTTGCACAACCGGCAGATGGTCGATGACATCACCAGTAATAGATGTGGCACCCACACCAGCGGTGCGTTTGAGCAAATCACCCATCGTCTGAGGAAGACGAGAAGGATCCACAACTGGCACTCCCCCATCGCGGGCAGGATTGAGGACGAGGGGAACAACGAGTTCACGAACTGCGTGGAAATTCTTACCGCCTGGAATGTCATCCCAGTGGGTATCCAATTCGATGACCACGTCAACGGCATCAGGGGCAATGTCAGTGCGTTCCACAATCGTGACGCACTCATGGGCCAACACATGTGCCGGGTTGGCGGTCATGTGACCGTTCCACAACACGTGCGGGCAATGGCGGACGAGGTCCGTAGTCGAGGTCAGTGGATTACCGGCCACGGTGCCCTGACGTGATACCGCGTCACGAACAGGACATTCGGCATTGCGCAATGCTTCGATACAGGCACTTTCGAAACGTCCAAGCAGTTCACCGACCGGCTCATTAATGCGGTCAATGCCGGCAACTGACACAGGTCCGGGAATGATACGAACGGCATCAGCACTGTAGCGAGGATCTTGAGACTGCCATAGGGAGTCAGTTCCCCACCACCGCAGAATATCGGCATCAACAACCGGGACAAAGGGAACGGGTTTGGGATGCTTCCGGCATAGGTCAATGAACCAGGCACAGTCACTGGGTGACACGCGTACGTCAGCAGCCTCTGGGTACGTCTCAAGTAAGCGCTCTAAAGCCAGATCGGCATCCAGAACATCATCAAGTTCGCTAAAGAGGGTGGGAATCAAACCATGGTCAGCAGCGTTCAGGCGTGCTTCGATGCGCTGCAGTAGGTCACGGTAACGGTCAGCCCACGCGAGATCAGCCCAGCGCTCTTCAGCACTGGCTCCCGCGGGACGAGCACTAGCCGGAGCCCAGCACAGTTCTGCATAACGCCGTGCCCACTGCGCGTAGGTCATGGCATCCACATCACCGAAGTAGGGCTTGGCGGTGTGTGACAGGGCCTCAATCATGTCGTCGCGACGCGATGCCATGAGTTCTTCATCGCCTGCGAGTTCTTGAATGAGTCGTGATGCGCGCGCTGAAGCGTTATCAATCTCGTACAGGTCAGCGCGTAGGTGACTCAGGCCGCTGGTCATGCCTCCTGCTGAAGCACCTGACGCTACCCAACCACCAGGGTGTGTGGGGTCAGAGGGGGAGATTCCGGGCGTATCAACGAGGAGTTGCTTGACGTCATCATTGGTCAATGCTTCAGCACAGGTCATTGCTGCCGTGCCGACGAGAACACCATCCACGGGCATGGGTGCCGTGTTGTAAGCCAAAGCCCACGAACCGGTGATGTAGTCAGCCGCACGCTCGGGAGTACCGATACCACCGCCCACACACAGAACCACGGTGGGAACCTGACGAATATCGTCATAGGTTGCCAGCAGCATGGAATCGAGGTCTTCCCACGAGTGGTGGCCACCTGCATGGCCATCCTCGACCTGCATGATGATGGGCAGTTCAGGAACATCGCGGGCAATGGCCAGGACCTGGCGAATCTGATCGATAGTGCCGGGTTTCAGCGCAATATAGGGGAACCCCTCATCATGGAGGCGGCGCAGAAGTGCCCGAGCTTCATCACGTTCAGGGATACCCGCACTGATGCAGATACCGTCAATGGGGGCACCTGCGGCGCGAGCTCGGGAGAGAGTACGCTGGGTGCCCAAGTGGAGGTTCCACAGGTAGCGATCCATGAACATGGCATTGAATGCTGCGCTACGACCCGGTTCAAGAAGATCAGACAAACGATCGACATTGCTGGTCAGTACCTCAGCCGTTACCTGTCCACCACCAGCGAGTTCAGCCCAGTAGCCAGCGTTTGCGGCGGCTGCAACAATTCCTGGGTCAACGGTTGTTGGAGTCATACCCGCGAGCAGGATGGCACTGCGCCCAGTGAGTCGAGTAAAGGCCGTATCCACCACAACCTTGCCATTGGGGAGACGAGTCAGACCAGGTGCGAATGCGGTTCTGCGTCGAGGAGCAGATACGGCCACACCCGGACGACTCACATCATCGATAGCGCGAGCACTGCCGACACTCACAACCGCCACATCAGTACCGGCGCACACACTCTGGGTAAGGCGCGTAAGCACATCACCAGGCCCACAATCGATGACCAAAGGGCAACCTGCACTGGCATGTGCCATATCCAGTTCTATCGCATCTGCGATGACAGAGGGCCAATCCACCGGATCGCACAGCACCGCCTGAGCCAATTCACCGGCAAGTGCCGTATCAAGGCCACAACGCTCGGCCCAATCCACCACGCACTCCACCGCGGGGCGGAGCAGGTCCGTGTGGAAAGGGACGGTTGTACTGAGATATTCCGTGACAGGTGTGAGCACACTGCCACCCCGCCTCTTAGCCTGACGCTCGGCAATTGACTTCTCCGCAAGACGTTCAAGGCTGCGCTCAACCATCCGAAGATCTTCGGGATATCCGCAGGCAATGAAGGCATCAGCGCCATTGCACACTCCAATGCGAACCTCGCGGCCCTGAGAAGCAGATACCTGTGCGAGAACAGATTCCAGAAGGTCACGGCTCACGCCTCGGACGGACAGCATGGGGCTTGAGTCCCCATCAGAGACAAGATTGAGGCGGCGGGTAGTGCGTGTGGCAGCAGCGCCAATGAGGTGAGCAATGGAGTGAATAGTGATCACATCGCGCGATGAGCCACTGGACAGCGCATCAAAAAGAGCCACGCCAAGGACACCTTGGGAATGACCAATGACTGCCTGAGGGCGAGCAACGGCTTCCTCACCATAAAGCGCTAGACCCGCGCCGCTGAGAGATTCAAGAATGGCGTGCTGAGTCAACACGATGCCAGGCACAGAAATATCTGTGCCTTCACCGCTGACAATTTCCGGCGTTGAGGCGAATGCCGATACCCCCTCCCCGTAGGACGAATCAATCACTAGTTGGCTACCACGGAGTAACTCGATTCCTTGAGGAGTGATGGTGAGTAACTCGTGTGCAACGGGCGCAAGCATACTGGCGCATGCGGCGTCGTAATGAGCGAGTACGCCGGCCACATCCTGGTCTGTTTCAAGCAGGGAAGATAGGGTGGCGCGCCATGGCGTTGCTTGACCAGCGAATGAGAGAACAAACGGGGCGCCCTGTGCGCACAACGTAGCTAACGGGGTGGAAGAAGTCATGGAAGTTCCTTTAACGAGGCGGACTGAAAGCCGCGTAACGAATGGTGAAAAATGGATTAGAGGGGGCAGTTGTCGTGCTTACGCAGTTCACCGTCCAGGCCGACGCGTTTAGTTTTGAGAGCGGCAAGAGAGTCAGCGATAACGCGACGTGTCTGCGATGGGGCGATCACGGCGTCGATTTCTCCGAGCGCTACGGCCTTTTCTGGATTGATGACTTTTTCGGTGTAGTCACGAACAAGGCGTTCGTGTTCGGCGTTGACATCGCCGCCCTGCTCCCGTATTTCGTTAAATCGACGCCGATGAATAATTCCCACTGCACCGGCAGCTCCCAGCACAGCAATTTCGGCACCAGGCCAACAGAAGTTCATGTCGGCGCCGATAGCCTTGGACCCCATAACAATGTAGGCACCGCCATACGCTTTGCGGAGAACCACAGTAATGAGTGGGACGGTAGCCGAGGCATAGGCATGGATCACTTTGGCACCACGGCGGATGATGCCTGCGTGTTCTTGTTCAGCTCCGGGACGGTAGCCAGGAACGTCAACTAGCGTGACTACAGGAAGACCAAAGGCATCGCAGCAGCGCACGAACCGTGCAAGTTTTTCACTGGCATCTACATCGAGCGTTCCTGCATCAACACCAGGATTATTCCCCACGATTCCCACGGGATGACCTTCAATGCAGGCAAAGCCAACGACTACATTCTGGGCGAAGTCTTGCTGGACTTGGACGAGTTCTCCGTGGTCCACCAAGGCACTCATGACTGCGGCAATGTCATAGGGAGAGCGTGTGGAGGCGGGAACGAGGGAACCGACTGATTCTGCTGCCTGTTCATCACTGAAACGGTCCTCGTCTGTGTAAGTATATTGCGGAGGCTCTTGCCCACTATGTGAGGGTAAATAGGCCAAAAGTGTACGGACATGCTCAAGAGCTTCGTCCTCGTCGTTCGCCACGTAGTGGACTACCCCTGAGACGCTTCCGTGAATATCGGCCCCGCCAAGGTCTTCGGCGCTGATGCGTTCACCTGTCACAGCGCGGACCACATCCGGGCCGGTGACGAACATATGTGAAGCTTCACGGGTTGCGATGACTACGTCAGTGAGAGCGGGACAATAGACCGCTCCCCCAGCACATGGGCCAAGGATGACGCTAATTTGTGGAATTACGCCGCTGGCCGCGCAAGTGCGGTTAAAGATTCGACCATATTGACGCAGGGCTCCTACGCCTTCTTGAATTTTTGCTCCCCCGGAGTCAATGAGCCCAATAACGGGAATGCGAAGGCGGAGAGCATCATCAAGGAGACGAACGATTTTGTCTCCCTCAACCTGACCTAAGGCGCCACCCGAAATCGAGAAATCTTGGGAGTAGACGGCAACTTGTCGGCCATCAATATGACCAAAACCTGTAACTACGCCGCTCGGTGAGGCTTGGGGGCCAGGACCTGTGCCCATGAACTGACCAACTTCAAGGAATGACTCGTCATCGAGAAGTTGAGTAATGCGTTCGCGTGCGGTGAGTTTGCCTTTGGCATGTTGACGTTGTGCCGCGCGAGTTTCAGCGCTGGATGACACGTTGTGTTGGTGAGAGCGGAAGGCATGAGTCGCTGGTGCGTTGTCCATGGTGCATGCCTCGGGCCGAAGAGTGGGAGCAGCATCAGTGGACATGCTGAAGTGGGTTGGTGTGCTCATTCGGACTCCTGAGATTCAAGGCGGACAAGAACATCGCCGTTACTCACCGTGGCACCAGCGCACACGCAAATTGACTTAATTGTGCAGTCGGCAGGAGCGTGCACGTAGTTCTCCATCTTCATTGATTCCAAGACGACCAAAAGGTCCCCTTCGCTAACCTGGCTTCCGGGTTCCACGCAGATTCGAGTAACGATGGCTTGCATCGGAGAGACGATTGTGTGGCTATCGGCGTTGACCTCTGTTTGACGGGTACGTGCCACAGCAGAACTGCGTCCACGAAGAGGTTGCATGCGTCGGGCGCTGACGCCACGCCGTGTTCCACCACCGGCAAGAATGCCGTCGGGAAGCGTCAATTGGACGCGGCGTCCGTTGAGCTCGATGACGTAAGTGGAGCGGGTGCGCGGACTGTCCACTACCTCATTGGGAACAGAGGGAGCCTGAAGTCCACTGCTGACGGAAAGAGTTTGCTGGGAATCGAGGAATTCAGGAAGACCGACCTCTTCAATCCATCGGGTAGAGATGGAGTAGAACGCTTGATCGTCAGCATCGGTCACTTTAGGGTGATTGATGAGGAACTCATGGAAGGGAAGGCAAGTGCGCAGACCAGAAAAGTGGGTTTCTTTTAGGACTCGCTGTGCTCGGGCCAGTGCTTGCTTACGAGTGGGTGCAGTGATGATGAGTTTGGCGAGCATGGGATCGAATAAGGCAGTGACGGTGTCTCCTTCACGTACACCGCTCTCAACTCGTACGCCATGACCTTCGGGCCAGTGCAGGGACGTGATGGTCCCTGTTGATGGAAGCAGTCCATGTGCAGGATCCTCACTCGTGATACGCAATTCGATGCTGTGTCCGTGAACATCGGGGATAACCGGCAAATCTTGGTGCGCGGCGATCGCAATCTGGAGTGCTACCAAGTCCAAGCCGGTGACTTCTTCACTGACGCAATGTTCCACTTGAAGACGGGGGTTGACTTCAAGGAACCAGAGATCGCCGGTATCGGTATATAAGAACTCGCAGGTTCCTACCCCCACGTAATTGACATAATCGAACAGTGCTTGAGAATCGTGGATTAACTGTTCTTCAATATGAGAAGGAATGAACGGAGCCGGTGCTTCTTCGAGAAGTTTTTGATGACGCCGTTGCAAAGAACAATCACGTGTCGAAATAACTGCAAATTTGCCGTGGGCATCACGTGCACACTGCGTTTCGATGTGGCGTGCTCGTGCGATGAATTTTTCAAGAATTTGTGGTGCCGGACCATTCGCACTGGCTCGCTGTCCAGGAGTGGTGCCTTGATGCTCGCCAAGTGCTGGGGTTGCCATGACATCGTCATCAGAGGCTAGAACGGTAATGCCTCGTCCTCCCCCACCATCAGTACGTTTGAGGGCGACAGGATAGCCATACTGATGTGCGAAGTCAGTAACCTCGTGACGAGACGTAATGGGAGAAGAAATCCCAGGAACTGGGTGAACTCCCGCACGGCTAGCTGTCAAACGAGCGGAGAGTTTATCTCCCAACGCCGTCATCGCTTGCGGCGTTGGCCCAATCCACGTAATTCCCCTATCGATAAGTTCTTGGGCGAACTCGGCATCTTCTGACAGGAAACCATAACCAGGATGAACCGCGTCAGCACGAAGTTCTTGGGCGAGGCGAACTAGAACATCGGCACTGGTATACGTGGCGCCGGATGGCAAGGCGTAGGCCTCGTCAGCTAATTCTGCTGCGGGACTCATCAAGTCATCTGGTGTGTATACCACGATGGACGTGATACCCAGCTCCTTGAGGGTACGGACGATACGTAAGGCTATTTCGCCTCGATTCGCAATCAATATGCGGTGAAAAGGCACGTGTGCGCTCCTGACGATGGTGGAGTCAGCACTATGAGGAATCCTCAATGCTGATAATCAACACTCCAACGTTAGAGAAGTTCCGTACCCTTCTATGTTTGTGGAAACATCACAAATATGAGCAATATTTTTTTCGAGCGTAGTTGGGGACTATTTTTCTTAGTTATCTCGCTAAATTGGTGATATTTCTAAGAAATATGCACTGCATAGTTTAGGGAATGTCTACAAATCTTCCTTTCTTATCTGTCGAAGGAGTGGAGGAGCCTCGGGGCGAACACTTGTGCCTTTTCCTCAACCTGTGCGGATTGAAAGACTATGGAAAATAGGTGTTGAGTTAGTGAGTCGGCTTTACTCAAGAATTGCGTTTTGAAGTATCAACTCGCCGCGCCTGGTAATGATTACTGGTGAATTGTGCTGGAAAGTACGCAGTGAACCGGAACGCCAGGTGTTAATGGGGCAGGTAGCGACGAGCAGAGATGGACTGCATCATGAGGAAGTTCCATCATGGCGTCATGATGAGAGACGTAGAGCAAAATTGTGGCGAAATGGCCCGTTTCGTGGGCAGCACATAAAGCGAGAATGAGAGCGCGGAAGGGCGGGATCGCTATTGGATTTAGGAACATGCCGCCAAAGAACACGCCTCCATAGCGTGAAGTGAGGTGGCGATGGGTCACGATGAGGCTAAAGAATAGCGACTATTGAGAAAAGAAATTAGTGGGAATGGGAATTGGCCAGTTGGCGCAGAATGGCAATCTCTTCGGCGGCATTTTCTGCTTGAAATACTGCTGACCCTGCGACGAACACGTCTGCACCGGCTTCAGCAGCCCGTTCGATTGTTTGGCGAGAAACACCACCGTCAATCTGAATGCGCAGATCCAAATGCTCACGGTTCATTAACTGCCGTGCCTGCGAAATTTTTGGAAGCATGCCTTCGATAAATGATTGGCCTCCAAACCCCGGCTCGACAGTCATGATTAGCAGCATGTCGAATTCTGACAGGACAGACTCCACTGCGCTAAGTGGCGTGGTGGGCCGTAAGGCAATACCGGCTCGTGAACCAAGACGGTGTAATTCGCGTGCTAAGCGAATAGGAGCCATGCACGCTTCACTATGCGCAGTGACAGTGTGGCAACCAACCTCCGCATATCCAGGAGCCCAGCGGTCAGGATCCTCAATCATCAGGTGAGCATCGATAGGGAGATCGGTGGAATGCACGACCGTTTCCGTCACTGATAAACCCCACGAGAGGTTGGGGACGAAATGGTTATCCATAATGTCGACGTGAACGCCATCTGCTGACGAAATTGCAGCTACTTCATCAGACAAATGGCCCAAGTCACAGTTGAGAATTGAGGGATGAATACGTGATGCCATCATGTCTCCCGAAGTAGGTTAGGCGGTACGTTGGATCAATGCACAAAACATAGCGTCTGTTCCATGCGTATGAGGCCATAACTGCAAGTAATCGCGTGACGGATCTACCTTATCAATGGAAAGGCCCTGTCCCCCATGCGAAGCGAACAAATTAGTCACGTTGTCCATGGGGGCTGACGTGATGCCTTCAGCCGCCGGGCCATGAACGTTGCTCATCGCGGGTAATGCGTTTAACGGGCGGACCACAGCGTCTGGAAAAAAGCGACGCAGCACATCACGGACCACCATATGGGTTTCAAGAACATGCGGTGAACAAGTTACATACGCAACGACTCCCCCGACACGAGTCGCTTTGAGAGCACTGGTGAGTAACTCGCGCTGAATCTGGGACAGATCAGTGACATCACTGGAAGATTTACGCCACCGAGCTTCTGGGCGCCTACGTAGTGAGCCCAAACCCGAACAAGGAGCATCAACAAGAACACGGTCATAACGGGCAGGCTCGTCGTCTCCAATGAGGCGGCCATCGCTGCAGCGCACTTCAACGGTGGATTCATCCAACGCATGGCATGAGCCGCGGACTAAGCCTGCACGGTGCGCGGTTACTTCGTTAGCAACCAGGAGGGCGCCACGTTGCTGAGCACGAGCTCCCAGAAGAGCCGCTTTACCACCTGGACCCGCACACATATCGAGCCATTGCGTATCAGAACCATCAATAGGAAACTCAGAGAGGGCAAGGGCTACCATTTGGCTGCCTTCGTCCTCAACACCGGCACGAGCCGCACGAACCGATCCCACGCGACCTGGTTCACCGCCGTCCATCACTACAGAAAAGGGGCTGTAAAGGCCGGGTACGGTGCCAAAAGTGGTAGCTTTACGTGTTTCTTTGGCCAGGTCTGCTGGGTCAATGAGACCAGGGCGAGCGCACAATGTGACCGGAGGGTTGGTGTTATCAGCATGAAGCAAATCATCGATTTCCTCAGCATCATGACCATTTGCCACTAGTGCCTGGCGCATCGCAGCCACAATCCAGCGCGGGTGACTCGATGTGTCTGCTAAAGCCATGAGTTCATCGTCAGCGCTGTTCCAGAGTAGTTCGAGCCACTCGTCAAGGCTTCGTTCACTGAGACGACGCATGACTGCATTGACGAACTTTGCTGCCCCACGACCACACGCCATGGTCGCCAAATCGACAGTAGTGGAAACCGCAGCGTGCGTGGGGATACGCATGGCGTGAAGCTGGTGAGTACCTAAGCGCAGGACATCAAGAACTGTGGGATCTACAGCATCAAGGGAACGGTTGACGCAATGCTCAATCATTGCGTCGTAACGTCCTAGCAAACGCAGTGTGCCGTAGGTGAGTTCCGTGGCCAACCCGGCATCACGTCCGTGAAGATTGGCTTCTTTGAGCATGTCAGGCAGAACGAGGTTGGCATAACCACCGTCGCGCTGCACAGTGGTGAGCACTTCGAGGGCAGTGCGGCGTGCCGGATCAATTACAGGGGTTGACGACGCAGCGTGCTCACCACCGCCGTGGTGGTTGCCGTGGCGGTGGCTGTGGCCATGGCGGTTGCCTGGTTTTGGGCGGTTAGCGGTGCTGGAACGGCGCGGAGTCTTTTTTGAATGAGACTGAGGAGATGCCATCAGACCAACTCACCGCCGAAGGCTGAGAAATCATCAAGCCGAGCACCACGGGCCCACGCGGCGGCTTTCATCGGTTTCTTTCCTGCGGGAGTGACGGTATCGAGGATAAGTGCACATGAGCCGGTACCCACACGAACTTCATGCTTAGTTGCTTGAATCTGACCGGGCGTTAATGACGTATCAGCCGTATCGATGTCCGCGATTGTCAGTCCCATTTTTTTGCCATCAAAAACGCTCCACGCCCCCGGCGCAGGAGTGACACCACGCACTACGTTGTGGATCTTTTGGGCAGGCTGAGAGAAGTCGATATGTCCATCTTCCCGATCAAGCATGGGAGCCAGTGAGGCGTTGTCTTCTGATTGCGGCGTGGCAGCGATACTGCCATCGGCAAGGCCATCCAGTACACGCTTCATCAGATCTGGTCCGCGCAGAGCCAGACGATTGAGAAGGTCTCCAGCAGTCTCATGAGGATCAACAGGAGTTTCCTCCATGAGGAACACATCACCAGTATCAAGGCCCTCGTCGAGGCGGAAAATTGTTGCACCACTAGTGGTGTCACCATTCATTAGGGCGCGCTGAACTGGCGCAGCCCCGCGCCAAGCAGGCAATAAGGAGAAGTGCAGATTGAGCCAGCCGTGTGTGGGGACAGAAAGAAGGTCAACTGGAACAAGACGGCCGTATGCGACCACTACGGCGACGTCAGCTTGGCATTTACGGACCCATTGCGTAATGTCTGCATCTCGCAAGGTGCGAGGTGTCTGAACATCGCAGCCACGCTCACGGGCTATTGCGGCCACAGGTGAGGGATGAAGAGTACGCCCACGCCCTTTTCGCGCATCAGCACGAGTCAATACCCCGACAACCTCATGAGCAGGGTCATCAAGTAGTGCTTCCAATGTGGGAACGGCGACCTCGGGGGTGCCAGCAAAAAGAACGCGCATAGCGCTAACTTTACGGTTTGTGGCTGAGGCCTGCTAGCAGCGCCCGGGCGGGTACTTAGTGGCTCATCACACCTAGGTCATGTAAAGCAGCACGTAATTGGCCGGCAGTGGTGAACTGGATGGCATTAAGACCTACATTTTGGGCGCCGTGGACGTTGGCGGAACTGTCATCGATGAAGAGTGCGCGTGTACGGTCAATGCCGTAGCGTTCAAGCGTGAGTTCATAGATACGTGGATCGGGTTTAGTCAGGCCTTCTGCCCCACTGACCACTACGCCATCGAATACGTCGAGAATAGGGGCGAAAGACACGGCGTTCTCAAAAAGGGTGGGATCGAAGTTTGTCAGGCCTACCAGGCGGATGCCCCTGTCGCTGAGAGAGACGAGGAGATTGGTAACTCCTGGGACTGGACCGATGAGTGAACTGGTGTGATTGTCCCGGTATATGCGCATGATGTCCGCATAGTTGGGGTGGTCCGGGTGCTCGTGGAGAATAGTGCCGATGATGTGGTCGAAGGGCACTCCTGCGTCCATCATGGAATTGTATCGATGGAAGGGGGCGTTATTGGAGAACTCTTTCCATTCCTCGGTGGTGATATGACCAGCAACGGCGCCGAGCGGATCCCACTGCACCAAGACATTGCCGTAATCCACGATTAACGTGTCATAGGGGCGAGACGAGGCGTCTGCCGGTGCCATGAACGTCTCCATGCTGTCAGTCATAAGGTCATCATACGGGCTGCTTTGAGAAGGACCATTGATTACCACAGGGTTGCTGGGTCGCAATTGATTTTCACTGGTTCTAACCGGTGAGCTGAACGGGTAACACTGAGTGAACGCAGCATGGTTGTGAGGTCTTTTCCGAAGGCGGCCGGTGTACGCACCACACAGACCCATCGCGTTTCATCACCTGTTTCACTGGGGAATGGGCCAAGCAATTCTGTAGGGTGGTCTGCTGCGATGGCGCTGCGGATGCTTTGCGTTACTGACTGGAGTGCTGTTCGGCTTCCCTCAATGCGTGCGGTGCGCCATAGTGGCGGAAGATGTAGTTCACGGCGTTCGTCTAGTTCCCGGTGTGCGTAGCCTTCCATGTCCCAACGGACGAGAGTAGCCGCGAGTGTTGGGTCTGGGTCCCCAAGGAGAAGGACTGGCGCATCGGGGTGGGCAAGGCTGATTGCTTTACTCCAAGTGGCTAGGGCCAAAGTTCCACTATTGAGATGCGGGCGAGATGACAACGACCATGCGTCGAGTATCACGACGCCGCGATAGCCATTTTTAGCAATAGGCTCATTTCCCGCAGTGGCCACAACCACACGGGGCGTATGGTCAATGGTGTCGATGGAATCGTCACCATTGGGGGTAGTTGAGTACATGACCGAAATTTTGGGCAGTGATCGGGCGAGTTCGTCGGCGGTACGTATCGCTCCCCCACCAATCACGCGGTAAGCAGTTGAACCGCAACGCCAACAGGGCTGAGGAATGTAGGGATGTTCAGCCAACACGCACCCTAGACTTTCCGGTTGCTGTGAAGTGTTCAGGTGTTTTCTACCGCTTGTTCGTAAGGGAGTGATGACTGACTGGCACACAGTGCAATGTGCGTGAGCACGGCATCGTGCACAGACGAGAATCGGCCGTGCCACGCTGTGGGCAACCTGGACTAGTACAGGCCCAGAAGTAACTGCACGCCTAATTAGGCTGAGGGCACGGGAGGGAATACGTGCGTGACCTGAAGCTCCTTCCGCCTCAAGATCCTCATATGTTGGGGCCTGGACTTTGGCGAGGTGCTTACGCTTGAGCGGCCGAGGTGCGCTGATGGACTGCGCCCATCCAGCTTCCACCCATGCCTGTGTCTCCACGCTACGGGTCAGGCCAGCGATAAGAAGAGGAATGTGCTCATGGGTGGAGCGTAATGAGAGGACTGTGCGTGTGTGAGCATAGGGTGAGCGCTGTTCTACATAATGTGAACTTACGTCATCAAGCATCATCATGAGGCCTGGATTAACCATAGGCGCGTAGGCGGCGCTACGGGTGCCCACAATGAGAGTGACTTGGCCGCTTAGCGCAGCGCAGTAGGCCTGATAGCGTTCAGAGTGCCCCTGGTTTGAGGTCATTAACGTTGCAGGAACATCCGGGCAGTGCTGGCGGGCGCCATCAAGGAATGTAATTGCTTGGCGGGTAGTGGGTAGCAGCACGAGAACGGATTTGCCGTGCTGGTGAGCTTGCTTAATAAGGGCGAAAAGAGCATGCCACGGGGTTGGGTTGTCTCCCTGGTGGTCAGGAACCCAGGTCCATACACCACGTGGAGTACGGACCGTGTGATCTGATTGTTCTGAATCGCGATGACATATCCAGGAATTGGAGAGGGCAGAAAAAAACTCGTGTCCGCCGTCGTAGTGAGCAAAAGTCTCTAGTGACTGTGAGCCCTCGGGGGTGGCGGAAAGTTTTTCACTGGTAATGTCACGTCCAAGAATGCTCGTGTTGCTAACTGGTAAATCACAGGTCCTGATAGGCAGAAACGTTTTTTCTACGCGTGCATGACGCGGAGGAATGGCTAAGCGCAACACATCAGGAATCGTGCATGCGCAGCGTTGAGCTACTGCTTGGGCCAGATCGAGCAGGTTAGGGGTCAATACAGGGAGCGGAGAAACAACTCTGGTTAAGTCGATCAGAGTGCCTATATGAGTGGTTAAAGAGTCCCGTTTGAGGATCCATCCATCAAGATTTTTGTGGCTTCCTAATCGGACAACAACCCTTACACCGGGCTGAGCGTCGGCGTCCATAGTTGGTGGTACCAGATAGTCGAAAGAACGTGCCATGTGCGGTACCGGAGCATCCACGAGAACTCGCGCAATGGGTTTGGTCACTCCGCGAGCCTGGGCTGGGGTGACAGAGTGCGCATGACCAAGTAGTGGCATATCGTCATCTCTTGCACCAAAAAGATCGAATCCTGCCGTGTGCTCGCTACTCACCTGGCTAAGTGTGTACTCGCCTGAGCGAATATCAGGTACCGCAAGAGTACGAATGTCCATCGCTGTGGGAGTATCCGCCGATGGTGGAAGAGAATTGTGCTCTAAAGGCAATGCAGCCCGATCCGCGGTGCGAGGTGACATGGGTTCGGGCTGCATAGGCAGAAGTGAATCATACGGCTGCGCGTAATGCATCCACCTTATTGAGTTCTTCCCAGGTATAACCAGAGCGGCCAAAGTGTCCGTATGAACTGGTTGAGCGGTAAATCGGACGTAGAAGATCCAGATCGCGCACGATTGCGGCTGGGCGAAGGTCAAAAACTTCAGCAACCGCGGCACTAATGCGCTCGTTGGGAACAGTGTTGGTGCCGAAGGTCTCGACGTACAGGCCTACCGGGTGTGCGCGACCAATCGCGTAAGCAACCTGCATTTCACAGCGGCTAGCCAGTCCAGCGGCGACAACATTCTTGGCAACCCAACGCATAGCGTAAGCACCAGAACGGTCAACCTTCGATGGGTCCTTACCAGAGAAGGCGCCGCCACCGTGGCGAGCCATACCACCATAGGTGTCTACGATGATCTTGCGGCCGGTTAGGCCTGCATCGCCTGCGGGACCGCCGATAACAAACTGCCCTGAGGGGTTCACTAAGACGCTGGCTCCCTGCGTACGTACATCGAGTTGTTCGGATTCAAGAACAGGGTTAATGACTTCATGAGTGAGGGCATCGGTGAGCCATGCGCGGCTGCGGTCAGCGTCATGCTGTGTGGACACTACGACGGTATCCAGCCCCACGGGACGGTCACCTTCGTAGGCAATGGTGACCTGGGTCTTACCATCAGGGCGAAGTCCTTCAACGATGCCGGACTTGCGGACGTAAGCCAGGCGTTCTGCCAGGCGGTGAGCAAGGTGGATAGGGAGAGGCATGTAGGCATCAGTGTCCTGGCAGGCGTAGCCAAACATGAGGCCCTGGTCGCCAGCGCCCTGCGCGTCGAGCGGGTCCACATCGGAGCCATCTTCACGGACCTCAAGAGCCTTATCCACACCTGCAGCAATGTCGGGACTCTGCTGACCGATCGAGACGGATACGCCGCAACTGCGGGCATCAAAGCACACATCAGATGAGGTGTAGCCAATGGCGGCAATCTCATCGCGGACAATTTCCGGGATTTCAACGTAAGCGGTGTCAGTGGTCACTTCACCTGCGACATGAACCAATCCGGTGGTCACCATGGTTTCAACAGCGACGCGAGCGGTGGGGTCTTGTTCAAGGATGGCATCGAGAATGGCATCGGAGACCCGGTCACAGACTTTGTCTGGGTGACCTTCAGTAACGGATTCAGACGTAAAAAGACGCAGGGATTCACTCACGTGCGTAAGTCTATTACCGATTAGGGCCCAGATTGGACACAGCGCAATATCTCACATCATAAAAGCACAGTGAGAGGGAATGACTCAGCGTTCTTCGCGGAGGCTATTAGTGATGAGAGCGATGAGATCTTGTGCAACATCTAACTTAGAACCATGGGTGACGAGCATCTGTTCGCCAGAGGAATTAAGGACGGTAACGTGGTTAGGCACATTACCAAACCCTTGCCCATCCCCCACAGGATTCACGGCCAGAAATGTGGCGCCTTTACGGCGAGCTTTCGCTGCACCATGTTCAAGGACACTACCCGTGTCATCACCAGTTTCTGCGGCAAAACCCATGATGACCTGGTTCTCACGAACAGGGTTACTCACAAGTGAAGCAAGAATGTCTGGATTTTCCATCATCGTGATGGTTAAGCCTTTGCCACCTGACTCCGAGTGGTCTTTTTTGATCTTTGATTCCTCTACCGTCACAGGGCGGTAATCAGCCACAGCAGCAGCCATGATGATGGCGTCAGCGTGTACACCGGCATCACGGACTACGTTATACATTTCCATCGCGGTGATGACCGGGAGGATAGTAAGGTTTGGGTTTCCTTCAAGGGGTGCGAGAACGTCGGCACTGATATTGGCACTTACCAGGGTGACCCGGGCTCCACGGGACAGTGCTGCCTGCGCAAGAGCTACTCCTTGCCGCCCGCTAGAGGCATTACCAACGAAGCGAACGGGGTCAATGGGCTCGTGCGTTCCTCCTGCGCTGATGAGGATATGTGCGTCAGCAAGGTCATTGTGTGTGGCCTGCGCAGCGGGTGAATAGGTGAGGCAGTGGGCAACAATCGCCTCAGGCTCAGGAAGACGGCCCACGCCTGTATCTCCGCTAGTTAGTGAGCCACTGGCAGGCTCAATAATATCGATTCCACGTTGACGAAGAACAGTAACATTGTCTTGGGTGGCTGCATTTAGCCACATTTGCGTGTGCATGGCCGGGGCCATAATGATGGGGCATGTAGCGGTAAGAATCGTGGCACCGAGCATGTCATCGGCGCGGCCGATGCGGATTCGCGCCAGGGTATCAGCAGATGCAGGTGCCACCACAATGAGGTCAGCAGTTCGAGCGATCTCCACATGTTCAACAGCAGCTGGATCATCGAACAGGCCGGTGATCACAGGTGAGCCGCTGGCTGCAGCCAAAGCAGCTTTACCAATGAACTGAAGGGCTGATGGTGTGGCAATGACACGTACCTCAGCGCCCTGTTCGCGTAAGCGACGCACGATCATGGGGGCCTTATAGGCGGAGATAGAACCGGTCACGCACACAACAACGCGCCACGGTGTGGAAGCCGTGACGCGTTGCTCAACGTTTGTTGTCATGAGCGGGTGCTCAGATCACACGTTCTCAGAACTGGATGTCATCGACGCTGACGGGAGAAGCGGATTCTCCAGCCACGTCCAGATCCAGATCAGCGAACATGTCCTCTTCGGCAGCAGCGCGTGCCGCTTCTGCCTCTGCGCGGCGTGCGCGAGCAACGTCACCGGGAATAACCTCAAGTTTGTCCTGCGCGATTTCACGTAGGGCAACGCCGAGTGCTTTCTCACCGGGAGTTACGTCAACCAGCGGACCGAAGAACTCGAACTGGTTGTCTTCGAGCTGGAGGGCGTAGGAGTTGATCTGACGTGCGCGCTTGGCTGCTTCAACAACCAGGCCGTATTTTGAATCAACCTTCTCCAGGAGATCGTCAATCGGGGGGTTAGTGATGCCCTCGGGGTGAGCGACGGTTCCAAGCATGCTGTGGTTTCTCCGGAATCTACGAACGAATAACAAGCGCTGGACAAAAACTCCAGGCATTAACGATTTATCCTACCGCGTTATACCTATGAGTGCTGCCAACTCGTCCGTGGCACGTGCCACGGTATCGTTGATGACCACTTGGTCGAACTCATGAACAGCGTTCATTTCGACGCGTGCTGTGGCGAGGCGACGTTCGCGTTCCTCTTCATTTTCAGTGCCGCGGCCAACGAGACGATTGACCAATTCATCCCAACTGGGAGGCGCAAGGAAAACAAGCTGAGCTTCAGGCATCGCTTTCTTCACTTGACGTGCACCATCAAGATCAATTTCTAGTAAAGCAGGGCGACCTTCTTTAAGTTCTGCATCGACCGGGCCACGAGGGGTTCCATACTTGTTTTGTCCATGAACCACCGCCCATTCGAGCATGTCACCGTGGGTAACCATGTCATCAAACTGCTCGTGGGTGACAAAGTGGTAGTGCTGACCGTCTACTTCCCCAGGGCGCGGGTTACGGGTAGTCGCTGAGATCGATACAAACAAATCGGGGTAACGACGCCGCAACTCGGCTACCACTGTGCCCTTACCGACCGCTGTGGGTCCAGCAAGAACAGTGAGTCGTGCGGATTGTGTGGACGATGCCTCTGTACTCATGGGGTGATGCTACACAATCAACTCGGGCTTACCGCAGCGCGGCTGCGGCTTCATCAGTGGCTCGCAGAGCAGCAGCGCGTAGAGCGGAAGAATCCGGTCCCGCGCCGAGTACACCGCGAGAGGTGGAGGCGAGGACTTGGCGGCGCGCTGCGCCGAAGACTGCATGAAGTTCGGCCTGCCCCGCTCCTTGTGCGCCTACACCGGGAGCCAGAAGCGGAGCATTAGCCGCTTCAAGATCCAATTCAAGTTTTTCTACCGCAGAGCCGATGGTGGCTCCTATAACCAGGCCAACGCTACCGAGCGTGTCATTGTTACGTGCCGGAGCGTTCCATTCGCTCACGCCTTGCACAACACCTGCCGCAACGGCAGTACCATCTTCCATAATGGCATGCTGAACAGTATGGCCTTCAGGGTTACTGGTTAGGCCAAGAACGAACAATCCGCGACCGGTTTGGTGAGCCAATTCGAGGGCAGGTTTGAGAGAACCGAAACCGAGGTAGGGGCTGACGGTAATGGAATCAGCGACGAGTGGCGCACCATCGCGGAGATAAGCCTGAGCGTAGCCACCCATCGTGGAACCAATGTCTCCACGCTTCACATCGAGGATACTGAGGGTATCAAGGTCACGTAGAGCGCTGAGAACCTCTTCAAGGACGGCAATACCCTTGGAACCGTGGCGTTCAAAGAATGCGGACTGAGGCTTGACAGCAGCAACGCGGCCACCGATGGCATCCAACGTGCGTAGCGAGAATTCACGAATTCCGTGAGCGCTGTCATCAAGATCCCACGCTTGAAGGAGAGTTGCGTGCGGGTCGATTCCTACACACAAGGGCCCGCGATCATCCATGGCGGCGGCCAGGCGAGAACCGAAAGTTGGGGTGGTGGGGGTAGTTAATGCGCTCATGAGGCCAGTCTGCCACTGAGCACTGTCATCAAGCACCTTTCACATGCACGTATTGAGCCTTTGATATGGCAAATTTGTCACCAATGACGGTGACATTTCGAGTGCTACTAGAGAACAAGCCGATAGTTATCAATGTATTTATGCACGGTATGCAGTATCCCTCGTGATCAGAAGGCCAAAACAATGTTCTTCATCGGTAGAAGAAATGACGCAGCCTTGCTTCGAAAACGTTGGGGGGCCTGCCGGAACGGCAGGCCCCCCAAGTTCATCTGTGATGAGTTAGTTCAGAAGTGTCACTTCTCAACAGGTGCACCATCGAGAACGGTTGCACGGCCCTTGAGGAAGGTTGCCACGACCTGGCCGGGCAGTTCTTCACCTTCGTAGGGGGTGTTGAGGGAACGGGTGTACTGCTCTGCGCCCTTAACCACGCGGCGAACCTCGGGATCCACCACAGTAACGTTGGCGTAGGAGCCCACCTCAAGGGGCTGGCCCTGATCGGTGAGTTGACCAATCTGTGCGGGGCCCGCGCTCATTGCGCGAGCTACTTCACGCCAGGTCATCTTGCCGGTGTTCACCATAGTTTCGATGATGATGGGCAGAGCGGTCTCCAGACCGGTCATACCGAAGGCGCCGGCCTGCCACTCGCAGTCCTTGTCCTCAAGTGGGTGAGGAGCGTGGTCGGTGCCCACCACGTCGATGGTGCCATCGGCCAGAGCATCGCGGACAGCATCCACATCAGCCTGGGTGCGAAGAGGCGGGTTGACCTTGAAAATCGGTGAGTAAGTACAGGCCTTCTCATCGGTCAGGTACAGGTGGTGCGGAGTGACCTCAGCGGTGACCTGAATGCCGCGAGCCTTAGCGGCGCGGATGAGTTCAACGGATCCTGCAGTGGATACGTGGCAGACATGTAGGCGGCTGCCCACATGGTCAGCCAGGAGCACGTCACGGGCAATGATGGACTCTTCAGCAACGGCCGGCCATCCGCGCAGACCCAGTTCAGCGCTGAGGACGCCTTCGTGCATCTGGGCGCCCTCGGTGAGGCGAGGATCCTGGGAGTGCTGAGCGATCACGCCGTCGAATGCCTTGACGTATTCGAGTGCGCGGCGCATGAGGACGGGATCGGAGACGCACTTGCCGTCATCGGAGAAGACGCGGACGTTGGCCTTGGAGGCGGCCATGGCGCCCATTTCGGACAGGTGTTCACCCTTGAGGCCTTCGGAGACTGCGCCCACGGGGTGAACGTCTACGAAGCCTGCTTCTTCGCCTAGGCGCTGAACCTGTTCGACTACACCGGCGTTGTCAGCGACGGGTTCGGTGTTAGCCATGGCGAAGACTGCGGTGTAACCACCAACGGCGGCGGCGCGAGTACCGGTGTAGACGGTTTCGGACCCTTCGAATCCGGGTTCACGCAGGTGGGTGTGCATGTCGACAAGGCCGGGCAGGGCAATTTTGCCAGCAAGGTCATGACGGACGACGTCTTTAGGAGCCTGGGCGGCGGCGTCTGCGCCGATGGCTGCGATCTTGTCGTCAACGATAAGGATGTCAGTGGCGTCTTCGCCGTAGGGACGTACGCCGAGCAGCAGATGTGCGGTCATGATGTGTTCTTCTTTCAACGTCTGGTGAATGGGAGTGGGTCAGGCGATCGGCGCGGATTCGCCGGCGAGGAGTAGGTAGAGAGCAGCCATACGGACGCTCACACCGTTTCCTACCTGCTCAACCACGCGGCTACGCGGGTCATCTGCACACTCGGCAGTGATTTCCAGGCCTCGGTTCATCGGGCCGGGGTGCATGATGATGGCGTGCTTGGGCAGTGCCAGGCGACGCTCGTGATCGAGACCGTAAATACGTGAGTATTCACCAGGGTTGGGGAAGAAACCGCCGCCTGCTGCACTCATGCGTTCGCGCTGGACG
>NZ_KV700386.1:339350-352708 GCF_001687305.1 Actinomyces vulturis
GTTCGCACGCGGAGCATCATGATGCCGTCAGGCTGGATAGTTGCGATGGCTTCGTCGAGGTCATACATAACCTTGCAGGGCCAGTTCTCCATGCCCACGGGCAGGAGGGTGGGAGGAGCAACGAGGGTGACCTCAGCACCGAGAGTGGTCATGAGGTCCACGTTGGAGCGTGCCACGCGAGAGTGGAGCACGTCGCCCACGATGATCAACTTGGCGCCCTTAAGGTCCTTGCCCTTGGGCGCGGGCTTGCCTTCGTTCTCACCAGCATCGAACCAGCGGCGGAAGGTCATGGCGTCCAGAAGAGTCTGGGTGGGGTGCTGGTGGGTGCCGTCGCCACCGTTAAGGATCGGCACGTTAATCCAGCCAGCGTAGGCGAGCAGATGTGCGGCGCCAGATGCGCTGTGACGCACCACCACGGCGTCTGCACCCATAGCCTGGAGGGTCTGGGCAGTGTCCTTGAGGGATTCACCCTTGGACAGGGAGGAACCCTTGCCCGAAAAGTTGATGACGTCAGCGCTCAAGCGCTTGGCGGCAGCTTCGAAGGACAGGCGGGTACGGGTGGAGTCCTCGAAGAACATATTGACCACAGTCTTGCCACGTAGAGTGGGCAGTTTCTTCACAGCATGCTGCTGGGTAGCGGCCATGGTTTCTGCGGTGTCGAGAAGCATGATTGCTTCGTCGTAGGAGAGGTCTTTCGCGCTCAGAAGGTGCTTCATGGTGTTTGTTCCTTAACTCAATGCTTAGTTGGCTTGGGGTGCGATGGTGACGCGGTCTTCGTCGGCACCGAGTTCGGTGAGTTCGACGTTCACGGTCTCCTTACGGGAGGTAGGAAGGTTCTTTCCTACGTAATCTGCACGGATAGGCAGTTCGCGGTGACCGCGGTCTACCAAGACGGCCAACTGCACAGAGCGAGGACGGCCAATAGCGCCAATAGCATCAAGGGCTGCACGAATGGTGCGGCCTGAGTAGAGAACATCGTCTACTAAAACAACAACGCGTCCCTCGAGGCCGCCGTCAGGAATGACTGTGGGCTGAGGAACGCGAATGGGGCCACGTCCAAGATCATCACGGTACATCGTGATATCCAGGGTGCCAGTGGGAACATTTACCGGCTTATCAATAGTGGGATCTTCTTGCTGCGCAATAAGGAGAAGATCAGCCAAACGCTGAGCAAGCGGTGCTCCTGCGCTGGGGATGCCCAGAAGGACAATGTCCTGGGCCCCTTCATTACGCTCGAGAATCTCATGAGCAATTCGAACGAGGGAACGCGTCATCTCGGCTGCTCCAAGAATCTGCTTTCCACCTGTCACAGAATGGGCCACTTCGGGCCTCCTTCCCCGCCTCTCTGGACGGACTTAAAGGATCAAGTGGTTTCACTATAGAACGCTTCACCCGCGCCACGCCTATCAACCACGGCCCACAAAACAATTTGTAGCCGCTCTCACATCGTGAGTGATCTGAGCCGGGAGATACAAGGAGATGACGCTCGAGTAAGAAACAGAAAAACCGCCGCGTTGTGCGACGGTTTTCTTTCACTGTTGGCTGGCGGGATTTGACCCCGCGACCCCCTATAGCTACCTCTGAAAAATCAGGTTTCTCTTCGGCCACGAGTAGTTGGAGGTCTACGAGATCGTGCGCTCGATCACTTCCTGGACTAGAGACCGCATGAAGTTTCTGTGCAATTTGGTGATCAGTTCTCATAACAGGAACTGGGTGAGGTTTTTCTAACCCGAGTTCGATAAAGAGACCTGCCAATTCATGTGACATTCGATATTCTGGTTTATCGGCATCGCCTATTTCATTGTGGTCAAGTTCGAAGATCACTGTGCACCATGATTTACCTTAGTAAGCGAGTTTGACCTCAAAAGGCTGCATGACATATACGGCTGGAACCGCAGGTGGTTTAGGTGCCGGTTTTTGGATGAGTCGTCCGGTAAAATCAGCCCATCCAGAGGCTAGTGACTCTTCAAAATCATTGCGAAACTTTTCCAAGGATTGAACTCGCGCCGTCTCAAGATCGCGGGTGAATCTTGTGCTGCGACCGTAGCGTAGAGCCGTAGCGCTGCCACCCTCGATAGCACCTTCGGGGAGCATTTGGCTAACCACGAGCAATGCCATCGCATTACGACGACGTTGGACTTAACCATTAGAGCCTTCTAAATTCCGAATACGCTGTTCTAGTGAACGCACATTTGGAGGTATGCTTTCATATTTCACGAACGTAGTTCTTTCTGAACATATTGATATTCGGCTGCGGTGACGAGACCCTGTTTTCTTGCAGTTTTGAGAGCATCATGCAAGCGTGAGGTTTCAATTCGTCCCCGACACGCAAGAATTGCGTCAGCAACTGGTTGGGCTGCTAATCCCTCGTAGAAGGTGTTTCGTGGCTTGGCTTTCATACGAACGATTTCCATGAATGGCGGTGTTTTCGCACGCAGACGACGAGGAGTGGCAACATGAATTTTATGAAGGTTCACATCTGCTAAACCAATACAGAGCCAAGACAGATTCTCCATACAAGCATGCCCCGTCACCTGCGCGTAGTAGTGCTTCAGCAAATTGATCATACTGAGTGGGGAGAATATCAGTGACGCGATAAATTCCGTAAGCGACATTTTCCAATCCGCCTCGGGCTGTCAACTTTGGGAACTCAATGGCTGGAACCCCCACAACTATAGCGTCCTTCGTCGATACGTAACTATACTGATCGAGCGCGATTTCGCGTAAAACATCTCGATATTTAATGTTCGGTTCTATGTCACAATTATACCAAAACGGTATAATTGTGACATCTAGTAGTAGATAGTCTCATGCAAAGTTGATTCGTCGCGGGCTTTTGTTCTCCAAACTACGATATTGTGCTGTGCTTCTTAAAATTCTTGTAGGTTACTATGCCGTTCGGCGAGGACTTAACTATTGACATTTTAGAAAAGATGCTAACGGTGGATTAATTCACAAAGACTTTTGAATTAACAAATGTCGGTATTAGTTGCAGGTTTCTTGCTCATTTGTGTAAATTCTGAACAAGGAGAATACGGGTAACAGTACCGATGATGCGATTAGCGGCATATAAAGTGAAACTCCAAAGCGCGGAATAATGGCCGCTGCGATAGAAGCGGAAATCGTGGCCGCTAGCGTAAATGCAGTGGAACTGACAGCATCAACTCGAGCTAGTTTCGAATCATCAGTTCGGCATTGTTCAAGCGATCCTGCATAAATAAAAAGCCCTGTCCAGAAGAAATCAAGCATAAATAGCAGGACAGGCACTAACATAATGATATGCATAAACGGGAAAAGGCCAATAATCAGACCAACGCCGCACAAGGAAATGATTAAAACTTTTTTAAATTCTGAAAGTGGAAAAATTTTTTCTAAAGTTAGTGATGCTAAAATTCCACCAACTCCACTAGCGGCCATGAAAACGCCAGTAAGCACAGAACTTAGCCCTAAGCCATTTTTTAGATACGTAATAATGCCGAAGACATAACTAGTGGTGGTGAAACCTAATATGAATTGAACGAGGATCATGGATCCTAGAACGCGATCGCTGATAATGAAAGCGAAACCATCTTTAAGATCTAAAACTAATTGTCTGACAATATTGATCTCAATATTCTGTTTTTCATTTTTCGGTAAGTCTACCGATGGAAGTAAAATATATAGAAATCCGTTAATAGCTGAAAGACATGCTGGCACAAGCATAGTTAATGGGCCACCAAGAAATGATGTTAAGGCCCCAGCGACGGTTGGCCCACCTATCGCACTAACCCCCTCTACAGTCTCAACACGCGAATTATAATGAAGCATTGATTCCCGACCGAGCATTTGAGGTATGTATCCAGCAGATGCAGATATACCCAATTGGCTCACAGCACCTCGTAACATTCCTAAACCCACAATCAACGGAAAAGAGGCGAAGTGATTAAACAGCAGAATGACTAGAAGGAGTAAACTGAACGCTTCAATGGCATATGCAGTGATAACGAGAGGTTTACGAGGAAGTCGATCTGCTACTGCGCTCAATGGAACAGATAAAAGTAATTGTGTTAGCGATGTTGCAGCGGTTAATGTGGCTGCCAAACTTACCGAACCAGTTTGGACGAGAAAAGCTAGAGGTAAAGCCACTGATGCAATTGAGTCAGAGAATATATTAAGGAAAGTGGCTGTATATAAACGTAGGTATATTGATCGCATGAATGTTACTTCTGAGTTTGAATTAGAAACATTTGCCCCGCAGCTCGGAGTCGAGAAGAACACGTTGGTTTATCTTGTGAAGATAACTGAGCAACAAGTTCTTTATATACGTCGTAATGGTATCTAATTCCCGGAGTTTGAATATTATCAGAAATAAGAACCTCGTTGCGACATTTTAATATCAATTGATCTAATGGTGCGGAACTTCTATGCTCTAGTTTCTCAGTTTCAATGAGATGCAAGCGCAGCACGCATGTCTGAGTCATGCAGTTCAACTGCTGGCATGAGATAGGCGCACTTGTTTCATCAATGAATGAAAGTCGTCGTCAGACGTGGTCCGCTCAACGCCTTCATTGGCGTATGCCTCCTGTATCGTGCTACCCAGTTCTTGCTTACGCTCAGCTTGTTCGCTGTTGTTATCCATGGGGAACCTTCTTACTTTTGGCTGAACTTCTGCCTTATCTATAGTTGGAAAAGTGTCACAAGAATTTGCTTACCCCCCCCCCACTAGATCGATACCTAGCGGGGGTAATGCTGCCACTCACAGTGAGATGGGGAGATGTTCCTCTATTGCTAGAGGTTATTGGATCTCAGGTGTAACCCGAGGGGCACAGTCAAATGCGACGGAGAACAAAAATATTGAAGGTTTGGTGGTCAGAAAAATTCTGCAAGCGCAGCGCACATCTCTGAGTCGCAGGGAAGAGCCGTGTGTCGAATTCACAGTTCGCTCTCGTAATTCTATTCATCTTTAAGGACTGTTGGATTTCTGGAAGTTCGCGACGAATTACCCTAATCCCAAATTAGTGTGCTAACGTATTAATGGTCTAAGAGGTTGGAAACCTTGTGCGTGTAGATGAAAGAACTGTTGGAGTAGGCGATGCACTTAAGATTGCAGTGTCTTGGGCTGTTTTACACAACCTGAACATCAATTACGAGATTGTTTGTGCATCTGAGGCAACCAGATCGATCACAGTTTCTTCCGCCTTGGTGGATTCTGAAGGAAAGAGACTATCTCAGGCATCAGGAAAAGGATACGGTGATGCCTCAATTGCCTCCGCGGTTTTTGAGGCTATTGAACATGCGGCAATTTCACAAAAACTTCCAGGGCAAAAACCCGACAATCACGACTATGTTTTTGTCGATAATGATGAAAATCGAATTGTTAGACCTTGGATACGCGCTAGTTAAACAATTATCGAACGGTACAACACAGCCACTAACAGTTTTCTATGAACTTAATGATGACTCCTCGTTAAATCTGGATAAACTTGTTTTGTATCCCCGTATTACTTGTGATGTGAGTACGGAACTATCCTCCGATATGGGGAATCTATTGGCGCTTAGTGGCTATGTCACAAACACAGGCACTGCATCTGGTGCGTGCTGGTCAGATACGACACTTCATGCGATTAATGAAGTCATTGAACGTGATGACGAAAGTCAATTTCTTCTTGATATGAATATGGGGAGAAAATCTTGGAAGATTTTCTTACCCGAAGAAGGAACCGATGAACGTCAGTTATTCGATGAATTGACAGTAGGAAAAGGGAAAAACGGAGTTCTTTTTTACTCGCGTCTGAAGCATCTTTCGTGGTGTGCGCGGCATCAGAGAGAGCCTAATGGAGAAGCTGAGTTGGGCTTTGGGTGCTCTTCTTCGTTGAAAACTGCGATTCAAAGGGCTACTACCGAATTACAGCAAATCCACTATCCTATTAGCATCGGGTCAGCCTGGGCGGACAATGGCGCTGATTTTCCGGATAACTTAGAGAAGTATCCAAATATGGCAAAGTTGGCATCAAGATTCTTCGATATATCTCCGCGAACTGAAGCATCTATTATCTCTATTGAAGACTCAATAGAAATAAGTTCCGTTAAGCAATTACGAGATCGTGGGTATTCGCCAATGGCTAGGTGCATTTGGCGCGACGACATTGCCGCAGGGAGTGTTGTTGTATCCCATGTTGTAGTTCTAGGTCTTGAAACTTTGAATAATCTCATTTTCAATCAACCAATTCTTCTTTTAGGAAGATTGCGAAATGAAGAAAATATCCGGTTTTTACTTGAGGAATAGAATGACTTCTTTATCTTTGAAAAAAAAGAATCAACTTATTCGCGTAAGAAGGTTGATGATTGCTGGTCTTATTGCCAGTGCTTTTGGTAATTCAGTTGTCGAAGCAGGTTTTGATGCAACGACTGCCGCCGGACTTGTTGCAGTGGGTTTCCTTGTTGCAATTAAGACGCTTGAACAAATTGCTGTGTTTTTCTTTCCACTGTACGCACGAGTGGTTTCACGCTACAGCCCGGACAGTGCATTGATCGGAGTGGATTTAGCCGAAACTCTATTGAGTTTTGTTGCTGTGATTCTAATCGTTACTAACACTCTTCCGTCAGCAATTGTCTTAACTCTATTCGTGCTAGTTGATTCTCTCTTAGCACCAATAAGTGACATCGCCGATGAGTTCTATGGGGCTGTTCTTGCTGACGTAGATGAAGATATTGCTCTTGGGTTCAACGCATTTTTATATTCCGCCGTTGCAACTTTGGGTTTCGTGGTTGGTGGACCTTTAGGTTCATATTTCGCGTCAATGTCAATCGTGACTCTTTTAGTAGCAAACATATTTCTGTCATTAGGTGGTGCAGCATTTCGGCTATACGCACGTCATGAGTGGGCAGCACCTCCCTTGGAAGAGTCAGATGATGAAGACTGGCAAGCTACGGGCGAGTCTATGCCTGTCGCACGGTTTTTTAAGGATCTTTTTCTCTCTGGACCCGCTTCCCCCTTATTGTCATTGTTAATCAGAGTAGCTTCAGCATTGACTGGCGAATTATTCCTTTTATGGGCTGCTCGTACCATTGGTGACTCTAACTTTGTCTCATCTGCATATTCTGGGATGGGTGTAGTATTAGTCGTTTTTGGTGTTGCCGCTGCTGTCGGTCCGCTACTAGCGTCATGGGTTAAAAAGAAAACAAATGTTGAGTTTGTCCTTCGATTGACGGCTTTTGGCGCAGCCGCACTGATCATGTCTTTTGTTGCATATACTCATTTTGCTACTATCAACTCGTTTGCCATTTTGTCATTTATTTTTATCATCGTTGTACTTAACCGTATTCGAGTTGTCGTACTTGAGACTTATCGACAAGTAGTATTTAAAGGTAAGCAATTTGCTCGAATCATGAGTTGGTCATATTCGTTTGGAGCAGTGGGCACTCTAATTGGTTTACAAGTTGGATATTTCACTGATTTGGCATTTAATCCAACAGTTTCTTTGCTCATTGCAGTTGGTCTTTGGACTGTTATTGGATTAGTTGTAACAATCCCGAACTCTTTTTATTCTAGGTCTGAAACCTCACTGAAGGAATGAAGGCGTAAGTTTCTTATTTGTCTCAATTTTTTGTTAAGAGGTGTAATAATGGGTAACACGAAGTCTATGAGCAAGACCAAAAAGTTCATGGATGATTTAGACGCAGTTCCTTCCTCAGCAGTCGATTCTCTGCTGTCTCAGGTTTCTGAAGTCACCATCACTTCCGCTAAGTGACATCTCCACTAGAGGTGAGAGCACGGGCCGTCTCTTCGACGGCCCGTGCTCTCGTGTTTACAACGCATTTATTTATTACAGTTTTACTAAAAAGTTTCAACTATTTAAATACATTCCCCATATACTTCAGAGTCGTTTATTATGTCTACATATATAAGAATGTGCATTTTTAGTGCGATCAATTTTCTCGTTGTTATTTCTTGCGAGAAAGTCTTATTAATATTGCGCTGACACCTGCCTTAATTATGATCGGGAAAAGTTTTGAGAGTAAACATTTTCTGCAGCCGACCAAATATCTAAGAATTTGCTTACCCCCACTAGGTCGATGCCTAGCGGGGGTAATGCTCCCACCCACAGTGAGATGGGGAATGTCCCTCTATTGCTAGAGGTTGTTGGATCTCAGGTGTAACCCGAGGGGCTACAGAGCTGAAATCCAACCGCGCTGGTGGTGAACATATCCGGCCATGGTGTAACCCGAGGGGCTACAGAGCTGAAATCCAACAGCACGGGCACGAGGTCATCGATCACGGGGTGTAACCCGAGGGGCTACAGAGCTGAAATCCAACAATCACACACTCTATATTTTTTGCCCGGGGTGTAACCCGAGGGGCTACAGAGCTGAAATCCAACAATCTGTGCGGCAATAAGCGATGGTGTAGGTGTAACCCGAGGGGCTACAGACCTAAAATCCAACAGCCAGAGCCAAGTCTGTCACTGACGGGCAACGCACGATAGTTGTCTCGCTCTTATCATAGGGGTTTTCAAGAACCAGTTTGCCGCTATTGCATGCGCGCACGATCCATGTCCGTCCATTGACTTGTGCCTTTGAACCGAGTTGGAGCGCGCCAATGCGCTTAGCGTCGCCAGAATGAATGGCCAGAGCGTCTTTTGTGGATAACTGGCGCATGGTCATAGATGACTTGGGCAACTTCGCATAGAACAGCGAACCCTTTTTGCCAGCAAGATCGCTGGTGAACACGCGCTGGAAAATGTAGCGGTCCTTGTGCTTGAAAATGCGCACATGGTGCACGCCTGCACCAATGAGTGCCCATCCCCCGCGCACGGCCACACATGCGCTCGATGAACCAAACAGATCAAGTGTGCCGTCACTGTGTAGGCCAGCAACAGGCTTTTTTGCTCGACGGTTAGCATCAGCAGGCAAGCCACGCGTGGGCGAGTATGAGGCAAACGAGGTCAAGAAATCATAGAGCTGCGGTGTTGCAGCGCGCTTAATGTCGCTGGCAGAAAGTTTGTCAGTCAGTTTGAGACTACGGTCAAAAGGCTTGATTGTGTCTTCATGAACGCTGCCTGAGTACAACTTTTTGCGAACCGGCGTGCGTACATCAATCGAGCCGATGTTTTCATCAATCAGCGTGATCATGTGAGCACTACGCTCCTTGAACGATTCGATTGCTTGAAGTTGTTTTTTGCTCAACTTCATCTGGCCAATGTCGGTGTTACGTGAGTTGATATACCATTTGAGTTGGGTGGAAAACACGCGAGCAATGTCGTCGTTCATGAGCGTAAAAATTATGGCATCAAGTGCGTGGTGACGGTTGTCTCCGCGCTGCTTTCCTGGACCACCATGAAGCCAATTCTTCTCTGAGAAACCACCTTCGATCCATGCGGCGTGAGTGAGCGCACCACTGTATGCAACCACTTCAGTATCCGGCAGATAGTCCATGAGACGGGTTTTCATCTCAACTGCCATCCGTGCAACCGGAGCCATTTGGCGGCTATCAACCTCAGCATACGAGGTCAGCGAGAGCCGACGAATAACACCGCTACGCACTGCAATGAACGAATCAAAAGTTTCAACGCTCTTATCGTACTTCCACTTTTTCGCCCGTTTGATAGCAGCCTTGACGCTCACACCTTTGCGATCAGTGGTTTTGGCCCACACAGCGAAAGGAGTGTTGCTCTTTTCTTGGTTGCATGGGGCGCACACGGCCACCAGGTTTTCTTCCACAGAGTTTGATGCGTCAGAAGCCTGGGGAATGATGTGGTCGCGCTGGCAGGAGTGAAAGTCAATGAACGCGCCACAGTAGACACACTCATTCTTTTGACGCTTGACTGCCTCCCACCGTTTCATTGCACGCACAGAAGGCTGCTGACCAGTTTCCGCTGTGAAGCGCTCATGGTTGTTCTGACGGATCTGGAAGCGCCGGTTGGCCTTGCTTGCCTTCTCTTGCGCTTTCGCAACAGAGGTGAACGAGTCTTTGACGCTTTCAATAACCACCTTGCTTGGCTGACCGTAGGTGTCTGTGCAGTGGTCAACGAAAGACTGGACATAAGACAATACGCGGTCTACAGCCAGGTTGCCGGTCTTTTCATCTAACCGGCTGGGGCGCGGCTTCCACGTGGGATCTACGCCAAAGAAACGGTAGAGAGTGTAGGGCAAAGTGTAGCCACTCATTAGACCCTCGTTAATGAGGTTGAGCGAGTCCGCACTGTATGGACTGCGACCAATCTCAAAGCGCAACGAATCTAATGAAGAAAGTTCGCTGTCGTCTAAACGGCTAAGAAAATCTTCGGCCAGGTCACTGCTGCGCTGATCAATGAGCAAATCAACAACCGCTTCAAGAACGTCTTCATCTTGTCCAGCGAAAATGCTGTCATTGCGACGCAGTTCTTTGAACGTGGTGTTGAACGGAGGGCGAGAAAAACCGCGCTTGAAAGAGTAGCCGGTCAAGGATTCGTTCTCGCCTAGCCCAATGACGGCTTCAACGTCAGACCATGAGACGTTCTCATCAGCCTCGTAGAAAAGAAAGTCAGACACGTTCTCAATCTCATCGAGAGTCAAAGAACGCTCGTCGTGAGCGTCTTTCACTTTCAGGTTGCTTAACGTGTGCAGGATACGAAACTCCTGGAAAGCCAAACTTGCCTTGCTTGCACGGGGCTTATCGGTCATTCCGGGCAGTTGATCGTAGCCGACGTTTTCAACATGAGAGCCACGTGGACTCTTTTGGAAGAACACAGCCTGCACAATCTCACGTGCACTGTCTTGATCAAAGTGTTGTGTGGCAAAGATTGTGTTCAACTCTGCCAGGTTGTCGCTTTGACGCATGGAGTTGAACGGCACATTCTGGCAGTTGCGGCTTCCACGAATGCCGCCGTTTTGTGCAGCATACTGGCTGATTGAACGGTAGATGGTGTCAGCAAGCGCCGTAGAGACGGGTGTCTGTGCAAGCGGATCAATGGACTGCACATTCTGATATGAGTTGCGCCAGCCACGGTGGCGCGCCATGTGACGAACAACGGCGCGGATCTTTCCTAGACGCTCTGTGTCGTTGTCAATGTAGCGTTCCATGAGTTGTGCACGAACAGACCAGAACTGGTCTCCTGGAATATCGGTTTCAGGCAAACCCAGGCGGTCAAGAAGATTATCTAGTGCCTTGAGACGTTGCTTACGAGTCTTTTTAGCGTTACGCGCACGGCGTGCCAGGCCGTTGTTGTGGCGGCGGCTGACCTTTGTTTTTTCATCGCGCGGTGACACTCCCCCGTCGTGGAGTTGAGTGTAAGCTTCCAAAATGTTGACAGGCTTACCGTCTGCGTACTGGACTGCTGAAAAGCCCAGTGATCGGATTCCTGCGTCAATGCCGATTACGTATTCCACGGTGGTTGTCCTCTCTGAAGTAACTGACAATTCACTCATGGTCGGAGTGTGTTGGCCGATGAATATTATTGAAACATGCAGCAAAAGCGCTCCAAGAATTTGCTTACCCCCACTAGGTCGATGCCTAGCGGGGGTAATGCTCCCACCCACAGTGAGATGGGGAATGTCCCTCTATTGCTAGAGGTTATTGGATCTCAGGTGTAACCCGAGGGGCTACAGACCTGAAATCCAACGCACGTGTCCACTGTTAGCAGTGTTCACGGTGTAACCCGAGGGGCTACAGACCTGAAATCCAACTGACGTTGAACGTGCCGCGCTATGGCCTGGTGTAACCCGAGGGGCTACAGACCTGAAATCCAACTCCGTTCTACCTGGTGGGCCTGCCACCTGGTGTAACCCGAGGGGCTACAGACCTGAAATCCAACCTATCCGGTGTTATTTACACGCCGGAGGGGTGTAACCCGAGGGGCTACAGATCTGAAATCCAACTCCCTCACTTGAGCCTCCTGACGGTGATGGTGTAACCCGAGGGGCTACAGATCTGAAATCCAACTGGACTTCATCGACGAACTTGGCAAGGCGGTGTAACCCGAGGGGCTACAGACCTGAAATCCAACACCAGTCTGATTCGCCCTGGGTTTTGTTCCGTCATTGGGTCGCTAACACCCGGGCGGTGTCATCGGCATAATACTCCTCTTCCACCTCCTGGGGTGTACATAAACCAAGTTCACCGTGAAGACGCTTAGTGTTCCACCAATGAACCCAGCTCATCGTCTCATACTCCACCTCAAAAGCACTGTTCCACTACCGCGAATAAATCAACTCGGTCTTGTATAGGCCATTGACACTCTCAGCCATGGCGTTATCGTAAGAATCACCTGTTGTCCCAACAGAAAGTTTGATTCCCTGCTGTCGCAGATGCTCAGTGTAGAGATGGGATACGTACTGGCTGCCACGATCACTGTGATGCACCAACTGGCTCATGTCCCCAGTAGCACACGCTAAGGCATGATTAAGCGCCTCTAGAGGCAAAGCCTCTGTTTTCATGGAGGTACGCACAGCCCACCCCACGATTTTGCGACTAAACACGTCCGTGACGAAAGCCGTGTACACAAACCCCGTGCGTACACGCACATAGGTAATGTCAGCCACCCACAACTGGTTAGGGCCATCAGCACGGAACTGACGCTTGACTAGATCCGGGCGATCATCCTTGCCGCCGCGAGAGAGGGTGGTTTTCACGCCCCGACCACGGATCACCCCACGAATACCAGCGATCTTCATCAAACGCGCCACCTGGTCACTTCCCAGGTGCCAGCCTTCACGACGTAGGGCTTGGGTAAGTTTGACCGCGCCGTAGACGCTGTAGTTGTCCTCATGCACCTGCTTGATCATCACGAATAGTGCGGGCGCTACGCGGCCTGGTCTTGGCGTACCGGTAAGCACGCGAGGTGATGAACCTGCCTTTGAGGTGTTCACGTAGTGTCCGGCAAATCAACTCGACCCCGTAACGATCCTTGTGTTCATCGATAAAGCGGATCATCGCGGGCCGGGACGGGAGAGTTCTGCTAGGAAAAAAGCCGATGCCGCTTTCAAAATCTCGTTGGCTCGCTGCATTTCAGACAGTTTGGCACGTAGTTCCTTCACTTCGACAGCCAACTCGTAACAGCTCATCTCTTTGGTGGGCTGATGTGTTGCTCTGGATGCTTTGAGCTAGTTACGCAGCGTGTGGGGGTGAAACCCCAATCTGGGGGGGGCCTCCCTACAGGCAGCATCGATGCTGCATTTTTCTTTGCTGATGCCTTCCACAGCCAGACGCACTGCCTTAGCTCGCATATCAGGCGTGTATTTGCTGGTTATGTTCAGATCCTCTCAGGTCATGGATCGGAACAAAACCCAGGGCGAATCAGATCCCCTTGAACCCGAGTTGGTTGAACGTGGTGATTTGTCCAACGCCAGACTGTGCCTTGTCGCTGTTTGTTAGCCCGAGTGTGTCACGGGCTAAATCACGC
>NZ_LZRK01000007.1 GCF_001687305.1 Actinomyces vulturis
GAGCCACTTGGCTATCGGTGTAGGGTAAGGCTCTAAAAGTGGCTCAGTTTTCCTGCTAGACCCCTTAACGGGCATGTTGCGTTTTTGAGCAAGGCGGAGAAAAGCAGCCAGCGCAAGGGCTTTTAGAAAATATGTAGGCTCATACCCCGTAGGGGTATGAGCCTACATATTTTTTCACCGGCCTTTTATCGGTTCCAGGCTACGCAACGCTGTGATCTGGCTGCCCCTGGCAGTGCATATTTATTCATTCGTGAATAATTGTGGCCCATCTCGTACCTCATCGGCACAATACAAGCCGCCGAATCTAAGTGAAAGCAATCACTTCTTTATTTATCTTGTTGTCATTGCTTGTCATTGTGTTTTATGACATAGTATTGGCATACGCGCTTTTAACTCCGAAAGGCTTTATCAATGAAGCGTCTGTCTCGCAGCCTCATTGCCCTAGCAGCAATTGCTCTGTGTGCCTCATGTGGTTCTAATAACGCCGCCACAGACACCTCTGGCGATCAGGATGCGTCTGCGCCTGTCCAACAGGTTCAGAACGAGGGCATCAACAATACAGATCCACGTGTTGCATACACTCAAATCGTGGCTGACCTCATTGATAAAAACTACGATGAGGTTGGGAAAGTCATGCTTTCTGAAAACCCACCACTTCACATGCCAGATGATTACAAGCTTACTAAATGCGAATCGGGCTGCTCAGAGATTGCTGAAAAGGTTCTCGACTTCCACCGTGACGAATGTCTGAACGACAAATATATTGACCCTAATACTGTTGATGTCCAGAGGTTTACGGACAACGACGAGGTGCACGAAGATCCTAATGGTCGAGTCGCACTTGTTGGTCAAAACCCCTGTAAATTGAAAATGGTTCAAGAAGATGGACGTTGGTACGTCCAGCGTCCATAGGAGAAACAATGAAACGTTTAGCAACCACTGCTGTTGCTCTAGCAACAATTGCCCTATGTGCATCGTGCGGGGGTGGCGTAAGCCAGAGTAGCCCAGAAAATCTTTACAAAGATGTGGCTCAGGCTCGACACGACGGAGATTTTTCTAAAATCGCTTCCGTGACCATGATGAATGCCAGTTCCCTTGACGACGAGGGAGGCTCAAAGGTTGAAACGTGCAGCAGCGGGTGTGAGGACATCATTAAAAAGATCATCTCCGATGACTGCGCTCAAACCATGAACGATGCCAAAAACATCGCCTTTGAACCGAACGGCGAAAGTGACAAAACCGGATACGTTTCAGGTGACGATCAGTGCGATCTGCTCGTAACCCAGTATGACGGTAAATGGTGGATCGTTAACCAGTTCAACTGAAAAAATATCCGCTAGGTTCCAAATCACCTAGCGGATATTTTTAGTCAAACCACTGTTCCTCATTGGGGAGGGGCAGGTCTGCTAAATATGCGGGAGTTTCTGGAACAATGTCTGGATCAGGCATATAAGACTCTACCGGTGGTTCCATCTGGTTGATGACTTGCTGGGCCTGAGAGTTTTCGTATGACTGACGGTAATTGTTCAAGATGTTGCGAGCCAAAGCGTCGTCTGGCTCAGTCGAAACCGGCTCAACATCGAAACCGCCAATGTCGTAGTCAACCGGTTCCTCCATTGGAGGCAGATAATCGACGCTCGCGGCATTCTCCGGCATTACAGAGTCAATATCTTCGACATTTTCAGGCACGGAATCAAAGACTGTTGGCAGCGCACCTGTCTCGATTTCAGCGCCATCTGGATGAACATCAGCCGGGAAATCTGGTTCACTTGCGACAAGATCAGAAACCGGAGGAGCGAAGTCAGACATTGGGCCAAACTTTCTTGTTGCTTCCTCAATACTTATGCCGCCAACCGGAACTGGATTGATTCTCGGCCCGGTTTGTACCGGCTTGTTGGCTTCAATGATGCTCTTCTTCTGCCTCTCCCATGCTTTATCGCTCTTGAAAGCCATATCGCCCAGTTGCTTTGCAGCAGACAATGGTCGAGCAGCCTGTTTGCCCACATACATGCCTGTACGAGCAGTTAGTGTGGTTGCCCCAAGACCGATCTTGGCTCCAAGCGCTGCGGTCTTACCAGTGATTGCCACCGCGCGTCCTGCTGGCGTGGCCATTGCTGATGCAACCTTCGCACCAGCATAGGCTTTAGCAGACTGGACTTTAGCGGCTCCCGCTACCCCTGCTGCACCGATACGGCCAGCAGCACTTGCGCCAGCTGCACTGACGCGGCCAGCGGCACTAGCCACGCCTTGACCAACTCGGCTTGCCGCCACTGCTCCTGCACCGGCAGCAGCCATTGCGCCGACCTTGTGTGCAGCAGCAGAGTTTCTTGCCTTATTCAGACCGCCAATAGCCCGATCAATCTCAGGCACGGCGCGAACCTTGCCGTAGACCTCACGTGCTTTCAGACCAGCACCGCTTGCTGCTTGACCAACCTTGCTACCAGCAACAGCCTTCACCGCGCGCTGTTTGAGAACACCGAACTTGCCCACTTCTTCTTCAGATTCACTGCCAATATCATCGACAGAATTGTTATCTGCAAAACCAGTGTTTTGTAGTTCTTCTGTTGCTGAGCGTGGCTTTTCTCCACCGATACGGCCACCACCAGGAGCCGTACTAGGTGTAGAGTTTTGAGCCTTTTCGATGCCTTCCTTCAGGTCGCTTCGGCGGCTACGCAAATTGTCTAAAGCGTTAACTGCACCAGCACCTGCTGCGCCAATCAACCCGCCACGCAGTGCCGCCCCACCCCAGGACTTCATACCGCTGGGGGAGAAAGGACTTGGTGCACCAAGTGTCTTGAAAATCTTGTGAAGCATGTAGACAGCGATCAGCGGTCCGACAGATGTAAACAGCAGTGAGCCGATTTCACCAGGGCCGAATGTGGCCACACCGAGTTTAGAAATTAGCATGGTCACGCTCATGACAAACGACAAGATCATGCCTGCACCAGAGGCTAAAAATGATGCGCCAACAATCTGTATGCTCACTTTTTTAATAGGCTCAATATGGCTGCCTGGTGCTAGGGCTTTCATTCCTGCAACGAACAGTGACAAGATGCAGAACACCAGAATCAGTTTTGTACCTGCCTGGATTGCTGCCAGCAGGACAAAAACAGCCATGATGATCAGCGAGCCAATGGCAAAAAAGATGGTTGTTGCCATCGATGAAGAATTGCCCTTGCCATGCAGGGAAGTCACATAGTTGTAGGCGGCTGGATACTGGCCAGCACGTTCTTTCACCTTGTCAGCGTCGTCTTTCCACTCAAGGGTTGAACTGCCAATCTCTCCGCCGGTCCACCATGCCTTACAGTCATCATCGGAGATGCCAATATCACTCCACTGCGTTGTTCGCGCCAAAGCGTTTTCTGGCCCGGTTGGCACACATGCAGCCCAACCAACCAACGCACGGTCAGTGGTCTGTGTGTCGTCCATTTTCATTGCGTTGGTAGGCTTCGTTGAACATTCGCTTCCGTCAGCCTTCTTTGTGCAACCAACGATGAAATCACTGCTGTATTCGCCGCCGGTTGATTGGCCTAAAAACTGTGCAAAGTAGTTTCGACTAACAGAGTTGCCCATTTCTCCTGCTTCTGGATAGAAGCAGAAGATTTTGTCTGCGTAGGGGTTGTCAGATCCAAACTGTTCAGTTACCCATGCTGGTAGCGCAGAGCCTTCCCACAGTTTTGAGAGGGTCAAAGGCATTGTTGCTGAAGTTTTGGTAGCGCCAAACGCTGTGGTGTATTTGCCATGTAAAAACTCAATGTAGCCAGTATGGGCTTCATCGCCGCTACACATGACTTCAGTATCGAACAATGCTTTCCCATCATAAACATTAACGTAGCCTGAACTGTTGGGATCTCCGCCAGCGGTTGTGAGCATGGTTGTAGTGAATGAAGCTGAAGCGTCAACAACCGCATTTGTTTTTGTCACCCACCACCACGGAGAAAAACGGCCAGGTGTGGTATCTGTCGATGCCCCCGCACCGCTAATCATGAGCATGATGAAGGCCAGTACGACGATCCTGGAAAAAACACTTTTCACCACTGCTGCGGCCAACATGCCTCTGCGCATATCAAGTAAGGCAGAGATGATTGTCCATGCCATCAAAATGGCGATCAGACCTGAGCTTGAAAAAATCTCGCCCAGCGAGCCGACGAAAGAATCAATGGGATGTCCCATTGAGTCCATGGGGCAAAAACGGCCAGAAGCAAATAGTGCAGATGAGCCAATGCGCCACATGGAGTTGCCAAACCCCATGATGTTCGACTGGACGCTGTTGCGAGAAACTTTTTCGCTCACGTCAGATGTGGATTTAGCATCAAGACGAGAGTGGAACGAATCGACAGAATCTCCCCAGCGGTTAATAGGGAGAAGATTCGATGTTGAAGCGGCTGTTGAACCAATACACGGATTAGTCGATGTGGACAGAGCAGGATCTGGCGCACCAGGATCATCGTAAGGGTCAACTTCGTCCATTGGCAAAAACATCACTTGCGCTGCCTGGGCATGGTTAATGTTAGCCGAGGCAGGAGCGATCATCAGCCCTAAAAGACCTACGGAAATGATGATTCCAAGAACGATTTTTTCAAGCCGCTTCAGCATATTCTCATCGCTTAACAATCGGTGTGCACGAGGGCACGAGACGAACAAAACTCGTTGGATTCATGTCGAGTTTGACGTTAGAGCACAAAAACTGTTCGTTACGGCTTCGCGTTTTGAGTGCCATCTTTTTCCATGGGGCTTCAACGTCATCAACCATGAGAAAAATGGCTAAAGGCGGGCAAACAATCGTGAACAGCAAAGACATTGGGCCGAGAATGACAAGGGTAAGAGCAGTAAGAAAAATGCCCGTCAAACCGCCATACATAATCGGTCGAATCCAGGTTGCGGGAATCTGGGTGTAGCCGATCATGGTGGTACGTGCCTTATCTGCGCGAACCCCTGTCATCTCAGTGAGGTCGTACATCGCCATATCAGAGCGATTCGACCCCGTGGATGATGATGTTGATAGCACCACCCAGAATTTTGAGCAGAATCGGGATAATGCCCTTTGGCGCGACACAGATACCGCCAATGAGCAGGGGCCAGAAGAATGTCTTGGCATCTTGGCCATTGACGCTTCCGCCGCGACGCTTTTGGAACAACCATGTGACTAAAGTGGCAAGCAAAATTACAATGCCAACATAAGAAATAGCGGTCCACAAGCCTTGGGCGTTGATCGCGCCTTCAATAGCGTCGAGCAACTTGTTAAAAGGTTCGACGAAATCAACCTTTTCACTTGCCATGGGTAGCATTGTTTTTCCTTTGCAGGTGTGAATGTGCCTTACACCCATGACACATGTGGACATGGGGGTACATAATCACCTGTGCGGATATATACCGGATCGTAGAGCACGCACAGTTTGAACTACATCACGGTCTGTTGCCATGGAAACATCAAAATTATTGATCTTATCTAAAACCTCATTCATCCCAAGGCGCGCAACGGGTTTACCAGCATTTTTTGCTATGAATTTGCCGTTACGCGCCCTGGGGTGAGCTGAGATGTCAAAGTTGGTCATGATGTCATCTGTGCGGATCTGCGCGCGCGAAGCACAGCAGCGTTGGTTGTTGCCGCCTCCAGGAACGAGGGTGGCAAGACAATCTCAATGGGTACGAAACGACCGTCAAGGTCCATGTAAAACCCAATCGTGCCACGCAACAGTGCACCAGTGTCAGGGTCTTTCAAGTGGCGCATAGAAGACCAGTTGGGTTGGGTTGCTGTGCCTTCACCGCGTGTGGCTTTAGCACGTAAACGAGCAAGACGATCCTCATTACACAAAGTCTTGTCAAACAGGCGTAAAGCCGCTTCTGCTTCAATCTCTGAGTCCACCGGCAAAATCACGCCGCGAGAAAAGTAGCCCTCAATACCGGCGTTAATCGCTTCAGTGACCTTCTGGTTATACATAATGATGTCTACGCCAAACTCACGGCACAAACGACCAGCACGATCCAACTCGTCTGGACCTGCCATCATGAATGTCCATGCCTCATCGAGCTGCAATGTTCCGCCACGCTCTTGCAGAGCGAAAATGCAGGAGTTCACAACGCTACGCACCAGTGTCAAGGCAATACGGTTTGAAAGTGTTTCATTGCCTTTAACTACCGTGACTTCAGAGGGCAGGTCGAGCGGAGTGCGACCAACCTGTATATGAGTCCAGCCACGGAAGTTTGACAGTGTTGGTCCGTCATTGCTGAAACCGACGAAGGAGCGGAACTGGGGAGATGAGTTGGCCGCTTTAATAATCGGATCAACAAGTTCTGGTGTGGCGTAGCCGTTTTGTCGCGCCCACATGAGAGCACCGCCAGTAGAACGGAACCCGGCCATGGCTCCGGCGTAAAGCGCACTACCCAAATCAACTTCGTGCATGCCACGAGCCGCCTGAGTACCCCAGGGGTTAATGTTCAAAATGTTGGTGGCACATTGATGCACTGCTGCCTCAATAGATTGAGAGTAACGTAACGGATCAAAGATCCCCTCAGCACTCATCAAATCTGACAGGTCAATGAGTCGACCGCCAGTTGCGTTGACAATGTTTTCAGCACTAGACATTGGCTTTGGGCCGAAAGAAATTACGTCTAATCCGGCACGTGAAATCAACTGACTTACGCGATAAAGCAGCATGGTGTTGGATGTTGGCAAACATCCGTCGATTAGGTAAGTGTGGCTATCGTTGTCCACACTCAAGCAGCGTCCGGCAACAGTTGGAGCATGTGAAATATCGACGATGTGAATCCACTTGTCGGTGCGATCCACTCTGACTTGGTAAACATGGCCGTCATAAACCGGCTTATAAACCTTGTAGCCAAGAGTTTGTGCCAGTTGCACATACGATTGCGCGGTTTGCTTGTAAGCAGTGCGCAACACATCGCCACCATTTTCTTGTGCAATGGCATCGTAGACAGACTGCCGGATAGAGATGTTGGCACGCATGATTGAAGTAGCCACAGAGATACCGTTACCACCAAACCCGCATGTGTTGACGCAGCGTTTACCCAACCCTCGTTGAGCAATCATGCGCCCGTAACTGTGCGGGTCTTCAAGCACAAGGTGGTTGTCAACATCTAAAGGATCGGCCACACGGATAGCCCACTTGCGCTCGATTAGCGCTTCAATGTGTGAAGTGGTCAAACGCTGGTTAATACCAATAACACCGTTGTATCGCTCAATGAGTCGAGTTTCGAGGGCTTTAACGCTTTGATCGTCAACAAGGTTGAGTTCAATGTCAGCCATCGTCAAGCCGGTTGCTTGGCTGGCTTGCTCCAATGTCGTAATGGAACCGTCAGTGATTCCGTCATGAAGAATCTTTGCTGTATCAAGAAGAGGTTGGCGATCAAAAACACCACTTTCACGTGACTGGTGATCGCTAACGAGCCACTGATGATCGACGCATGAAACCTGCTTAAAACCTGTGTCAAAAAGCATGGTTCGCATCGACAGTTTTTCGTCAATATCAGACAGGCTTGTGACGCGGGTGGGCTTGCCGTCCATACCAAGTAGAGTCGTCCCAGGCTTGACTAGGCGTAAAGGAATCTTGCCGTGTGGTGTTTCCAGCAGCGTATTTAGTGGAAGTTTTTTACCAGATCCGGTTGCACCCACTACTGCGGTAAACGGCGCGGTGTCATCGTCACCAGCACGAGACGGTGTGAAACCTGCGGCCTGGCGGTCATTTTCTGTGAACCCAAGAATCACCGGACTAGATGGACCATCACCGACAATAGAAACATCTGCAATCCCAGAACATGACACCATTTGCATAGGCCAGTCTTTAACGTGCGGGTTTTCTAGCACATTGGAGCACAACTGAGTTTCTTCAAGCATGAAGTCTTGTCGGCCCACACGGGGAACCATTGATAGACCGATTTCTTTACCAATGGTTGTCGGATCAAGCCACTGTCCATCCATAGCAACAGTGACGCGTGTCTGGGTCAAGGTTGGGGGACCACCGACGGCGTAAGCATTTTCTGCTGCTGCCAGATTGGCTGCGGCCTGTTCAGCCTCAGCCTTATCCATTTTGCCTTTCGCTTGAGATTCACGAATGTCACCTTCGTACTGGCGGCGGTGACGACGCATTTCACTGCGTGTGACATCTGGCGGCTCGACACTTCCACGAATACTGATTGCCGCTGCACCACCGCGATGCAATCGTGAAGCCCAGGCAGCAAGATCGTCTGCGTTTTTTACTTGCCATCCCAGATTTGTGTCATCAAGACAGGCCAGGGTGTAGACACGATGGCCGGGCAGATCTTGCCCCCATGTGGTGCATTCGGTCTGGCGCTGCATGGCACGCTGAGCGATTTGTGCAGAAGAGAAAGAGGTAAAAATGTGCAGGTGATCGCCATGAGGGAGGTTGATAGTGTCAGGCCATTGACCTTGATTCCACCAACCCATAGCGGTTTTGATTTCGTCCACTGTCGGGATTTTCAGTCCTGAACGCTTCATGGCTTGGCCGACGTTGTATCGGTCTTTGGTGAAGTCGTCCATGGTGGTTCCACCTTCAACAAGCATCTCTGCGATGTCGTAGATGGCTTGTTTGAACGTGTCACGCCTTGCCGTAGGAATCAGTGGTACGCCAAAAAGAACTGTTCGCTTCGAAGTTGATAGCGAGCCAAACTCCGCATTGTATGAAGAAGCAGAGGGGGTAATAGCTGGATCTGCGTGAAAATGATCGTCTGTCACTGTGGAAAGAATGTGGAACTGACGGTAGTTGTTTTTCAACAAGGTTCGACGGCGAATTCTCCCACCCACCATGCGTGAAAGTTCCAAAAAAATGTTGTCCATAGCAACGGCACAGTTGAGACGGTCTTCGTCTGTTCGAGCATCTGTTACTGGCCCCATGGGGATTGAGCGATACAGCATGACACCGCCCGATGTGGACACCAAAAGACCAGGATCGTCACGGTCTGGCTGAGAGTAGACGAATGTGGGACGTGGCGTAACGTCTGCCATTAGTTGCGTCCTCCTGGTGTTGCACTTGCAGTTGGGTTCACAGTTGGCTCAGGTTCGGGAGCCGGAACATCGGAGACAGCGTTTTCAAAAGGCTGCAATGTCGGTCCACTTCCTGTTGGCCCCCAGGCAACGACGCGAGCAGAGCCAGTGTTTGCACTGTCAATAAGAAGGTCATAGCCCGAAACGGATGATTCTTTGACACCTGCACGATTCATTGCCAGATCCACATGCACCATGACAACGCTTTCATCTGGGTCTGCACCCTTATCTACAGCGCGCGTGGCAACCAAAGTGATGTTTTCTGTGTAGTCACCAATACCGGTAAGAGGGAAGTAGAGGTGATTTGAGTCTGGATCGCCAACGACGGTAGTCAATTCATCGACATTTCCCGAGGTGAACGCTTTAGACCATGCTGACACTGCACGTTTAATCGGTTCATTTGCCCCCAGAGATTTTGTGCCAGCCCAGTTCTCATCTGACCAGTCTTTCTGGCTTGGCTTGACGGGCATGAGCGTGGGGTTGCCAATGACATCAACACCGAACGCCGGGTCGTAATTGATATTCACACTCACCATGTAGGTTGAAACCTGGGAGGCTACGATCACATGTGCGTTGTAGGTGGTGTATGTGGGCAACTTGTTGTTGTTGACATCAGGCAGTGGCACAACGTCGGCTGAATCGAAACCTAGAACATGAGGGTCCGACAGTGGACAGCCAGGGTCGTTTACCCATCTGTCAACAGTGTCAAGTGCTGCGGCTCTCACTTGTACGGGTGGACCGTCTGTTTGAACAACGCTCGAAGAATTGTCACTTGTTACGTCAGATAAGACGTAGAGCATTGAGAAAGCGAGCACGGGGAAAGAGCAAAGGCAAGCAATGATGATCCACCGGTAACGAGCTGCCCTACGCCCACGAGCAGATAGGGCAACAGCATTGTCAGTCGGAGATGCTTGTGGCTGGTTCCACCAGTTGTTGTGCTCATTCTTTTTGCGACTTTTTCTCATCATCGGCGTTGTCCTAGAAGCGTCAAAATTGTTGTGCCTTCCTGCGGTGCTTTCGTTAGATTGTTTGCCCAACACATCACCAAAGGATTTCCACTACCCATGGCCGCATCGATGCACTCTTGACACCACGTAGTTCCAGGCAGCGCAGGGTTTTTGCACACGGCAAAACACTTCTTGCATTTGTCTGGTGTGTGAATGTTTTCGTGGTGTTTTTCGCGCAAACGATAGAGCGTGCATTTATCGGCCATGGGTAGTGACTCCTTGTTGTTTTTTACTCAGACAGTGCTTCGCGCATTACCTTGATGGACTCTGCGTTTTCTGTGATGGCGTTTGCGATCTGGCGTGCAGCCTCGACCGGGGAGGAACCCATCTTTTCGTTAATGAAACCGGCTTTGCTCATGGTGTCGAACAGAGACTTCATACGAGCCTTGCCGTTGGTTTCAACGCGGAGTGCAAGAACATGAAGGGCACGGTCAGCTTCGTCTTGATCAAAGATTATGAACATGTCACTCAGGTCGTTCTTCTTGTTTGAAGTGAGAACTTCGATAGTCAACGACTCAGTGTTGTCTGTTCCAAAGAGGGAACTGAATGCGTTTCGAGCCGCGCTGTCCATATTTTCGATGAACGAGTGGACGTACAGAACTTCAGTAACAACTTCGGCAGAAATCTTCTTACTGGAAGAACGTCTGGTTGTGGCAGTGCGCTTGCGACGTTTCGGCTTTGGCTTTTCCTCAACAACAGGTTCATCCACCACAGTTTCAGGCTGCATCTCGGTGTAGATGTTGTTGTTGGACATCCAGGTGTCAGTCATTGGCGTAAACCTTTCGTAGAAAATCGCCTATGCCCTACAAACATGTGGACAAAGAAGCGACTGGAAACCCAGTCGCTTCTTTGTCGCTTGCATGTCTTAGTCAGCAGGGCCAAGATCCACAAAGTCCGACAGCACTCGAACCTTATTGCCGTTGGGCATCTCTTCCATGTCCACGTAAAGCAGCAGCTTGTGATTGATCAAAGATTCACCAGGGCGGTTGCCATTTGCATCCTTGGGGCCACCCAAAAGACGGCTAACGATCTGCTTGCCTTCGAAGGTGTAAGCCGGAGCGGTACGCACTGTTTCAATGCCGTTTTCATTTCGAGGTGAAGGCTTCGTCTTGAGAGTAACGATTCCGCGACGGGAAGATTCTTCCTTTTCCAGACCAACAAACACGCCAGAAAAACGCTTACATGTCTTATCTGACTCAACGCCAGCATTGAAGACTACTTCAGCATTGCGTCGCACGTACTTGTTTTCAAACAACAGTGCCATTTGTCCGGCATGGTAGCGAACAGCCCCAATATAGTCGCGCGGGTCGTCGAAATCTTCGGGGCTTCCGGCTTCCATCTTTCCTAGAGCGATAGCCAGATTCATACTCAACTCGTCCATGAAAAATCCTTTACGTCAAAATGTTGTGGACACTTCATATATGGTCGTGAATGCGGTTCACTTTTCGTGTTCGTCGATCAGATCGAAGGCGATAGAACTCATCGCTCCGATAGCGCGCAGAGCCTTGGCTTCCCACTGATCCATGTCTTCTTCATTGCCAACAGGAGGGGTGTGGGTTTCCAAAAATGTGCGCAACGCTCCGCTAGAACGCGTGATCGCACCAGAGTTGTATCCAACCTTGTGCCCCACGTTGTTTTGGGCACTGGTGGTAATGATTCGATATAGCCGCTTTGACAGGGCCTCAACGTTGGTGGGAGTCAGTTGCATCTCTTCGCACTTGCTTATCAACTCCCATGCCAGGGACACCACGCCAAAGGCGGTTCCTGCGCCATAGGATGCGATGTTGATTGAAGCGTTAGAGGTGTAAGCGTTGAACGGCTTGTCTTCTCCCCATTGCATTGTTTGTTCTTCTTCCTTAATAACTTCTGCTTGTAGCGGTAAAGATGTGCGGTTTGGTGCAGGATCGCTAAAAATGTGTGAGCCAACTTTGCGACCGTTTGCGCCAGGACAGATTTCTGATAGTGGACACCATCGGCACAAAATCGAGGGCTTGTATTCAAACAACTTGCCATCAACCATCTGGCGGTACTTAACCCACGTCTTTTGAAGCAGGCTTTGTGTATCTGCCATTGCTTGCTCAGACAGGTCGATGATGCGCTGCTGCTTTGTTGCCAGGTAAAGCAGCTTGGATTCAGTAATCTCACCAATACCTGCTGCTTTCGCTGCCATAACATAGACGCGTTGCTGGTGTCCATACTCATCACCAAATCGAGCCAGTTCGCTCTTGGTTGGCATGCGTGCGATCTTGCCGTTTTTGATGCCGCGCAACTTGTAGTCGCGCATGACTAAACCGTTCTCGCCTTGATCGAGACGGTCAATCACCCCATAGACAGGAACGCCAAAAACGTTGACCGGATCTGTGAACGTTCCGAGTTTCAGTTCGGTTGCCTTGGTAAGCACATCAGGGGCGTATTCATACTTCTTGTCGAACACACTCTGAATGGCAGGAACGTACATGGCAAAGTGCTCATCAAACTCTTTGCGAGTGTACTGAACGTCTGCACTGTCAAACGCCTTCTGCTTTTCTTCCTCGAAGAACACTAAGGCGTTTGCCACGTTGCGCTCGCTAGGCTCCAAAGAGTACAGGCGCTCCATGGTGGCGTGAATGACGTTTCCAGTTTCATTCGCTGCCATGGGGTCTTTAAGATACGGACCCAACTTGCCAGCAGCCCACGATGCAGGGCAACCATGATCTAAAGCGTTCATGGCCGAAGGTGAAAGATAATTCTTGTCGAGTTTGTAGGCTGTGCGCTCACCACTGCCAGGCACTAAACCTTGGCCGGTGAGCGTGGCATCAATAACTGTATCCATGCCTTATACATGGTCGTAACGCACGTCTAAAAATGACAAACTTCAAACGCTTCGCAACGGTGGGTAAAAGACGAATGAGGGTCAACAATCTCTGGCCCGTCAAAAGTGATCGCCTGTAGCGCGTCACTCACTTCTTGTTCAGCCAAATTCTTGACCAACACATCGAATTTTACGGAGTGCGCTCGCACCGTATATCCGCTGCCCATATCGTGTTCATCGGAGATAACGATGAAGACGTTTTCGACGTTTTCACGTTCTTTTCCTCCGTTGTAGGGCTTGAAGTTGGCGCGCAGCGCGACAGTTTTATGCGCGGGTCGCACGTTGTACTGATCAACAAAATCAGTAACGTCGCTGTTGGTGGAGTTAAAAATGTTGGCGCAAATAGTTAAAGGTGTCTGACACATAAATGATCTATGGTCGTAAAAATGTCAGCCTGGAATAGCAGCAAACAACAGCCAGAAAACGCAGTACATGGAGTAGATTGCCATGAGCGCAAACAGAACATGTTCACGTGTAGAACCGGCATTACCCAAAATGGCGAAGCCAACCTTCTTGTTTCCAAACAGCGGCCATGTCACAGGTGGCACATGATCGGTGGTGATGAAATCACCGAGACGGTGAATCCACATGCCAAAAAAGACTGCTGCTGGCATGAACCACATTGCTGTGGCAGGAAGCATGGCCCCAAAAATGAATCCAAAGAGGGCCAACGGATAAATAATTACGTACCTCTTCGATTTCACCCCAACAGCACGTGCAAGCATGGCCACGCACAGTGCGGTGACAATGCCGTTGCCTGGGCGGATCAGAACGCCACCAACTTCGGCGGTCCATGATGCTGCGAGAAACACTAAAGACGCGAAAATGGCAAAGCCTAATGGAACGTGAGTCAGTTTACGGTGGCCAAATGGAGCAACCAGTTTGTGTATCCAATTGGTTAACGGTGGGATCGAATTGGTTGCCAAAGACTTACTTGTGTCAATATCAGGCCACAATGCCATGACAGACAAAATCAGACACATCAAGAAAATGTAGGGCGCGCTCATATCGCCCAGATGTGCACCAAGTTTCAACTCACCGGCTGGCAGTGGACCAATGGCCGGGTGGGGCAAAACCACTGGTGAAAATGCTGCGAAACCGATTGCTGTACCACTCAAAGCGTGGCTGCGACCCATCATGATTGTTAAAGCTCCTCAGTAGGTGGCTGATATGCCAACTACTAGGGAGTTCTTGCCCTAGTAGGTCGTTAACGACCTTCTAAGGCAGGACTCAATGGCTAACAATTCTCTTCATCGAGCAAAGAAAAACAGGAACGACGAGTTCTACACCACCTACCAATGCATCGAAAACGAGGTGGAACACTACTACTCCTACAACCCCAATGTTTTTGCAGGCCATCGGTTACTTTTGCCGTGTGATGACTGGGAGAAAAGTCAGTTTGTTGCCTATTTTTCTGACAATTTTGAGCGTTTCAATCTTCAGTCGTTAACTGCCACATGTTTTGGTGAGCGCGGGAAAATGTTTGTTAAAACCGCGAACAAAACAACGTGTGATCTGCTCAAAGGCAATGGCAGTTTTCTTAGCCACGAAGTCACCGCGATTGCTCAACAGTGCGACATGATCGTGACGAACCCGCCTTTTTCCATGTTCAGAGAGTTCTTGCCATGGGTGGGTGAAAAGAAGTTTTTGCTCATGTCCAACATGAACACCATCGGCTACAAAGACGTAAACCCGCTCATTTTGCAAGGAAAAATCTGGATGGGGGCAACCAATGACAGCCAGGTTATTTTTGCCACCCCACTGTCAACAGAAGTGAAACCTTCACACGCCCGATATTGTCAGCGTCGAGGCTATCGCGCTCAGGACGGACTTCATTACACCGTTTTGGGAAATACATGCTGGCTAACAAACATGGAGTATGACCGCTACAGCCGGTTTGTTAAAACTCAACCAATGGCTGACATTTTGACAAACACTAGACACAAGAAAATCGTTGAACATGGCTTCCCACGTTATCTAAACTTCGACGGAATAGACGTACCCTTTAGCGACTCAATTCCCAGCGACTTTGACGGAATCATGGGCGTACCAATCTCGTTTCTGTTCAAACACAATCCTGAGCAGTTTGAGATCGTGGGCTTCAGATACGGCGATGACGGTAAAGATCTGACGACCGCCGCATACGCGCCTTATGTGCGTCTGCTGATCAGAAGGAAAAACTAGGGAAGATAATCGCTTCGTTTTCTTCGGTGGTTTTCCAACTGTTTTCAACAGTGTTGAACACTTCCACCAGTTGTTTGCGCGGCATTTTGCCGTATGTTTTCACCACTTCTTCAATCGCATACGACAGGGCAACGTCTTCGTTCATGCTGAGCACTTGTCCATCAAGATCGGGGAGAAAATCTCGGATCGTCTTGTTGATGAAAGGTGCTGCTGCACGGTTGACTGTCACAAGCACAGGGCCACGAGCGGAGGCAACGAAAAGTTCACTAATCAGATCGGTTGCGGTTTTTTCGTGGTATCGACACACAACCAAAAACATGAGTCGTTGCAGCTGCATCGGCTTGACATTTTGGCCTGCCAACATGAGGCGAAAAATGACGTTGTTGGCCAGGTGGATCGCATCACTCACTTGACACGCTCGATCTCCACCCATTCATCAGCGGTGGCGGTGAACTCAAAAATCCCTTTGCCTTCAAGCGTCAGTGTTGCTTCACCCTCTTTGTTTTCACCAGGAGTGGAGTTGGTCAGTTCACCTGTTGTGGTGGCAACAATCTCGACGTTAGATTTCCCTTTTGCCTTCACGGTGACAGTGCATTGTTCATCGCATTTGTAGGCGAGAGTCTTTTCGGCAAGAGCCGGAGATTCTTCAGAAGAAGGCTCAACAGTCGGCTGAACGGTTTCTTCAATTACAGGCTGGCTCGTTGGCTCGTCGTGTGGCCATGAGATGTTGCTCAAGAGGGCAACAGATCCAAACGTCAGCAATGGAATAGCACCGATAAGAATCAATCCAACGAAAATGAAAGCCAGGCGGTTTCGACGCAATTGGCTTTTCCGGCTACGAATCAGTGGATTGTTTTTCATCTGTTTTGCCATTCCTTTTGAATGAAGGCCCAAACCCCTGCCTCGTGTTGACGAGAGCACTATCAATCAACAAGGCAGGGGGTTGAGACGTTTTTTGAGATCAGAAAACTTCTTCACTCATGTTCTGGGGCTGCTTGGCAGTAGACTTCTTCTTCTTTGAAGCAGCAGGCTCATCAATCGCACCCGAAGCCACGGGATCAAAGTCGTCATTCGTTGCCTTGGGTCGCTTGGCAACCTGAACCTTCTGGAAGGCCAGATCAGGACCGATGTTGTAGACGTTGAGCTGAGTGAGAGTCTGGTTCACTTCCTCAGTGCTGCCATCGTCCTTGGCGAGATTGACCGCCTTGTTGTAGGTCTGCAAAGAGCCGGTGGCAATAACGCGATTGCCCTTCTTGAGAGTTTCGCAAACGTTCTTGGCAAGACCGATGGGGCCGTCCCAAACGATGGCGTTGTGGAAGTTGGCGCGAGCGTTCTCGTCCTTGCCAATGTTCTCGGCAATGGTGAACAGGGCGTAGCCCTTGCCACCGCTGGACTGCTTGTAAACGGGGTCGGCGGTCAGGTTGCCGATGATTGTTGCGTTAGACATTGTGGTTGTCCTCCTTGTTGACAGTGGCAGTGTTTCTGCCCCTCACCGACATATATGGTCGGAAAGTTTTTGATCACGAACACTTTGTGCGCAATCACCCATCTACTAGGAGGACAAATCATCGACTGCTTGTTTTTGCCCAAGAATTTGCTTACCCCCACCAGAACAACGTCTGACGGGGGTGATGCTCCCACCCACAGTGAGATTGCTAGAGGTTATTGGCTCTCAGGTATAGACCAGGGCCTACAGAACTGAAATCCAACGGTGTCACCAGGAAACCAACAATCAGCCAGCCCAACCGGTCAAGTGCGTCAGCGCTTCCATGACACCTTCATCAAGTTCTGGGCGAGTAATGCCGACCGGCATATCAACAGCAATAACGCTGCGAGCAGACAGTGACAGCATTTTTACCTCATCGCCTGTGTCACGAAGTTTGAGCATTCCGGTGGCCACCACCAACTGACCTTCCAAGAGATCCGCTGCGCTGTCACAAACCTCATTCCAGCAAGCAACCTCAAGACGGTTTTCACCATCCACAAGATCAATAGTGCGAAGCCGCCAAGTTTCACCGCGCTTGTCTGAAGTAGAGTCGATCTGTCCATAGACGCTGACAAAATCACCATTGCCGTAGGCATCAATGTCGGATAGGAACACGACATCTGAGTTTTCAACGTATTGGTGGCCTTGAGTAGTCAAAGTGTTGTCGGTAGACATGCCAAGAACCTGACGTTGAACAATGTCTTTGAGTTGTGGCTGGTATTCCACCTGGGGGATAACCACGTCATAGCCTTTAGCCAATGAGCGAATAGCCAGCACCAGACCGGCACGTGGACCAAAATCGTCGAGTGCGCCAGATTTTGCCAGAGCCTCTAATGCGGCAGAGTTGAGTGTCTGACCAGCATTTTTGGTGCGCGAAACAAGATCACTAATGCTGGTGTAACCGTCTTCTGGACGCGCGGCAATAATGGCTGCGGCTGCATTGCCTACCGACTTCACTTCACCAAGACCGATCACAATCTCATGGTCACTGATTGTTTGTGTGGTCAATGCAGCAGTGTTGACGTTTGGTGCGCTGATAGTGATGCCATGATCGGCAATCCAGGCCAGTGCACCGCTTCGACGGTCTTCGCCGCTTGTTTTGTCAGTAACAGCCAGTGTGGCTGCACCAAAGGCGGCAGGGTAGTGGGCTTTGAGCCATGCCGTTGTGAACGTTGTACGCCCATACGCCACGGCGTGAGAGTTGTGGCTGACCATGTTGTTAGCAAAGAACGTATGTGCGCTACCGGCTTCCATCTCCACGTCAAACACTCGCTCCATGCCAACGTGCTCAACATTGCTGACCAGAATGTTTTCAATACCAAACCCGCCGTAAAACAAGACGCGGCTCTCACCTGGAATCAAATTGCAGGCCCAGACGAAAGTTTCACTGTCATCCATCCAGCGGTGGTTTGCTGTGCAAGTGACGCTTGTTCCGTTGGCTAAAGACACGCGGATCACTGGCGCAAAGCCGTTGTCATGAATGCACACAATGTGTTGGTATTCGATTTTTCCACTGCGCTTGTCGTAAGCAGGAATCATCATGGTGGGTAGTTCACGACGTAGACGGCGGCAGTGAGAGCAGATTTTGACTCTTGTCTGACGCTTGCCACACGCACGGCACATTTCTTCGCCGTGGTCTGTATCGCCGTAGAGTGCGTCGTATAGTTGCCCAATTGGCCTTTGGCCATGGATGCCCAGGTTGATCAGCGTATCTGCGCCCAGACACTTGTTGAACAGATACGAACCACACGACTCAATAGAACCCCATAGCCGTTTTGCCGTCTCGGTACTGAACACTGTCTTCGGATTACCTGAGTCGTCAACATCTTTTGGCGCGCCAACAACAAACTCTTTACCCAGTTCGTCGATAACGTCCTTCTTCTTTTTACTCATGGCTTTACGCAGAGCATTAGTTTTTGACGCAGTGAAGCCGCCGACAATGCCACCAAGCCTCATGACCTGCTCCTGGTAAACGATCAGGCCATAGGTGTCAGACAAAACTGTTTCTAGGGCAGCAATCTCTTTTTCATCTTGTGTCCAGTTGGAGTACACAACGGGGGAGCGGTCGTTTCGACGATCTGCATAGTCCGTGTGCTGGCCAGCCCCCATAGGTCCTGGACGATAGAGAGCGCCAAGAGCCGTAATGTCGTTTTCGTTGCGCGGGGCTAGTCTGGCGCACAATTCTTTGATTCCACCAGAAGATAACTGGAAGACACTGGTGGTGTCTGCTGCCATAAGCAGATCCCACACAGAATCGTCTACTGGCACGTCTTTGCCGCGCGGGATGTCTTGCGGGTCTATCCCTACCATGTCACAAGCCACGCGGATCTGATCTAAGGTACGTAAACCCAGAAGGTCGAGTTTGACTAGACCCATCGCTTCACATGCTCCGCCGTCCCAGCATGTCACCCAGTCTGATGTTTGTTCATCAATGCGCATGGGCACAAGGTCAATCAGGCTTTCATTGGAAACAATCACTCCACACGCATGGATAGAAACATTGGAGGCGGTTCCCTCAAAAGATTTCGCCAAGGTGATGAATTGTTCGACATCAATCTTTTGCGGAGCGGTAGCCAAGAACGTGCGGAACTGTTGGCCCACATCTTGAGTCATTAGTGTCTCAATGTCAGGAATAGTGTCACCTACGCCCGGAATTTTCGAGGTCAACGTGTTAACCCAACTGGGCGAGATCATCAACTGAGTCGCAGCATTTTTCAGACTAGCTTTTGTCTTTGAATAGCCCACGGTCCCCAGTCGTGCCACATATTCTTCACCCAGAATCTCGACTTCGTGACGGTAGACTTCTTCGCGCCTACCACGTTCAAAGTCGGTGTCAACGTCAGGCATACCTGCACGTTCAGGGTCTAAAAACCGTTCAAACAGCGTGTCAGACTCAATAGGGTCAACGTCAGTGATACCCATGCAATACAGCATTACCGATCCTGCTGCACTACCACGCCCAGGGCCTACGAGAATCTTCTGCCTTTTAGCCCAGTCGATCATCTCGCCCACTAAGAGTCCATAGCCAACCATGTCCAGTCGGCGGAAAACACTCAGTTCCAGGTTCAGTTTTTCTCGCACCTTTGCAGGCAACGGATCTCCATAGCGCTCAATTGCTCCACGGCGTACCCAGTCAACAACCCAATCCAGTTCGTTTGAGTATTGCTCAGGAATGGGAGGGTGGGGGATACGCATAGCGAAATCTGGCATGACATCGGCATCAATTTTCTGCTCAACCAGATAGGTGTTAGATACCGCTTCTTGCCAGAATGGTTCGCTGCGAAGCTGGCGCATTTGTTGCTCACTCATCAAGTGATAGCCGCAACCGTTGAACGTCCAGCGATTCGGGTTCGATAGCGTGGTTTTACGCTGTTTTGCAAGCCACGCTTCGTGCGCCAGTGCTTGATTTTCTTCAACGTAGTGACAGTCGCAGGTGGCAACAGTTTTTACGCCGTTCTTGTCTGCGAGTTCAGCCACGGCTGGAAGTACCGCGCTTTCCTGCTCAATGCCGTGTTCCATGATTTCTACGAACACGTTGTCAGCCCCATAGATACCAATGAGGCGATCAAGATTGGACTGGGCTTCGGTGGTGTTGCCACGGACCATGGGGCCAAGAATCGGACCTGCCAAGCATCCAGTCAGGCAAATAATGCCTTCGCTATATTGCTCCATGAGTTCATAGTCGAAACGTGGTTTGCCACCCCAGACGGTTCGCCAGGACTCATTGTGCATACGCACTAAATTGCGCCAGCCTTGTTTGTTTGAAGCAAGAAGCGTGATGTGTTCATATCGCTTGATCTTCTCGCCTTCATCACCAATTCCGCTGGCTTCTTTGGCGTTGTGTTCAAAGCGCGAACCAATAGCCAGATAGGCTTCAATGCCCAAGATTGGCTTGAGTCCGTGCTTTTTGCAGGCGGCAATCATGTCTGGAACGCCACCAAGAGAGCCATGGTCAGTGATTGACATGGCTGACAGTCCCAGTTCTTTAGCCCTTGCTGCGTAATGTTCGGCGTGCCCGATTCCGTCCAGCAGTGAAGCGTCAGTGTGGATGTGTAATGGTGTAAAAGACATGTGTTTTTCTCCTTAAAATTGTTAAAAACATTTGGCGTTGCCAAGATCAAGGCTCTTTTTTGCCCTGCTGACCGCCACATAAAGCAACATGAGTTCTTCTTCGCTCATCTCATCAATGGGCGTTCTAAAGTCTTTGCCGAGCAGAACATGATCGAACTCTTTCCCTTTTGCGCGGTGCGCTGTAGAAAAGATGACCTCCGCCTGTTCTGGTGGGCACTGGTTCGCAATCAGTTTGCTGATGGCATGTTCTCCGTATCGGCGTGCGATGCGGTATGCAGTACAGATCCGCTCGTTATCGGTTTCTACGATTTTTTCCAGGTCTTCATAGGACTTGATATGCCGCATGAGAACGGATTTAGGCCGCTTACCCGCGCGCAAACGAAACACGTCCATAATCGAACTGGTTGTTTCGCCGTTTTTGTCCACAATATGAAAACTGCGATATGAGCGTGAGCACTCTAGGGCTTCGCTAACAACTTGCTCATTTGTTCGGCACAGCACTGCTCCGCGATCAATGTTCCCGTGATTTGTTATTGACGACTGACTAGCGCAGCCACTTAGGCGCATATCACCAAGACGGGACAAAACGGTGTTTGCTACCGATGCGATCTCTGGACCAAAACGCCATGAGTAGGTCAGGTCCAGACAGGCACAGTCGTCATTGAACATGGATACGGTTCCGCGCCATGCGTAAATGGTCTGATACTTGTCTCCCACACTGATTTTTGGGCAGTCTTGCCGCTCAAAAAAGGTGGCGATAGCTCGATCAGCGTCCTGTGCTTCGTCGAGCATGAGGTAGTCATAGCCAAGGTCCATCCCGGTGCGCACAAAAGACACCAGGTAGTCATCATGCGTGTATGGGAAGACTCCTTTGGGGTTGTCTAAATCTTCATTCCAGGCATCGGCTACGTAAAGTAGACGGTCTAAATGTTCTTCTAAGCCGTGTTCGCACAGAACTTGCCTAGTGGAGCCGACCCCCAGGCGGCGCATTTTCACACCGTCATGAATCAGGCGCATCAAATCGCTGGTGTAGAAGACTCCATGTTCAGTTTCAATGGTTTTTAAACCCATGTGCTTAGCGACCCGCTGGTAGGGCACAAAAGTTTTCACCCGTTGACGGAAAGGCTCGGCAGTGTGTTTCCACGCCAAAGCGTGAGCAGTTTTCACGTCGATGTTTTTCCCTAGAGTGCCGTCACCGGCAAAATCGCTACGTGCACTTTGAGCCAAGTCGGATGAGTAGGTGATGTACAGGCCGCGAAGATGGGGCTGACTTTTCACGCAAGCGCGCAGCACAGTGGTTTTCCCCGTGCCTGCACCAGCGTTGACGCTTTGCAGGTCTGAGCAAGCAAAAGCATCAACAACGGCGCGCTGTTGGTCAGTCAAAGTCGGCATACTGTACTTATGGTCGTAAAAACCAAAGTCAGTGAAGGAAAAAGTCTTTAATGTCTTGCTGACTTAAAACCGGCGGTTTCGCCGCGCGCACGTAGATGATGTCACTTATTTGCATCGACGAAAGCGCGCCATAGCGTGAAACAACATGGTCGATGATCGCCAAATCTTCCGGAGCAAGATTACTTTTGCTTCCACGATCCACCTCTCGCACGGAAATCACGTCATGAGCCGTTGCCCAGTCATTGATGTCACGACTGACAGGGCCATTACGCCATTTTTCTAGTGGCTCATCGAACATGGGGCGTTCAAGTCTGCTAATGCTGTACGCCTGACACAAAAACAGCAGGCGATTAAGTTTTGCCACCGGAACGCCAAACTCGAAGCGGTGAGCAATCTCGTCAGCAACGTCAAAAACACTGCTCATTGGTTTGCCTCCAAATTCGCCCAGGTCTGCATCAAAAACGCTCGTGCACTTTGAACGTCAGATCCGATCGCTTGCCCAGGGCTTGCTAGAGCTTCTTGCAAAGTTGAGATAAAAAAAGTGGCGTTTGCTGCTGCATCGCTTCGTCGTTGATCGATTGTTTCTTTACTGAGTTTAGTGCAGTGCGCCGAAACAGATTCCGTCTCGGCATCCCAAAACGTCGAACAGATGCGATCAATCAAATTACTACTAGCACTTGGCAGAACAATCTCGACTGCTCGGCGGTGTCGGCGGCGCAATGTTTCATTGGGGCGTTGACGCAAAGAAAGCGTGGCAAGATAATGCAAGTGCAAGACAATTTCGGGAATGGCGAGAAGTTTTTGCCGTTCATAGGGAGTTGTGGAGTCAAACACCGCTAACAAGTCTTCGTCGATGCCAATGAAGGCTTCATCAAACGGATAACCGTCGATTCGACACATGAACGCCTTGAGGGCGGTTTTTACCAGTTGAGAGTCTTCTTCAACCTTCTGATATAAACGCAGGCAAAGAATCGGATCGTCAGGCTTAATGAAGGTTGGCAGGCCGTAGTGAACGCTCAAAATCTTGTCAGTGGACAGTAGTCGTCCAATTCCGCGTTTTCTTGCCAGTTGGCTCATCGACTCTTTAATATCTTCATCGCTCAGATCCAGGTGGTCGAAGTCTTGGACTGGCTCAGCGATTTCGATGTATAAATCGTCTAATGCCACCGGGTTCTTTTTGTCAGTCTTGGGATAAGCGTCGGTCCTGCTCGCCCATGCGTATTGACGTAAAGCACCACAGAATGAAGCACCTTGCCCTAAACGCTGCCTGTCGAATTTTCCTCTGCCTATGGCGCGCAGAAGAATGACGGCAACATTTTGCTCAATATCGTCTGCGCTCCAATTGCGTGATTGATTCTTCAACATGATTCTTCCGGCAATGTCGTGAGCAATTCCCGTCTGAGGAAGAATCTTTTTCTGTTGATCGATGAAATCGTCTTGGCTCACGAATGGATCATTTGCCAACTGACGCAAATATGAGTCGATCCGATTCTTCACTTCAACTGGCTTTTGCCCGAAAATTACATTGGTGTTATTCATGCTTTGTTCCATAGTCGGAGAACGTCGCTTTTAGTGCGAAAATCAGTTTTTTGGGGCGAAAAGGTTGCCTAAGATGTCAACTGACTCCAAGTTGTCGTGATAAATCTCTTGGAGTTGCTTTATGACCTCTTGAACAACTGCGTTATTCGTTGGCTCTTTTTGCAGTTGTTCAATAAGCGGCCATGGTTGTAACTGGCCATTAACGAGCTGAATGCACTGCGCTTCTTGCGCGGCGGTGGCAACCATTTCTGGACTGGGGTCGGCAACTAGGATTTGCCCGATTTCCCATGCGGCTACGCAGCGTGAAGATGAATAGAGATAGGGCAGCAGTTCTTGTGCTGCATCGATAATTTCTTCGTCTTTAATCCAGGGGGCACAGAGGTCTTCGATCTTGGTGTTTGTAGCCCCGTCGAACCATGCTTCAAGTTCTGGCAGTTCAATGTTGTTAAGTGCCAGAACGTCAATCCACTTGCCAGAAATCGGGTCATACCAGTCGTTGTTTGCCGCTTCCAACAGAATTCGTGTGACCCACAGATCTTGATTTTCTGTATGAATATCGCCGTCAACGATCAGGTCATAGGGAGCCGCTAGTTCGGGGTTCAGCCAAAGCAAAGGATGCCCAGCGATAGTTTTGTCGCTAGGCAAAATTCGGTGGATCTGATTGGAGTTAAATAAGGGGACTGCGCTACCAGCCCAAATGGGACTAACGACCTGGGAAAAATTCAGTCCACTGGCACGACAAAAAGCCGTATGACGTTCGCCAGATTGAAGAACACTAAAAGGCAGGTCTGCTGTCATTTTGGTGACAAGCGGAGCGAGCAAAGTAGTGTTTTCTGACTCCAAAACACAGATTGTGTAGTCCACGGTTGTTTCCTTTATTCGGCGGTTTTTCTCCTACCGCCGCAAACATGTGGACATAAGAAAAGGGGTGGACTATGCCACCCCTTTTTCTTTTCATTCGAGATATGACAAGTGCTTGTGCCAGATTCTCAGATCAGCGCAAATTCGAGCCAGTTCGTCAGTGCCGTCAAACGAACTCAGGTATTCCTGATAGAAATCGCCGCTGTGAATCTTCAGCCGCTTATTCCATTCTTCTCGTGTAAGCCACTGTGAACTTAATTCATCATTGAACATCTCAACGTATTCATCGACCGTTTGAGGGTCCACGAATTTGCTAAGCGTCCTCTCGGCCTGATCGATGGTGTTGCAATTGAGTTCAAATGAAAACACGTTGCTCAATGTGTTTGTCACTGTATTGATGTCTGTCATGTGCGTGCTCCCTTCCATGTCTATTAATGGTCGGGCCTTCGCAAACTAACGACGCTTTTTACGCAGTTCGCAATCGAAGTCAAAATCGACAACAAACTCATTAGACACCTGCGCCGGACTTTGCGTTGTAGGAACTGAAAGCTCAGTGTGCTCTATTACCGGTGGTTCAACATTGTTGAAATCGTCATTGTCGATCACCAGTTCGGGTGCAGCCATGGGTTTAAACTGAACAGGCTCGCTACTTTTAGGCATTGGCAGGTTCAACTCGGTATCTTCTGCTGGCGCAATGTCTTCATTGAAAAAGTCATCATCCTCAAAGTCCAACGGCTCATTGAAAATGTCATCGTCAAGTTCGATGGCATCCAACGTCACTTCTTCAACCTCGGAGTAAACAGAAGCAACATTCTTAGGCAGGAACATGGAGTAATCCCAGTCATCGACAATATCCACACCGTTCATTACCAACTCTTCAACGTAGGTGTCTTGATCGGCATACCACGTCTGCATTTCAACAGCAGATGCAGACATCGACTCCCAGATGCCACGTCCCTTGGGATAAACAGACAAGTTGGGGGCCAATTCCGGCTGCTTTAGACCACTCATCATTTCGCCGTGAGTGGTCTTGCCCAGCAAGAGGCGCCCCAGGTTGGCTTTCAAATCTCCACCGGGAATCTTGGCGATAGTGTCGGCTTTCAAAACCTGTGTACCCAGCATGAGGTGGACCCCAGCGCTACGCGCTTCACGAGCAATACGGGCAGTTGATGAACCAATTGAAGCGCGGTTGGCGTTAGTTTTCTCCACCAATTCACGCTCTGCCAGAACCTCTGGATCAGAAGTTTTGGTTCGATCCACCGGCTCGGTCAACATCAAGGATGTGAACTCGTCGATAATGATCAACACGTGGTTGGGACGAATCTCAGGAGGTAATTCGTCAATGTTGGCAGCACCATACTGAGAGTTAAGGTTTTTGCGCTCTTTGACAATGGAGTAAATCAGTTTCATCATGGCATCGGCATGTTCGACAGTACCGATAATTCCGCGAAGCCATGGGGCAAACTTCGTAAAGTCTGCGCCACCTTTAGACGGGTCAATCACCACAATGTCCCAACCTGCAACCAGTGGTGCGAACATGCCTGCCTGCAAGGTGACGGTTTTACCAGTACCCGTACCGCCCAGAACGATGACGTGCGGTGTGTCTCCAAAATTCCAGGTGACAGGTTTGCCGTCAACGCCGGTTCCCCATGGAGAAAGAAGTTTGTCTCCGCGCCCAGAATCGAAGAATGGCTGCATCACTTCTTTGCATTTATCGAAGTCGAAACTGGCGCGTTCCGGCACAGGATTGTTCACACTCAGCATGAGTCGGACACGGTTGGGGCTAGGCTGTTTAATCATTTGAATGAAGCCGTTACCCGTTGCACCAGCAATCTTGGCGCGCACAGCGCTTACGTCACTATCAGTAATGCCTGGTGGAAGATCAAAGTCGTAGATGGTAACTGCGTCGTTGCCTTCCAACGGTTTCATATTAATCATTTTGGGCACTAGACCTGCCGGTGTTGTCACCTTGGCATCAACAAAAGCTTGTTCGAAATCCAGTTCAGCAATTAGACGCTTATAGCGGTCTTTCACATTGGCCTGTGAAGGTAGTGCGCCGACATAAATAATGGCGAGAGCATCTTCTTGGCTGATGCGAATCCAGTCAGCGCGCATGAGAGCAGCCAGGCGATCTGACTTTGCGCGCAGATCTCCCATGGAGACACCACCATATAAACGTAAGCGAATCTTCCAAATGGCGGGAGTGCCTTCAGCCATAGAGAGAGCGTCAATAACTTGTGGCGCGCCACGGTCTTTGAAAATGCTTCTGAAAGCACGATCCACAATGCCAGCCAGGGCCAGTGTCGCACCATTACGCTTATCAACAACACTCATGCCGCCGATCTTTTTTGACTCGACAATGGCACTGGGCGTTGTTGGCACAGTGTCTTCAGAGTAGGCAACAACAAAAAACTTGTCACTACGTTCACCCGGTTCTGCACGGCCCTCATGTGGAGGGACAGCAAAAATATGAAGAAACGGTGCTCTTGGCATGGTGGTTGATAGGCGTTGCCCAAGCGGAAGAAAGTCGGCTTCTACATTCATGCCTTGGGGGATCGCAAAAGGAATGCGGGTGATCTCGGTATTTGTTCGTCCAACATACTGAGTGTCGATGAATCCCAACTGAGCGGCTGGGGGAGTGGCCCCCATTTTTAACACCTCGCCAAAATGAGCCTTCCATTCGGCTTCCAGACGAAGCACATCAATTTGCTCAACGATTGAATCATCGATCCAGTCAGCATTGTCGAAGTCACCGACAACAATGCGATGGTCAATGACGAGCACTTCGCCAAACTGGCCGAAGGCAATGGTGCTTTGCTCAATCTCTCCTAAGCCAGCGTTCAAATCAATTGCCCACACAGCAGGCCCCGCTTGGGTGAGTTTTTCTACTCCACTTACGCCGGTTCGCAATGGCGCATGGAATTCTTCTTGAGCCAGAGCCATTTGTCGCTCACAAATGAACTCCACCATGTGTTCATCAACGTCTTCTTCAGTGATGTCAACGTCAAAGTTTGATGGACACACGGCAACGCGAAACTGGTTCGGATTGATCGTGCCTTTTTGTGGTTGGTTACTTCCATCCATGTTGGGGACAGGCAGAACATAAACCTTGCTGCCACCGCCCACTGCGTAGCCGATCTTTTCGGCTTGCTTGTAGTCCAAGTATTCGTGTGAAAACCGCTGAGTCTGACACTGGAATGTGTCAATAACAATGTCATCTAACGTCTCGTGGTTTATCAACACCGGAGCTGGATCTTCTTTTGGAACACCCAGCCAACGACTGCGCCACACTGATCGTGCTTGTTCGCGGTCTTTCCATGGCTGCAACGCTTCTTTGCGCGAGGCAATCCAGACAACGCTAGAGAAAACAATGAGACACACGCCGACGGCTAAAAACAATGGCTTATCAACATAGTGTGCAGGTGAGAAAAGGTATGCCGGTCCACCGCACAGTGCGCCAGTGAGCAAAGCGATGGCAGCAAATTTCGGTTTATTTTTGACCGCCCAGACCAAACTTGTTCCTGGGCATGGTTCATCGAGCGAAGCGGTTGAACGCCAAATCGCAGCGAGAGAGGACACCAGGAGAAAGGCACTTAAACCGTTAGCTACTGCCGAATATGCAAAAACATCACCGATGCCATAGCGGTCAACAAATAATAGTGACGCGGCGATCAAGCCTAATCCGACTGCTGCACTGAGAGCCACCGTTGGCTTATAGCCGATAGGTAGAACCACCTGTGACAACTTTTTTTGCCGCTGAAACTGCAACAGTTTTTTGCGTTCATCGTCGTTTGCTGCTTCACCATTTTTACCTGTGAGCAATGGTGGCTGAGCCAACATGCCGCAGATCATTATTCCGATCAGTGGTGAAAGAAACGCTGGTTGATTTTTGTACGCCAAAAAACCAAAACCAATCATGGACAGCACAAAAGTTGCCGCGATGATTGGAGTGGAGTCACCGGCTTGTTGTTGCTTTTTCGCTGCCATAACTTGCCCAGACCTTAATTCTTGCTACGGTGATGTAATTGCTTTTCTTACCTACGGTGCGACTGACACGGGGTTTCAGTGCGGAAGGTTTGATCACTTTGATTCCGCCTGGATAGCGCATGAACAACGTGTGGCACTTGCCGCGAGAATTTGATGGCCACACCACTACCGCGCTACCTCTCACCGGAATCTCTTTCGTGCGCATTGATTCGATACTGCGACTTAACGAATGAGACTCACCGGCTTTGAATCGTTCGATTTTTCCTGAACAAATACGGAAACATTTGGAGCCAATGGAAAAGTACCAACCGGGTTTCCACTTTTTTGTGTCAATCACAAAGACACCTTTAGAGCCAACCACGATGTGATCGATGTCTGCCTTGCCGCTTGCAATCGGCACAGAATGAAGAATGTCGTTTTCGCGCTCTACTGAAAGATCGTCAATGATCGCTGCGGTGTCGCGTTCTGCACTTGCACCAATGCTCCGGGCAAGTTGGCCGTGACCTTCAAATGAATCCAGGTTGCTTCCTGGTCTGCCGTAGATGCTCATGAGAACAACTGCCAAATGAAGTAGCCAACACTACACAGTGCAATAACCAGAGCAAGTAAAGCGATGAAAATTGACCCATCGTTAGAGTCAAGAAACTTGTCCATTTGCTCGCGTTGAGACTCATCTTCTTGAAAGATTTTCATATCGCCCTACTAGGGCGATTGATACCTACTCAGTTCGTTCCTAGTGCTCCAACAATCTGGCCACGTTTGCCAGAATGGATCATTTGATTGAATCGTCCAGAGCACATCCACAAGGTCAATAGACCCGTCTTGTTGTTGTGGCAGTCTGCGAGGCGAACAATGACGCGATCTTCATAGAAGTCGCAGATCATTTTCGTTGAATGAACAAGAGAGTATTCACCAGGAATAAAACGAACCGGGTAAAACCTCTTGCGAAACTCTAAGACTCCACGGACACCAATACCGTCTTTAGTATCGAAGCCGATGTAGCCCAATTCTCGGGCAAGACAGACAACGAAACTGACTCTGTGTTTATCTGTGCAAAAAATTGTGCGCTGAATTTTGTCATCCATGCACACCTACTAGGTACAACGGCGAATCACTGGAACCTTGAGCGCATCAGACAATGACACTGGACCAAAATTCGATTGTTCAGCCAACTTAATGTTGAACTGATCCAACAACTTGTTCAGTGGATTGGTGAAACTACCGCGTTGCCACCAGGGCAGGCCACAAAGCAGATTCAATGACTCATGATCAATACGGCTTTGGCCGCGCATTGGGTGGTTAAGCAGGCTCACTTTTTTATCATCGATCAGTGCTGGCAGAGAGAAAAAGTCGTCACTAACCTCTTTGTGAGCGTCAAACCAGTCTTCCCAACTAACAACTGCCATTCGGTTTTTTGTTGGGTTCGATAGTGGACCGGGATAGGTGGCACAGGCTTTACGCATGGCAAACCTGACCTGAGACTCCATTGATGTCTTGTTGGAGTCAATGGGTGGTGCACAAACGAAAAGAACCATGAACTTTTCTTGCGGGTTGTTGGCAAGAATCTGCGCCCAAGAAGAAAGTTTGTATGGTGTAGTTGATTTAGAAAACGATGCTGTCATTTCGATAGCAATGCGGCCACCATCGGAGCGAATCAGTGTGGCATCTGCTCTCTTAGTCTGCGTTGTCGGCCTACCAATAAAATCTTCAACTGTTGAAAGATTCTCGCCGACCGCTCGCATGTTTAACCATGTGGCACAACGCAACGCCAACTCTGTTGTCAGCACATTATGTCTTGCGGTTGCTGACGGTTTAGCCCATGGCCTATCTGCTGTCATTGACAGATAAACCGGCCAACTTACTTGCCCCACATGTTTCATGGCTGAGTTTTTTAGCCCAGGACAAATCAGCGTTCTGCGTGACCATGACCACGGACCCACAGGAGCAGGGTTGCCCACGTCAAGAACGCCGCATCGGTAGAGTGCACGCGTATCTCTGAGAACGGTTTTTTCATCCAGACTGGTGATCGCACAAACCTGCTCAACAGTTAAAGACCCCCACATGAGAGCGCAAGCAACAATACTGGCTCGTCGGTGCAAAGATCGGACATTGGAAAGAGCCTGCACGTGCGGTGTTGGAGTCATGTTGGCTGGCATTTTTGCCACCCCATGTTTGATCGCTTGCTCCATGGCAGGAGCGTTAAGCCATGACGTTGTGGAGTGTGAACGCCACAGGCCCTCGTAGAAAAAATCACTGCGCTGTTCTGGCCCCATTACCCCCTCGGGGGTTGGCAACATCTCAAAATCAATCATTGAACCATCTCGACAAATTCGCTTGGGTTGGTGCATGAATCAATCGTCTTTGCGGTGAACGCAGGCAGCACGCTGCCATGACTCATTGTTGATACGGCGCAGGTGAACTGTTCCAACGTGGCAATGTCTGCGCCACTCCATTGAGAGCCGTCACGTGCCATTTTTCGAGCCACTTCATTTGCTGTTGATTCTTCATCTTGACGGAATGAAACGAACGTCTGGTAACTCATAAATGAGGTCAGAACATCTGCACCAATTTGTGAAAGTTGGTCTGGGTACTGCGTGGCAAAAATTGGTTCAACACCGTAAGAGCGTCCGTCGTCTTTCCACCACTTTGCTGCTGCTGGCGCGTAACCGGCAAAGTATTTGAACTCATCACACATCACTGTGACGCGCCGGTTTTGTTGCTGCCAACCAAAACAGTTGCGTTCGATATTGGACTGCAACGTTAAGCCGATCATTGCGGTGATCCATTCAGTCATTTTCCCGTATGGCTGAAAACGTCCGTCGATTGTTGGACCTGTTCCAATGATCAGTTTGTGGTGGCTGTTGATCACATCGCCCCACGTGTACGTTGCATTTTCTGGCGCAATGAAGTGAGCCATGTCTTTGAGCTGGTCAAGCTTGTTGCGTCCGGCTTCAACCAGTGATCGACGTGAAGATGTTGTGGTTGCTGGCCCCCAAATAATTGACAGCAAGTTGTAGCCTTGTGCGGCTAAAGAGTTTTCGTTTGGGTCTTCTTGGGCGCGCTTGGCAAGTAGTGCATAGAGCGTTGATCCTGTTTCATCTCCAAAGCGTCCAACCAAAGCCAACGCTCTCCAAAACCATGTCCATGCTGGCAAGACAACTGCACCAGTGTCTAGGCGCATAGTGTTGTATTCGGCGTAGTCTTCATCGGTGAAACATAGGGCTGCACCAATGACGCTAGAGAGCACTTCACGGCTTCGTCCCATGATTGCTCCGTCACCGAAAGTTGATGCCAAAATGTCGGTGATGTATTCGCCGCGCTGGATCGGGTTGTCACCTTGGCGGTAGAAAATGTCGAGCCACTGGCCAGACGGGTTAGCGATTTCGATAACGCCCAACGGTATTGGCTCAGACCGTTTTTCGTTGACTGCGTTAACAATGTTTCGATACTGAATCAGCCCATCGGGTTTCGTTTCAACACCAATAATTGTGCGCCGCTGTTCTTGAGATACAAGCCAAGCAAAAATCGACTTAATCAACACTGACTTGCCTGTACCGGCTGCGCCAACTGCGGCCACACCGCCCCACAGATGAGACGAGTCAAGGCGAACAATTTTGCCCTCATCGTTAGTGAATACTGGTGGGCCACTGACCTCATAAAGAGTTGGTGGTACGCGGCGTTCTTTCGTTGTGGTTAGACCCGATGTTGCACCGGACTGTGGGGCGAACATTCCACAAATCACTGGCGCACTCATGGGGACAGATGTTTTGGTAAACGGCCACACTAAGCGATCAGAGTTTTTAGAAAAATTGAACCGCGCATGGTTGCTGGGTACAACCATTTTCCCAGCAACATACGTATCAACGATTCTGTGTGAACGATGATCAAACAATGCCAGTAATGCCAGTGCTGCGACGGCGCATACGATGCCACCGATGAACTGCTTGCTCAGGTATGTAAAGTCTGGTGAACGGTATGCAAAAAATGCCGTAGTCAGACCTGCGAGAATGAACAGTGAACCGAACAATGTGATGATTTTTTGTAGGCCAACTTTTGCGGTGGTCGCACGAATCGCTGTGTCAAAACCTGGTAGGGGAGTGAACACTTTAGAAATGAGTTCTCTACTACGGCTGGGGTTTTTTGCGCATGCCATTGCACTGAGCATGAGTGGTGTTGCCGCTTTGAGTGAATGGTGCTCAGTTGAACCTGGCATGTTGTCAGCATATTTGCGCCAAATGCGGATATTGCTGCGCTTCATTGGTGTTAAAAAGACGATGATTTCTTCGCCTTCGTTAAGGGTTCTGCTCAGCATTTCTGATGCCATGGCCGGATCAACACCAGCTAATGTTGAGCGGCCAACAATTCCATCACCATCTACGCTCAGTAATGAAGTGACCCCAGCAATTTTGCCAGGAATATCGCATGGCTTTGCACGCGCACCAAGTGCTTCGGCTAAAGAAATCGCCATTGCTTCATCATTTTTGTCGCTGAGCAAATAGTTTTCGATTTCTCCGCCAACTTTGCGCACTAAAAGTGCTGCGTTAGCGTGGCGCAAATAGGTGGCGAATTGTTCACACGCTGCGGAATACGTGCCATATTCTTTCATGGCTGTTGTGCGTGAAAGTCGCCAGGCATAATGAGGGTTAAAGGTCTTCATACCCCGCATACATGTGGACACGAAAATGTTCTAGGGACGAAAAAACTTGTCGCTGAGCAAACGCTGTAATTTCAAGGGCCTGACCCGCCCCCGCCCCCGCCCTGCCACCGGAAAATGCAAGAAGAAAACGCGAAAAATAGAAGGAATGAAGATTAAAGAAACGCGCTGCGCGCGTTTTGCGCGGCTTGGGTGGGTGGTTGTGTTGTGTGGGGCGTGTTTTGTTGGGTGTTTTTGTGGTTTTTCGTGGTGTTTTGGCTTGGTGTTTTGTCGTGGCGGTTTAGTCTGGTTGTGTTGTGTGATGTTTTTTATTTTTTTTAACCAGCAGAGATTTATTGGTGTGAAGTGAATGATGTTTTTTCAGATGTTAGACCAGCCCAGATGATTGATTGGTGAAGTAAGTGGTGCTCTTTCAGTTTGAGATTGTGACCAGCAAAGATTTATTGGGGATGAAGTTGGGCGGTGCTTCTACAGATGGATTATTGATAGAAAGAAAAATTAGTAAAAGAAAACGCGAAACGATAATGCAAGGTGACAACGCTGGAAGTAAAACGCGAGCGAGCGCGACAGCGCGAAGCGAGCGTGCATATCCCGCAAACAATTTTTGCCAGCGGCGCGGCGGCGGCGTGCGCCAGCAACGCCAGAGCGTGCGCAAGCGTGTGCCTAGCGGTCTGAGCGCAAGCAGCCTAACGGTCTGCACGAGTCAGAAAAGTTCCGACCATAGATACAGTGTCTTCAATGAGAGGTTGGTGGTTGTATTTTTTGAGCAAGTTATATGTAGTCATGCACTCATGCCCTTGGCCTAGCGGTCAGGGGCATGAGTGTTTTACGACCATGTATGAGACATGGACAATCTTGTTTTATGTGTTGAGCAGTTGCAGATCGGTGACTGGGTTTTTGTTGACAATGCCGTGAATGCCAAAGTGCTTGGCGTCAGCAGTAATGGTGTGGATGTGAGCGGTGTTGGTTTTGTACCAGGTGAAAGTTTTCCTGTGGCGTTTTTGTCGTTGCCCAGGGACGTTGCTTTCTTTTCTGAAATCGATTTCGTCGTTACGGATGTCCACGACAAGATCGCGATTTGTGCACCTGAGTTTAATAACGGTGCTCCCGGTGTATGGATGCCAGCAAGCGTGCTGAGTATGAGTGAAGTTTTTGACCAGGACCACGACCATGTATAGGCCATGGAACCACTTCGTTTAGCACGAGAGTTTGTTGAGGTAGGCGATTACGTCTACGTCAACAACTATGTGTGTGATCGCGTCGTCGATGTCAGACATGACCATATTGTGTGCGCCGACAGTGGCAGACATGATAGCGAGTTTTTTGACGTTGCCTTTCTGTCTTTGCCGCGTACAAAAACCCCAGTTGGTGACAACTACTGCGTCAGTTCACAGTTGGATGACAGTTTTGCTCTGGCCAGTGGCGAGCACGTGCTTTGCCGTGGTGGTGGCGTGTGGTTTCCGACGAAGATTTTTAAGCCGTTTACTGTCACGGAGGATTCATGTTTGATGAAAAGTTTCTAGCCCAGGGTGCGGTCTTCTACGCAAAGAAGCATGGGGACTATGGGGACGTTAATTCTCAATGGGTGTTCAACAATGCGAAGTGGCATGTGGAAGAGTTTTTGAGAAACGAACACTACCGTCAAGAGTTTCTTTTCTCGATCAACAACCTGTCAGACGTGGAAGATTTGGCGCAAATCTTTCATGCACAATGGCTGCGCGACTACCGTTACTACCTTGCCGATGAGCATGGATATTTTGAGTTGGACACCGAGTTAGAAAAACGAGTAGCTGAGCATGTGTGTGACAACATGCAGTTGAACAAGCGCATGACGCTTTCCTGTCAGACGCTTGGCATAAGCATGGATGAGTTGAAGCAGGCTATCAATTCCAATCCGATTTTTGATTACCACGAGATCAGCGACACCACGTTAGAGGTGTTTGAAGATGAGGTATAGGACCGTTCAGCGTAAGGCGTTTGAGTTCATCATGTCTCACAGTGATTCCAATGGGGTGTGTGAGTTTGAGATGGATGATTTTCAGGCGGGACGGTTTTCTAAAGTGGGCATGTATCTGGTTGTTCAGCGTCTTGCTCGTCTTGAACTTGCTGACACTGAGCCAACCACTTTTGCTGGCTACCGTTTGCAGTTGAGTGAGCAGTTGATGGGGCTGAAAGATCTGCTCGCCTAACGTGGTTTTACGACCATGTATAAGGCATGAGCACACAGTCAGATTTTTCAGTCAACTTTTTCTTAGCTACCGCAGTCGATGGAGTGTTCTTTCATTCACGACTGACTGGTGACACCGCGCCGACAAAGAATGATGATCGCGCCGTCATTGATGAGTGGAGCGAAAAGCATTTCACCGGCCATGTCAGGTGCATGTCCAATGACAATGAGTACGTTCGCTCATTTATTCAGTACATCATTCATGAGGCGCATGGCCCCTGGTTTAAGAAACTGGCTGACGAGTTGTGGACCCGCTTGAATGAAGAGTAAAAATATGGCCCCGGATAACCGGGGCCATATTTTATTGCTTGCTTGGGTTGATACCCCAGGCCATTGCGAAGGCGGTGACAATATCGACTCCACATTGTTTGGCGAGTTCTTCGATCCGGCTTGCTGAGATGTTCATTTACCGCACATTCACTAGGCCGGTAAGAAGGTTGTTGACCATCATGTATTCAAGCAGTGGAATATCGCAGTTAATGTCGCGCGGCGCAATAATTGCGTAACGGTCGTTGACCATGATGTGTTGACCCTTGCTTGCTCGTGTCTCATTCCACCCGTCTGCTGCACCGTCGATAAGTAACGGCTGATAGACGCTCGTAGTCAACGTCGTGTCAACCTTCTTAATTTGTCCGGCGCTGCGGGTCAATGTGGTCAGGCCGATCACTGAAAGACTTTGGCCGCGAAGCTTGTGAGCGAAAAGCGCACGTACCGGACCATTGTCTTGCCGTGACTCAACCAGGTATGGCCGTAATCCGTCTGTGTAGATCATGGAATCTCTTTTCTTTAGATGTTTTCTCTTGCTGCTGTTATTTATGGTCGTAAACGCTGCTCAGCGCCTAGTAGGTGAGCGTGAATGATTTAAGTCTTGTTTCAGCGATTGTTAGAGCCACCGGCAATAAAGATGCTCGCCCACGTCCAGGGCAAGGCGAAATGAGTATGGCGATTGCCACAGCCATTGCTCAACGCTGTGATGCGGCGTTTAATGCTCCGGTTGGTACAGGCAAGGCATTGGCTTATCTTGTTCCTGCTGTGCGTAAAGGTGTGGCTGGTGGAAGAGTGTTAATCAGCGTGTCTTCGAAAACTTTGCAGTCACAGGTGGCCTTCAAAGATGCGCCAGCAGCCATTGGTGATAGCGGCGTAAAGGTGGCCGTTCTTAAAGGTCGGTCATCGTATGCGTGCCTGGCGAAAGAAAATAGGGTCAACGGCAAAGCTAAAGCGTGGTTGTACGAAACCGAAGACGGGGATCTTTCTGGTGCTGATCCGATAATTGCTCGCGCTTTAGTACCAGACTTGTCTGCATGCGAGAAGTGTCCGTTATTTGAAGATTGTTTCGCCACTGTTGCCAGAAAGATTGCCGGCCAAAGCCAGATCGTTGTCACCAACCATGCCCTGCTTGCTTACCAGGCAACACACAACACCCCTGCCGTTTTTGGGTCCAATCATGTTGGTGTTTTTGACGCGGTTGTTTTAGATGAAGCTCATTCGTTTCCGTCATGGATTCGTTCAATTGGCAAGCGCACTTTCACTCGTGAGCGGATCATGAAAATTGCTGCGTCTCATGGCGTAATTCCGCCGCGTTTTGATTACGGTGAAAAGTATGTTGCTCGCCTTGCTGCGTGGGCTGATGACTTGGGGAATGAAAGCGAACTGGTTCAAGACTGTGCGATGTACCTTGAACCGCCGACCGGGTGGGCAACATTTGATGAGGAAGATGGATCGTGTGTTGCTCCGGTTAATACTGAATATGTGGCGCGAAACTTGTGGAACACCCAAATGGTTCGCCCATCCGTTATTGCACTGAGTGGAACCATGCCCAGTGTCTATGGCATGGGGATGAAAAATAAAGAGGTTGTCCACGTTGATAACCCGTTTAAGAAAGCATACGAAGAATCGTTGCTGTTTATTGACAGCGGTGATGATGCTGACCAACTGGCCGGTGCTAACGGTCGCATGGATGTGAGCCGTCATGTCAACTGGGCGTTGAGCAAGATTGTTGATCTCGTTCAGGCCAATACCGCGCGTGGTCAAGGAAGCTTGGTGCTTAGTGCTACCTCAAACGGTGCACGCGCTTATGCTCAGGCACTCAAAGAGGCGGGGCTGACCGTCTACACACAGTGGGATAGCAACTACGCAGAATTGTGGAGAAGCAACACCGATAGTGTGTTGTGTGGAACTGTTTCGCTCATGACCGGTCTGGACGCTAAAGGCCAGACGAACTCTTTGGTTGTTATTGACCGTATTCCGCGTGCTAGGCCGAACCCTCATGATGATGCGCGGGTAAAAGCGTTGGTTGATGCCGGTGAAAACTCTTTTGCCGCCAGAGCAAAAATCTATGACGTTGATGCAACCGTTTTGCTTGCTCAAGCAAGTGGAAGATTGATTCGCAGTGAGAGTGACCGTGGCATGGTTGCCATTTTTGATCCGAGGCTGCTTCCTGGTCGCTGGGCTTATGGGAATTTGACCAGATCTATTCATGCATCGTCTCTTAGCGAGTTCACTCAGCGGTCAACCGTTTTTGATGAAGCGTTAGATTTTTTGAGCACCTGAGTTTTTGCTCACCCACCTAGTAGGTGGGCATGAATAACACTCTCGGAATTGCGTGTGCACCTGCGTTACAGAGCCGTCTTCAAGACGGGGGAGTAAACGTAGTCGGTGGTAGTGATCCTCGCCAATGCGCATCGGCAATTAAGCAACTTCTTTCCACAGACAATGATGTTCCGGTTCTGCTTGTTCTGAGCGATCCGTCTCACGAAAAACTCCTTCACGCATGGTCTAGTGCCATTGCTTCTCGCTGCCGCTTGTTTGGTCTTGGGGAGTCTTGGCCTGCTCAAGTAGAACCAATTGCCACACCAATCGCGCTCGACGATCTGTGTTCCACGCTTGGACTAAAAGGAACGTTCCCAGGTGTCTATGTCGATGACCGTGGGAATGTTCAGTCTGATACGTCTTTGGGTTTTAGTGCTGGCCCAGAAGAAGTGATGCTGCCTAATGGTGATGCGGTACAGCAAGAAGTAGACATTCTGGCTTCTCTTGGTTTCAACATGCCACCGGTTGCACCCAGCGCAAATACCAGTTTCAACATGCCACCGGTTGCACCCAGCGCACCGATGGCCAGCACCGGTTTTAACATGCCACCGGTTGCACCCAGCGCAAATACCAGTTTCAACATGCCACCGGTTGCACCCAGCGCAAATACCGGTTTCAACATGCCACCGGTTGCACCCAGCGCACCAATGGCAAACACCGGATTCAACATGCCACCGGTTGCTCCTAGCGCACCAATGGCCAGCACCGGCTACAACCAGCCACAGGCTACGCAAACAGTGGTGTCTTCTCATGAACAGAAGGCATACGCCAATACACCAAAGTGGATGGGGGGAAGCAAAAACTCTGGCGTGGCCGGAGCAGATCACTCCAACGTCATCTTTGTTATCTCCCCGCGCGGTGGAACTGGAAAAACTCTCACCGCCATCTCTCTTGCTCAGACAATGAGCAATCTTGGCAAACGTTCACTTCTTGTTGACGCACACGTTGGCCAACCCGGATTAACACATCACCTTGATGCGATTGACTGCCCAACAGTCAACGACATTCATTCTGGAGCAACCGTCAACGACATTGTGGTGTCACCGCAAGATCTATCTGCAAAGGTTGGATTCGCCTCCGTTCTGGCTCCACCCAGAGAAGCTGTTATTCACGACAAAATCTTCTCTGACTACATGCGTGTTCTTGACACATTCACTCCGGTTTCAGATCTTGTTGTCGTTGATACCCCGCCTATCTGGGATAAAGAACGTTCTGGAATCGTTAACGAACTCATCGCCCCGTCTCTCAACAAGGGGGCATGGGCGCTCGTTGTTCTCGATGGCTCAATCGAGTCAACGGCAATGTTCAACCAGATTTCTGCCTGGCTCCAACGTTTAGCGCCACGTCACGTGCTTGGACTGCTGAACAAGATGCCAACCATTGCCATGCCAAATCAGGCTCAGGCAGATGCTTTGTTCGCTCCGGCAAATTGTGTGTCTGTTTTGCCCTATGACGAAACTGTAGTCACCGAGTTTGCAGGCAAGACTCTTTCTCACAATCTTCTTGAACTCGCCGCGAATCAGATCCTTGACGCAACAGGACTGAACGTATGAGCAGACATCCGTTTCTGGCTCAGATTGTTCCCCTGATCGAAAAAATCATTTGGGGAAAAGATGTCATCGACGGTGAAACTGCTTGGGCCTATCCAGTCTTCCATTGGATAGAGGGCGATGAATCGTGGGGGAAAAAGGCCAAAACAACAGACGGCTTTTACTCAATGCCTCTACGCATTGTTTACAACAAGCCAAGCGTGTCTTGCGAAAATTCTCGGCGTTTAGCACACGCAATCGGTCCAGGTCATGACATTGATCTGCTCGTTGTGCCCACCCTTCGTAACACCGCAGAACTACGCCAAGAAGCATACGAAGCGCAATGGGAACTGTTCTCTTTAGTCCAGGACGCATGCCTACGTAGTGTTCAACGAACCGTTGCGGTCAGGGCTGCTGAATTATTTGAGTCCTCCAACACAGATCAGTTGTTTGACTCTCTTGCCATTCAGTCTATTTGCGACTCTCTCATGCTTGACCCTGGCGGAGCATTCGAGCGAATGATCCCACGTATCTGCCAAGAGAACGCATTCAACAAATGTGACCCGAGCAAATGGATCACCACGTTCATCAATTACGAAGCTCGTATGAAAGTGTCTCGCGCACTCGATGATGACGTGAAAATCGGGCCAAAAATTCGCCGTCTCAACGCAACCAAAAACTACAAAAACATCCAGGAACTCGTCACCGATTTCAACCAGAAAAACCCTTCACGGATCACCACTGAATCTAATGCTGCGCGTTGTTTGAGCATCGGAGCCATTGGGCGATCCATGCGTATCCATGACGAGGATCTTTTCAGCCCATCTGCCGAAGAGTGTTTTTTGGGCTGGTGACAATGCGCCGCGAAATTGAACAAGCGCAGTTACTTGAGGCGCTCGATCAGGGGATGTTCGGGCTAGATGACCTGTTCCCATTGGCTGAACACAACGAAGCAGCCGGTGAACTCAGTCTGAGCGATGTGCTTGCCACACTCGGGTTTACTCACGCACAGATCGACGAAATCTGTAGCAGATACCGCCATTACACCAATCACCTTGCCGACCCCCATTTGTCTCGAATCGTCGAGAAAAAGGCCGGTGGCAAACGTAAAGCGGCACTCATCGCAGCAATCAACCATCGTCCAGAAAGCCCATCTCACTTTCCGTGGAGGTGGGAAGAGTGAACAAGGTTGAAAAACTGCGAAAAGCCATCGTAGACGGAAACGTTGACGAACTCATTCATTCTTGGCTTCCCGAAATCTATGGAATCGCACAAGGGGAAGGTAATCGCCTCCAACGTCACCTTTCTAATGAAGACCGTCGAGACATTCAAGCAATGGCTTTGGAGGTTTTGACGATCATGATCAACGAAGAAGCTGATGGGCGAGCGCGACTCGTTTACAACTTTGACGCTCATCTGAAAATGAGACTGCGAAACCGCGTACAAAGTTGGGCAGATTCAGAGTCTGGTTTTGCTCCCGCCGCAAAAATGTCGTCTTTGTTGCGCCGCCGAAGAATCATTCGATCACACATGAGAGCGAATGGAACTACGGCGAAAGAAAGTGTTGATTGGCTCAACCAACACGGAAACAAATCTAATGGCCTGTATCGGCTCAGTGACTTAGAGCCAATGAACAGCGTCTCCATGGATACTGATGAGTTCAGGCTCACTCACGATGAAATCGTCGAGGTTTCCATGCAGCCGACCGCAGGATACTTGTTGGCTCCATGCGAATCTGCAATGTTTGTTGAAGAAGTTTGTCAACGCCTTGAAGGCAATTGCCGCATGGTTGCCCGAGCATGGTTAACGACAGCATGGCAATGCGATGAGCCTGAGACAGCACAGAGTTTGTCCGAAGATTTGCACATTCCCGTTTCTGAGGTGAAGAAACATATCGAATCAGCCAGGAAACAAGCGAAGGCGTTGTTGTGCTCGTAGGGGGACTAGATCTTTCATTGCGCTCTAGCGGTGTGGCGGTAGTGGGGAAAAACAACGAGATTGTTCTTTCAACAACCGTGAAGTCACAAGGGAAAATTAGTGACTCTTGGCAGTCAAGAATCGAGCGGGTATCAACGCTGGCACTAAACATTGGTGAACTTGTCAACCAATGCGATCTGGTGGTTATCGAGGGGCCTTCGTATGGACATAGCGGCGAACGAGGGTTTTATGACCGCGCTATGCTCATGGGAATTATCTGCTCACAATTATCCTCTTTCGCCGTTGTTGAGCCAAAAGTTGCAAAGTCTTTCGTCTGTAATGACGGATCTGCCACCAAACTGATGATGATGCGCGGCATTAACAGATTCCTTGGCACGGAAATTAAAAACAACGATATTGCTGACGCACTAGCGCTGGCACTCGTTGGTAATGCTCACCTTGGCCAATTTGAGTGTGGGCTACGTCGTCAGAGAATTGTTGACCGCGTGATTTGGCCAAACTAACTCACGTTTTCACCCCTAGTAGGTAGCGAACGTTCACTTTCAACCGTTAGGGGTTTTACCCATGTCTATGAAGCCTGTTGTGGCATCTGGGGCGGTGCTTGCCTCCCTTTTTGCGGCTGGTGCAATTCCAGCCCAGGCCACTACATCTTTCGCTCCCACTTCGATTGTTCGCACTGAGGTTTCTGCACATGAAGCCGAACCCGAAGCTCAGCCATCACCCACTGCCAGCGAAAGTGCGGTTGATGAATCTCCTTCAGATGAAGAATCTGATTCGCCTGCTCAGCCACCTGCACCTGCTAAAGAAGAGACTTCCGATGAAGCAGAAAAACCTGGCGCAGCAGAAGGCAAAGATGAGAAGCCTAGTACAACCAAAGAGCCGACTGGTGCAGCAGACAATGAAGAAAAAGAGTCTGCTGACGCTGAGCAATCCAAGACTTTCACTTTCGATCAGGCGGCAAACGGATCTGACTCCGCATTGTTCGACTGGTTTGACGGAATTGTGAAAGCACGTCATGAGGCAGGGCTTGAAACAGTCTCATACTCAACCGATGCTCAAAAGGAACTTGTTGGGGTTGTCTCGACACGAGATTCTTTAGAAAAGCTTCTGCAAGACAAGACCAACCTGATCAACACTCAGTCACCCGCTGCTATTTCTCTGACTACTCACGAAGAGGATGGCCAAAAATGGGTGGATGTCTCTGTTTACAGCGTTGAAAAGGCTGAAAAGAAATACCTTCTGGACGGAACGAACGTCACAAAGCCTGTTACGCCAGAGCCAGACCCCGTTGATCCTGAACCTGGCCCGGTTTCGCCCGAGCCACCTGCACCTGAGCCTGGACCTGTTGCTCCTGGCCCAGTTGTGCCTGAGTCTGGACCTGTTGCGCCTGGCCCAGTTGTGCCTGCGCCTGGCCCGGTTTCGCCCGAGCCACCTGCACCTGAGCCTGGACCTGTTGCGCCTGGCCCGGTTTCGCCCGAGCCACCTGCACCTGAGCCTGGTCCAGTTGCACCTGGACCTGTTGCACCTGGCCCGGTCGTTCCTGCACCTGGCCCGGTCGTTCCTGCACCTGAATCAAGCGGTGAAGTTGTTGCTGGCCCAGTCGAAACCAAGCCTGTTCCAACTAAGCCCGTTTTGAAAGATCCGGTGGTGTCGATCTCGCCAGAACAAGCGCGAACAGTAATCCCACAATCCGTTTCTCCAAAGACAGTGGTGAAACTGGTTGACGGAAAGGTTTTGGAAACTCGTACCTGGAAGACTCCACAAGGTCAAACTGTAACTCAAGTTTCCACACGCCAAGAAGATCGCGTAGAAAACCAATCTGCTCCAAGTCAGCAAAACAAGCAAACGATCACAGGGAAGCAACAAGTTTCTCCAACCCACACACCAACCAAGACTGCTTCAGCAACCTCGACAGCAAAGCCAACGACTACACCTACACCGAAGGTTGTCAGCGTCTCTGTCGATGGAGAGCAGGAAGATGAAAAGTCTGCTTTCTCGGCAAGCAAATTATTTGTTGGACTGGGCGGGGGAGCGGTACTGGCTGCTCTAGGAGGAATGTTCTTCTTTATTGCACGTCGTCGAAACAACTCCGACGATCAATAAGGCATGAAAACTTCTCCTGCCGTCGCAGTGCTGGCCTTGCTATGTTCATTTTTCATGGCGGGGCCAGCACTTGCTGACGATCTCATTGAAGAAATCCAGAATTTGCCCTCAGATTCTCAGCCGATCAGTGACTGGGAGACGCAGCATGCCGACAATTCTGATGTTTCATACCCCAATGCATTCGATAGTGATCATGGCCGAACCGGCTGGTTTGGAAAAAGTTGGTTCGACATTGACGGCAATGGGTGCGACACAAGAAACGATGTTCTGGCGCGCGATTTAAAAGACATCTCTTACAAAGACAAGAAAAATTGTGTAGTTAAAAGCGGTGTTTTAGATAGTGATTTCTACACCGGAAAGCGCATCGACTTTAAGCGCGGTAAAGAGTCTTCTCAGGCCGTACAAATCGACCACATTATTCCTCTGAACTACGCCTACGCTCACGGGGCATGGAATTGGGACGCTGATACTCGTCTTGCTTTTGCAAATGACCCTGAGAATGTCATCGCCGTCGATGGACCGGCAAACCAGGCAAAAAGTGACTCCGGCCCAGCGACTTCACCGACAGGCCGATCCGAATCTTTCAACGCCACAAGTGGACGCGGATGGTGGCCAGAAAAAAATCAGTGCGAATATGCCGAAAAATTCGCACACGTAGCTATTAAGTATCAATTAGGTCTACCTGACGAAGATCGGAATGACCTTATTGACCATTTAAGTGCCTGTGAAACAAAAGTACATGAATCGGATAGCTCTCCGACCATGAAAAAAGATGTGAATGCTGCACATGAAAAAACGACCGTAAAAGTTTTAGCGGTTTTTGTTTTTTCCGCAGCAGTTGTTTTTACCCGCACTCGAAAAAGGATCTCACGATGAACCTTCCACCTCTCCGATCTATGGGGCTTGCACTGGCAGTTGTTGGTGCAGCCACGATGATTCCTGGCTCCGCAATGGCTGCGGATCTTGTGGATGATTCACTTCAGCCCAATGTGTCATCTCAAGTTGAATCAGCTTTACAGGAAGTCAATGAGGAAACTCCTGATGCTCAAGCCGAACCGGAATCTGAGACAGTAAGCGAAACACCCACCGAACCCACTACTGAAGAAGAAGCACCCGCTGCTGACACCGAAACTGCTGGTGAGTCTGAAGCCGCCGCTGAGGAAGAAGCACCCGCTGCTGACACCGAAACTGCTGGTGAGTCTGAAGCCGCCGCTGAGGAAGAAGCACCCGCTGCTGACACCGAAACTGCTGGTGAGTCTGAAGCCGCCGCTGAGGAAGAGCCTGGTGGCAAGATCGTTGACGGCTACTACACTGAACACACCGACCGTGGTGAAATCAAGATACGTGTGGATGGGGCCAAAGGTGTCGAAAACGGAACAGGATACCGTGGCGATGAAAACTCTATTGCCCCCTCTCGTGCTCGCTATGCAGCCGATGACGAATCCACCATTGCAAAACTCGCTGAGGTTGATCACTCCAAGACTGCCGACGATTTAAAGAAGGTTGAAGCATGGAGTCCACTCAGTCCCGATCATTATCTTGCGCATGATTCGTTTGCGACTGGGGATGTTCAGTCCGTTGACAAGGCAGAAAACTCTGACAAGATTGCCAAGGCAGTCTCCAAGATGCCTGACTTCTTTGTGAACGACTTCTGGCGTGGCCGTCTCTACACTGGCATCAATGGTGGCGGTAAGACGTTGGAGGGTGGTAACACCGGCTCTGGTCTGGATAACATCCCGATCTTTGTTGTTGATTCGTCCAACCCTCATCAGAACTTTGAAACATTTGATACTGGCGATGGGCGTGTTACCACATTTAAGAAACTCTATGACATGACCAGCGGAAAGATCCCTCTTCCTTCATGGGCTAACTCATCTGAAGGTGGAGATCATTCTTTCGCAGTGTATGACTGGGGCACCGGTATCTGGCGCAGTTATTTCCACGTGTTGAAAGGCGAAGACGGTGTGTGGCACTATGCCTCCGCTGGCTATTACTATGCCGATCCTGAAGGTAAAGGCGTTGGTTCTCGTAATGAATCAATGGGTCTTATTCATGGTGGCTCTTCCGTTATTGGCGTATCCAACGAACTGACACAGATTGGTCTGGAAGAGATTAAGAAGGGCGAGATTAACCATACGGTTTCTGTCACCTTCCCTTCTTATAAGAATGGCTCGGTTTCATATCCGGCTAAACAGTCAGACGGGAAGATTGGCTCTGGATGGGTGTCCATCCAGATGGACAAGTTCGCCAAGAAGACTTACAACAAAGACCCCGAAAAGGCTCAGGCCATCTCCAAGGCCATTCGTGAAGGTGTCTTGCCAGAAATTGACACCATTGATGTCGAAAAGTTTGCAGCAGATAAGGGCTTCAGTCCAGAAATCACTGAACACCTGAAGAAGACTGTTGACACCTATCGTTTTTCACCCAGCGCAGGCCAGATGTTCCGTCTCCCGGCTGATATGGATATTGATGCTTGGTCAAAGGAAAATCACGCAAGCCCACTGCTGACAATGATCATGAAGGCTGTTCAGAAACATGGCGGTATCGTTTCCGACCAGAACTTCTGGGCCATGGCCTTCAACATGGAATCACCTCTGGGCCGTCCTGAAGCTGCCGATGGAAAGAACGCTTACAAGCTCGATCCTGAACTGAACCGTCTGGCAAGCGGGGATGTCAACAACTTCCCGTGGCATCTAACAGAATGGATGCCAATGCACTATGCACAAAAGACAGGGACACCTGTCATCAATGATGATACTGTCGATGATTCGACAACCGAGCCTGTTGTGCCTGGTCCCGTAACGCCTGAGCCTGAGCCTGGTCCGGTAACGCCCGAGCCTGAGCCTGAGCCTGGTCCGGTAACGCCTGAGCCTGCACCTGGTCCGGTAACGCCTGAGCCTGAGCCTGGTCCGGTAACGCCCGAGCCTGAGCCTGCTCCTGAGCCTGGTCCCGTAACGCCTGAGCCTGCACCTGGTCCGGTAACGCCTGAGCCTGAGCCTGGTCCGGTAACGCCTGAGCCTGAGCCTGGTCCGGTAACGCCCGAGCCTGAGCCTGCACCTGGTCCGGTAACGCCTGAGCCTGCACCTGGTCCGGTAACGCCCGAGCCTGAGCCTGCTCCTGGTCCGGTAACGCCTGAGCCTGAGCCTGGTCCCGTAACGCCTGAGCCTGAGCCTGGTCCGGTAACGCCTGAGCCTGAGCCTGGTCCGGTAACGCCTGAGCCTGAGCCTGGTCCGGTAACGCCTGAGCCTGAGCCTGGTCCGGTAACGCCTGAGCCTGCACCTGAGCCTGGTCCGGTAACGCCTGAGCCTGCACCTGGTCCGGTAACGCCTGAGCCTGAGCCTGGTCCGGTAACGCCTGAGCCTGCACCTGAGCCTGGTCCGGTAACGCCTGAGCCGAAGTTTGAATCAAAGGTTGAGACTAAGACAGATGCCACTCAGACAATTGATCTGAAAAAGGTTCCTGTCGTTGAACTGGTGATTTCCGAAGGACGTATCAACCAGACACCGAAGGCTGATGCACCTCAGACTCACAAGGTCACTATCAAGAGTGACAGCATTGTGTCTTTGCGAACCTTCACCAACGAAGAAGGCCAGCAAGTAACTCAGGTGACTACCGCTGCACCGACAACCACCATTGAGACTCCTGCACCTGTTCAGTCTGAACAATCTTCTGAGCCAGGCGAGGCTACACAGACTCCTTCAGCGCAGAGCACTGAAAACGCTACTGACTCTGCTGACAAGGCTCCTGCCAAGAGTGAATCCCGTAGTGGCTGGATAATGGGAGGTATGCTTTCAGCTATCGCAGCTGCGGTGGGTGGATTGATCTTCGCTAACAAGAAGAAGCAGTAACCCCTACACGGATAAAAACAACTGAGACAGCCTGGGTTAACGCCCAGGCTGTCTCATTGTTACCACACCTAGTAGGTGGTCATGAATGAGATCTACACAAGCAAAGAGGCGGCAAAACTGCTGAAAGTCAGTGAAGGTACGCTGCGAAACTGGCGTTACGACGGTGTTGGTCCAGCATTTTTCAAGTGCGGTCGTGCCGTGCGATACCGCCAAGAAGATTTGGAAGAATGGATTGAGAAAAACACGAATTACGCCGTGTAAGGGACATTCACTTTTCCCTTCTAAACACAACAGAAGGATGTAAAAAGCGCTCTCAGGTACGATGTGCTTCGTCATTCTTCGTCATCTCACGCTGGGCAGGTTTCCGCATGGCAAATCAACCTTTAGACATAGGGACATGGGGGAGCGTGAGCGTAAGAGAGATTCCTAGCGGATTTCAGGCAGCAACGCGCTTTCGAGATTTTGATGGCAAAAAACGTTTAGTGAAAGCCAACGGGAAAACCAAAGGCGAAGCCAGACGACGACTAGCAAGCAAACTCACCAAACGCAAAAAACCAACCAATAACACCCTAAATGACTCTTCATTCATCCAAGATTTGATTGACAAATGGATTGAATATCAGCGTGATCTAGCCCAAATTAAGCCACAAACCTTGACCGGCTATGAAGATGTAGCAAAAAGAATCATCTACCCAGCGCTCGGATCGTGGCGCATTGGCGAGGTAACAACACCAGTTGTTCAACAACTATTAATTGACACCATCCCTGGTCAACGTCGAACTGTTCGTACTGTTTTGAACCAGTCTTTCGGATATGCCAGACTCAATGGAGCAACGCTCAATGATCCTGTTGGCGATACAAAGATCCCTCGTACCCAGCGTTCAGAACCAGAAGCCCTGACTATTGACCAGGTAGTTAAACTGCGCAAGGCTGTGCGCCAATGGGGGAGTGACCGCACGTTTGGTCCTGGTGTCACTAGCATTCTTCGTGTGGCCGTCGATCTTATGCTCGGCACTGGTATGAGAATTGGTGAGGTCTGTTCACTGCGTTGGGAAGATGTTTCTTTCGCACAAAGCACCATTCATGTTCAGTCCACCCTTGTTGACGGCAAACGTCAAGAATCGACTAAAACGCAGTCGTCAGATCGTGTGTTATATATGCCCGATTTCGTTATTCAGGCTTTAGTTGAACACGGCGTTAAACAATCAGGGCCAGTTCTTGCCACAAGACGTGGAACATACACCTCTCAGGCCAACTTGCGCCGAAGTCTGCGTAGTGCGTGTGAAGACCTTGATTTCTCAGTCACCCCACACGCCCTGCGACGCACATTGGCCACCCACTTGTCTCGTACTGTGGGAACAAATGCCGCTGCTGCGCAACTGGGCCATAGTGATCCGTCTGTGACGGTCGCTCATTACATTAAGCCCGAACACATGGGGCCGGATGTACGAAAAGCAATCAGTAAAATGATTGAATGAAAAGGGAACACTTTGGTATCACTTTGAAAAGGACAATCAGTGTCAAACAATGACAAAAAACTCTAAAGTGTTCTCTGTTCCTCTCGCTTATCAACCTCACCATGTCAACGAAAAGTGCCGTTTTATCAGCGATAAAGTCGTTTGATTCAAAACCATATTCTCGCTACAAGGGGTCGTGGGTTCAAATCCCGCCAGCCCGACGATTTAATGGCTTACATCACACGATGTAAGCCATTTTTCGTTGCAATTTCAATAAC
>NZ_LZRK01000008.1 GCF_001687305.1 Actinomyces vulturis
TCCGGAGGTGGTGTTGCCAAATCTCATGGTCCAGCCGATGTCTGTTCCTGAGAATTCAAGGGTGTTGAGGCTGGCTTTAGCCTGAATAACCGACTGGATCTGTCGAATAGGAATCGTTATGACAGAGGTGTTATTGGATGCTCGGTTATTTTTTAAGCCACCACGCGTTTCTGTCCAGTTCGGGTTATACGTTGTTGAAATAGAAACCTGGTCTTTGGCTGTTGCGTAGTTAGGCACAGAGATTCTGGTTTTAATCTCAACCCAATCAAAATTACCTTTCTTTGATAAAATCCCTCGTCCACCATTGTCGTCGTTACGAGGGTTATATTCTTCAAACATAGATGGCTTAGTGGTTCCACTAATAATCCAGCCATGTATATCATCGTCAGTGCAAGCAAGCTCATCTGGACCGAAATCAGGCTTTTCTACCGAAGTGACCTCTACACGATCATCGGTGATTTCTGCTTTCTCGGCACAAGAAGATATTTTCATGTTAAATGATCCTGATGGATCGGTAAGAAGATTTTTATCCGGCTCATTGAGCCGAGAGTTTTGTGAAGAGACTTCAAAGCGGAAAATCGATCCATTGTATTCTTTCGATGCGCCAGCAATAATAGACTCTTTCTTATCTGGCCACCCAGAGATGCCGAAAGTAGGTGGTTCAATCCTGTGTGATGCATGAGATGTACCAATCGCTGTGTAACTACCATCATTTTGATAGCCAGTTAACCAGCGGTCATCGATTTCGTAGTAGTCCTTTTCAGAGAAGTTGTAGTGACTTGGTTCAAGACCTGTGGTGGGGATACCCACAACACCAACAATCTGATTAGAACTCACCCAACTCTTTTCTCCTGTAACGATAATCTTGGCTACATTAGAGTCAGACTTGATTTCGTTAGACCACTGAATGTTTTCATCAGTAACTATTGCAAGGCGAGCATCAAGATTTTTCTTGTCGTCATGACGAGATTCTGCCGATTCATTGGGTAACTGTCCCTCCATAGAGGGGTATTTCAAATTGGCATGCCCATATTGAATGGTAAACGGAACATCAACCAGATCACCGTTAGCCGATTCACGCCAAAGAACCCGCGCTTGGCGGTCTGCGTCAAACTTTTGATCATTATCAATGATTTCGTAAAACACTGGCTCGGCAGTTGTTAGTTGTGAATGAACCTTTGTTGTAGACCAGTATTTTGTTGATGGTGAACCAACAAGTTGTTGTCCGAAGTCTCCCTGTTCTTCAATACCGCCACTTTTTACGTTGACATTAAAAACAGGATCATCATTGTTTGGATATTCATTCTTTTTTACTGGACCATTGCCTAGATCAAAATGATATGGACGGATAGACCAGTCATTGTTGTTGTTGTCCATAAAATGCCATTGACTGTAATACGGACTTGTTTTTTCAACAGAACCAGTATTTTTGGTCAAAAAGTCATGTGGTTGACCAGCACCAGGCTGCTTGAAGTTTGCACCATACATGTTCATGTAGGGGCCACCATCATGTACTGAAGTACGGTCTTCTTTGATGTGAGCCTTTAAAACAATGTCTGGTGTTTCTTCAAGAGTTGATTTGGGGACAAATACTTTGAAAATAAAAGGTGTGTTGTAAAAAAAGAAGTCGTCTGTGGGTGATGGTGTGTTATATTTCCCGGCGTGCCCATTGATAGCATAATTTATTCCTGCTTTGTAATGAACGATATTCCCTTCGACAGAAACATTATTATCGTCGGGGATAAGAGCAGCCCCCTTGGGAGGATCTAAAAGTTCAACGTCAGTATCGTATTGAAGCGTTGCTCTTTTGTAATCAAACTTGCTTTGAATATAAAGAACACCATAAGTAAAAATCATCCCATCTTCGCCATTGTACGAGTAGGGGCGAGGTTTATCTCTACCACCGTTGATATATCCAAAAATAACAGGATCAATAAAAGGTGCGTCAACAACAAGGGTTTTGGGTGTCTTTAATGTTGACTCAGAGGTTGCGTTGGCGAGTTTCCATTCTGTTGAAACGTACCTATTAGCAGGAACTAAATCCACTCTGCCGCTATTATTTTCTGCGAGGCTAAATGTTCCTGCAAGTGATTGCTCTGATGCAGGAATAGTGATCGTACAGGTGGAACTCCCCCCTTCACCGAAAGACCTTTTGACAGTAGCGCCGGGGATAACACCGATGTCACAGAACTGACTAAATTTTTCTCCATCGACAGCATCCGCGCCATGTTTTCTTAATCCTCTATTGCCTACAAGATCGCGAGATGACTCTTCGTAGCCAGGAAGCGCTTCTGGATAGGAGTTCTGAGTAAAGGAAAAGGTTCGTTCAATATCACTCGGCGTAATTGAGTAAGAAATCTTGTAAAGATTGCTTGATTGTACGCAAGCAATACCGTCGAGAGGACCGTTGTCACCAACGGGGAATCCGTTATCAGAATTGATGAAACAGTGTTCGTCTCCCTCTCCCCAGTTACCGTCATAAGTCTTTTCGATTGAAAAGGTAATACCGTCATCTGTTTGAATTTGTCCCAATACTCCTTTTGATGGAACCTCAATATCAGGGATCGATCCGTATCCAGGGCCTTCTGAAAGTGCTTGTGTTTCTAGGACAGTATTCGATGCTGCTATTGTCGCAGGAAGCGGAGCAAGCACAAGGCCAATGCTTGCTATGACTACTACCTTAGAAAGAGTTTTTCTTACTAGCATAGAGTGCCTTTCTTTTTTATTAGCCCGCAAAGTTCTACTAGGTGTAGTCAAAATAAAACAGAAAAAATCGATCCCTTATTAGAAAACCTAATAGGGGATCGATTTCTGGTCTATCTATCTTCTTTTATAGGCAAGGTCTTTACGGCACTTAGTTTCCGATCAGCAACTCGATCAACTGTTCGTTGCTTAATGCCATAGTTTCTGTGTCTTCGTTCGACACAAACATCGTTTCAATGTTGCGCGAAGCGTAATTGATCTTCATGACCACTTTCGTCCACGCCTTGTTTGTGACCATCCACAGCACGCGCAGCTGTTCAAAAGCAACGTCATCAACGTTGAATGGTGCATCAATTTCGGTGATGTCTTCGTTGACTGTGCAGACGACGGTGAACTCATCATCGCTTTGTGCACTGCCGACCAAAAAGAGAGCAAACAGTCCAGTAATCTCATTGAGGAGCGGGGTGGATTCAAGAGTTTGTTTCATGATCAAGTCTTTACTTTTGTCAGAAAATGTTGAACTGATTTTCAACCAGAATGTCTTCGTATTGCTCTCGCTGAGCAATCCCTTCACAGGTGAAAGCCACGGGGGCAAGGTCGTCGGTGTTGAGATAGTGCAACTCGTTTTGAGCCTGTTGAATGACGGCGGCAATCTCTTGTTCGCTATACCGAGACAAGATCTCTTTTGCTTGAGTGAACACATAGAGTTGCCCAAGCCAGTATTGCTCATTGTTTGACGTACTCATGATTCACTTATGGTCGTGAACACCTGATCAAGCAGGTCTTTTGTTCGCCCGTAGATTCCAGGAGACTCACTTTGCCTGTCACCGGCCACATTGAGATCCATAGGTGTTTTCAGACTGCGCAGCCACGTGACAATCACGCTTCGATCAACGTCGCTAGGAACAATCAGACATGGCTTGTCTAGCAACTGGCATAGTTGGGCGGTAAGCAGTGTGCCAGGTGAGTCATTGTCACTGATAATCAATGTGAAATCGCTGTAGACCACGTTGAGCGTAGTGCGCACGTTGGGGTCGCTAGAGGGCGTTTTTGTCAGCGTCGGATAGTGTTTGGTTAGATCGTCAATGTCTTCTGCCCATCCGCCAGCGGGGGTGAAGCCACACACGGCGATACCATGCTTTATGGCGCAATCGAGTGCCGCCCGATCTACACCAGACTGTCCCCCGCTGCGAATGGCTGCAAACATTCACCCCACCTGCTCGTAGATTTCAAAAATGTTGTCAGGCAGAATGTCGTCATTCATCATGAGGCCAATCAGGTCTTTGACCTGACGTTTTGTTGGCTGCTTGCCACGCCAACACACGGTTCCGTTGCGCTCGACTGTGGCCGGACCGATTGCGTATTCACGAGTGGATCGGTTGTAGACGGCCTTGATCTCGTAGAGTGCTTGGACGTTGGCGACGATCTTTGTGCGCTTGTTCGCTGGCACGTTGTAGACGAAAATCATGATGGTTTCCTTATTTTTTTAAAACGGATAGACACTGTGCCAGGTTCGGTTCTATCCAGATCCCACGTTTAGCCACGTGTGCAACCTCTATGTGACGCTTTTCAGCAGTCAAGATCGCGCGGGGTGCGGGGCTTTCACCCGCTCTCACCACCTGCGTGCTTCCACATACACCATGAAGCCGGATTTGAACCGGCACCTCAAAGCGGTGAGTGCCGTCGAGCGGCCCCCGTGCCTTTGTGCAGAATCGAACTGCATTGTTTTTAAGCACCATGCTTCAGCAAAGGCGGATTGTTGATCCATCACATATATGGTCGGATCGGTTTTCTACTGGAGCATTTGTTTCAGTGGAGCCACCTAGAGGGTTTGAACCTCTGACCTGCCGACTACGAAACGGCTGCTCTACCAACTGAGCTAAGGTGGCAGGCACGAAGTAAGACAGGTTGCAACACTGCGTTTACTTCGTGGTTCTGGTTCTTCAAAACCATACCTGATAGTCGGCCAAGACTTCAGTGCTAAGGCTGGGCTACGTACCCAAGATACCGACAGTTCACACCTGGCTAGTATTCTCCAACCACTGACAGGGCCTCATTTCATCGCAGTCATGAGAGAACTGCTGGCAAATACTTATTTCTCCCTGTAGATCGGCTAAATCTACATTGTTTGCCAGTTTAAACCAGAGCCACCTATCGGACTCGAACCGATGACCTGCCGATTACAAAACGGCTGCTCTAACCAACTGAGCTAAGGTGGCATGTCGCGTAAGTGCTGAGCCTTGCCACAGGCCCAGCCTTTGATCACCCGACGACTTACGCTTCACCGGGAAGAGGTAATCACCGATGGTGCTGATGCAACGGCGAACAAATGAAAGCCCATCCAGCCTTCACTGTCATATATGGTCGGATAGTTTTTACTAACTAACTAGCGTGAATAATCGGCAAGTTGTGTCCGACAGAGGGGCGCACCTTATCAGGGTTGTTGCGCATCCACTCCTGGACATAATGCAACTGCCCACATCCACCGCCAATGTCGTCTTGACCGGCAGGATTGAAAACACGAGTAGTGAAGCCTGCTTCATCCATTTTGGCGCTGAAGGCACTGGTGAGTTCGCGCTGACGATCATGAGCAGCCTTCATGGTTTCATCGCGCTCACAGATCACACTGATTGTTGCGCGCCAGATGTCAGGGTTGAACAACTTTGCCAGACGTTTAACGTCTTCGGCAGTGTCGTTGCCTTCATGGACACAGTAGTTGAAGAATGGTGGGCGAGACGTGAGTTCATGAAAACGTTCCCCACGCTGAGCAATCTGTTCCAAAGTCAACTTGCGCTTGAACGGAATCAGTTCATCACGAGCCTGGTCAGTAGATTCATGCACAGAGAACTGTAAACCCACAGTGTCAATACGCTGAGCCACATCGAAGAAAGCATCGTAAGAAACATTGGGGCCAGAAGTGGAGACAAGAAGGGCTGCATGAGGATACTTCTCATGCAATTGCTCGATGGCTTCCACCAGACGCTTCTGGTTGAGCATTGGCTCCCCCATGGACATGAACATGATCTGAAGATTTTCAATGTCGGTTACACCGTGCTCCTTTTCGATCAAGTCAAGAAGGTAGACGCTTTGAGACACGATTTCCTCAGTAGTCAGATTGCGAGCAAAGTTGTCACCAGCCCCGCAGAAGCGACAACCTACAGGGCAACCGCTCTGTGTGGAGCAGCAAATGACAGTGCGAACGTCATAAGTCGGATAACGATAGAGCACAGACTCAGCCACGGCATTATCTGTTGAGAAAACGAACTTTTCGACATTGCCTTCGCTAGAAACTAAGCGTTCGATGTTATCCCAGGTGTTCATTTTTATTCCTTTCAAAAAGCGATCTGGTGGCCCATGATGACGGGCTTGCCCATAGTCAGTTCTTTGAACCGTTTCAAATCTTTTGGGCAATCCCAAGGCAAAGCACCATCCACGCCAATGACACCATTGATGTCTTGTGCCCACATGAGCGTGACCTGCATGACTGTGCCTTTCTTTTATCGTGCCCCCGGCGGGACTCGAACCCGCAACACCCGGATTAGAAGGCCGGTGCTCTATCCTTTGAGCTACGAAGGCGTGTGTTTGCGTAAGTGTCAGACCTTGCATCAGATCTGACCTTTGATAACCCGACGGCTTACGCTCCACCGGGAGAAAGGAGTGAGGGAAATCCCCAGGCCAACGTTGCTGAGGCATTGGCCCCGAAAGCCATGACAACCAGCTTTCACTGACATATATGGTCGGAAAGTTTTAGTAGTCCTCCATGCCAGGCATTGCATCCAAAACATTTGGTAAAAACTCCATGACCGGATATGCGCAAAAACCGCTGCGTGCGATCAATCCGGTGGACACAGCAATCTTGTTGTCAATGAGCCACTGTTCAATACTTTCGCCAAGATTGTTGGTGTCAATACATGCCTGACGGTCAGACAAAATCGGCGCATCTTCGATGTTTTTTGTCAGATTGCCAAACAACCCCTCGCCATCTAAAAACATGAAAACTGCCAAGCGACCGTTAGAGACATAGGTTGTTTTGGCGAGAGTCACCGTATAAATTCCCGAGCCGAATGGGAGACATACTTTCATTCGTCCTCCAGTGCAATCAGAAGCCCTGTCGTTGTCATGTCGTATGCGGTAGCAACGATCTTGCATTTCAGCGCATCATCGTCTGATTGATCAGATTCGCTCGCATTGAAGACGATGTATTGCCCTGGTTGATGCAACGCCTTGTATGCCGAGTCTTTTGCAGCATCAACAATCGTTTCAATGTTCGCTTCATTGTTGTTGGTGAACTTTTCGTAGAACGCCGCCGAAGTGACAACAGGGAATGACTCAGGGCCAACGCTGACATTGCCGAGCGCATACGCATCTCCAAACTCAATAAGATCGGACCAACCAACAAAAACTGTTTCCATGCCTTACTTATGGTCGGGAATCTGCTGGGCAGCGAACATTTTGGGCAGCCAGGCGCAGCTCACGAGACGGCTCATCTAGTCATCGTTGAATTAGCCCCAAACACAAAACGGATACTGGAAAGCCAGGCATAACAGCAGATGAACACCATGACCGCACAGAACATGCCAATGGATGCATACGCAACGTTTTTTGGGTGTCCAAGTGCAATCCAGGTCAGCGCAGCGTGCGCAAACTCTGTGCAGGCTTTCAACTGTAAAAAAGATATGACGGTTGAAAACAAGAAAAACATCATCGAGTACAGCAGGCGTTCAAGACTCATTTTTCACACCGATCCTGTGCGCCGTATAGAGGCATAAAACCAAAGCGAAAATGTTGAAGTAGGCAAATGATGTACTGCTCGATGTGATCAGCATGGTCACGGACACAAAGGCGCAGAAAACAATGATCAGCCCTGCCACAGTGACAGCCCAATCGTCATATTCATGGTGTAGCGCAAGTGTTCCAGCATTTTTTCAAACGCTTTGTTGTCAGTGACGCTCTCATAAAATAAGGCCACAGTTTCGCAGAGGTTAGCCACACATGTCATTGCGGCGAAACGTTGATCATTGTTGATGTTATGCCAAACCAGGTAGTTCTCCTGGTCATTGAAGCGCAGCGACGTAAAAGGCTTGCCTGCACTAGCGCAGACACTCTGATGAAAAACGTCTAGTTCTCGCGCGGCTCTGAGTGCAAAATCTTCACTCCTGTCACCACTGGCATGTTTAGCCATCAATGACGTGTAGGCAATCCACGAAGCAACCACTTGATTGTTGACATTCGGGATTCCTACGTCTTTGCGAACATCGAGGTGGTACAAGCCTTGTACTTTTTTGGTAGGAATGTTGGTCATGCTCAATATATGGTCGTAAAAACAAAAGCACCCCGTTCAGAGGTGCTTTTGTTTCACTTTTTGGCTGCGTTCAGTGCCGCATTCCAAAGATCGTCTGCGTTTTGTGGGTACTGCTTGAGCATGGCACACACACGGTCGCGCCCGTCTTCGTCCAGTCCAGATCCAAACGGTGCAAACAGTGCTGCTGTACCCTCGTCGTCTTCTGCTCGCTCCCAGGTGTCTACTGCGCCCAGAACACCACCTGGATATTCATTCATGATCGAGCGGCATTGAACAACAACACGTTGGTTGTAAGAGGCGCGTTGAACACGCGGAGCATTAGACATGCTTGCTAGTGCATCCCAAACCTCCAACTTGGCTTTCTCTTTTTGGCCAGAGTTGAGCAAATGGTTGGCTCGTCCCATCTCAGAATTTTGGTCTTCACCCTCGAAAGAGTCAGACGAAGTGAAGGCGTTAATACCTTCAACCATTGATCCGTCTTCACGAATAATGGTTCCCATTTGAGCCATTCGTGCCTTTTCCAGCAAGTTTTTGCTTGGGCGGTGGTTGGGATCATGCCAGGTCTGACGCACGTAGTCGGCCAATTCTTGATGTTCTTGGCTTGAAAGTTTGCGTCCCAACTCTTCTTCTCGCAAAGCCTTCTCTTCAGAAATGATTGTCATCGCTTTGCGGTCAGTGGGGTTTAAGTTCAAATGTCCAGATGAGCGTGACACTGCGCGCTTGACTGCTGTCGTCAGCACCGGCCTGGGTACTCCCCCACGATCTTTATAACTGGTCCAAAGGTCGGCAATGACGTTAGAAACAACGTCATCGTAGTCAAACGCGTTCTTAAAAACGCCCTGCCGGTTCATCTCATAGTGAGTCAGTTTTTGAACATGCGGAAGAATCTCATCGAACTGAATCTCTTGAGGTGTGTTCAGGCTGACTACAGGCGCGCCAGCCTTCTTGAAATCGAATTTGCCGTCGCGTGCGCGGTTGACCTTGGACTCATCGAAGTTGCTCTCTTTGCTCATGCCACCTACTAGGTGGCTCGGAGCGCAAACAGATTAGTTAGAGATCAGCACTTCTCTTGTCATGTATTGACCACGAGTTCTGGCAGAGATTTTTCTACGAACGTCAACAGTTTCAATGGTGAACCCTGCATAGAGGTCACGGACAATCTCGGTGTCAGAGTTTGACTGAACAAACTTTATTCCGCGACCATCTAGTTCTAAACACAGGTTTCTCAGTTCAGTGTGCTGCTTTAGACCAAACTCTCCGGGTTGATAGCCCACAAAACTTTCGCTCGCGCTGAGCGGCACATAGGGCGGATCTAGATAGACGAATGAGTTTTCTGGTGCACGCTTAATCGCTCGAACATAGTCCATACATTCGAGTTGTACGTCTTGATCCAGTTGTTTGCTGCATTGGCGAAGCAGACTGGCATTAAACAACTCTCGTTTCTCGTTGTGGTTATACGAGACGTTGCACTGGCCAGCACGATTGGTTCGATACAAGCCACAGTAGCCACGGCGGTTGATGTACATAAACCGCGCTGCGCGTTCTAAGTTGCTCAGTGATGCAAATGCTTGATCGTCTCTATCCAGGTTGCGGATAGCGTAGTAGAACTCTTGACAACTGCGTTGGCTGTACTCAGTTAACAGGTCAATCAGATTGTCCAGGTCGTCTCGCACAACACGAAACGTATTGATCAGTTCAGTGTTAATGTCACTGAGCAGAGCGTTGTTCAGGCCGTTTCTAAAAAAGACTGCGCCGCTACCAACAAAAGGCTCAACGTATGTTTGTGTGTTTTGAGGAATCATTGCACCGATACGCGGTGCTAACTGAGTTTTAGATCCAGGCCATAGCAAAAACTGTTTGTTCACGCCCATCTACTAGGCGCACAAGTTTGCTCACAGGCTGAGAAAAGACTCGTCTTCTATCGCCTGGGCCAAGACAAAAGAGTGCCCCATGATTCTGTCAGCATTGTTCACCACGTCAGCAAAACTCATGCCAAGTGCCTTGTGGTCATATCCGTCAAAATCAACGAGAGCAATGTCCATGTTTTTTATGGCGCGCCGGGTGCTCACAACAATCTCCATACTGCGCTCATTGTTGCTTAATGCTTGCAGATAGAGCGGAATATAGATCTGTTTGCGAGCCTCAATGTAGGAGAGTTTTTCACCATTGAAAAGGCTGTAGGCCACCTTGCCACGCTGACCATGGCGGATCGCCTTATGAGAGGCGAACATGAACCGCTGGTAGTCAAAAAACTCATCCGTTGGCTCGCCATTGTCGTCCAGCATGTGCTCATAGACCTTGCACCCCTGGTAGGCATTCTCCATACGAATGGACTTGCTACCGTCTGGCAAACAAACAGGTCCAAGATAGAACGGTGAAAGATACTGACCATATTGCCCACGGCTGGTGACATCGAAACGTCTGAAACCGTCGGGCAGAGCTTGAGAATACTTCAGCACTCTCAACATGAGATCCTGGCTTCTTTCTTGTCAAGAATAAACAAGTCAATCATTCGCCGTCTATTCCTAAAGTTTTGGATAAAAGCGTCTTGTTGAAGTTTTCGATGAGACGCTTTCGATATAAAGCATCGACCCTTCTCACACCAAAAAAGTCAGCAATCTCCTGTGTTTTCATACCTTTTTCAACCATGAGGTTGAACTGCCACCTGGGCATGAGCAGGGCCATGCTGAAAACGTGAGCGAAGTACTCATGCACACTTTGGCCTTTTTCTATGCGGTCGGGCGAATGGCATTCAAAAGAGTACCTGTGAGAAAAATCAGTAACCTCTCGCTCTTTCACGTGCCCAAGACCATGAGAAACCATGAGACGGCGTTCAACTGGCGTGAGTTTTTCGGACACAACGATGCACGGGTAGCGGTCATGAAGTTTCAGGGTGTAGGAAACTTCTTCTGGACCTGACAAAGCCACGCCAATGTTGAGTTTCTGCGCAATCTGGAATGGGTCGATGGCCTGAATAGGTATCTCCATATCACGACGTAGACTGTCTGCTGCGATTTCTGCGGCTTCAAAAGTCAGCATGTGTAATCAACACCTTCGCGCGCATAGATTTCTTTAGCGTCAGCAACACTTTGCGTTGCGATAGCAACAATCTGGTCACTGAACTCTTCATGGTTGCGGCAAATGATTTGCGCTGCCCCCAGCTGGCGCGCTACACGCTTGAGAAAAATGGTTGGCAAGTCACCAAACTGTTCGATCAACACCTCATCGTTTTCAGCGTATGAGTCCACAGTTTTTTGCATGACTTTAGGCATGTAGTGATAGCGACGCTCAGCCTTAGCGCGAACCTTGCAGGAACGGTCAGCAAGAAGCAGAGCCAGTTGTGCCTCATTGACGTTTTGAACAATCATGGTGCGCACCTTGCGATTGAGCGAACCAAGAGCCAACCACAAGGCTTGATCGCGTAAAAGCGGCGCTAGATTCTCATCTACATCTTTCAGATTCATCGTCAAATAGAGAGCCTGATATTTACCAGGCATGTTTTTTAGGCAAGCAATCGGATCGCGCTCAAAAAGAAGTGGCCACATACGTTCGTTTTGAGCAAGAACACAAACTTGCTCATCACTGAGTGTGTCAATCAGTTCATTAATTGCAGTGTCTGTACCAAAAGGTTCAACTCCCACGGCTTTAGCCGCGTTGTAAGCCAGATGTTCGTTAGCGGTTTCCATGCCTTATTCATGGTCGGATGAACTACGGCGAAACTGAAGAATTCGCCGTTTTATCGCCATGGTCGGACAAAAGTTCCTGCACGACATTGCCGCCGTACCGAGCAACACATGTACGAACCCACTCATCTTCGTCGTCAACTAAAAACATGCGCTGCTCATCGTTGCCACATACGGCAACTTCTGCTCGCACGATATAACTGTCGTCTTCGAGCAAAACCCACCGCTGGTTTTCATTGCCATAGGTGGCAACATTGAGCCTGACACGCTCATCTGGGTCATCAAGAAGTTGCTGGCGCTGCCTATCGTTTCCATAGCGTGCCACAGCAAAACGCACATTCACGCTCTTGTCATGAACAAGTTTGTCTCGGTGATGGGCATTGCCGTGCTGAGCGATAGCACTACGAACCTTGTCACTTACATCATCAATCAAAGCGTTACGCATTTTTGTACTGCCATAGACGGCAACAGCAGCGCGAACATTCTCATCCTTATGCTCCATCAGTAGAGCCTTTTGCTTAGCTCCGCCGATAGCGGCAACAAAACGTAAGTCATTCATTGCTCAGCACCAGAGCCATGTCATGTGCGGTAACGCGAGAATCTTTATCGACGGCAATCATGGATTCATCAAATGCATCCACCTGCGCCCCCTGATTGGCAAAAACTCGCCCACGGTTAATGGCTCGCCCTTTGCCACCATTGAGAGTAATCAGCGAATCATTTGCGACAGTCACCATGGAAGCCGGATTGTTAAACACCAGGTGCTCGCTGCTGTCCACAACAATGTCATGCCCTTTGGCTAAAGCATCGTTTGCCTCGTGTTGGGTGTGAACAATGGTTCCGTAATTACAGGAGTAGTCGATCATGTCTTATTTATGGTCGTAAAAACACGACAGCCCCAGACTTTTGCCTGGGGCTGTCGTGTTGATGGACCCATCAACCATCACTCGCTACTACACGCACCAGGGGTAGGTGTAGACAGACGAGAAGTAAAAGGTGTAACCGAAACCGCTGGCTGCTCAAGTTTTTTCGCTAACTCACTGTAATCAACAGTGATCGTATGAAAATCAGTTGTCCATGAATCAGACGCGCTGATTTCCATTGGTTCACCATCTTCGCCAGTTGTGGTGGCGTTGACCGTACCAACGTTGGTGTATGTACCATTTTCGCCGGTTTCACTGGGCAAAGTGGCCACCATACAATAGAGAGAAGTTTTCTTTCCGCCTGTGGCATCAGAGTCGGTGAGTTTGCCACCCTGATCGATCAGTTTCTCCACATTGGCCACTGAACATTCTTCACCTTCTGGCAACCAGCCCGTGTGAACCTGTGCCCCTTCGACACCTTCAAAGAAGTCTTTGAAAGCTTGAGAGTCAACAATAACGTTTGTTGAACGATGTGGTGTAGATGAACCAGTGAAACTGATTGGAACCGCCAACTCGTGAGAGCCTGTGGTCAACTGGGAGATTTGTTCGGCAGTTAACGTGCCCTGGGTGGTGGTGTAGGTGTGCGTGAAGTTTTCACTTTGCACTGACTCCCCCGTTGCTCCCTCAATTCCTGTCAATGGTGTTTCGACAGTAATGGAGGTTCGAGCCAGGCTTGCGCCAGCACCAGGATCGAGAGCAGTGTCATGCCAAAAAGCCGACGCTGTGCCACTCAATCCGGCACTTGCAACGGCGGCAAGTGCAAAAATTCCTGTCATGCGCTTGTTCATTACTTGGCCTCCTGATCCAGTGCAACGGTAAACGACAACGCTGGGGTGTCACGCACCTGATCAGAGTCATCGAAATCGCCATAGGTGCTTTCGACAATGACAGTGAACTGGGTACTGCCTGGCTTAATGCCAGTAACGTTCAGTTCAGTGCCAATCGGACTGGGACCAGCAAGAATTTCACCGGTAGATGAAGCCAAAGCGATGGTAGATGCGGCTTGTTCTGCGCCACCAGTAGAGTTCACCGTGAGTTTGCCGGTGATGGTTGTGCCCTCCAACTCCACGTTGAATACGGCCTTGCCTTCAACAATGTCACCAGGGGCAATAGGCGTGGTGAACTTCCCGCCCTCAACATGCAAATCATGAATAGGTTCACGGTCGCATGTCATCTCACGCCAGGAAATCACATTCTTTTCGCTCAAGTCGAGAGTTCCAGATTGCAATGTGATTGCCGGAATAGAGGCGGTGTCACGCCATGCGGAGTAGGCACGCTGCGTGCCCACACCAGCAAGTGATCCAACACCTACTGCACCAAACAAGCCTAAGAAAAGGGCGTTACGTCGTGTAAGTTCCATTTGTTATACTCCCCTTCCTTATTCGGAGTCGTTCTTACGGCGCGACAGCATAAAACCCGCACCGGCAACAGATGCGGCACCGGCAATGCCCAGCAAAGAGAGTGCGTCTGCGCCCGTCTTTGCCAGCGACTTCTTGGGCTGTCCGTCGATACGAACAAGCAGATCGACGTGGGCTTGACGGCTACCTGGTGTGTACTCGTTGGGTTTGTATTCCGAAGTAGTGGCGTTAGAGCCAGCGCGGTTGCCAGACTCATCTTCGAAGGCAAAAACAGCGTTAAGCGTGTAGTCGGCAACTTCACCTGGCGCAATCTTTCGAGAGTCGATTTCTACGCCCTCATATCCACCAATGTCTTTTGCCTGCTCGATCCAGTTGTTCACGCTCTTGTCGTTGATTTTCAGATCGGTGAACCAGGGGTCTTCCTGGCTGTCAGGTGAGGTGGTTTCAGGTTTGAGAAGGTACACGTGCATGGTTCCGGCACTAGAGCCAGAGTTTTTTACATGCGCAATACCGCTCACCTCATCCCCTGGAACCACCATGATCGGCTTATCCGGGTCGCCACCAGGTGAGCGCAGAACCACCGGAATAACAACCTCATGGGTGTATGGGCCGTCCTGGGTGGAAACATCTACGCTCACCCCATCGGCCAGCGCTGTTGGTGCGATAGATACACCAACAACACCTAACGCAAGCGCGCTAAGCGCATTTCGCCTAGTCAACATCGTCTTGTTTTCCTTGTTTTGTTGAAAAAATGATGGGTAAGAGGGCCATACACATCGCACCGACAATGACTGCCGTCTTATGGATCAGTACGTACCCCATGAAAGGTAAACGTGGCCCAAACATGACTCCTGTAATGTGGTCGTAAGAGAAAGAAACATCATTAGCTCCGTTCGCATCTCCACGTGTGGTCACTAAAGAACCCAAATCCACGACACGATGAGCAATACTGACTCCTTCAGCGTTGGTGTAAGTGATCACATCACCCACATGGACTGATGAAGGGTGCGTCAAAATTGCATCCCCGGCATGGAACGTTGGAACCATGGAGTCAGAAAGAATCGTGACCGTATGAACGTCCAGCAGTGGGAATAGGACGGTCAGCGTGACCAACACGCATAGAACACCTACCCCCACCCGCTGAATAATTCTCAAAATCACTGACCGAGCACCTGATCGAGTTGTACGAGTGTTTCGTCAATGACGGCGGTGGTTTTCACACGCGTCTGCTCAGGTGTTTCAGGATCGAAAAAGGCAGTAATGACTGCGGTGTAGTCGGCAGTACCGTCGATTTCTGGGGTGATGAACTCACTCTTAGGTTTCAGAGCAATCGGGTCAGTTGCAGTGGAAGCACCATAGACTTCCTTGCCACTGCGATCAACAACGCTCAGGCTCACGTCCACACCCTTGTCCGATGTACCAGGATCGCCTGCGGAAAGTTCCTGCTCAGCGCCCTCGTGGGAAACCACGGGGTTGCCCTTCAAAAGATCACCATTGCCAGAACCGAGAGTCTGAGACAACTTTGCCTTCAATGTGTCACCATCAAGACCAACATCCAGACCATACTTGCCCACGATCTTGTCACCGGGAACCATCTTGAAGGTGGACAGGTCAATCTTTTGGGGGGAGTCAGGGTCATTGATCAAGAACCATTCACCCTCGCCAACAACGGCCACGTCCAAGTTACCGGAGGTGATTGTTGCGCCAGGAATCTTAACCTCATCGTGCCAGGCAGAAAATGCGCCAGAAGAACCAGCAAGAATTGTCAGGCCACCAAGGCCAAGCACACCTGCACCGGCAAGAACATTACGTCGAGTCGTTTCCATGGGTTTATGTCTCCTAAAGTGGTGAGGAATATCGACACCACCTACTAGTGGACGAGACATGTCAGTGAGCTTATACGTCGTCATTTGACGCGTATTCTTGCGCCCACTCGCGCACAGATTCACTGTCGTCATTGAGCAAGATTTTGAGTTGTCTTTCATTGGCGTTAAGCGCACAAGCACTACGCACCATCGGATCTGGGTCCCGCATAAGGTGTTCACGCGTTTCATCGCGCTGGCGGTTGACCTTGGATTCGTCGAAGTTACTCAAAATATTCACCTGCTTCAAAAGCGCGTTCCTCAAAAACGTTTTCCCACAACTGCCTGCTTGCTTGACGGTCAAGACGCATACGAGCCTTAGCTGAGCCAAAATGTCCTTTCATTTCGGCTTTTTCACTGTAAGGATCGAATTCAACGTCAATACAAGGGCCACCACCGGAATAGTTGATCGATACGGGTCTGCCGATCTTGAAAACTGTGTATTCGCCTTCCAAATTGTCATAAGCACTATACTCATCAGCAAACATGTCACTGTCTTGATCCCGCATTTGCTCGCGATCCTCGTCGTTTGCATGGCAGTAGGCTAGGTTTTGGTAAATGTAGTCACGGGTCGCTTTCATCGCGTTTTCAAGCCTGGTGTTGAGTTCTTCTTGACTATCACGAGACTTAAAAACGATTGGTGTCTCGTCGTAGCCAAAAATAGTGCGATCTTCCAGGCTCGCAGCCGGTGCACCAGCACTCTTAAAACCGAATTTTCCATCGCGCTGGCGGTTGACCTTGGATTCGTCAAAGTTACTCATTTTCTGTTCAGATCCTCGATAGTGCTACGAAGTAGCCATGACGGGTTGTTGGCAAGCATGTGGTTGCGATGCTGTTTGTTGCCATACTTGGCAACTGCGTTTTTCACCATGTAGTCAGGGTCGTCCACCAGTTCCCAGCGCAACTCATCGCTCCCTCGCTGAGCAACAACGCTGCGAACGGCAGCGTTGTCATCGGTACTCAGGTAACTGAGAACTTCTTCGTCACCGTATTTGGCACACTCATAACGCACGGTGTGATCGGGAGACTGAGCGCACTCGAACAGTTCGCTCTTGTCTGCATTCTCGAAGTTAAAAGTCTTGCTATGTAGGCGCTCGTAGACGCTCGCACTACGTCTAACCGACTCATCTTTGTCATTTTCCAGTCTGGCGAGCAGATCCATGTTTTTCGTATTTCTAGCCACGCTGGAACGAACGTAAGGCTCTTTATCTTTGGCAAGATACTGAAGCAGGCGCTCATCGGCGTTGTAGGCGCACGCTCCGCGCACAATCTTGTTTTCGTGATCGAAAAGACGATTCACCTGAGAACTGTTGCCGTTTTTAGCAACGGCACTGAGCACAGATACATCGGTGTCGCTCATGAGCATTTCACGGTGAACGTCTTTGCCATGGACAGCAACTTCATAACGCACAGCGGCATCAGGATAGGTGGCGTAGACGGCCATTTGTTCATCGCCACAATCGCGCACTTTGTCGGCGTGATCTTCGAAACTGTTTCCTAGTGCGTCAAGTGAAGCGGCAGGTCGTCCAGCGGCCTTGAAGCCAAACTTGCCGTCAGACTGCCGGTTTACCTTGGACTCATCGAAGTTGCTCATGAGTTCTCCTGTGCGGAAAAGCAAAAAAGTCTGATGTGAGCGCGTCAGCAATTTTTTCTACGTAGAAACCTTCTTCACGAAGAAGGTCCATGTCATAGAAGCAGCAATTGTCGAGGGCCTTTTCGACAATTTTTTCATTAGTTGTTTTACGGACGATTTTCGCGCAAAACTCACTGGGGAAAAATGGCATTGATTCGATTACGGCTTCGTCGTTGGCTATCTGATCAAGCATTTGTTCCAGAATCTTTTCTGGCGCGTGTGCGTAGGCAAATCCGCGCACCGAAGCATCTTCGTCGTCAAGCAAAATACGTAGTTGCCTAGTATTCGCCCTCGCAGTGCACGCATGGCGCACACAACTAGATGGGTCATTGATCAATGCATCGCGCTGAGCGTCGTTGCATTTTTGTGCAACAGCCGAACGTACTTTCTCGCTAGGGTGGCTCAGAAGAATAGAGCGGTGAGTCTCATTGCACGCAAAAGCCACATTGCGCATGACTTTCTCAACGTCGTAGTGATTGTCAATTAAGTATTGGCGGTGAGAGTCTGTGCCGTAGAGAGCAACTTGAGAAAGAACTTTGGGAATACCGCTTTTAAGCAGCGCAGTTCGGTGTTCGTCGTTGCCACGTTCAGCAATGCAACAAAGCACCTCTGAATGCTTAGAGCTCAGCAAGGCAATGCGGTCATCGTCATCGCCACTGTAGGCCAGTTTTATCTCTTCTTTTTTGCTCAGCATGATCGCCAATCTTTTTTTTGCCAATCGGATGCTTTATTGATAGTCGGAGAAGCAAAAACAGAAGCCACGTCTTTGCTAGTTGAGACGTGGCTTTTGCTTGTCAGTTCATAGCGCCGAGACGAATTTTCGCTCCATTACTGACTATGGGAATATCGCAACGGGAAAGATGCTCGACAACTGAGCGGTCTTTAGTGGCGGCAAGAACATTGGAAAGAACTCTAGGGTCGGTGTCGTTCATGAGTTGTTTCTTTAGGTTCTCTCCCCCACGCATTGCAATGATCGCTCTAACACGCTGATCTTTGTCGGTGACGAGCATGTTCATAGTTTCTTCATTGTTCGTGAACTTTGCGACGCTGTGGCGCACAAGATAGTGCTCATCTTTTGCTAGCTCACTGCGCAGTTCTTCGTCTGCCCCTTCTCCGGCGCAGGCTTCTCGAACCGATGGTTCTTTGTCATTTTTGAAAGCACGCTTGACTTCCACCCCACCGTCAAAAACAGCCGTGTAACGCACAAAGATAGACGGGTCATTGACAAACATTTTGCGCTGCGCGTCTGTACCAAAAGAAGCGACTGTGGAGCGCACGCTGGGGTGTTCGTCATGAATCAGCATGTCACGGTCTGTGTCCGATCCGTACTGAGCAGCAACCTTGCGCACCTGTGGATTGTTGCACGCAACAAGCGGAGCAAAATCGGTAATCTCGCCACTCTTGGCCTTCTTTTCCAGGTTCTCTGGGCTTTCACCTGAAAGGTCTGAAAGGCTTGCCGTAGGCACACCAGCACTCTTGAAACCAAACTTGCCGTCGCGCTGACGGTTGACCTTGGACTCATCAAAGTTGCTCATAGTCCACGTACTTCCCTATTGATTTCTACATTCCTGCGAACATCTTTGCTCTCGTCGTTAGCCAACTTTTCAAGAAGTTTCTGGTCAGACGTTTTGAGCGCAACGCCAGATCGGACATTGCTGGAAGGATCGTCTGAAAGTTCCTGGTGAATACTTAGATCTTTGGTCTGTCTGGCCACGCTCTCACGCACAAACTCGTCCGGATCGTTTTTCAGATGCTCATGCACTGCTGGGTTATTGCACGTTGCAGCCGCTCTGCGCAAAACGCTGTCTGGCGAGTTGGCAAAACCGACCCGAATGTTTTCAGAGACGCTGCAAGCCAGAGAGTAGCGAACAGACTCATCCCTCTCTTTTCCTATGTATTTAGTGCGCAACTGGTCAGTGATTTTGTCTGAGAAAGCCGCAGATTCTCTGACCTTCTCATTGCCATTAGTAAAAAGGTAGTCGTAATCGTCTTCGGTGAGATAGTCGTTGTAAATCGCTAAATATCTCAGTTCCTCTTGGCTAAGACCACCAATGACTTTGCTGGGATAAAAAGTTACACCGAGAGCGCGTTTGCGTGCCCCTGGATCACCACTACAAACGACATGGTGGGCATACTTGTTGTAGTCACACAGCGGTTTAAGGTCTTCAATGTTGCCACCTTTGAGCAGTTCGTCAACAACCTCGTCTCTTTCGTATTCGTCAACAAGATAGAGACTTTCTGCTACGGCGCGACGAACAGACGGATCTGTGCTGCCACTGTATTCTTCGATCAAGTCCTCGTTCTCGGAAAACTTTTCCACATACTCGTTGTATAGCCCCTCATCAAACGACGAAAGGCTCGCAGCAGGCTTGCCAGCGCTTTTGAAGCCGAATTTGCCGTCGCGCTGACGGTTGACCTTGGACTCATCAAAGTTGCTCATACACTCATCTGTGCGGAGAAAGCGCATGAGCACTTTGGACTACTTGCCCTTTTCTCCACCCAGACACTTAAACAACTCAGCGTTGATTTCGTAGCAGTCGTAGTGGTTGTTGCCATCGGCAGGCAGTTTGAGCAAATAGTGGTTTTTGCCGTTATCGGTGTAATGCTGCACGCCAGCAAACATGCCACTCTCGATACCTTCTTCGAAGGTGATGATTTCACCGCCTTCAGTACGGATACGTTTGTTCAACTCTTTTTTCAGCCGTCGATGTCCGGCTGGTGTTTGAGGCTGACGCACCAACTTCACTGGCTCATAGGGCTGGATCTGCTTTGCTTTCTCTTCGCGGTCAGCCGTGTAGTCCAGGTCTTCGATCACAGACTCTGGCGGAATAGAAACGACATTGCCCTTGTCGTTGAGTTCAGCCTTGTCTGGGTCAAAGGTGAGTTTATGGCGGTGTCCGTTTTCAGAGTAGGCGGTGATAAATGCGCGCCCCTGATCGTCATGAAGATAGGGCTGTGGTCTGCCCAACTCAGGAGAAAAATGGCCTTTGGCAAAGTTGTTTTCTTTGAACAGTCGGCGGTCTTTTTCGTAAGACTCACCTGGTGGGATCGTTTTACCAGTGAGTTGTTCATACTTGTCTGGGTAGTAGTTTTTCATGCCCTTTTCAGCGATCTGGCAAACTTCATCGCTGCTGTAGTCCTTGCTGCCCATCTCATTGCCATAAACGAAGGCAACCTTATTCCATTCACAGTCTTCTTCGTAGATCCCGCCCTTTTGCCGCAGGCAACTGGGCATGGCTGCGTTACGCTCAGCACTGAGTTTGATACCGCCATGTGAAGCGGTGAAGAACTGCTCGATACCAGGAGCCAGGGTTTCCACATGCTGAACCTTGCCAAAAGGCGTATTGGAGCCGGTATGCAGCATTGGCTGGCAATCAAGAGAAATCTGCGGCGCACCGGCAGATTTGAAACCGAATTTGCCGTCACGCTCGCGGTTGACTTTGGACTCATCGAAGTTGCTCACGATTCATCTCCCTGTTTACTACGCAAATTCGTTCGAGTGCTTCTCTGGCGATTCCATTGTTTCTTTCGCGCGCACACTGTTGAAGTACTTGGATGTTACGAGACCTTCTAGCAACAACCATTCTCACGTCATCGTCAGGATCGTTGGCGTAATAGTCAACGTCAGATTCGTTGCACTTCCAGGCAACAGATTTTCTTACCTTTGGACTAGGATCGTCTTTCAGCGTTTGAAGAAACTCAGGTTCTCCCGTTGCAGCGATACAGGAACGAACCTCGTCATCGTCGCTGTTAATGAGTTCTCGCCTTTCTTGTAACGAAAGCCCGCAACATGCAAAATGGCGTGTAAGAGGATGCTCATTTTCTGATAAAAGCATTTGCTTCAAGATGTCTTTTTCCACAGAAGGATTGCAAGACAGGGCTTGACGAACACCAGTGTCTTCGTCTTTAGACAAGGCTCTCTGATGTTCAACTGGCAGATCTGCTCTTTGTGCATAGCATGAACGAACATTTGGATTGCTATGCGTAAAAGCCAAATCTGGATATTCGCTGGCAATAAACTCTGCCGCTTCGTCGGAAGTCTCGTCGTTACTCAAAATCATGTCAAAGTATTCATCGCGACTAAGGGTAACAACGGGGCCACCGGCTTTTTTGAAGCCAAACTTGCCATCTTTCTGACGGTTAACTTTTGATTCATCGAAGTTGCTCATGGTTTCTCCTTGTAGCGCTCTACTGCTGGGCAGATGTGCGAACATGCTCATTTTCATCGTGCATAAGAGCCTGGCGTTGCTCTGGTGTGCCGAATTTAGCCACGGTTGCGCGAACCATCCAGTCGTCGTTGTCAATGAGAGCCTGGCGCTGCTCGTCATTGCCGTGTTCTGCTATGGCAAGCAAGACATTGATATTGTCATCGTTAATGAGAGCCTCACGTTGCTCGTCAGTTCCATTCTCAGCTACACCACTGCGAACCAATCCATCCTTATCGTTCATGAGAGTTTGACGCTGTTCTTCAGTGCCATATAGGGCCACGGTGTAGCGAACCCACTCGTTTTCGTCATTCATAAGAACCTGACGTTGCTCATCAGTACCATGTTCAGCCATGGCTCGACGGTCACGAATATCCATGGATGAAAGATCATTATCTAAAGACGCTGCTGGCGCACCAGCAGTCTTAAAACCGAATTTGCCGTCGCGCTGACGATTGACCTTGGACTCATCAAAGTTGCTCATACACTCATCTGTGCGGATTCACTCCCCTGACAACATGAAACGCTCATAATCGCTGACAGTTTTAGCGATAGCCCGACGAACGCTTTCGTCTGGGGCGTTGAGAAGTTTGTCACGGAGAGTTTTCGATCCGTTAACTGCTAAAGCAGCACGAACACGTGGACTGTTATCATCAAGCAAAACACTCTTGCTGAGTATTATTGCCGTCTTTGATTAAATGGATTTTCTCAAAGTGGGTCATGTTTTGAAGGCAACTAGCAGGCTCGTCAGCGCACTTAAAACCGAATTTGCCGTCGCGCTGTCGATTGACCTTTGATTCGTCAAAGTTGCTCATCTAAACAACGCCAGCTGTCCTGGTAGCGGCTCGTATTTCTCGCGCTCGCGCAACGTGTCAAGGTCAATGTATGGCTCTTTGGTTTCGTCATAGTTGATGAAAGACGAATCCATATCACCGATCACAGCGGGGTCAATGAAAGGTCCACTGCCAGGATCAACAACCTGATCATCTTTGTTGTGCACCCTAAATCCGTCGGCAATGTAGACACGCTTGCCATCGGGGAATTGGTGTGAAAGGTCAACAGCCTTCTTGTGAGTCAAGAACGATGCCGAATCAACAAACTTGTTGTAGAGCTCGTCGGCTTTCTGCTGGGCTTCTTGAACATCGCAACGAACAGCCTTCTGGGGCGGGGCGTAAAGTTCGTAGTCACAATCATCGTAGTTTTCATCCACACTGAAAACTTCCGGGTGCTTCCACGGGCCACGGCATCGCTGGTAGATGTCTGCATCTGCCCATGATCCGCCTTCGCCCAAATGAACCTTGTTTCCGTACACCTCGAAAGATCGACGATCCGGTACAACCTTGTGTGCCTCTTCAAAGATTCGCCCAGCAAAGGCACGGTTGTTGGCTTTCAGAGCCTTCACGCCAGCGTTCTTGACTGTCTGAATCTCATTGTCGGCATTGAGACGCACAACCGGCGTTCCTGCGATCTTGGCAGCAAACTTGCCGTCTCGTGCTCGGTTGATTTTTGACTCATCAAAATTGCTCATGTTAGAAGCCTCCTGAAAGTAAAGCATGTAAAAGCATTGGTGCGCTAAAAAGCAGATAGAGCGCCCAGGAAACTTTCATGGCTTTAGACCAAAAGGTTTCTTTAGCGTTCTTCTTTACTGACCACACAGCAGTAACGGCTAGAGGGATCGGCCACAGAAAGAAAAAGATGTAGTAGCCACACAAGACCGTAGTGACAACTACAACCTCAAACCAGGACAGATGCATTACTCACCCCACAGTCGCTTCTGGGCAGCTTGAGCAACATCTGGGTCTTCATCAAGGCACATGACATCAAGGAGTTCATAGTCCTCGGTGTTTTCAGCAACAATCTTGCGAACCCGTGGATCGTCATGATCGGAAAGAAAAACGTGCATGTCGTCATGGATGCATAGGTTTTCAACAACTTGAAGATCGTCATTTGCCATAGAGCAACGCAATTCACGGTCGTTAGACAGCAGTGCCACTCGTGCGCGCACTCGCACGTCTTCGTCATTAACCAAAATGCTTTGATAGCGTGGCTCACTTGCTGCACCTGCTCGTTTAGCCCAGTCTGGGCTTGTCAAAGCCTCAGATTTGTCGCTCAGTTTGCTCACAGCAATGGTGCGAACATTCGGGTTGCCGTGATTCAGCAAATGCATCGCAACCTGTGGAGTTGCTTTGCGCGCCAACTGTTCAGACACGTATTTGTCGGATTCATGGCCAATTAGGTTCATTCGATCTTCATCGCTGCCGCGATCAATGAACATCATTTGAACAGAGCGTGAACCATTTTGAGCAACATATAGGCGTTCATCGCCTTCAAGAGCATTGAATCGCCCCCAGTTTTCTTCCTCCCATTGTTTCGTGTCGAATCTGTTCATCAATGCCGGGGTGGAAAGAAAATCGTCTAAACTCGCCTGCGGTTTTCCAGCCTTTTTGAAGTCAAACTTGCCGTCACGTGCGCGATTGACCTTAGATTCATCGAAGTTGCTCATGCTTACTTCTGTGCGGAACATGCCTCACTTATGGTCGGGCAAGCGCGTTTTTCAGTATGGCTTTAATTAACTCGTCTTTCTCTTTGAGCACCATAATTCGGGCCGTATCTCGATTGCATGTCTCAGCCACCGCTACACGAATGCGAGCGTCTTGATCAAACATGAGACGCTGTTTTGTTCTCTCATCTCCATATTGTGCAGCCGCCCGACGGTACGCAGGGTTTTTATTGGTTACGCCGAAGTTGATGATTGCATCTGACGTGGGCTGCTTAACAATGCGTTCATAGTTTTCCACTGGCATATCCGGGTACAGGTATGCCTCTTTGATACTGGGACATCCGTCGTTCATGAGTGCAGCGTCCACCTTCGGATTGCCACCATAGTCATGCCAGATATCTTCTTGCATAGCGTCAGGTAGTTCGCTGACCATGTAGGACAGTTCATCTTCGGTGTATCGCTCGCTATAACGCATAGCGTACATCTTGCAATCATCTGGACAGTCAAGGGAGATGTCTTGCGCGTCAATCTTGTCATTATCAATGAAATCGCGGATTTCATCGACAGAGCATCGACGCAATGCTTCAGTGATCAGCTGTTGGCCGTCTGGTTCTTTCTTCAACTCTTTGCCTTTTTCAGCAATCAGCTTTTTGCTGCGTGAAAGAGACGAAGCACGAACATTTTCAACAGGGCTGTCTTGGAGCAGGCTCAATTCTTTGTTGCCTAAACTGACCGTTGGCTTGCCAGCAGACTTGAACCCAAACTTGCCGTCTTTCTGGCGGTTGATTTTTGATTCATCGAAATTGCTCATCATTGTTCTTTGCTATCTGTCACGAGAAAGATTCGTTGTTCAGACGGTTTTGTGCTTCGTGAGAAACAATCGGGTCTTCATCCGCACTCAAAAAGGCAAGAATGGCTCTGTCATGGGTTGTATCAACAACAGATAGTCGGACAATCGAACTTGGGTCATTTGCCAGTTTTCTTGTCGTAGCGGTGTCGCATTTGCGCACTGCTCCTTGGCGCACACGCGGGGAGGGATCATCAGCCAAAAGGTTTGCTTGCTCTGTTGTTCCATTCCATGCAACCGCACAACGAACAACGTCACTCTCATCGTTAATGAGTGCCTGGCGCTGCTGATCGGTTCCGTTCTGAGCAACAATCATGCGCACCTGTGAATCGCTGTCGTTGATAAGCCGTTCACGTTGGGCATGTGTTCCTTCACGAGCAACACCCATGCGAACTCCTGAGTACGGATCGTCAATGAGACGCTCACGCTGAGAGTCATTGCCAAAGTTGGCTACACTCATGCGCACATGACCTTCTGGATCATTGATGAGTCGTTCGCGCTGAGACTCACTGCCAGACATGGCAACGGCATAGCGCACGTCCTTATTTTCGTCATCAATGAGTTGTTCTCTTTGACTCTCATTGCCGTACCTGGCAACGCTGGCGCGAACATGTGGCTCTTTATCATTGACAAGAGTCTGGCGCTGTTCATCGGTTCCATATTGAGCAACATCAGCACGGACAAACATGTTTTCGTCATGAATCAACTGCCAGCGTGCTTCTTCATTGCCATGCTTGGCGATTGATACGCGAACAATCCACTCTGGATCGTCGATGAGTGCACGACGATGCTTATCGTTACCGTAATGAGCAACATCGGCACGAACAGAAGGCTTGCTGTGCTCTATGTACTCCCAACGCTGAGCGTCTGTAGCAAGATGAACATCTCGGGAAGAAACCTGCTTGTCAAAAGAAAGACCGGCCACCGGATCGCCAGCGCTCTTGAAGCCAAACTTGCCGTCTTTTTGGCGGTTGACCTTGGACTCATCAAAAGTGCTCATGCCTAGTTTCCTGCCAGTTCGTCTAGTCGCTCTTGCGCCACTTTACGGACACTTTCATAGTCTGTTTTCTCAACCAACTGACTCAGAGCCTCAACATTGTTGGACTTTTTAGCCACCGTCTTCACAATGTCTTTTTTCTTGTCATCCATCATTTTGTCGGTGGTTTCATTGGGACCAAAAATGGCCAACATGCCACGAACCTTGTCATCTGGATCTTTCACCAGTTTGTCTGACAATTCCGGATCGGTGGAGTGAATAGCCACAGATCGGCGCACAAGTGCAGACTCGTCATCGACAAGTTGAGTCAGAACCCTATTGGAAGCCTGGTTTGCAGCCATGAGCCTGACGCTCTCATCTGTATCGCCAGCCAGTTCCATCTTTATGTCCTCATTGCCATACTGAGCAACGTTGGCGCGAACCTCTGGGCTGGGGTCATTCATGAGTGCACGGCGATGTTCGTCGTTGCCTTTTTCTGCCACATTGGCGCGTACATCTTTGTACTGACTGTCGATCAAAGCGGCTTTCTCATCGTCAGTTCCCCACTTGGACAGACGATCTTGCTCAGAATATGGCTGGGTGAGCAAACTGTCTTTTGCCAGGCTTACCGCTGGCGCGCCAGCGCTCTTGAAACCGAATTTGCCATCGCGCTCGCGGTTGACCTTGGACTCATCAAAGTTACCCATGGATTAGTCTTTCTCTGGCTCGACGAGAAATCTCTTCATCTTCGCTGTCAATGAGTTCGCGAAGCAAAGAAAAGTCGGTTGAATGATTGACAACAGCGAATCTCACATGGGGATCTTCGTCTTTTGCCAATTTACGTAAAAGTTCACGATCTTTTGTTCGCTTCGCAACAGAATAACGGACAATAAATTCCTTATCGCTTGCTAGACGGCGAAGAATGTTTTCGTTGTCTGTATTTGTAGCAGCCCAACGCAGACGGTAGTTATCAGCCGTAGCGAAGTGCTCCTTGTCTTCGTCAGGCAACTCTTTGGCCAAATCGTAAGTAACCATTCCGTTTATTTCATGGCGAAGAAGTTCTCGACGCTGAGAGTCGCTAAGAATCGAGTTTCGAGCAATAGCGGAACGAATATCTGAATCATGATGTTTAGCCAACTTCATTGCATCTTCGCTGGTGAGGTTATTGTTGAACCAGGCAACGGTTTCCAGATCCTCTTTTCCCAGCGATTCCAAAAAATCGGAAGGATTACTCGCATGGATGAGCGCAATTCTGCGCACTTTTTTGTCTGGATGAGAAACAAGCATGTTGGCATAGTGCGGATCGTGAGAAAGACTCTCTAAGCCGTCGATCCCGCCGTTACGAATAAGTTCATCAATGACCTCTGAGTAGTCATCTTTATGTCTCCATTGAACGTAACGGAAAACGGCGCGCCTGGCAGCAATATCTTTGGTGTCAAGATATTCATCAACTGAGTCTGTTTGAAAAAAGTAATTAACAAATGCCTGTTCACGAACACCGTCATCTTCATCGTTAATCATGCTTTGAGGTGAATTAGTGTACTCAGCAATATAGCGTCGCACGTTCACATCGGGGTCTTTTTGTAAAAGTTTTTCCCCCTCTTCATCGCACCACTCAAAAGCCTCCATGCGAACCTCTGGATCGGGATGGCGTAAGGCGTACTCATTGTGGTTATAAGAAAGATTTTCCATAGCCTTTTTGCGCAAGGAAGGGTCTAGCAAATCTTTTTCTAACTGACCAATCTCGCCGTTAGTTTCAGACAGTCCTACTGCTGGCTCACCGGCACGCTTGAAATCGAATTTGCCGTCGCGTGCGCGATTGACCTTAGATTCATCGAAGTTGCTCATGCCTACTCCTGTGCGGGTTTGCCCAAGCGCAGTTTTCAGCGAGCACACAAAGACTCAGTGGCAGAAACAGAGGCTTCCTTCGCTGCGACAGCATCTCCTAGACGGAATGTTTCAGCCATCATGAAAATAAGAATCAATGCGATAGGTAGATACCACGGGTTTCCTGCGTGCTCGAAAACAAAAAGAAGGACGCTCAACAAACCAAAATAGAACGTGAGACGGTTGATCATACGGCTCCGCTTATTACGCATACCGACAAAAATCAATACTGCCCAAATCAAGGTCGATACAAATCGTGCAACCGGGTAGAAAATCATGACAGGCTCCTTAAAAAGTTCAAGACCGTTGAGACTTCTTATCTATGGTCGGATCGCTGTCAGGTTTTTAATTTTTCTCTCTTACCGCTCAGAGCAGGTCTTCTCAAGTTCATGTCGAATCCTTCGACATATTCACACGACGTGTCGATTTTTGGGCGATTCTTCGACACGTTCGACATTCCACAAAAAATGAGGACCGGCCCTGGACCTCAAAAAGAGGCGGAACCGGTCTTGACAAAGCAATTCTATGCCGACTACATGCTTCTTGCAGCCTTTCTTACGCTCGAATCAGGATCGTTAGCAAGCATGAGTCGCTGCTTATCAGTGCCGTAAATAGCAACGGCTTCACGAACACGCCGGTCTTCATCATCAATAAGTTGTTGCCGCTGCTCATCAGTGCCGTAAATAGCAACGGTTCTACGGACATTGTAGACACGATCGTTAATGAGTTGATCTCGCTGTCTAGTGTTGCCAAATTCGGCAACCAAGACTCGAATAACAGCGTTTTTGTCGTTAACAAGATTTTGACGCTGCCACACATTGCCGTCAATCGCTGCGAAGACGCGAATGATCCAGGCTTTTTGCTCAATGTCCTCGTCCGACTTAAACGCTTCGTCTAAAATCCAAACCCCTAGCGCACCAAAGGCAAACGTGAGAACAAGAGCAAGAAGAAACGCATACCACAGCGTCAGTGCTGTGCTCATTCTTCAACCATGCCTAAACGAATCATGGCCTTGTTACGAACAGAAGCGTACTTGTCATTCAACAAAAAATGGGCCTGCTCTTTGGTTCCATAGAGAGCAACGGCTGCGCGAACATCTTCGCTTTGGTCGCGTTTGAGTTTTTCGCACAGATCCGAAAAGCCACGCTCAGCAACCGCTTTGCGAACAATATAGGACTCATCATCCACTAACGCCTCACAATGCTGCTTGTTTCCACTTAAAGCAACACCTGAGCGAACGTATGAATCGTTGTCGCTAATAAGACGATCACGAAGCTTATCATTACCGAACCGTGCCACGTTGTAACGAACAGACGGATAAGAATCTTTAACCAGTCGGGTTCGCATAGCATTGTTGCCGTAGCGCGCGACACTGCTGCGAACAACTGGATGGTCATCGTGAATGAGATTTTCGCGCTGAGTCGTTGAACCGTAATGGGCAACCTCGCGGCGAACCCCGAAATCGTCGTGACTGGCCAGTTCTTCTCGATGTTCCTTAGTGCCAAAACGCGCAACAGCCTGAACAACAAGCGGATCAAGGTCATTGATCAACTCATTATGAACTTCCTGATTGCCGTACTTGGCAACGTCATAGCGAACCAGACGGGAGTCATGATTAATCAGCATCCACCGATCATCATCACTTCCATCTCGTGCCATGAGACGGCCCTGAAGTTCAGAGATTTGGCAGAGTGGATTTTTGGGAACGAAAGTCTGTTTTGTGCTCATGCCCTACACATGGTCGGAGTACCTACCGATTTCTTCAAGTAACGCTTGCTCATCAAAATCAGGTTCACGAAGCAGATCTTCGCGGTTAAATGATCCTTCGATGGGATGCGAGCCAACGTATTGTTCTATCGCCTCAATATGGGCGAGGTTGTTGGCAGAAACATCAATGTCAGTAACCACTCCCCCGCGAACAGTAAAACTGTTCACCTGGCCAAACTCTTCCACCAAGTGTCGCGCCCGAACCTGATTCAAGTGCCAAGTTGCTGCTTCCCACTGTGACTGTTCGTATGTTTCAGGGTGGTCATCAAACTCTAAAGGCTCTTCTTCGCTTCGAGCACACTGGGGCAGGCTGGCAACAGGGTGGCCAGCGTTTTTAGGCGCGAATTTTCCATCCCGTGAACGGTTAATCTTGGACTCATCGAAGTTGCTCATGTCTACTCCTGTGCGGAGCAACAGGGACAATAAGGGTTCGCCGTAAAAGATTTAACACACTGAGAAAAATCAGTGTTGCACACCGAACAAAACCAGTACGCATGATCGACATCGTTGTAGGCGTATGTGCTGGGGTCGCATGTGTTGCGCATTGACCACCAACGACGTAACTCTGGATAGATCTCAAACACTCGCTTGTGTTTTGCTACCCGAACACGACTCCTGCCCGTGCAATATGGGCAACCAGTACCAGACATTCGATGATCAAGTCTGGCAAGAAAATCTTGACCACACGTTGAACAAGTCCACCAAAAATGTCTGTTAGAAAACGGTGAAACATCGCGCAAACTTAGCTCATTGCGGGCAGAATACTCCGTGGCAAGTTTTTCTTTCACACAACCAACTAGGGCATTTGCTCCAGCTTACGACCATAACTATTACATGAGACATAACGCATGGCTTTATCTAGGAGTTTTTCTAGCCACCACGGCACTCACAATGGCTGTGCTTGGCATAAGCGACCCGCGCGCTGGTAGCGCCACGCTCAAAGTGCTTGTGATGAGTGGTGCTCTCGTGTGTTTTGCGATCTGGCAGCATCGCACAAGCGATTAAAGTCGTTAGCACACGCAACATCCCAATGCGGAAAGAATGCAACATCGTCGTCTAAGCCGCGCACAATGCTCACCCCGTCCTCATCAGCCACCGCGTAAACATCAACGCCCACGTATTGACCGGCTTCGCGCTGAACTTGTTCTATGCGTCGTTGCCTGTTTTCCTGTGCGACGCTGGCAACATGTTCAAGAAGAAGCCGTTGGTCAACATGTCGTTTTTTGACCACCACATGCCCACTTGCTACCAGCGCAGGATGAGTGTTTTCCAAAAAATCTATGGCAGCACCGATCTGCTCGATGTCTTGCCCCTCAATAGCTGTGACCTCAACGGTCCCATAGTCATCAACCTCCCAATCGAAACTGGTGATCGATGGAAACATTTCCGATACAGCATTAGACACCATGGCAGTACCCAACACTTTAACTTGTTTCTGGTGATCAATCGTCAGCACAGCAACTGGCAAACCTGACGTTTTGGTAGCAAACTTCCCGTCACGTGCACGGTTAATCTTGGACTCATCGAAATTGCTCATCGTTAACTTTCACGCTTAAATGTCGTTGTTTGAGAGCGAGCCACACATGATCAGTGGTTGTTGGTCCACATGGGTTTTTCAACACAATGGTTTCGCCATTGACTAAGACTTTGAGTGCGCCGTCAGGCAGATGAAAAAGTTTCATAGTCGATTTATGGTCGGATCAAGCGACCTGGCTTGAATTTGCCCACCAAAAACGCACCTGCTGCCCTTGAACAACAGTGCGGTCAGGTTCAGGCATGCCCGACAAAACCGGATAGGAGTTTTTCAGGTTCTCCCATGCACACTCAGTGTTCTCTGTTTGGTACACCAGTTCTTCTGCGCGAACACCTTGTGAATCAACGCGTCCGTTAACACTCAACTGTGGTGAACGTGCTGCCTTGAGCAGCGTGGATGAGAAACGGTCATTTTCCAGGCAGTCAGCCAATTTTTGTGCATCGTTTCCGCTTACGCCGCGCCAGCGTGAGGTTTGAACATCTTTCGGTTTTAAACCTATAGCACCGATACGTGGAGTTTTCACCATGAAGTTTTCCACGAGTTGAGCAGGATCGGCCTTAACGCGGCGATCACGACGGATGTCAGCGAATGCTGCCCAATAGCCATCATTACCAGTAGTTGTGGGGTCAGGGACTCTCTTTGGGCACACATGCTTGTCAAAGTAAGAGTTGAATCGACCGCATGTGGGGCATTGTTGAGCTGGAACAGAGGGGGCAGTCCTGGCCAACTCTTTAGAAAAAATGCGTCCAGGATGATCATCAATGAGGAGGCGGTCATACACGTCTGCCGGTGCTTGATAGCCGTATGCTGATCCGTCTTTGGTTGCCACGTAGACGGTCTGGTTTGCTGAGTCGTAGGCAACCTCAGAAACAACAGACGATTTCAGCGGCGCAGGCTCACTACCATGTTGAGCATCCTGGGCGGCAATAACACCAGCCATGTCAGCATATTCATTGAGAGCAAATGAAGGCTTCTCGTTGCCTAAAACCCAGGACACTTGACGAGTCACGTATGAATCAAACGGGCTGTCCATGCCCATTGCTTGAGCCTGCCATACGCCGTTTTTGTCACGATGTACGCGCGCCCAACCAGCGATCATGTTTTTCCCGTTGGAAGCAGACACGGGAATATCGAATGTTTCTACGCCACTGTCAGCCATGCGGTTGAGAGCAGCGATAGAGGGCATACGAAGGTTCCCCGCCGCACCAGAGTAAGAGTGTTGATAGGTCTGAACGCCGTTAATCACGCGCTCAATCTTTGGTGCGGGGTTGTCTAAATCAATGGGAGCAGTACGCAAAGCATCTGCCCAGAAGTGTTTGCGAGAGTTAACCGTGGGACGATTAATGGAGATGGCCGGTGTTTTGCCGCTTTGGGTCAGGTCGTTTTCACGCTGAAGACGGATTTTTTCATAGAACTGACCCAAACTTGCCTGTGGTGCCCCCGCCTTCCGACCGGCAAACTTGCCTTGGGCATCACGAATGATGTCTGCTTCATTGAATGTGTGGCTCATACCCTTCTACTGTGCGGATATGTGCTCACTCTTGTTTAGATTGCAGGACACCAGCATCAAGCAAAGACGACACCAGGTTCATCTCCGTTGACGGATCAATGGCAATCACGTTGCCTTCGGGGAGTGGAATATCACTATATGGTGCATAGAACGTGGCAATGACATAGAGGGGAATGTCATGACCCCACTGCGCAACCACACCGGTTCCACGCACAGACAGTGCACGTCGCACATCATCTGGGTAGATGGCCACCTCGTATGAATCAATAGAGTTGGCTTGCAAAGCTTCAACAACCTGCTTAGCAAAACGGTGTCGCAGGGCATAAGCAGCCTTTTCATCTACTCCACCGTCAATGTCGTAGTCAGCAATCAGTTCGCTGAGAACCTGACGCGGAGAGTCATAGAAGACGTTCTGGCCGTCTTGGCTTACGAGGGTAATGAACATGTTTATCTCCAAGAAAAGAGGATATAGGACAATGTTTTAATAGTCGGATTCGGATGCACTTTTGACATATCCAAGCAGTGCTAACGCTTCAAAATCGCCGTTCGATGTCATTTTTTGCACGAGAGAGTTGAATTCTTCACTGGTGATCGACAGTTTTTTGACTCGACTATCACCGGCTAGACACAAAGTGTGCACGATAACCATCCGAGCGCGCTTGGAGAGTGTGTCAAAATTGGCTTGAACATCTTCGAACACCGCATGACTGTCAAAATCGTTGAAAGCCATATAAATGACTGCGTTTTCAAGCACAGTCTCTGGTGCAAGTAGAGGACCATTGCTGTGCGTAGACCCTAATAAAACGTCAAGCCATTTTTCACGCATGGGTAATTGAATGTCTTGACACGCCTGACTAACCATCTCGGTGGTTTTGACACGCCAAACCAGATCCATTGCCCCTAAACAATTCGTCAAAGCTTGCTGGCAGTTAACAACACAAAACTGTGTTTTTCTCCCCAGACAATAGGCCGTTGCTGCATACAAGGTTTCAGATTTCAGTTTCAGCATCACGCTTCTTCGCTTTCAATAGCGCTGCACTCATTGCTAAGTCATGACTGGCTTTGGCTGCACCGCGCAACTCAGGCTCACTACCATCTGTATAGCCATAGCCCTCCACTTCTGCGCGAGAGGTGGCTTCATAACTGGACCCGTAATCGTCAAGAGAGGGCACAATTCGCGCAATGTCAGTGGCACTGGGACGAGAGTTTTCACTTGTGGGAAGCCCAAGTTTGCGCAGGTTCTCCTGAAACTCGTTAACGGAAGCAAAGTAGGACTTGAACACCCCTGGACGTGCGCCTTCAAAATCGAAGGCTCCACAACCACGGCTGATATTTTCATCGCTACGAATGTATTCGGGAACGACAGGAACAGCAGTCTCATCGGGGAAAATCAGGTTTCGCTGGCTCTTTGACGCTCGCGAACCAAGCAGCATTTTGTTTTGCAGGTTGATACGAACATTGGGACCAAGGCCAGTGGACGATGATGCCACCTGTGTACCGAGCAAAAGGCCGATACCGACGAAGCGCAACTCGGCAGTAATGCGCATGATATAGCGCTTCAGCATGGTTTTTTTGAGGTTTTCCTCCTGTGCCTCGATACGCAAAGGGTGGTCTTTAGGCAACATCTTTGGTTCTTCGACAGCAGAAAGCAGGCCAGTGACCTCATCGCACACAATGGAGTGTGGAACAACCTCATCTTCAACGTCGATAGGCAGATCGCGATAGTTGGTCACTCCATACTTTTTCAGCAGCGCTGAGCGTCTATCGCCTTCCTCCATGATCAGCCCCAGTACGGTGACTGCTTCATCGAGGTTTTCACACCCCCACCCCATGTTGGGGGTTAGCCATGGGCGCACCCAGGCAAAGTCCACGCTTTTAGCCGGAAGGTCAATGATTGACAATCGGAAACCGCGAGAAAGCCAGCCATAGATTGCGGCGTTCATGGTGACAGATTTACCTGCACCAGACAGGCCTCCAACTTGAGTGTGTACGCCGTTAACAAAATTCAGGTTGCACATCGTATTGGGCTTATCACCACGGGTTGCCAGTGTCACGCCAATAGGAATGTCTGCCCAATCTTTGTTTTTGAGTGTGAAGCGCGGAGTGGGAGCGTCAAACGGATATTTGTAGATCGGTTCAAAAATTGGCAACTCACCTTTACGGATCTGCATGGTGAGTTTGGGTGCGTCAACATCAAAAACCCAACCGGGCTTGCCAATAATGGTGGTGACTGCTTCTTCAAGTTTCTTATCATGGCGTGAAGCGGAATAGACCGTCGGCAGGTCCACATTGAAGCCACCTTTCACCTGTTTTACTCCCACATCCCATGGCTTGACAGAAAGTGCGTTAGCCAGTGCCAGGCGTGCACGCAACTCTGAGGGATTGAGTTTGGCAACATGAGCCACTTTCCCATAGGGGTCAAACTTAACCATGGTGAAACCCTCATAGATTTCTTCCAAGGTTTTTGCTTGAGCCGGACCGTCAGAAGGCTTGACCGTTTCTGGTAGGCGAATAATCTTGTGATCGCCCTGATCTTCGACGGTGGAGACAGATGTGGTGGAAACAAAAATGGCTTCACGCTTAGTCATGTCAATGGACTCTAAACGCCAGTCAGATCCGAGTTTTTCACGCACTTTGCGCTCTAATGCCCCACTTTGCTTTTCAGGATCGGTAAATGATGCAGGGAGTCGAACAGGCTGAATTTTTCTTGCGCTCATTTTTCATCTCCAACCCGTGCTCTACCAGCCCACACGATTTCTCCACGGCACAGATCGGACAGGGTACACCGTTTAGGCAGTGACGTTGAGGGGGTGCGTGTGTAGGCTTTTCCACAGTTGTCACACACAGCCAGTGTTGCTTCCGGCTTCAAGGTGAGTCGATCAAGGTGGTATCGGGACTTAATCAGCAGTTCGCGTTGTTCATCGCTCAACGAGGCCACAGAGGCAAAGTTTTTTAGTTCAGCAAAAGTTTTTGCGCCAGTGGCTCGCATTAGTGCCATTGCGATACAACTGGCTCGACTAAGACCAGGTGCATCGGTGTTTTTTTCAATAACAATCTTCATAACGCTCTACTAGGACAGGCCGATGATGTCTGCGGCAATGTCAGAAAAATCGCCTGCTAACGTGGACAAAGAAAAATCTGCGCTACGCTGCTTATCAAACCGCCATGCTTCAATACGGTTGTTCACCGCTTCTTTTTCAATAAAAATGCTCAGTGCCTCTTTAGCCTGATCTGCGGAATAACCTGACGAAACAAAGCCCTTGTTTTCGACTCGGCCACACATTTGCACGCTCTCACCGCTGAAAAATAAGCACATGTAGTGGTTGTCTTTGCCTGGTGAGATTGCGCCAGCCACAACGCGGGTGTCACGAAAAGCAACGAGGGCGCGAGCAAGATCCTCTTGGCTCACGCTGTTGTCGTCGATAGCAAAAATGGTGCACGAGTTTGAATTTTTAGGCTTGAGCCTGTCAACAACAAAGTCTGGGCAAAAGCAGTTAATGACGGCTTCAACGCCTTCACCGTCTGTTTGTATTGTGATCATCGTTTCTCCATCCGCTCTTTGACCATAGAGGTCAGCAACTCCCGTGCACTCAATGAATAGTCGTAACCGGCCATCATGTTGTCTGATGAGTAAGCGATGGCGTTGAGCGTTGCACCTTTGCGCAAAAGAACGTTGTTAATGTGCTCATCAAGAGTTTTGGTGGCAATGAGCATGTGAGAGATCACTGGGCGTTTTTGCCCGATACGCCAGGCGCGTGCAATTGCTTGAGCAATAATGGCCGGAGTCCATTCTTGTTCGACAAAAATCATGTCTGAGCACGCAGTCAAAGTAATTGAAGCGTTGGCTGCTCCGATAGAGGCCACCAGCACGCCGATTTTTCCAGCCTGAAAGTCTTTCACGATGCTATCGCGCTGCGCTTTAGACGTTGCCCCGCTATAGACGGCAACATGTTGACATTCCTCTTTTGCCTTCGTATTCATGGCCAGACCAACGTCTTTATGGTGAACCCAGACAATCAATGGACGGTCATAGTAGCCATCCACAGGCGGGTTGTTCGATAGGTGCTCGGCAATCATCTGCTTGGCATGGTCAATCTTTGATAATCCTGCGCCGTTTCGAAGCATGGTGATCAATGAAAGATTCGATTGAACAAAGTCAGTGATGTCTTGGTTGTTTAAATCTTTGCCCACTTGACGTAAGTAGTCATCAATTTTTTCAATGACCTGTTTGTGGCAGTCACGGTAGATCTTGGTGTCTACGTCAATAGAGTCGTGACTGATCATCCTGGGGGGAAGTTTGCTAGAACCGTCGTCGTTAACAAGGGCTTGGTCTTTTGTGCGACGGACCCATACGAGTTGGTCAAGTAGAAGCGAGAGTTCTTTGAGGTTTCGTTTACGTGGTTCCCATGAGCCAAAGGGTGTGCGGAAGCAGTAGCGGCGCATGAAGCCTGCATAGCCATTGAAGACGCGCTGAAGATCGCCTGTGTAGTCTAATTGCGCGGCCAGTTGAGCCGGACCGCTCATCATGGGAGTTCCAGAGATTGCCCAGTGTGGACCGTCAATTGTTTTTGCTATGGCTCGCACCGCCTTACTGCGCATGGATGCATAGTTCATGAGCATGTGTGCCTCATCAACAATGCAGCAATCTGGTTGCCAGTCAATAACACGCTCTTTCAAGCCTTGACGACGCGAAAGCATGTCCATGGAGACAATGGTTAAGCCGTCATGATCTAAAAGTGGCTCTTTGCGACCAGAAACAATGGTGCGGATTGGTCCGACATTTTCTTCAAATCCACACAGGTGAGCTTCTTTCTCCCACACGCTCAGGGCTGCCGCTGGGCAGGCTATCAAGATTCGTTTGCGTCCAGTGATCGCGGCTGCTGCGAGAGTCTGGACGGTTTTGCCCAATCCCATCTCATCAGCAATGTAATTAACTGAATTGGCCAGTGCCCAGGCTCCGTTTTTTTGATAGTCGAACAAGTCCATACCAAACCACTGTGGCAAACCGAGATCTCGCCCCAAATCTTTGCCAGCGTGCATGGCTTCAACCAGCATGGGATCTGGTGTGGGACGAGAAAACTTTCTGTTTTTAAGTGCCTTTTTTAAAGCAGCGTTCATGATGAAGTTTTCTTCTAACGTTGTCCCATCAATGTTAAAAAACTCATCAACTGTTGTCATAAAGTATCGTTTATTTTTATCCCATTGTGCGCCGGGTAAAAGGTTTGCTACATATTCGAAGCCGCGTAGGCGTGGACGCACAAGAACGTTTCCACTGTCGAATAAAAAAGCGCATGGATCAATGAGTTCATCAATGTCATACTCCGCTAATTCACTTTCTTTATCAATAGTGATTTGAAAACGATTAGACTTGAGCCATTTTTCAGGGTTGTCCCCTATTCCGTCGGCAATCCAGTTTTTATTTTTTGAATCAAAATAGCGTCCCGGTAATTGTCGCACTTTTGCATCCACTGAGGATCGCCAGGGGTAGGTGAGGACGAATTTTGGGTGTGTGTACGTGCCGGTGAGCAGTGCATGATTCATGCTTCATGAATGGTCGGAGGCTCCAACTGAAACTTTTTTGGCTCACAACCCAAATGTGATGCAGGACAACTTACTGTGACAGCCGTTACAGTTGCATAGTCTTGTTGCACGCGTATTTCATGGAGTTTCAGGGCCGTGAAACCACTTTTTCGTTCGTATATCAACGAAAAGTGGAGGTCGTTTCCAGTTTCACGTTTCTCAGGTAAATACATGTATAGAGAGAAGGAAGAGAAGTGGTAGAAGTACTTCTCCTACTTCTTTCTCTATCTATATATATATTATTTTTTGAAACTTGAAATAATAATAATAATAGAGAGAGTAATCAGCGAGATTCCAACAAAAAGTCTGGTTTCACGTTTCAGCCAAAACTTGAGATCAAGTGTAACCAGGCAGGCTTTTTGCCTACTTTTCGTTGCAGTCTCAACATGAAACTCATTTGAGGGGCTTGGATCGTCTTTTTCGCCCCGTTTGCAGACTCGGAACCGACGCAGGTCACTATGGCCGATAAGCACACTCTAAGCCACGTAGAGCGACTTTTAGAGCCACTTGGCTATCGGTGTAGGGTAAGGCTCTAAAAGTGGCTCAGTTTTCCTGCTAGACCCCTTAACGGGCATGTTGCGTTTTTGAGCAAGGCGGAGAAAACCAGCCAGCGCAAGGGCTTTCAGAAAATATGTAGGCTCATACCCCTACGGGGTATGAGCCTACATATTTTTTCACCGGCCTTTTATCGGCTCAACCTGCGACATTTTGTGTCATGCTGAGGTGTGTGCCGCACAAAAAGCGCCAATTTTCACATATTTTTGTGATAGGTAACACAAGTACCGCTCCTCTATTCAAAGGAAAAACGACACGATGAAGAAAACAATTCCATCACTGATTCTAATTGGCTTACTCGCCTTGTCAGGGTGTGGAACATCAAGCGTCGATCAAAGCACACCAAGCGCGCTATATCAATCCATTATTGAAAAAGTCAATGACGGTAAAACAAACGATATTGCACAATATCGTTTAGCAAATAAAGCATGGGCTAAAGATTCGCTAGATAACGCCATTGACCCCACCACATGTCAAGATTCATCTAACTGCAAACCTTTTGTTTTACCTAAACGCTGCCCCAGTAAAGAAGAACAGAAGAAAGCTTTTGAAAACATCGGCAACCAGATTGGCTTTGGAGCCATCGATGAAGTCGATGACAACGGCAACATGGCAACAGTGTGGATCAGACAAGGTGATGACTTACTGTGCAAGATCGACTTTGCCAAAGTCGGTGATAAGTGGTTCGTCAACCAGTAGCATTTTCGTCTCATGCCTATCTCACTGATCTTGATTTCCTAGTAGATGGGCATGAGACGCTTCCATAAGAAACTTGACTCTAGTGGGATTCACCCCGCTATTGCCTCTTCGCGTAACTACGTTGTTTCCGAGGATAAAAACGACATCCAAGAATCCATTGAAGCCACCACCTACGCTCCCCCATCGCGTTCATGGTATGGATATCGCCAACTAAGCAAGTGCACTGCTGGTGGCCCGGTGCTTCTCATGCCTTGGTACTGCCCAGGAGACAACAAGCCCACGCTTTTACAGTTCCGGCCAGATGAACCACTGACCAACAAAGACGGATCGCAGTCAAAGTATGTGATCGTCAAAAACTCTCCCACCATTCTCGACGTACACCCTTGCGTGCCTGAAGAATGGTTGAGCGATGAAAACGTGCGCCTGCTGATCGTCGAAGGACTGTTGAAAGCAGACTCATTCTTGTCTGCCATGGTTGCCGGACTCGACGAGAACGCCACACCTGAACAAATCACCGAACATTTGCGTTCACTACCTCCACAAGAACGCACCGTGCCGGTAGCAATTTTTGGTGTCACCACTTGGCGTAACTGTGCGCAGTGGGCAAGCCTGCCGCGAAGAAACAGAAACGTCTACCTAGCCTTTGACGCAGACGTAGAAACCAACCACAACGTTTACAACCAAGCACGACAGTTCTTTGATTTTTTGGAGTCTTCTCGTGCAACGCCCTGGCTGGTGCGCCTAAGCAGCGTTGGCGCAAAAGATAAAGACGGCATTGATGACTACCTCGCATCAGGTGGTTTACCCGGTGACATTATTGCTTCAGCAACCGTCGAACTTCCTGACCCTCCCGCAGCAGCCGCTGAGGTTGGAAAGCCATACGTCAGCGAAAACGGTTGCGCGGTTGAAGTGGTCAAAATTGACCCGCTAACCGGCTCTGGAACAGTGAAACGCCTCATTGACGTTGGTGGTCACATTGATGCCATTGAATTACAGCGAGCACCCTCACAAGCAGAAATCGTCAACGGCCTAATTGACGAAACTGACTCTGGACGCTCCACCAGTGATGATCGCATGGTTCGGCTCCACGTTGGCTGGATAGACCCAGATCTTGGTGAAACCTCTGGCTACATCATCGGCCCAGAGCGCATGCTTCAAGTCAGCCCCGACCGTTGGGATCGACTTCATGTAGAGGTTCCTTTCGGTGTTGCAGCAACACCTGGATGGCCACCAACGCGCGAATGGCTTGATGCGGTTAAACGAGAAACACAATTGAACTGGCCTAAGCCCACCGCAGAGGTGCGCTGCACTGTCAATGGCTGGGTTCCAGGAACATCTGGCTTACCTGTTTTTGTGCTAGGTAAAAGTGTCATTGGCTCAAACTCCACAGTGGCCCTGTCTCCAAGCCGGTTGAACGTCCCCATGATTGATCGCTTCGGCCTTGAAGATCCGGGCGAAAACTGGCAGGAGAAAGCTAGAGAGGTTCTACCAGAAGTTGTCTACACCATGCTCAGTAAAGGAGCATGGACCAATAAAGGCGTAGCAATGATGACAATGAGTGCTGGATTGCGTCCGGCGCTACCACTGCGTCCCAAAACCACATTGTTCTATGTCGGTTCACGCGGAGCAGGTAAATCATGGTCTGGCTCAAAAATCAGCGGCTTTTGGGCACGCTACCCCGATGCTTTCAACCCACGTAGTGCCGGTGGCAGCGCCAATGACACTTACGCCTCACTAGAGCACGCAGTTGGGTGGATGCCTGTTTGGGTTGCTGATGATTTGGCCCCAGACACCTCCCGTAGCGCGGCAGAAAACCGGGAGTCATCGATTTCATCGATTGTTCGAGCAATCGCTAACGGTCAAGGCCGTAGCCGTATGCGTCCAGACGGCAGCGTGCGCGAAACAATCCTGCCCCGTGCATTGTTGGTGGTGACAGCAGAAAACTCTCTTGGTGTATCTTCTGCACGTGACCGTGTGGTTCCTGTGGTCATTGAGCCTGGCTCGCTAGGCTCACAGCAGGGAGTCGATTGTGTCAACGACCTGTTTTCTCTCACCACTCTTCCATCTGACCTTTCGGCGTGCATGATCCGCTACATCCTGTCTATTGCTCAAGAACGGTCATGGGAGGGCGCAGTTGACTTTATTCGCAAATGTTTTGAAGGCATTGACCGTCGAACCGTAGAGTTTTTGGAAGCGCAAGGTTTAGATAAAGGTGCAGCCACTCGTTTTCGTGAAATGGCAGCAGACCTGCTCTCCCCCATTATCGTGTTGCGCAACATGGCAAAAACTGTTGGTCTAGCAGACGATGATCGTATCTCTGACCTATTTGACGAAGACGTTTTAGGCAAGGCTCTTGGCATCGTGGTTGACGCTGTGCGTGAGCGCGCCCATTTTGCCCCTGGGGAGCAGATGCTTGAAGCTCTACGCTCTCTTTTATCGAGCGGCAAAGCTCACGTAATTCCTGAAAACTCCGCAGCACCGTTCAGTGGCAATGAGTCAAAATTCAACACTGATCTTGGCTGGTCATTTGATCAGTCACGTGGATGGACACCTAGTGGTGTACGTATTGGCTGGTACGACAAAGAAAATGATTGCGTCATTTTCTCCATGACCTCAGCCTTCACTGAAGCCAGCAAGCATTTTTCTCATTTGGTTCCACCAGGTACAAAATGTCGCGAAGTGTTTAAGGCAATGGAAGCAGAAGGGTTGGTTCACTATAAAGGAAAACAAAAAGGTGGACCCAACTACATGTTCAAACTCTCCAATCAGCAAGTTCGAGGTGTGCCGGTTCCACTGAAAATTATTACCGCAGGCGAATAGCAGCCTGCCCAACAAGCCCACTAATCCCCTTGATGCCCGTCTCATCATCAAGGGGGTTAGTGTTTTAGACCAGAGGTTTCATCGTGGCGAAAGCCCACACTTTTGCGTTTTTGCCAAAATCTACGCGAAATGTCACGGATGAATCGACAGACAATCTGTTGACTGTTGCAGCGCTACGCAGTTGTGCTTCGGCACGCTGTTTGTCAAAAGCCAAGCATGATTGCTGATCGGGGCTGACCCACGTCCCCATCTTGTTGCCATGTTTGTAAAGGAATGCGTTCACCGAACACCTGCCAAAAAGTAGCCGAACCAACCTAGAGTCATTCCTAGTGCTACGGACAGCCCAGGGGAAACAATGACAGCAAGTGCTGTGGACAAGCGTTTTGACGCGAAGGTGCGGGAAAAACAATATGCACCAATGAGCATGAAAGCCCAAGTCAGAGAATAGATGAACATGTTTTATACATGGTCGTAAGCTCTGAGTGTTTTTCGTCGTCTAGTAGTGAGGTGAATGCTAAACCACATAAGGAGTTTCACATGCTTCTAAGGAGCACCCCTCCTCCGCGTAATCTAAAACGCAATGTTTCGGTCCTACTCACACTAGGCGTACTTGCCAGCGGTGGACTGTTTACACTGCCCAGTGCGTCAGCCGAGGATCTGCCTTCCCCCGCTCCTTTAGTCGAAGGCCCCGGCTATGGCCCAATGCCGGACATCCAGGTTCCGCAGAAAGGTTCTTTCGGCCAACTAAGCACTGATGATGGAATTACCTTCTCCATTGAAAAAACCATGGATGGTGACTGGGAGAAAGGTAGCCAGCCGTGTTACATCAATGAAGAAAATGGCTTCCCTGTTGGTGACAATGGACCGTTAGACGGCGTTGCCTGCTATGGCAGCAAAGTAAAGTACAAAGCCACCTACTCTATCGAACCAAGTGATACAGAGCGCACCTTCACTTTTCAGCAAAAGTCGTGGTGGAAGACTTTAGATGGCTATGAAAATCGTCGAAAGATTAACACTGAAAACAATAACTATGTCGTAAACGACGATCTTTTTAAGTCTTTTTGCTCCGATGGGTCAATTCCTGGCGCAAAAATGGAGTTGCAGGGGAATGTTGGATACAACGCCAATTATGTCTGCAAGGTGACAATTCCTCCAACAAAACAGTCTGCTGCCGGGACTTTTGATTTTGAGGAGTTGACATATCCTACACACTGGTCAAATGGAAAATTTCCTGCAAACCACTGGAATAATACAACCTTTGTTTTAGCACAAGGTGAAAATGTTCAAGAACTCCATGCACCAAAAACCTATGTGGTTGCTATCAATGATTTAGATCCTGCCATTGCTGGTTATGAAGGTGAAAAGGCTAAACAGGAGATTGGTTATCTCAACGGGAAACGGGGAGTTTTTCTTGACTATGCTTTGTTCTTCATCAAAGAAAGCAAATTAAAGAATAATTACAAAGACTACTACTCAGACGTTACGGTGAAAATATCAGGCGTTCCAGATGGGTTCACAATCGTTCCAAAGATGCCTGAAGATCAGACATGTGTCTCGGCTTCTGGCGATACTGTGAGGGTTCAATGCGTGGGAGATTTTGTTAAGGGAGGCTCCAAACACATTGGATACCCCTACGAATCTAATGCAACTGTTTCCAGCAACTATTTTCCCTACTACATAGAACACAATGAGTTCACTGCTTTTCGGGTCTTTGTGCCTATTGACGTTTTGGAAGAACACCCTGAGTTCACACCTGTTGCCCAGATCGTTGAGGACAATTCAGGTTTACATGAAGGCTCTATTTATGACGGCATGTTTTTGAAAAATAAGCGCGAACCTGGTTACAAACTTGACCAAAATTCACGCACATCAAACTGGGATATCGTCGCTTCAGATGCACCTGGCTACAACAGATGGCATTACGAAAACAGTTGGAACAATGATTGGGCGGTGAAACCTTATTCTTTCGAAGTTGGCGCAGGGCTAGTGAAAAAGAGGATCTACCATGATTCAATACCTGGCTCCGAGCAACACATGGATGTCAATCGTCAAACAGGCGATCCCATTAACTCCTATGATTCCGAATGGTATCAACGCAGAGAAAACAGTCCTTTCACAAAACTCTGGTCATTCACGCAAGTACAAAAGCAACTGACTGAAGGTGTTCCCACCTTCTACGACATTATTGACTCCGATGGAAAATTCGACACTTCACGCAAACCAATCGTCTTGTGGCGAGAGAGTCCAGAGGGAGATTTGTCAGAGGTTCCTCATAGAGTTGAATATGCCCACCTAGACTTGAGTTCACCCGACTTTGAGAACGGTAAGGTTACTGATCTTGAGCGCGGAATCGATCTAGAGAAAAACATGAATGCGCGCGCAAAGGCAGTCATGGACCCGAGTGTTCAGTGGTCTACTCAGGCAAGCGAAGACTCCAATGTAGTTCGTGTGATTTTTGACGAGTCACAAGACTGGTTTTCTTCGCGTAGTACGGTTGGTTTCATCGGTATTCCCACCGTTGGGCGAGAATTCGATTACTACGACTTCACCAACAAAAACAAGTATGAAGTCAGTGATCGTTGGCTGACTGGCTACACAGATAGTTCAGGCCAACATTGGGTTGGAACTTCTAGCGCTTCAACTGCAATCGTCGCACCAGGATTAGGTGTGAGAGGCGAAAGGACGAAAAATTCATCCGTCAATGCTGGTGGATCTGGCTTAGTAACATCAACGAGATTTATGATCGACGTTACCTCCCAGCCAACTCGTTACGATCTTCCTCTGGATGAGAAACTATTCCCTTCCAAAATTCTTGGTGATATGACCACAGAGTTTTCAACATGTGCAGAGACGGTAGAGGCACTACCTGAAGACTCTTATGAAAAGAGTTTTGAGGTCGTTAGCACACAAAAGCCAGATTTCGGCCCCGATGGCCTTGCTTGCACTGATGACGATGTTCACGGTTGGATTATCCATTCTCGTCTAACAGATAAGTCCTACACAGAAAACTATGATCCAAAAGGTTCCGATACAGGAACAGGAACATTGAGCATTGGGTATCGGGATACACGGTTCACACCCAGATTCAAGATCTCTGTGCCCTCGTATGCCACAAGCAAAGACCAGGTGACAGTCTCTTCGACGATTACACCAGCCTTCACTGAGACTTTCGGTGGAGATCCGAAAAACCACGCCTCCAACAACACGTCTGTTGTCACAGTACCGATCAAACAGATCCAGTCGGTTATTCAGGCTAAAGCCAGCCTCAACACCCTTGAATTCTCAGGAACAGACATCGGCTGGACCATGAGATTTGGCAACACCACCTCCGGA
>NZ_LZRK01000009.1 GCF_001687305.1 Actinomyces vulturis
GTATTACGGTCAAGGACGATAAGGGAGTGAAGGTTTCTTGCCCATCAGATCGCCTTGAACCTGGCGAGTCAATGCAATGCACCGGATCTGGGGTGATCAAGTAGCACCTGAACCGGGTCTGTAAAAGTGTGGGGCTGGCAATTTTGCTGGCCCCACACTTTTCTGTTCTTTTGCCGAAAAACCTAGTAGACGTTACATCCCCCTATTAACCAGTGAAAGGCTCCCTATGCTTGCCAGGAGAATCCTCTCTATCGCTGCTGCGGTGGCAACAGTGGGCACCATGCTCGCGCCACTGGCTATGACAGCGCCCAGTGCTTTTGCAGCGCCACCCGATCAACCAGAAATCCATGCTCCTAAAGATCAGCCCATGGTTATCAAGCAGGGGCGCGTTACCATGTCTATTGAGCGCATTTATGACGGAACTGGTCAGGGCGCAAACAATGGATGTGTTGTCAATGCAAATAACGGATTCTCCATTGGTGACAATGAAACCTTAGATGGTGTGACTTGTAACAGGGACGAAGTGGGGTACGAGATTACGTATTCCGTCGAATCTGGTGCGCCAGAAACGATCGTTTTTGGTGAAAAGTTTGATATTGAGCGCCCTGGTGGTCAAAAGTTCAAAGGGTTCTGGACCGATTTTTTCCATGATTTTTGCCATAACGGCGTAATTAACGGCGTTGACATGACCTACTCTGGCAAAAGAGAGGCTGGGACTTCATCGACGTATTCCTGCACAATGAATCTTGCCGAATCTACGTCTACCACATCCGGCAGGTTTACTGACCAAATGAAGGTTGGAGACAGAGGCAACGTCTACATTCAAAATACCTTCTCGCTGACGAAAGACGGTGAGACGGTTTCTGTCGATGATTCACCGATCTATGTCGTTGATTCCAACCTTGTCGATTTAACGATTTCTAGGAACGCCTATGAAACTCCCAAGTTTGTTGTTAAAGACGGGGTTCCAGGGTTTGTTGCTTCGTATCGTCTCAATCCGCTCACATTTGGAAACGGTTCAGATAAAGGCGTGCCTACCCAAAAAGAAACCTTCTACAACTACGACATTGATGTAGAACTTAACGGCTTCCCCGAGGGATACGAACTGATTAACACTTCCGATCCAGACGGGATGAGTGTTAGTGACAACATTCTTCATATTCGCAACACAGGCGATAAAAAGGTCAATGAGCCTGATAGCGATTTTATGAAGGTTTATGGCAGAAGGACTGTTAACCCAGGAAGTGTTCTTAACAAAGACGATGGTTTTTATTGGAGCATTTTTATGCCACTTTCTACTCTTGAAAGTGAGCATAACTATCCGTTGAGTTTGAACATTATTCGTGCGGATATTACTACCCCCAGTGGGCGAACCACTTTTGTTCCTGGTCAAGATCGAGAAAACGGTCTAGGCCAAGGCAATGATTTCGCTACACAAAACAAACCTCTCCGTTTGTTAAACCAGAACGCGGAACAGGGAGCGAAAAACAATGACCGAATGACAACAACATTCACACCTAAACTCGGTGCTGGTCCTGCAAACAAGACCGAGGTTTTGGACGTTGACGGCAGCCCCTCTTTGAAGCCAAACGGAATGCCAGACATTGATGTTTCAACCGCACCCGTGCAAACGAATGCCCCTGAACAAAACTTTTGGGCTTACACTCGTTTTGTTCCATCGCCTACGTCTATTCAGCCAGCAGTCTGTGACTTTTTTGAGTCAGATCGGCAAGACTACGATCCTTCGCGTCAAGTGAAGGCTCAATTCTTAGATGTTGACGGAACCCTTCAAGACGCTGGATATAAAGTCCAGTGGGCTAAGCGCGAAGTCTTTTCTAGCGGCAAGTCTCCTAATACCGAAAATGGCTTTAGCAAACAGGGAACGGCTACGTGTGAAAATGACGAATTATGGTCTGATGAATACGTAGAGGGCAGTGCTGCGGTTCGTGTTGTTCTCAACGATCAGCACAACCTTTCTGTTGACGCGCCGCTTGCCGGATATGTTGCGATTCCTATGAAGCACAAACCAAGGGAATACTACGCCGAAACTTTTGACATCAATCTCTATCGCAAGTCATTTGAGATGAGTGATGGGCTTTATCAAGGCGAAGTAATTGACGGGAAAACAAAATTCAGAAACCCTCTGGTTCGACACAATCACAAGATTGCCTTGCCTGGATATGACCCCATCGCTTGGTTTAATCCTGGACTGGGGCGAGTAAATGCAAATACTGATAATCAACTGAATATCCCCCGTCCAGTTGTGAATTTCAATTCCTCATATTCTTCATACGTCAATGCTTTGCCAGAGGATCAGAGAGATCACTTTGAAGGGCAAATGAGAATTGAAATCGGATCGTGTGCAGATAGCATCTCTTTGCCAGAGGAACTTGAAAGAATCGGAGAAAATATCACCATTGATCCGGCAGACTTTGGCCCAGACGGTCTTGCTTGTACGTCTGATGATGTTCACGGTTGGACAGTCGATTTTGACGTGAAGACTGACATTCCTTCGAATCAATTTAGCCCCCTTCCAAGGCAGGCTAACGATATTCGTTTCCACTCCTTCTTAGAAGATTTCAGGATCAAATATCACATTCCTGGCTGGGCAACCGCCAAGGACAACATGACCGCTTCTTACGAAATCATTCCCTCTAACATGACAGAAGAGCGCGGTGATTATCTAGGCAACAACAAGAAGACATCCAAAGTACCCATCGTTCCGATTCAGCAGGTCTATCAGAACAAGGTTCGCCTGAATGAAAAGGAACTGGTTGGCATTGAGGTTGGCTGGTCTGAGGTCTTTGGCAACACCACCACATCTCCCGTGGGTGATACGACATTCGTCGATGTGCTTCCCTACAACGGAGATGGCCGTGGAACCAACCTTGCTGCGCCTTTGAGCAATGTTCGCATCGAACCTGGTGCAGACAACGCAGAAGACGTGACAATCCAAGTGTCCAGCACCGATCCGTCAACAATCACCACCGCTGACGATGCCAAGTGGTGCGATATTGGAGACAACGCCTGCCTGGGCAACAAGGACATTACCGCCGTCAAGATGCATGATTCCAACCTGGACACGGGCGAGCGTTTCAGCGTCAAGATCTACGCATCCACCGCTGGCAGCGCAGACGGTGACAGCCTGCACAACAACCTTTTTGAAGGTCACGCTGCTGGCTGGTCACTGCCGGTTCCCAAGACTGTTCCTGTTGTCACCTCTTTGTATGACACCGCTGTAAAGGTCACGCTCTGGCGCGACACCAACGAAAACGGTGAAATCGAAGAAGGCGAAAAGACCCGCTACGCCAACGCCGATGTTGAGATCGTCAACGAAGGTGGCGAGGTTATCGGTACTGGACGCACCGATGAAAACGGTGAAGTCACAATGACTCATATTCCACTGGGTACGTCCACTATCCGCCTAGCAAACAAGGGTGATGTTCCTGCTTCTTTCAAGCCCACCACGGCTGAAACCGTCCAGATCACTCTGACACCAGACAACCCGAAGTCACTGAACAACAAGATCGGCTACAACGGGTTCATTCCCGGACACCTGAAGATTGCCAAGACTGCGAATGTGACTGGTCCAGTGGCCTACGGCTCGACAGCAACCTTCACATACGAGGTTGTCAATGACGCTCCCGAAGGTGCAGAAAGTGCCCATATCGACGGTGTAACCGACGACAAGGGTGTGGAAGTGTCTTGCCCCAAGACTGACCTGGCTCCTGGCGAGTCCATGCAGTGCACGGGTGAGGGAACCATCAAGTAATTTGATTGGTCTGAACGATACGGGGCTGGCTCTATGTCAGCCCCGTATCGTTATCTCCGACCATGTATGAATCATGCTTATTCATGGTGATTGCGCAGTAGAACTGCCCAAAATCTCAAGCAACTCGGTAGACCTTGTGCTCACTGATCCTCCCTACAATCTTGGTTCGTTCATGAAAGGTCGAAACACTAACCTTGGCGCAATGCGCAGCAACTTTTTCGTTGACGCAGGGTGGGATGACTGTTCAACAGATCAATGGAAAACGCTCATGGACCTTTTCCTCTCCCACAGTGCTCGCATACTCAAGCCAGGAGGATCTGCGGTGGTGTTTATGTCAGTGGTCAAAATGGAGACGATGATTTTACTGGCACAAAAGCACGGCTTCTACTACAAGACAACCGGTGTGTGGCATAAAACGAATCCGATGCCTCGCAACATGAACCTGCACTACGTCAATTCAACGGAGTTGTGGGCTTATTTTGTTTACGGTGCAAAGACCGGAACATTCAACAACGATGGCAAACTGCTGCATGACTTCTTACAGTCCAGTGTCACCCCGAAAAACGAGAAACTTTTCGGCGTGCATCCAACACAAAAACCGCTGTCAATCATGGAGCACTTTGTTTCGACTCTCTCGAATGTCAATGATTGTGTCCTTGACCCGTTTATGGGAAGCGGATCGAGCATGGTTGCTGCAAGAAAATTGGGTAGACGTTACATCGGGATTGAGAAAGAAGCCAACTATTATGTGCTTGCAAGAAAACGCCTTGACCCTGCCTCCGCACAGGAGTAGACATGAGCAACTTTGATGAAAGTAAAGTCAAACGCCAATCAGATGGAAAGTTTGCTTGCAAGAATGCCGGTGTGCCTGCTGTTGGTCTAAAAACCTCTCGCAACGACGATGAAGGCACAGACATGTGGAAGGCAATCTATAAAGAGCCTTTAGGCCAGCCAAGCGAGCCAGACCCTACACTGCGCATGGAGCAGGCTGAAAGTGCAGATCTGAGTCTGGACGAACAGATTGCTTTCGCCAAAGACCCTAGCCCTGGTGTGCGTTACTGTCTCATGCTCAACCCTGTCGTTGGTGACGATATTCGAGCTGTCATGATTCAGGACGAAATGCCTGGTGTTGCCGCTGCTGCTGTTGAGCACATGAGCGATGAAAAGAAGGCTAAATATACTCAATCACCTGATTTAGCCGTTCGGCTTGGGGTATCGAAAACCGATAATCAAGAGATTTTGTGGCAGATGCGCGATGATGAAAACCCGAATGTTCGAGCGCAAGTGGCTGAACGAATTGCTTATGACAAACTTGATTTTTTCACTCATGACACAGCACAAACGGTACAAGATGTGATCGCTAAACGACGCAAAGAACATTCACCCATCTCTCGTATCAAAAGGCTTTTTTCATGAGCAACTTCGATGAGTCCAAGATCAACCGTCAGCGTGACGGCAAGTTTGGTTTCAAGAGCGCTGGCTCACCAGCGGCATCTTTATCAACAAGCGTTCCATGCAGTCAGATTGGGCGCGGAGACATTATCAGTGTTGACGGTCAGAACAATGAAGTTTGCTCTGTCTGGGTTGGTAAAGACTCCACTACTGCCACGTTTGCCGATGGCAGCACAACCAGACTTTCTAGCGATGTCAATGTCGTTGGCCAGTCAGAAAGCCCGTCTAACCGCCTAGAGTTTTACAAGAAGATGAACCTGCGCGTCTACACCCAAGCGCATCAGTATTTTTCTAAAAATGAGGGGCCGATCTCGCTGGCCCAGGCTTGCGAAAAAATTGGCGCAAGAACACCTAAAGACGCTTACCGCGTTTTGTCGCAAATGGTTCAAGATGGTGTGCTTAGTTGTCCCGATCCGGCGTTCCACGACTATGTTCATGGAACAAAGAAGGTTAACTACAACAAGCCGTTCGTGTTTCGCACAAAAGTCTGACTTTTACGACCATGTATGAGACATGGACGCACTATATGAATTCAGCTCTCACCTAGTTTTTGACGAAAAGCCCTTCACAATTCTCGCCTCCACTCTGGAATCTAACCAGCATGGCCATCCTTTTGGGTTTTTGCTTTTTGGGCTATGGGGTGACTGTTTCGCTCTACTCCACAGTTTCGGTGTAAAAAACAGCGAGCCTATTGTTATCGACGGGTTGTGGGATATTGCTCAGGCTGCCAACTACGACGCTTTCGGTGAGCAAATGTCGGATCAGTTTTTCAAGGACTGCATGAAGGCGATTGCCGACGTTCAGAACTCATCGAACGGCATGGTGATGTGAGCAATGGAGTTGAGCGAAACAATCATTGCTTCCTACACCCACCCGTACTTGTATGCCTAGTTTGGGATCGTTGTTTGATGGTTCCGGCACTTTTCCTCTTGCCGCCCAGCGTGCAGGCATTGAGCCGCTGTGGGCAAGCGAAATTGAGCCAGCAGCCATACGGGTGACGCGCGCGCAATTCCCAGCAATGGAACATTTGGGTGACATTTGTTCTATCGACGGCGGTCAAGTCAATCCAGTCGATGTAGTGACGTTCGGTTCACCATGCACCAATCTTTCACACGCTGGCAACCGCCAAGGACTTGCTGGACCGCAGTCGTCACTATTTTTTCAAGCCATTCGAGTGATCAAACAGATGCGCGTTTTACCGCGTTTCATCGTCTGGGAGAACGTCACAGGAGCCTTATCAACCAACAGGGGGCAAGATTTTGCCACAGTCATCAACGAAATCATCTGGATCAAAAACGAGTGTTGGCCCCAGGTGTCTTGTCCTAACAAGTGGGCCAAATCAGACCTCATCATGGCAGAGCAATTCAGTCTTGCATGGAGAGTTCTTGACGCTCAATACTTCGGAGTACCCCAGCGTCGTAAACGAGTCTTCCTTGTCGCAGATCTTGCAGGACACAGTGCCCCAGAAGTTCTTTTTGAGCACCAAAGCCGCTCAGGGAGTGCTTACACGCAGCCAAGGCAGCATACCGACAGTGATGAAACAAGCCCTAGAATCGAGCAGCAATGGTGCATGAGCGCAACAAAACACCCCGCCATCGGGTGCAATGTTGCGCCAACATTGTCAGCACGCGATGCTAAACAACCACTGCTGACATCAACTGATAACAAGGCTCGGTATTTAACACCAACAGAATATGCGCGCCTCATGGGCTTCCCTGACGATTGGACACATGGATCAATCGCTGACTCACTGGATTTTTGGATTGACGTGTTTTCTTCTGTTTCACCGCATAAGACACCGGCTCAGATCCAGCGTTGGCTAGACGCGCCCCTACCTGACAGTAGCTTGTATCGGCTATGGGGCAATGGGATTGCTCTACCATGCGCCCAGTTCATCATGAACAACATTGTCGCTGTCTTGTCTGGTAGCGGCTAGTTGGATTTCAACCTTTACACCGATGAGCCAATAACCTATAGCAATAGAGGGGGCATTACCCATCTCGCTGTAGGTGGGAGCATTACCCCGTAGGCATGTGGGGGTAAGCAAATTCTTGGGGCACTTCACACCGCACTGCTCCTACCTAGTAGCGTTTTATGTCGAACATTGGAATCAGCGTTGATCGGGCTTTGCACATGCGAGCAGTAGCCAGAAAAGCCTACGTGGCATCGAAAGAGTTGGCAGGCTTCGATGAACGTCGCGCCAGAGGGATGTTTGTTCTGGGCTATGTTCACGACATTGGCTATGAGTTTGTTGAAAACCAGGAAGATCACGCAAGCATGGGCAGTTCGCTGCTACAACTGATCGGATCGCCCTGGCACACAGAAGTCTTGAATCATGGTGTGGTTGACACCGAATACGACACCATCGAGTTAGCGGTGCTCAATTACGCCGATATGACGACTGGACCGAAAGGTGAAGACTGGACGCTTGAGCAACGCCTGTTAGACATCGCTCGCAGATATGGTCCTGAATCTAAGCAATACAGGGACGCAAAAATCATCTGTGAGCGCGTTGAACAACGACTGCTGCTTTCCGACCATTGATTCAGCATGAACAACATTAATCACTTGCATGATGTCTGGGAGACAGAATCCTTCCGACTAGGTAGAACAGCAGAAAAATATCTACCTAAACGTCGCGCCAGAAAAGTCAAGATGCCTGCGATGCCCACTGGCCCATATAACGCACAGTGGCTTGAAAACGTTTCTGACATCTATGACCGGTTGCATCCGGTTTTTGCTCAGCACGCAGACCGGCCACACATGGCTGAAAAGTCGCTCAATGAAAGTTTCGCTCGTGTGGCTAAAGCCCATTCGTTTTTGAGCGAAGAAGAGCAATTGGAGGTTCTTTCTCCTGAAAAGCAAGGGCTACTCACTCGACTGAAAAACGCGGTGAAGCGATGAAAATTGAGTTTGTTTGCGAAACACGACAGAAGCCTTCAAGCCTGCTCCACGCTGTTCTTCAAGAACTTGATTCACGCGACTATCACATGTTTGCTGGCCTAACAATGGCCTTAAAAGATCATGGTGTTGAACATAGCGCTGGTGAGTTGAGGAAAACTTTGGCACGGGCAGAAGAACGGGGTTTAGTCGCGGTCAAAAGCCAGTTTCCCATTATCTACGTCATCACCCTTAAAGGACACGGGCTGCTGAAAAAACTTCAGCACGCCTGTTAAAGAAAGCAGTAAACCATGTGTAAGCATTTTGATCATCAAGTCCAGGCAGTTGCGCACCAGTGGAACCAGGTCACATTCACTGACGATGGATTGGATAAGGTGAAAGAAAAAGACATTGCCACCAATGTCTATGCCCACCGGATCACTCTGGGCTTTATTCGGGCCACCAGCGCAGTTGCGCTGCTGGAATCGAGCGTTGACCGTATCAGCGGCATTGACAAGGCGGTATCGTTTCTTGCCCAGATGCGGATACGCACAATCAAGGTGGCGCGTCTCAACCAGTTCTATGTTGATGCCATTGACGATCCAGACTTCGAATCTGATTGGAACGTCTACGACTTTGACGAACAAGACCGTTTCGAGTGCGCCTGGCCTTACTCAGTAGCGCTCATTCTTGATGATCTGTCTAGCGCGTTCGTCAAAGCGTATGCCTGCGCCAGCGAGGTTGAAGACAACCATGCCGAACTACTCAAGCAGTTCGAGCACTGGTGCATTCAAGCAATAGCGAACCTTTTGCTGTGGCGCGCATATTTTCAGGGCGATGAGCACGTATTTGAACCTGGCACATGCACGTGCCAGTCAAACATTGAACCTCGCACCTGGAAACCCGGTGACTACGAAAAGTTAATCACCGCCATTTTTGATGACCGCCGTGAGCGTTTCATTGATAATGCAGGGTGCTGACTGAAGCCGACTATGGATAATTCGGCAGGCATCGCAGAAGAAAGGGTTGAGCCATGTCTTTCGAGTTACCAGCAGACACAACGCTGATCAAAGTTGTGCAGAAAAACGTCAACTTCAACGATGAACCGTAGTCTTCACAACTGTCGGTCTTTGCCAAAGGTAAGAAGATTTTTTCCATGGAATGTTCCACATTCTCGGTCACGAAAGAAACTGACTCTATGAGCAGTTTCCAGCAGACCCCGCAGTTGCTTGAACTCATTTATCAGGCAATCAAGAACGGTATCGAGATCGTCTTTGACTCCACGACAGAAGAAACTTACACATTCTGACGTGCTTGCCGACTATAGGTAAAGCAAGCAACACACCGCTTGCTTACCTGACACATCAAGAGAAAGAAGACAGCCATGGAAAAGAAACTGCACACCCCCGAAAAATGGTTCACCAACTCGGTGGCCACACTTGCAGCCTTCGCCTTTGAAAGCGATAACATTGAAGGCCAGCGATTGCTGCTCGACTTTTTCAAGGCAAAGGATTTTGACTACCAAACAGTCATGAACCTGCTGGAAGCTTTCTCTGAGAAAACTGACCTCTTTTACAGTTTTGGCTTAAACCAAATCGTCAACGAAACCACTGCCTCTGGTCCACGATGGAACAAGTGCATGGAGCCAAAATTCTTCTACGTCAGGTGCGTGAAAACCCTGATCAACCAGACTGATGAGGTGATCGATGCCCTCAACATTGAACGTCTCAAAGCCGCATTTTTCCTCATGCCCATTATGAAAGAGAATCAGCCACTGGTTTTCGATCACAATGACGCTCTTTTCGTCGGCAAGAATAACGGGAAAAACTTCTACGCACTAACTGGCAAATTCAAATGCAAAGACATCGAAGACTCCCATTACATCGGCAAGGTTCTTGGCTATTTTGAAGGCCAAGAAGAAACCGTTCTCATGGCAAAAATGAGTTGGACTGTTACTTTCAGTAGCTTTGGCAAAAACTCATACAGTTTCTTTGCTTTTGAAAACCGTCAAGAAGCAGAAGAACACTACGACAGTCTTTCTTTGACCCGTGATTTCTACTACTTCGAACTGCCAGAAAAGCAAGTCACCTTCCTCTAACGCACCGGCCCCGCCACCTGGCGGGGCTGATGTGTGTTTACGACTATATGTAATGTGAGCGTGAAACTTTGACCCAACAGGGTCATTGTTCACGCACCAGCCCACGGCTCAACGGATTTGAGCACAATAGTCAAGGTTCGACTCCTTGCGGGGCACTGGCACATGAAAGGAACACCAATGCCCTACATCGATCTGCGTATCAACTTTGACACCGAATACGACGAAGACGAGGACTACACCGACTACTCGGTGTCCAACGTCATCCTGCAAGAAACAGACCTGAAAGATGAAGATCTGGAAAGCATTGCCGAAACGGCTGCACAAAGTGACACCTGGCAGGTTGGCGTAAAAAATGCCCTGTTTGAAGTCATCGATCCCGCCTGTGAAAATACCATCGAAGCCAGCAATTTTGATTTTTGATAGATCTGAAAACTTTCCGACTATATATGTCAGTGAAGGTCATTGACTTTCGCTTGCCCCTATAGCCGTTGGATTTCAGTTCTGTGACCCCTGGGTTACACCTGAGAGCCAATAACCTCTAGCAATAGAGGGACATTCCCCATCTCACTGTGGGTGGGAGCATTATCCCCGCTAGGCACTGATCTAGTGGGGGTAAGCAAACTCAAAAAAGTTTCCGACCATATATGACAGTGAAGGCCACCGGCTTTCACTTGCGCCCCTATAGCTCAGTTGGTTAGAGCAACGGACTTTTAATCCGTGGGTCCAGGGTTCGAATCCCTGTGGGGGTACTGGGGGATAGGGAGTCTCTGTTTGAGGGCCTTTGGTCTATCTCAGAGAGGGCCTGGTGGGAAGCCGAGATGGTTACTCGGTGAAACACCAATGCTTGTAACCAGTTGTTCAACCAAACAACCAGTCGGTACTAATCCGAGTTCCCCGCCATTTTTTCATTTCTCAACTAGGGCTAGTCTTTCATGAGTGAGTTTAACGTTCGCTACATCAGACTTTCACACGAGCCGATTGATCAGACAATCGAATATGGAGAAAACATTCTCGTTGACCTAGACAGGCATGGGGGAGTCGTTGGTGTTGAAGTATTAGATGACAGAGGGGTTTCTATGGAAAAACTCTTGTCTGATTTTGAGTCTCTAAAATCTGGTGCTGCAAAACCTGGAATGGAACCCAATAGTCTCTAGTAACAGAGGAACATGCTCATTAATCATTGATTATGGTTAGCAAATAAACTAATGAGTCGCGAACGATAGGAAACAAAATGCTGAAATCTCTCAATTTCTATAATGGAATTTTTAACTACACGTTAGATCTCTCTAAGACCCAGAATGGTGCAAAATCACTAGAAAAAGTTTCCGAATATACACGTTCTAGTATATTCATCGAAAAAGATCGCCACGGATCGACTCTTGTCTTGGAGGCAATGCGCGAACTACAAAGTGTTCTTCTAAGAGAAAAGTTTGAGTTCGATCAGAAGTATCATGGCTGTTCCTGGGACATTGATATTCTTGTTCCCGGTGGGATTTTGAGTTACTCCGTTGAAATCAGTTCCCGTGGGGAAATCCGCAAAGAAAAAGTTATTTTGCCTAGCAAAAAGAAATCCATTGATCTCAATGAGGTTGAACTTATCTGCACAGGGATCGGATATGACGAAGAAAAACCCAGATCGCTTGAATGGTGGATGCGCAAGCGCGTAAGCGGCGCTCTTGCTGCTTGTACCGTTTTCGAATATCCGTTTAAAGAAGATTGGGCTGGTTATCTCAAAAACTTTTGGGAAAACCTGGAAATTATCATTTTCAATGACGAAATCACCGCTTGTATGCGCAATCGTGCTGCGTATTGTGTTTACGATCACGACATTATGGATTTCATGACTCATTCTGAGATCCTTAGTCTTTATGCTGAATACCAAACATGCAATACTTTTGGTAAAACGATCATGATCAATGACTTCGCTACATACGAAGATAAGGGTGGATATCCAAACGGATATGAGAGTCAGTTAGTTGCGTTTACCAATCGAATTGAATACGCCAACAACACTAAGGATACGTGTGTCAATCTTTGGTCTTACTTTGAAAATGATCCATGTATATCGCTCAAAGATTTGGAAAGAACCTACGGAACAATGGGTAAGGAAAATAGGTGCAACATCCCGTTGTACTGGGTGCAATAGCAATTGCATTGGGGGTCCATGACACGCCGAAGTTTTTGTTGCCAATAAAAAAGGCTTCGAGAGTATGGATTCAAAAAGTTTCCGACCATGTATAAGTCAGAACATCTCCTGCTGGTTTGGCAGGCTTGCGGGTTCGACTCCCGCCAGGAGAACGAGTTGGGGCCTGTTGTCGCTGACAAAACCCTGCACGACGGCAATCGTGTTTGTTTCACACTTCCACTAGGTTTTGCCGAACCATAGGGATTGGAACCTTTTCACAAAAGGGATACCGGCTTTAGCGAAAACTTGGCGCTAGTGAAACACAACTCAACATTCTCTTTGTAGCTCAACGGCAGAGCGCTTTGGAGCGAAAAGACTTCGGTTCGAATCCGAGCAAAGATTTTATCTTTGTAGCTCAGCGGCAGAGCATTCCAAACAAAGCAGATCCCAGTTCGAATCTGGGCAAAGAGATCAAAAAACTTTCCGACCATGTATAAGTCAGAACATCTCCTGCTGGTTTGGCAGGCTTGCGGGTTCGACTCCCGCCAGGAGAACGAGTTGGGGCCTGTTGTCGCTGACAAAACCCTGCACGACGGCAATCGTGCTTGTTTCACACTTCCACTAGGTTTTGCCGAACCATAGGGATTGGAACCTTTTCACAAAAGGGATACCGGCTTTAGCGAAAACTTGGCGCTAGTGAAACACAACTCAACATTCCCCTATAACTCAACGGCAGAGTGTTCGACTGTTAATCGAATGGTTCCTGGTTCGAATCCAGGTGGGGGAGCGGGTGGCAGAGGTGCTTCTGTCTGAGGTTCATTGAGTAATCGATGATCTATTTCAGAAGATCTTTCTGTACGAACTAGGCTTGACAACCTAGCGCTCATCAGAAAGATTACCAAACGCCTTGTCAAGCGTTCACTCGGTACTAATCCGAATGTCACCCGATCTGCCCCTATAGCTCAGTTGGTTAGAGCAACGGACTTTTAATCCGTGGTTCCTGGTTCGAATCCAGGTGGGGGAGCGATGGCATAGCCATAATGACCGGCAAGACGTTGTTGGCACGTATGGCGAAGTCGCACTGATCATGCGACTAGAGCACGGCCACGGGTGGTCACTCCTGAGAGGGGAGGAACGGTTCGACTCCGTTGTGCTCGTGCCACTCAACTTTTTTGAGAGGAAACAATGAATCCGCTAACCGTTCAGCAGGCTTTAGAGTCTGAGCCAATGGGGGCAATCACCAAAAATGATTGCTATGTAGCATTCAACTGGGTCTATTCCAGGCTCGATGAAACCAACAATTCAGACGTTGCCCTTCTTGTTGATCTCGACTACACGGCTGACGATCCAATCGAATACAGCGTTGCCGGTTCTACTCTCTACACAGCCAACTGCCTTGACCTGGTTATCCCAGAAGAACTCATGGCTCCGATCCATGCTGAGGCTAAATGGGCTTTTGACATGAAAAACAAGGGCGAGAACGATGTTCTTGTTTCAATGGTTATTGAAAATTACCAAAACCAGATGGCACTCAAAACTGCATCTTAGGAAGAGTAAGCAATGAATCCGCTAACCGTTCAACAAGCTTTAGCATCTGAGCCAATGGATCAGATCACTAAAGACGATTGCTACGCCGCGTTCAACTGGGTCTATTCCAGGCTCGATGAAAACAATCCAGAACACATTGACTGTCTCTTTGAGATGGACGATGCCATGCAAATGCCTGGCGATTATTTTCCTTCTTCGGCAACGCTTTTTGCAGCCAACTGCCTTGACCTGGTTATCCCAGAAAAACTCATGGCTCCGATCCACGCTGAGGCTAATGCAAGGCTTGGCAAACCTGAACAAGACATCGATGTCTATGACAAATACCTGATCAATGAATATCAGACGTACCTTTCTAAAGCGAACTAGCAGCAGCAAGCAAACTCAAAAAGTTTCCGACTATGTATAGAGAGGGACTTTTCTTCGGTGGTGTAACTGGCAACACCCCAGGTTTTGGTCCTGGTATTTGAGGTTCGAATCCTCACCGGAGAGCGATGTAGGTACGGTTTCTACCTACTCACCTGTTGCTTGCTTGGGGCAAGCAACACAACAAGCCGTCGGCGCGGCTGAGTGGCCCTAAGACACTTGATCGCGCAGGTCACTGTGGCGCAATTATCCAGCGTTTTCAAACCGGACGAAACCAGTCTCATTGGCACATCAGCCTCTAGGCAGATCTGACGGCTCAACGGGATGTGGCGCAGTTTGGTAGCGCACCTGCTTTGGGAGCAGGGGGTCGCAGGTTCAAATCCTGCCATCCCGACTGGCAGATCTGGCACGGCTAGAAACTGCATCTGATCGCGTTTACGCGCGTTCTGCACGCTTTACCCCTGCTAGGTATCGTTCTAGTGGGGGTAAGCAAATTCTTGAGACATTTTCCGACCATAGTTAAGGCAGAAGTTCGGTCAAAAACAAGAAGGCCCCATGGATAACAACACAGAAACTGAGCGCAAGCAAGAACTCGATCGCGCGATGCAGGAGGCATACGCCAATGAAGGCGTTGAGTGGGACATGCCTGACGATGCGTTTTATGAACTTATGAAGCAAGTTCGTCAATCTCATGTCAACAGTTGAACTGTATGACTCAGACATGCGTGCTGCGCTTGCAGACTTTTTTGGGCCGGAAAATCTACAAGAGTTCCGTTGCCACACCTCGCGCATTGACATGGTTTGGCTCAATCCGCAGCCAATGGGCGTAGAAATCAAGAGCGACAAAGACACAAGCCGACGCTTAGCCAAACAACTCAGTAACTATTCGAAGGTTTTCCCTGCGGTTTACGTGACTCTAACGCGAAACAATCTTCATTACAGCAAGGCACTCAATCAACGCTACGGCGTGATTGCCGTAGACGAAAAGTGCAGCGTTGACATTGTGCGCCCAGCTCATTGTGTCTATGACACTATTGATCCAGCAATTCTCATGGACTCACTACGGATCGGTGAGCTACTGAAAGTTCACGCGCACTTTTTCTGTCAACAACCCAACGTGCCCAACACCATGTTGAGACAGACCATCTATCGCGCACTATGTTTGCTAGACATACGCGAATTGTCTACAGAGTGTTATACCGTGCTAGAAAACAGGCTTCCCGACCATGTATAGGGCATGAGACGACCCCTAAAAAATCACTCATTGCCAACAGCCAGCGTCATTGTTCTGCTTTTGGGATGTATCTTCGCTCTACTGATTGCCCCGTTGGCTCATGCCGAAAACACCGGCTCTCTGACGTTCGTCGTTAATGTTCGTATAGGTAACGGACTCAAAACAGTCTCAAGCACTGCCTCACCGATTGCCTACGTTATCGATCCTGACGATCAGCAGATTGGACCGGAAGCATACGCTGACAACACGTTCACTGTTAAACCAAAGCCAGGACTGTACTCAATCACTTTAGATAGTTCATTGGACCTGTCGATTGAAACTATCGAACACGTCAACAACCTTTCTGTTAGCGATGATCGTCAGAGCGCCAATTTTGTCGTTGAAAACACACAGTCAGTCAACATTGTTGTTTCAGGTGGACACGGCTTGGTTGGTATCAAGTACGAATGCAAACTGTGTTCAGTCGATACCTCATCGCTAGGCTCCTACAAAGACGTGAAAGATCTTCCTGGACGAAAGGCGATCTACACCCTCCCCCTGGGAGAAAACGATATGAGGATTGAACACAATGATTTTGTTCTTTTCGGCAAAACACATCATGAGACGATTACTGTGTTGTCTTTAGACGAACCAGATCACTATGTGCTCACCGATAAAGGCGGCGATCCTACGCTGACAAAAATCACGCAGCAGCAGTTCGATGAGAAATCCGATTCGGGAAAATTCCAAGAAGATACTTCTCCCAAAACAATTGTGACTGCCATTGTTATTGTCGCAGTTATTTTTGGCATTTCTTGGTTCTTGGCCTACAAGAGCAACTGAAATCCGACTATGGATAAGACATGACCTACACAGAAACCAAAAAGTTTGTCTCAATCATTGCCCCCCTACTGTACCGAGTTTGAGGGCGAGTACGACGTTGTTGCTTTCAAGTATCTTCCCTGGAAGAAACTGCGCTCTATTTTGAAGGCCAATGACAAGCGGAAGAACAGTCTTTTTGCCTACCCTGGCGAAGAAGAAAACCAGTCGGTTTTGCTGAAAAACATCATCGACGTTCTTGACATGGAGGGCACTAAGCACCAACTTTTCTTTAGCGGATCGTGCTACGGGTCAATAACTCAGTAACGTGGTCAGTCAAACTATGATGGCATGGTTGACATTGATTCCATCCGCCTGGTTGTTGACAGCGAAACATTGACTGACAAGCAGGCAGCAGAAATCTTTCGCTTCGAGTTTGACACCTCAGAACTCGCCCGAGAATGGTTCACGGTCGAAGAAAAGAAGGGCAAGAAAACCATCGTTATTGACTACGCGATTGTCATGTAGTTTTTCTTGGTTAGAGTGCATTTTTCCAGTGTCTTCCGACCATAAATAAAGGCGTAAGGACACATACATCAGGAGAAAACATCATGTCGTACTACTCTAGCGCCGATGGCTCAATCGAATTCAACACTCCGATCACACCCGAGCGTTTTTACGAACTGGTTTCCAACCAGCCATACGAAATCATTGCTGGCAGAACTGAGTTTCTGCACGACAAGTACCGAGATTTTCTCTCACTCAACGACGATCTTCTACTTGGCTTTGAGGTGGACAGTGATGGCCATCTTACCCACCCGAAAAACTACCTGGAAGATTGCCGTCGCTACCATGACGAAACAATTTTTAAGGCGTTGGCTCCCTACCTGAAAAACACTCGCCTGTGCTACGTCGGTGAAGACGGTGAGCACTGGGCTTTAGAGATCGAAGACGGCAAGTTGTTTTATTTGGATGGCGAAATCACCTACACCAACAAGACAGAGGTCTGAGATGTCTTTTTTAATCGGCTTAGCTATAGTTTTTACGCCGATTGTCTGGTTTTTCGGTCTTTTTCTCATCATTGAGATGTTCAACGACAGCAAGTTCGCTCATCCGTTGATTATTTGGCTAAGAAACCTCGATGAACGCCGTGACTACGCTGCTCGACTAAAACTGGATCGCAAAGACTACGAAGAGCGTCTAAAAATAGAGAAAAAGTACAGTGATGCTGACGGTGTTTAGAGGTCATTGGGCAACGCTTCGTAGCGCACGCACAGGAAAAATCAGAAAAACTCTTGTGGCCAGGCACATCGCACTCATGGTTGGTAGCGCGGCTGTTGTCTTCTACTGCGGTGCGGTTATCAGCATGACCGGTGGCCTTGTGATGACTGTGCTCGCTTTCGCCTTCGTCATGCTCGCAATCGCCATGACAATGCCTTTGGCTCACAACTATGCGGCCAGTGACCGCCGTCTAGGCGAACTAGATCACGCCTTGATCGATGAAACATTCTCTAACGCATTGTGGGGCGTTTTGTGGGCCTTGATTGTGTCTGTGTTCCTAGTTGTCTATCAAAGCTTTGATAGCAGCGTCCTGGGGCCTGTAGCGAGTGCTTTAGCCGTTGCAGGCTTAGTCCATTTGCTGATTGTTTTCAGCATGTGTCTCAAACGCGTCCATCGGATTTATCAACGAGTGGTGGCAAAGGCATGACAATTCAAAAATACACGCTCGATGAAACGAAAAAACAGTACGAAAAACTGTATGCATCACTGATCCAACACTACGGCTCAGAGGAAAAAATGCTGGCAGTGCGCCGCTCGTACTACTGGGATGATCAAGAATACGAGTGGTTCACGCAGTTGTCTGACTGGGAATACTTGTCCGACGCACAAACACGTCACTAAGATCCACCCCAAAAAATTCGGCCATGAAAAAGTCCGGCACAAACCGTTTCTCTAACGCTAAGAAAGCGTCATCTGGCATTGCCAGTCGCGCCGCAGTTGCAATAATCTGCCTGTCATCGCACGGACGTTGCTCGCGCACCTGGTCATGTCCAGACAAAAAGTGCGCAGTTAAGTGAACAATCATTCGCCTTCTGTCATGGGCACTAAGTCTGGTTGAGACAGTAATAGTGTTCTTTTCAAGAACACCGGAAACATGGGTGTCCACGTATCTCACGCGAATTCCCAAATTAGAGCAGATCTGGTCTGCATCAACCGGCAATGAGTTCATGACTTATTTATGGTCGTATCGGCCACGACCATAACTAAAATATGAACATGAACTACCTGCTTTTTTCAGGCAAAACTGAACTTAACCCGCAGATTGGATCTGCTCACGCGGCTGGCATTGATTTGAAAGTGGATGCTGGCGATTATGAGAAAGTCACCGTGCCACCCAGAGCGGTAGGAGTGCCTATTCACACAGGCATCGCTTTTGAGATTCCTGAAGGTTACTGCGGCCTGCTCATGCTGCGTTCATCATTGTCTGGAAAACTACAACTGGCCAACAGCGTTGGATTGATCGATTCAGACTATCGCGGTGAGATTATCGCCAAGGTCAACAATGTCACTAATGAGTATGTCGAACTGTCCCATGGTGAGCGTATTGTTCAGTTGGTTGTTGTCGCTCACCCTCGTATCGACTTAAAACAGGTCAACGAACTAAGCGAGACTGATCGTGGTAGCGGCGGATTCGGTTCAACAGGGATGTTCTGAAACGAGCGCGAATCCGACCATGAATGAGGCATGAAAACTTTCGACCAGATTATCGACGATTTCGGCTCATTTACTTCTGCTTCACCCTCTCCGATCATCGAAAAGGCGTGCCACATTACTGACACGCTTACCTTCGACGTTGAAACTGGCCGTAGCGTGTGCGCCGTTTTTGACGACATTGGCAGTCAGACGCTAGTCGTTGGACCTGGCTCGTCTATTCTGGTGAAAGACGGATGTGGAACAATCATTTGCCACCCAAGCGGTGAAGTCTACGTCAACGGCAGGAACACAGTTCATGTTGGCGCTTATGGCACTGTCCAGGCATGGGGCCAATGCGAGGTTCATGCTAAAAAATCTTGCGCCCTAAAAATCCATGAATCATGCTCACTCACCATCGAGCAGGCATACTGCCAAGCCGACGTAGAGTTTTCTCAGTTCACCGGAAAAGCCAACATTGCGAGCGCTTCATTCGTGAACATCTCAGAAAGCACTGGTGAGATTGCGGTTGCCAACTGCTCACAGGTCCGAATCAGCAAGTCATCGAATGTCGATGTTCGCCACTGCCAAAAGGTGCAGATCTGGCATAACTCCACGGCTAGAGTTCAATGGAGCAATGTGGAAATCAATGACGACAGTAATGTGACAGTCTCATGCTGCACGCTGCGTGGCCAAGGCATAATCACCGTGCTGAACAACTCATCACTTGAAGTATTTGGCCAAAGCAACATTGTTGTTGACCGCGCGGCAACATTGACTGAGATTGTTTGCCATGGGACAAACGTCTGTGTGGAAAACTCGGCACAAGACACAGAGATTGCACGGCGATGAAAACACTATCTAATCTCATGTGTTCGCTCGAATCTGTCGATCGCAAGCAAGCGGTCAAAACCGGGGGAGTGGACGTACAGTTTGCTCTCATCAACGATGACAGCGAAGACGTGCGAGAAGCCATTGCCATCTACGGCAATAACGATCATCGTTGGCTGCTCATTGACGATTTTGACCCGTTTGTTCGCAAGGCCGTGGCCGAGCATGGCACAGAGAAAATGCGCCAGATTTTGAGCAGCGATCCACACTCGATGGTGCGTCGAGCAGCAAGTGCATCTCGCCCCTAGTAGTAGGGCATGAAACGCCCACAACGCTTATTGGTGCTCTACACACTGACAATGGTGTGTCTGACGTTTTTCACGGTGTTGGCCTTCGAAGTTCCTGGGCTGACCATCAAAGAAAACTGCCTGAAAAACGCTGGCTGTATTCATATTGTTGACGGCGTGCCGGTGTCTGACGATGGTCAGGTTATTGCGAGCCTTGATTATCGCGGAGCCATGATCGGCACAGAGTTTCACCCCTGGCTACACACCACGATTGACAGACCACAAACAATCATTGTTGCTTTGTATCTGCTCGCTTTCGCAGTGTTTTTCGCTCACCTTGCCTTAACAGACGGTTCTCACATGCTCGCCATCATGTCGGGGGCAATCTTCGTCATTTTTGCACTCACCTGGCTTTTCGTTCCCCGATACGTCATCACCCAGCAGATGCTTAACTACATTGACTTGCTCTAGCGCCTTAAAAAATTTCCGACCATAATATACGGTGTCGCAAAGCGGCGATGAAGAAGTTTGCACTCAGGCGAACTCTTCTTTTCGGAATTCGGATATGCCCTTGGCATGTCCATGACGATTGGAGAACAGTGATGACAAAAGTTGCTTTTGTCTCTGTTAACCGCTCATACAAGGATTCAATGTCTATTGATGAGTTACGTATCCATGCCTCACGATTCTGGGGGATGACTTTAGCCAAAGCACTGTCAGCAGAGCGTCTTGTCGCTTTGTACCGTGCTCCCAGATCTAAAGAAACCAAACCAGTTGCCGTGTGGCGAGTATGGGGCGCGTATCGAGTCGATGGAACTTCGTATGGCAGGTACAACAAGAAGCGTATTGCTTTCGATCTTGGAGAGCAGTTACCGATTCTTGAGCAGTACAGTCTTGACACGCCTTTGCGTTCAGGTTGCCGAGTGGTGGAAATCGAAGACCTAGAAGATCTTCAGCCACCACGTGAGGATTGGATCTGAAGTACGACACACTATGGCCCCTGGGTTTCCAGGGGTCATAGTATTTTCAAATATCTTGCGGCAACTGCCCTGGCATGAAAACTTGATCCACTTTGCCGTCATCGGTGACGGTAGCAAACCACGTGCGCAGGTTCGTATAGTCGTCAGTAAGCACGGGCCTGTCAGAAGAATTGCGTGGACCAGTCCATGTTTGGACCCGAACGCTCACCAAATTATCTTTCACAACGCGCGCACTATCGTCAGCGATAGCAGAGGCATGAACGACAGAATTGGTGGTGCGGTCATATTTGTCATTGTCTGCTGCGCGCTCAGCAATCACCTGGGCAGAAACGCCCACGGCATCACCTACTACGCAGTCACTCAAATCTGTCTGGTCATCACCTCCTGCCATTGCTTCAACAACGCGAACAACACATTCACGAGCATCATCTCGATACTGTGGTGTTTGATCTGCTGTGTCTGGCACAGAAATCTCTGACGGGTCCGTAGTAGCCTCTGGTCGTGGCGTGGGTGTCTCGAACACCGCACGGCTAGTTGTTTCAGGTGAATCTTTGCCTTGAGGATTACTACACCCGGCCAGCAGGGTCATAACCACGCATGTTAAAGCAAGTGCTTTTCTCATTTTACGATCCTTCGTGCCCAGACATCTTCACTACCAACCCCATACATGGGGCCTGACTTGATTCCTTCTGCTTCACTTTGTGCGCCCACATATCCACCAGCACCGTCTGAAATTGCCACGTGGTGTGCGCGAGGCGATCCGGGGGTAGCCCAGCAAATAATGTCACCAGCCTGTGCTTGATCCAGTGGAACTGGACTACCCATCTCACATTGCTTCCATGCCTGGTGAGGTAGTTCAATACCAACGCTTGCGTAGGCTGCCTGGACAAGACCAGAGCAGTCGTAACCGTCTTCTCTACGTGGCCCAGAGCCACCCCATACGTAAGGTCCACCGATCATGGAGCGAGCGAACTCTAAAATCTCGCTGCTCCCGCCTCCGCCAATGGTGCGAACCTCTCCGGTTGCAAGGTCTACACCATGTGCGTTGAACGTATCTTCTGGGTTAGGACAGGCAGCAATCATTGACGGATCATCGGGGTCACAGTCGAGTGTGTCTCCAATGACTGAGATTTCAGAGGCTTCGATATGAAGGTGAGGTCCAGTAACATCGCCTGTTGCACCAGTTGATGCCACCGGCTGACCCTTCTTCACTTCATCGCCAACTTTGACTTGGAATGAGCCAGTCAAAATATGCTTGTATCGGATTCTCCACCCATCAACGGTGTCAATGGCGAGCATACACATGCCGTTACCTGAATAGCAGTCGGCAAAAATCACCTTGCCGTCATTGACCGCAACTTGAATTGCGCCAGCCGGTGCAGCAATATCTGTACCCCAGTGTGGACGAGGATAGTGCAGTGCCGGGTTCATACGGCTAGGGTTCCACGGGTCACTGATCACATAGAACGATTCAAGTGGATAGGTCCACCCCTGTCCGGAGGCAACTGACTTACATCCACCGCTCACTGGTCCTGCAAGACCCATCATCTGACGGGCAGCATTTTCCCAAGCGGCATAGCGATCTGGGTAGGCAGAAACCTGAACTTTTTGAGCCAACTCTCCTAAAGATAGTGAAGGATTATCTGCGTGGACGCTCTTGAGCCGTTCAAAAAAGAAACCGGCAGACTTGTAAACATCCATACGGTCTTCAACGCTTCCCCAGGAGTTGCGTTGCTGGAAGATACCGACACTATCCCAGTCACTACCCACGCCGTCGTGAGGGTAATCCATAGATTTGACGGCAATGGCTTTAGCTTTAACCCATTCGGACTCGCTCATCACGCCCGAGCCATAGATATAGGTAAATGAGCCGTCATTGGCCAGGTTACGCATACGCGTCTCAACGCTTGCGGTCATTAAAGCAACAAGAATCTCATCTTCGCTCATACCTGCGTCGTGACCGGCTTTGACGATATTGGAGATGTTGTTTTGTATTGATTCGTCGATCACAATTTTTTCGCCACTTGTGGACTCAACTTCGCTCACCGTCGCACTAGGCGGCGCACTCGACGATGCACTAGGCGTGGCATTTGTGCCAGCAGTTGCAGCAGTGGATGCTGGCGCAGGTGCTGGCCCAGATGAACTTTTGCACAGCCCTGCATCTGTACCTAAAGTCCATTGAAGTGCCAGAGCATAGATTGCGTCAGCAGTTTTAGTATCCATGTGCTCGGTTTCCACTTTTTCCTCGCACTTTTGCCCCCACTTTTTGTCGTCACACACTTTGATACGTAGATGGTTTTCAGCCTGGGGGTCATCTACCGACGTGTCTTCGGGTTCAAGGTCAATCCATCCTTCGTCGGGGGACCAGGACTGTCCACGAACCTCAATATGAGACACCTGGAAGTCTTTGGCACGCCCCACAATTGACGTGGCTAACGAAAGATTTTTGTCCGTGGAGACAGTGATCCATTTGCCGTTTTGCGTAATGTTTTCATCGCTAATCCCGTAGTAGGCAGCAGCAACTTTTTTCACTTTCTCAATGACGCTACCTTTCAAATCTGGTGGTGGGATTGGGGCCTTAGAGGCTCCACGGCCAGATCCTTTACGTGGACTTGGCAACCCATCGGCACTGACCAATGCGCTGACCCATGCTTCTTGAACCTCTTTAGCACCCAAACCTAAAGAGGGGTCAGTGGTGATACCAGAGGGGCATTTTCCGCCTCCGATAACAAGAATGTTGTCTTCACAAATGACTGTGCCTGTGAGCATGTCCCAGCCGTAGGGGGATGAAATATGGTCTTTGGCATCTCTCAAGGCTTTTGCAACATTGATGGCGTTTTCCTCCAACTGTTCGTCAGTGTCGGCGCGCCATGGTCCTGTGTCGGGAGCAACCAGAGCCATCAGTAGAGCAGGTGGGATGGCGTAGTCATTGGCGATAGCAGCCACTTCTTTTGCTCGTTCACCAAGACCAGAAAGTTCTCCTGCACCTTTAAAGCCGGTGACGTTATCACCCTGAATTGCTCGCGTGCGAGCGTCAGTATCGACGGTTGAAGAGTCGTTCGACGAGAAAAGGAATAGTGGAGCGCACAGCATACTGATGACGACAGCAATGAGAGTGGCCTGAATCTTCCACTGGGTCTTTTTTACTTTCCAGGCAAGCTTGTACGTGTCCTTGTTTGTAGCAAGGGTCAGGACAGCGCCAACCTGACCGCCTTTCGATGCACCCTGGACAGCAGAAGATGCAACGGACGTAGCCTGATCTTTGGTTTCTTTTGCGCCATCTTTTTTATCCACGCACTGTCAACATGTGGACATCAAATGGCTCGTCCACCCCAATGTCCAGGAATCGAAAGCGGCGATGTTTTCCCATGTGGACCGACAACACTGAGTTCTTCGGCCTTGCGATAGGCACGCGAAACGCTTGGGGGAGTGGGGCCACTAATCGGATCTGGATTACACAGCCTTTTGCGTAAATCGAGGGCGGGGCCACGAGCAGGGATTGAACCCGATGCGTCAAAAACTTTCCACGGCTTACCTTCAACCAGTTCAGGCACTCCGCGTCTATCTAAAACGACGCTATACGCTCCTGCCTTGTTCCCACCTTCATCAATAATGAGGGTGTGCGTGGGACGTTTCCCTTTACTGATTTTTGGTACGTCTCCCATAATCAGCACACATCCTGGGGGAGCACCTGGCATCGATCTGCTGGGTAGTGGTCGCGGTCCTGCTGCGCCTGCGCAGATTTTGGCTAGTGAGCCGGCAGTCAAAAATGGTGGGCCTTTCACCTCTACCCAGCCAAGATTTTGAACATAAATATCGGGGATGTAGCCGCCTTTCGTTGTTACTGGATATTGGGCAGGTTCGTAATCCCACCCCCAGCCAAGGCAGTCATAAAAGTGCGCCCAACGAGCTTCCAGTGTGGATCTAAAGCGCACGCCAGAGTAGAAGGCTTCGACAGCCCCTCCGCGTCCGGCGATAGATTTGTTCACGCCCTTCTACTAGCGATAATTAAATAAAACAGAATTGAATTAAATGAATAAAAAAAATAAATAGTGCTCAAACAAGAGTGCATCAGTCGATGTTCAACATCCGAAGTGGTCAACATGCCTTTGTTCTGGATCGACCCCGATGGCATCGGATGAAACTTTTTTGGCTCACAACACAAATGTGACGCAGGACAACTTACTGTGACAGCCGTTACAGTTACATAGTCTTGTTGCACGCGTATTTCATGGAGTTTCAGGGCCGTGAAACCACTTTTTCGTTCGTATATCAACGAAAAGTGGAGGTCGTTTCCAGTTTCACGTTT
>NZ_LZRK01000010.1 GCF_001687305.1 Actinomyces vulturis
GGTGGGCATGTTGTTTGAGAACTCGATAGTGTGTCAAGTTTATTTATGCCATGAGCATGCATGACTTGTTGTTGTGTGTGTTTATTTTTGTTTTGTTTGCTGTCCTGTGATGAATCCTCGTCGATGGTCATGGGGTGGTGAGTTAGGTGAAAAATTTTTTCTTTTCTCCGATTTTCTTAAATTGTTGAAAGCACTGTTGTGGCGCCTGCTGTTTTGTGGGTGTTGCTGTTGGTGTTTTGTTTAAGGTTTTTTTGGAGAGTTTGATCCTGGCTCAGGACGAACGCTGGCGGCGTGCTTAACACATGCAAGTCGAACGGTGAAGCATCCAGCTTGCTGGGTGTGGATGAGTGGCGAACGGGTGAGTAACACGTGAGTAACCTGCCCCCTTCTCTTGGATAACTGCCGGAAACGGTGGCTAATACGGGATATTCTGGCCATCCTGCATGGGGTGGTTTGGAAAGGTTTTTTCCGGTGGGGGATGGGCTCGCGGCCTATCAGCTTGTTGGTGGGGTGAAGGCCTACCAAGGCGATGACGGGTAGCCGGCCTGAGAGGGTGGACGGCCACACTGGGACTGAGACACGGCCCAGACTCCTACGGGAGGCAGCAGTGGGGAATATTGCACAATGGGCGAAAGCCTGATGCAGCGACGCCGCGTGAGGGATGACGGCCTTCGGGTTGTAAACCTCTTTCGCTAGGGAAGCAGGCCACATGTACGTGTGGTTGACGGTACCTGGATAAGAAGCGCCGGCTAACTACGTGCCAGCAGCCGCGGTAATACGTAGGGCGCAAGCGTTGTCCGGAATTATTGGGCGTAAAGAGCTCGTAGGCGGCTGGTCGCGTCTGTCGTGAAAACCCGGGGCTCAACCCCGGGCTTGCGGTGGGTACGGGCCGGCTAGAGTGCGGTAGGGGAGACTGGAACTCCTGGTGTAGCGGTGGAATGCGCAGATATCAGGAAGAACACCGATGGCGAAGGCAGGTCTCTGGGCCGTTACTGACGCTGAGGAGCGAAAGCGTGGGGAGCGAACAGGATTAGATACCCTGGTAGTCCACGCCGTAAACGTTGGGCACTAGGTGTGGGGACTCTTTCCGGGGTTTCCGCGCCGCAGCTAACGCATTAAGTGCCCCGCCTGGGGAGTACGGCCGCAAGGCTAAAACTCAAAGGAATTGACGGGGGCCCGCACAAGCGGCGGAGCATGCGGATTAATTCGATGCAACGCGAAGAACCTTACCAAGGCTTGACATGGACACAGAGCCTGCAGAGATGTGGGTGCATTTAGTTGGGTGTTCACAGGTGGTGCATGGTTGTCGTCAGCTCGTGTCGTGAGATGTTGGGTTAAGTCCCGCAACGAGCGCAACCCTTGTCCCGTGTTGCCAGCACGTAGTGGTGGGGACTCGCGGGAGACTGCCGGGGTCAACTCGGAGGAAGGTGGGGATGACGTCAAATCATCATGCCCCTTATGTCTTGGGCTTCACGCATGCTACAATGGCCGGTACAGAGGGTTGCGATACTGTGAGGTGGAGCGAATCCCTTAAAGCCGGTCTCAGTTCGGATCGGTGTCTGCAACTCGACACCGTGAAGTTGGAGTCGCTAGTAATCGCAGATCAGCAACGCTGCGGTGAATACGTTCTCGGGCCTTGTACACACCGCCCGTCACGTCACGAAAGTCGGCAACACCCGAAGCCCGTGGCCCTACGGGGAGCGGTCGAAGGTGGGGCTGGTGATTGGGACGAAGTCGTAACAAGGTAGCCGTACCGGAAGGTGCGGCTGGATCACCTCCTTTCTAAGGAGCTCATTTCAGCCACTATGTTCGTGTAGTGGTGGTGAGTCGGAATCATGGCGTACCAATCACGTTGGCATTTTCACTGGAGTTTATTTCGGCCTTGTTCTTGGGGTCGGCTTTGGTGGTGTTGGTGGTTGGCTTGGCACACTGTCGGGGTCTGGAGCATCATGCTCTGGTGCCTCACATTCGATTTTCTGCCGCTGGATGGTGGTTGGGAGTGTTTGTGTGGGTGGGTTGGTTGTGAACTGTATAGTGGACGCGAGCATCTTTGATCTTTGCGAATCATGAGTTATTGAACGTTTAAGTTTTTTAATTGTGGTTTGTTGTTAGTTTTTATGAGCGTTCGGTGGATGCCTTGGCATCAGGAGCCGATGAAGGACGTTGTGGCCTGCGATAAGCCTCGGGGAGCCGGCTAACGGGCTGTGATCCGAGGGTTTCCGAATGGGGAGACCCGGCAAGGGTAATGCCTTGTCACCCTCGTCTGAATACATAGGGCGAGTGGGGGTAGACGCGGGGAAGTGAAACATCTCAGTACCCGCAGGAAAAGATATTCCGTGAGTAGTGGCGAGCGAAAGCGGAGGATGGTGAAACCATGCGTGTGTGATACCCGGCAGGGGTTGCGCGTGTGGGGTTGTGGGACGTCTTGTACTTTTGCTGCCGCAAGAGTGTGTAGTGATAAACCATGGTGGTAGTTGAACGGTCTGGGAAGGCCGGGCGTAGTGGGTGAGACCCCCGTAGACGAAACTGCTGTGGCTGCATATAGGCGCTCCCAAGTAGCACGGGGCACGTGGAATCCTGTGTGAATTTACCAAGACCACTTGGTTGCCTAAATACTTCCTGATGACCGATAGCGGATTAGTACCGTGAGGGAATGGTGAAAAGTACCCCGGGAGGGGAGTGAAATAGTACCTGAAACCGGGCGCTTACAAGCCGTCAGAGCCTCTCTTGTGGGGTGATGGCGTGCCTATTGAAGAATGAGCCTGCGAGTTAGTGGCGTGTCGCGAGGTTAACCCGTGTGGGGGATCCGTAGCGAAAGCGAGTCCGAAAGGGCGGTTGAGTGGCACGTTCTAGACCCGAAGCGGGGTGATCTACCCATGGCCAGGTTGAAGCACGTGTAAGAGCGTGTGGAGGACCGAACCCACTTAGGTTGAAAACTGAGGGGATGAGCTGTGGGTAGGGGTGAAAGGCCAATCAAACTCCGTGATAGCTGGTTCTCCCCGAAATGCATTTAGGTGCAGCGTCACGTGTTTCCCAGCGGAGGTAGAGCTACTGGGTGGCTGATGGGCCCCACAGGGTTACTGACGTCAACCAAACTCCGAATGCCGTTGGGTTCTAGCGTGGCAGTGAGACTGCGGGGGATAAGCTCCGTAGTCGAGAGGGAAACAGCCCAGATCGCCGGCTAAGGCCCCTAAGCGTGTACTAAGTGGGAAAGGATGTGCGGTCGCGCAGACAACCAGGAGGTTGGCTTAGAAGCAGCCACCCTTGAAAGAGTGCGTAATAGCTCACTGGTCAAGTGATCGTGCGCCGACAATGTAGCGGGGCTCAAGTACACCGCCGAAGCCGCGGATCCATCACGTGTTCCCTCCAGTTTTTGGCAGGGGTGATGGGTGGTAGGGGAGCGTTCTGCACCGGGTGAAGTCACAGAGTGATCTAGTGGTGGACGGTGCGGAAGTGAGAATGCAGGCATGAGTAGCGATACTAGGGTGAGAAACCCTAGCGCCGAATGACCAAGGGTTCCAGGGCCAGGCTAGTCCGCCCTGGGTGAGTCGGGACCTAAGGCGAGGCCGACAGGCGTAGTCGATGGACAACGGGTTGATATTCCCGTACCGGCGAAACACCGCCCATGCTGACTTAAGGGTACTAACCCACGCCATGATCTTTCGTTAACACTTCGGTGTTTTTGTTGGTGAGTGGTCTGGGGACCAGCCTTATTGGTAGGCAAGCGTATTAACAGGGGTGACGCAGAGTGGTAGCTTCCGCGGGCCTAATGGCTTGGCCCGTCCAAACGAGCAGCCCGTTTCTTAGGCAAATCCGGGAAACATGAGGGTGAGACGTGATGGTGACCTAACATTTGTTGGGGAAGTAGGGTGATCCTGTGCTGCCGAGAAAAGCCTCGACGCGAGGTGTTAGCCGCCCGTACCCTAAACCGACACAGGTGGTCGGGCAGAGTATGCCTAGGCGCACGAGATAATCATGGTTAAGGAACTCGGCAAAATGCCCCCGTAACTTCGGGAGAAGGGGGGCCCGATCCTTGAAGCCACTTGCTGGCTAGGGGGGAGGGTCGCAGAGACCAGGGAGAAGCGACTGTTTACTAAAAACACAGGTCCGTGCGAAGCCGCAAGGCGATGTATACGGACTGACGCCTGCCCGGTGCTGGAAGGTTAAGAGGAACCGTCAACCCTTCGGGGTGAAGCGGTGAATTTAAGCCCCAGTAAACGGCGGTGGTAACTATAACCATCCTAAGGTAGCGAAATTCCTTGTCGGGTAAGTTCCGACCTGCACGAATGGCGTAACGACTTCTCCACTGTCTCAACCATGAACTCGGCGAAATTGCACTACGAGTAAAGATGCTCGTTACGCGCAGAAGGACGGAAAGACCCCGGGACCTTTACTATAGCTTGGTATTGGCGCCCGCCATAGCTTGTGCAGGATAGGTGGGAGACTGTGAAGCATGAACGCCAGTTTGTGTGGAGTCATCGTTGAAATACCACTCTGGTTATGGCGTGCGCCTGAACCTCGGCCCGTGATCCGGGTCAGGGACAGTGCCTGGTGGGTAGTTTAACTGGGGCGGTTGCCTCCTAAAATGTAACGGAGGCGCTCAAAGGTTCCCTCAGCCTGGTCGGCAACCAGGTGTTGAGTGTAAGTGCACAAGGGAGCTTGACTGCGAGACTGACAGGTCGAGCAGGTACGAAAGTAGGAACTAGTGATCCGGCGATCCCGAGTGGGTGGGTCGTCGCTCAACGGATAAAAGGTACCCCGGGGATAACAGGCTGATCCTGCCCAAGAGTCCATATCGACGGCATGGTTTGGCACCTCGATGTCGGCTCGTCGCATCCTGGGGCTGGAGCAGGTCCCAAGGGTTGGGCTGTTCGCCCATTAAAGCGGTACGCGAGCTGGGTTTAGAACGTCGTGAGACAGTTCGGTCCCTATCCTCTGCGCGCGCAGGAAACTTGAGAAGGCCTGTCCCTAGTACGAGAGGACCGGGACGGACGAACCTCTGGTGTGCCAGTTGTCCCGCCAGGGGCACGGCTGGTTGGCTACGTTCGGAATGGGTAACCGCTGAAAGCATCTAAGCGGGAAACCAGCTTCAAGATGAGGTTTCCATCATCCTTTGGGGTGGTGAGGCTCCCAGTAGACTACTGGGTTGATAGGCCGGATGTGGAAGACCCGTAAGGGATCGGAGCTGACCGGTACTAATAAGCCGATACCAACAACACTTTCCGCACGCGTTGCGTGTGGGTTGCGCGATTTGTTAAGCGTTGCTTGCGTCCACTATGCGGTCCACGACCAACACCATTGCTGGCCATGCGTTTTGTGTGGTTTGAGGTTACTGTGTGTGTTGTTCTGATAAGCGTTACGGCGGTCATAGCGGGAGGGTCACGCCCGGCCTCCATTCCGAACCCGGAAGCTAAGCCTCCAAGCGCCGATGGTACTGCACTCGCTAGGGTGTGGGAGAGTAGGACGCCGCCGTACATATACTTGTGAGGGTTGAGCCCCGCTGCCATGTTTGTGTGGTTGGCGGGGCTCCCCCACACCC
>NZ_LZRK01000011.1 GCF_001687305.1 Actinomyces vulturis
GCGTGATTTAGCCCGTGACACACTCGGGCTAACAAACAGCGACAAGGCACAGTCTGGCGTTGGACAAATCACCACGTTCAACCAACTCGGGTTCAAGGGGATCAGCGATAAGCCCGACGGGTGGTATCTGCCGCACAACACTGCTGAGACTGCTGTCGTTTTAGAAACGAAAGCCAGCCGTATTGCTCTAGGGCAAGCCCAGGTAGATGAAATCTTAAAAAATGTGCGGATCATTGAGAGCAAATACTCCAAAGTTGTCGGTGTGCTCTACAACGGCGATGACACCCGCGTATTCATGGGCGAAGAAGAATACAAAGCCCCAGGCAGCAACACTCTTCACAACATCGAGTTCTACACAGAGTTGTTCAATGTCGAAGCAATCGACAAAGAGCGGATCTATGAACTCACCTCCAAAATCAACAACTGCCTGCACTTCGAGTTCGGTGTCAAAAACCTCTACCATCGAATGATTTTCACCGCCTGTGCCCTGGTGGCACAGCGATACGGTGTCGAACTGCAACGCCTCAAAGACCTCGGCTACGCCACGTTCCACACAGCCATTCACTCCACGCTGGCCAAGTCACTAGAGAAAAGCCGCAGCCAGAACAACAAAATCGACATCTTGCTCGAAGAGTATTCCGACATCAAGATGAACACCACCGACAACCAGGAAGCCATTAACAGCTTCATTGATTGGGTGGTTGAGATTTCTGAGTGCGTCAACTCTTCCTCATGGCGTGGTGAAGACGTGATGGGCATCTTTTTCAACGAGTTCAACCGGTACAAGAAAAAATCTGAATCGGGTCAGATTTTCACCCCCGAACACATTACCGACTTTATGTACCGGATCGTTGAAGTGAACAAGGATGACCGCGTTCTTGACGCAACATGCGGTAGTGGCGGATTCCTAGTGAAATCCATGTCCAACATGATTCAGGAAGCCGGTGGCGTTAACACCGCCAAAGCCAAGCAGATTAAGCAACACCAGCTCTACGGCATCGAGTTTGACCGCGAAATCTATGCCCTGGCCTGTGCCAACATGCTCATTCATAAAGATGGCAAGACCAACCTTGAACAGTTGGACGCGCGCAAAGATAAAGCCGCCCGATGGATCGAAGACAAGGACATCACCAAAGTCTTGATGAACCCACCGTATGAAAAAAAATACGGGTGCATGACAATCGTAGAAAACGTTTTAGACAACGTTCCACCACGCACCCCTTGCGCATTCATTCTGCCTGACAAGAAACTTGAAAAAACATCCAAGAAGCAGATGAAGCGAATCTTGTCTCACCACCGACTCAAAAAGATCATCAAACTACCTGAAGACCTGTTCTTTGGTGTGGGCGTGACAACAAGCGTTTTCATTTTTGAGTCCGGTGTTGCTCAAGACAATAAGCAGATTTTCGCGTGCTACATGGAAACTGACGGCCTTGTGACAGTCAAAAACAAGGGTCGTCATGACGTGTACGAAAAATGGGCGGCAATCGAAGACTACTGGGTTGACGTTGTTGAAAAACAGTCTGGTGATGACACCTGCCAGTGGATTAAGCCAGATGAACACCTGTCCTACCAGTTACCTCAAAAACCGTTTGAGATCTTCGAAGAAGATTTTAAACGCACCGCCATGGACTACCTTCTGTTCCAGCGTGGCATTGATGCAAAAGAGTTTGGAGATCAGATTCGTGAAGTAGTCATGTATTCGAGTTCAATCAATACTGACGATGAGAATGTGATTGTTTCGATGGACATAGACGGTAACAGCAATGAGTAAATTGGAAACAAGTGACTGGCAGAAATTCCTGTTAACTGATTTATTTGATATGTCGAATACGCAGAGTATTGTTCAGAAAAACATTACTCCCGATAGTGGCAAAATCCCCTATGTTACTGCTTCGTCGTTTAACAATGGTGTGTTGACATACATTGATTGTCCATCAACATGGATGGATAAAGGTGGATGCATCATGATCGGCGGGAAAACCTTAACGTTTACTTTTCAAGAAAATGATTTTTGCTCAAATGATAGTCATAACATCGCTCTCTATCTTAAAAGCAAACAACATGCAACAAAGCAAGTCTATTTGTTTCTAATCTCAGCACTTAGATCTGTCTTGCGGCAGAAGTATTCTTGGGGCGATTCGATTTCAATGAAGCGAATTGTCGATGATGAAATCTATCTCCCTGTTGATGCAATGGGTCAGCCAGACTGGGCATACATGGAGCGATACATGACAAACGTGCTTGAGCAAAGCGAAAGCAACATCGATGTCCTATCCAGCGTGATCAATTAGCGCAGACACAACAACGCCCCCTTACACAGACCACGTAAGGGGGCGAAGTTGTGAGTGTCTTTTACTTGATCACCCCAGATCCGGTGCATTGCATTGACTCGCCAGGTTCAAGGCGATCTGATGGGCAAGAAACCTTCACTCCCTTATCGTCCTTGACCGTAATAC
>NZ_LZRK01000012.1 GCF_001687305.1 Actinomyces vulturis
CGGTGTTCAGCATCCACATGAGCATGACGTTTTTCATCTGTGGTGTAGTGGAATTTAACTGGGATACCACTCTTATCCGTCACCGTGATGTCATAGTCACCATCAGGCTTGTGAGTGAAGTGGTACTGGCCTTGCTCATCAGTGCTGGTTGTTTCCACTGTTTCGCCTTCACTGTTGGTTAGTGTCAGTGTTGCTCCACTAAAACGCACGGTTTCGTCAACGTCAATGGAGCCGTTTTCGTTTCTATCACGCCACAGTGTTCCGCTGATACCAGTGTCGTAGACCTCTGTGCGTACAGGGGCTACTGCTGGTACTGGCAGGCTAAAGCCGTCAGCATGTCCGGCTAGAAGGTTGTTGAAGATTTCTGTGTTGTTTCCCATGCCTTGTGTGGAGGCATGAACAGTGAAGTTCATGAACTCATCTGGAACCAGTGAGTCGTTGACGAACTTGATTGCGGTGATTTCACCTGACTGTTGTCCATACTCAACCCAGTTGGCGTTTGCTGGGTCAGCGTAGACAGTCCCAGCATCGTCGGTGGTGACAAAAATGTGGGAGTCAGCTTGGTTCTTTTC